>NZ_CP035951.1:1792500-2430000 GCF_013376875.1 Acidovorax sp. JMULE5
GAACCAGCCGCATCGACGACTACGCCCCGTGGTCACACCCTTCTCAGCGCCCACCGTACTCATGTGATACCCAGGCGTACCAGGCACTTCCCAGTCCAGCTCCGTCGGGAAAGGGCCACCGCCAACGCGGGTGCAATACGCTTTGGTAATACCGAGTATGTAATGCAACATGCCGGGACCGACGCCCGAGCCGGCCGCTGCGTTCCCGGCTACACAATTGCTCGATGTGACATAGGGGTAGGTCCCATGATCCACATCGAGTAGCGTACCTTGTGCGCCCTCAAACAGAAGATTGGCACCATCTCGATGGGCGTCGTTAAGCTCGCGCGATACATCAGCCATCATGGGCTTGAGCAACTCAGCATGGCGCATCGCTTCTGCATACACCACATCGAACTGAACCTTGCCGTCCTCGATATACGGCTTGAGTGCATCACCAAACACGAAGGCGCCCGAGCGCAGATAGGTCGTAAGGATATGGTTATGCAGATCCAGCAATTCACGAAGCTTGGCAGCAAACCGCTCGGGGTACTTCAAGTCTTGCACCCGCAGGGCACGACGGGCAATCTTGTCTTCATACGCGGGGCCAATACCGCGACCAGTAGTTCCAATTTTTTCCGTTCCACCCTGTTCACGTGCAGCTTCACGCGCCACATCAATGGCTGCATGGAACGGAAGAATCAGCGGGCAAGCTTCGCTGATTCGCAAGCGTGAACGCACTTCGACGCCCGCTTTTTCAAGGCCTTCGATTTCCTCAAACAGCTTGGCTGCCGACAAGACAACACCATTGCCGATGTAGCACTTGACGCCTGGGCGCATGATGCCACTAGGGATCAGGTGTAGTGCCGTCTTGACACCATTGATGACCAGTGTGTGGCCCGCGTTGTGCCCACCTTGAAAACGGACGACACCTTGCGCGCTTTCGGTCAGCCAATCAACCAGCTTGCCTTTGCCTTCGTCACCCCACTGGGTTCCGACCACCACTACGTTGCGACCTTTGGTTGCTTTCATCTCAAACCCAATTCAATTGTCAATTGCTTAAACAGCCTGCACGACCCAGCGGCCCGCAATCTGCACCAGTTCCCGATCACAGTGGAACTCGTCCACTTCGCTCTCATGCCCCGGCAAAACACAAACCACCGTCTCACCAGACGTGCGGAGTTCCGCGATGGCTGCATTCACTTCATCCGACTCTCCCCAGGGAGCACGGATAGCAGCTTTCAATGCCCGTGGAGAGACCACGCCCACTACCTGCTTGATATCCAGACTAAATCCCGCTGCGGGACGATTGCGGCCGAACACAGCCCCCACCTCGTCATAACGGCCACCCCGAACGAGCGCATCGCTTGCGCCCGGGGCATAGATCGCAAAACGTGCACCGCTGTAGTAGGCATAGCCACGCAGATCGGCCAGATCAAAAGTGACAGCAGCCCCCTCAAGGCGGGATGCCAGCCAATTTAAATTTGATAGCACTTGAGATATGCCAGGAAAGCGCTGGAAGGCTTTTTGAGCCTCAATCAACACACCCTGATCCCCATAGAGCTGAAGCAACGCCAACAAACCCTCGCGCGACTCCACAGGGAAATCTCGGGTCAATGCCGCGAGTTCAGCCGCGTCCTTGGCTGCCAGTGCCGCATGGATACCGCTCAACACCTGGACATTCACGGACACGCCCGCCAGAAGATTGCGCACGATGCGCACATCCGCCAGGTCAATCGTGGTGCTGGGCACATTGGCAATGCGCAAGCATTCCCGGGCGAGCTGCAACGCCTCAAGATCAGCCTCCAGCCCAGCATGCCCGAAGATTTCTGCGCCGAACTGGAGCGGCTCGCGGGTGGCATGCGGACGATCAGGCCGGGTATGCAGCACTGGCCCGCAATAACAGAGGCGTGTCACGCCCTTGCGATTGAGCAAATGCGCGTCAATTCGAGCGACCTGGGGGGTAGTGTCCGCTCGGAGTCCCATGGATCGCCCCGAGAGCTGGTCCACCAGTTTGAAAGTCTGGAGATCGAGAGCTTCTCCCGTACCCGTCAACAGGGATTCAAGATGCTCCAGCAACGGGGGCATGACCAGCTCATAGCCGTAGCAGCGGGCTGTATCAAGCAGCCCGCGACGCAATTCTTCGATGTGCCGTGCTTCGGACGGCAAGACATCGGCAATGTGATCCGGAAGGACCCAAGCAGACATGGAAAAAAGGGGAGGCTGTTAAAACCGTGATTCTACCGGGAGCGGCGAAGAGCCCAGAGAGACTCCACCCGCTATCGGCTCTGGCGCTGTTCAGAGCCAGAGCATCAACACGCCAGCAACGATTGCCAGCAAACCGAAAAACCGAATCTGGCCATCCTGCAGCAGCGAAATCTGAGCGACTGCACGTCGCCAACTCTGAGGCGAAAGAAATGGCAGCAGTCCCTCAATCACCAGCACCAAGGCGAGCGCTGCCCACAGGCTTTCCGAATCCACAGCGGCAGGATGTCGACAATCAGCAGGGGGACTACTTCCGGGGTGCTGCAGGCATAGCCGCAGAGTTTCCACCTCGGAATGTCTTGAAAAACTCTGATGACGAGGGGTCCAGAACCATTACATCGCTCTTCTTGTTGAAGCTGGATTTGTAGGCTTCCAGGCTCCGGTAGAACTGCGCAAACTGCGGGTCCCGCCCAAACGCCTCGGCATAAATGCGCGCGGCTTCGGCGTCACCTTCCCCTTTGATCTTCTGAGCATCCCTGTAGGCATTGGCAATAGTGATCTCGCGCTGGCGGTCTGCATCAGCACGAATTTTTTCACCTTCCGCCGCCCCCGTAGAACGGAGTTCATTGGCCACGCGTTTGCGCTCGGCCTCCATGCGCCGATACACCGATTCCGTAATCGCCTCCACGTAATCGACGCGGGTAATACGAACATCGACAACATCCACACCCCACGGCTTGGCGCCACGAACGGTCTCCAGCACTTCGCGCTTCACATCCGCCATCAGCGCTTCCCGCTTCAGAGAAAGAAGCTCCTTGACGGTGCGCTTGTTGATTTCCTCCTGGAAAGCATTGCGCACCACGCGATTAAGTTGCATCGCTCCGGCACTCTCATCCAGTCCAACGTTACGGATGTACTCCGTTGGCTCGGAAATACGCCACCGCACATACCAGTCGATGACCACCCGTTGCTTCTCCGCAGTCAACATGGGCTCCGTGTCACTGCTATCCAGTGTCAAAAGGCGTTTGTCGATGTACGACACGTTTTGAAAAGGCGGGGGCAGCTTGAAATTCAAGCCTGGCTCTGTGATCACTTCCTTAATCTGCCCCAAGGCGTAAAGCACACCAAACTGGCGCTGGTCCACCACAAAAAGCATGGAGCTCATCAGGGCCAGCACCACCAAGAGGGTAGATGCAATAAATCCGACTCTGTTCACGAGTTGCTCCTAGCGAGTTTCACGATCGCGTGTGCGACTGCTGTCACGCGCGCGGGGGTCATTCGAAAAAGTAGTCGAAGGGGCTGCAGGCGCTGCAACGGGGGCCGTAGTATTTGCAGCTGGAGCATCCGATGCCCCCCCTCCGCTGGCGACACTTTGCATGATCTTGTCCAGTGGCAAATACAACAGGTTGGAACCCTGCCGTGATTCAACCAGCACCTTGGTTACGTTGCCATAAATCTGCTGCATCGCCTCCAGATACATGCGGTCCCGGGTCACCTGTGGAGCCTTCTGATACTCTGCCAGAATCGAAGAAAACCGCTGCGCATCACCTTGTGCCTGGGCAACAATCCGGGCCTTGTAGGCTGCAGCTTCTTCGTTCAAGCGCGATGCGGACCCCACTGCACGCGGAATCACATCATTGGCATAGGCTTGGGCTTCATTCTTGGCCCGCTCACGCTCCTGCCCCGCTTTGAGGACATCGTCAAAGGAGGCCTGCACCTGCTCAGGTGGACGGACACCACCTTGCTGCAGGTTGATACCCACCACCTCGACACCTACCTTGTAGCGATCCAAGATGGTTTGCATGAGTGTGCGGACACGGGGAGCAATCTGATCACGCTCTTCGGCCAATGCCGTATCCATGCGCATCTTCCCGACCACCTCCCGAACTGCCGTCTCCGCAGCTTGAACCACCGCATCCGAAGGGTTCTTGCTTTCAAACAGCCACGCGCGGGCGTCACTCAAGCGGTACTGGACCGCGAACTTGATCTCGACGATATTTTCATCTTCCGTGAGCATGGCCGACTCACGCAGACCGGTGCTCTTGATGATGCTGTCTCGCCCCACATCGGCAGACCGAATCTGGGTGACAAATACCAGTTCGTGGCGCTCGATGGGGTACGGCAAACGCCAGTTAAAACCTGCACCCACGGTGCTTTTGTACTTGCCGAACTGGGTAATGACCGCCTGCTGACCTTCCTGAACGATAAAAAATCCTGTTCCCATCCAGATCACAAAGACGATCCCAGCGATCAGCCCCACGCCCACACCAGCGCTCTTCATATCTGGCTGGAAGCCCCCCCCAGAACTACCACCGTTGCCCGGACCACGGCCACCGCCGTTCTTGGAGCCAAAAAAACCTCCGAGCTTCTTATTGAGATCGCGCCAAAGCTCATCAAGGTCGGGCGGCTGCCCGTTGCCAGGCCGCTGATCGCCGCCACGATTTCCAGCAGGAGGAGGCGTAGCAGGACGCTCCTCCGGACGTGCACCGTCGTCTGCCTTGTTATCGTCGCCGCGCCCCCACCGAGGGTCATTCAGATTGAACATGCCCCGAATACGTTCTGGCAGCGAAGCCCAGCGTAGGGTGCGATTTTGAAAATTCATGCGCAAAGTCTCTGGTTCTCTGGATGGCATTGGTAATGCTGGCATTGTGCCCAATCAGGGCGCGGCCCCTGGCAATTCAATGGCGGCATCAGGGGTCATGCATTTTTGAGCGGCAAGTACCCTTAGCGAGAGCGCATGGCGCAGGGCATCCAACCCCTCACCAGAACGAGCACTCACAAACAAGCGCGGGAAGACATGCCCATCCACGTCGTACTGGTCTTCAAGAAGCGGGGGGCGCTGCTCAGCCTGTAGAGAATCCAACTTGTTGAACACAAGTATCTGGGGGATGTCAGCTGCACCAATCTCGTTCAAGACCTTTTGAACCTGAGCCATTTGTTCAGGAAAGCCCGGATTGGAAGCATCCACTACATGAAGCAGAAGGTCCGCATCAATGGCCTCTTGCAACGTTGCCTGGAATGCATCCACCAAGCCATGGGGAAGGTCTCGAATGAACCCTACGGTATCCGAGAGGGACACCGATCGCCCAGCATCGCCCAAATAGAGTTGCCGTGTTGTGGTGTCCAGTGTTGCAAACAACTGGTCTGCAGCGTAGGCGCGAGCCTTCACCAGCGCATTAAAGAGCGTGGACTTACCAGCGTTGGTATACCCCACCAATGAAATATTGAACGTATCGCGTCGCTCACGCTGCCTTCTCTGGGTGGTCCGCTGGCGTTTGACCTTCACGAGGCGCTCACGCGTGCGCTTGACGGCGTCGCCAATCATCCGACGATCCAGTTCAATCTGTTTTTCACCCGGGCCGCCGCGCGCACCAATGCCCCCTGTCTGGCGCTCCAGATGCGACCAGCGGCGCACAAGGCGGGTGCTGAGATACTGCAATCTTGCCAACTCCACCTGGAGTTTGCCCTCGTGGCTGCGGGCACGTTGCGCGAAGATTTCCAAGATCAACAACGTTCGGTCATTGACTGGAAGCTCAAGGTGACGCTCCAGGTTTCGCTGTTGCGCCGGACTGAGTGACTGATCGAACAAGACTTCCGCCGCGCCATGCATTTGTGCCAACGTACGGATTTCATCCGCCTTGCCACTGCCAATAAACAAGGCCGCATCTGGCGCCTTGCGTTTGCACGTCAAGCGGGCGACAGGCTTCATACCCGCTGTCTGCGCAAGCAATCCCAATTCTTCGAGATCGCCGTCGAAGTGAGGAAGACCAAAATCAACCCCAACCAGAAGCACCGGGGTGCCATCTCCCGACGAAGCGGTCATCGATTGCAAAGTAGATTGCCCCCTCGCCCGAACAGGGCAAGACGCGAAAACGGCAACACAAACAACAACTTAAGCGTTGTTGCTATCTGCATCAGAGGTGTCGGCAGTAGAGAAGTTGACCGCGCGGCCCGGCACGATGGTGGAAATGGCATGCTTGTAGACCATCTGGGTGACTGTATTGCGCAGCAACACCACGTACTGATCAAACGATTCGATCTGCCCCTGCAGTTTGATTCCGTTCACGAGATAGATGGAAACAGGAACATGCTCCCGACGCAAAGCGTTGAGGAAGGGGTCTTGCAAAAGCTGGCCTTTGTTGCTCACGATATTCTCCGTGTTCAAAAATGTTGTTGTAAACCAGCACCTTACCACAGCACGGAGCACAACCCCGCCTCAGGATACATGGCCCTTTGGGAATCCAGCCTTTGACTTAGGCTTCCTCTTTATCAGCGAAAGGGTTGTGCGATGTCTTCATCTCTATCCGGAGCGGTGTACCCACCAAGTCGAATTCTTTGCGGAAGCGGCCCTCCAGAAAGCGCTTGTAGGCATCTGTGACGTGTTCCAACGAATTACCATGGATGATGATCACGGGGGGATTCATGCCTCCCTGATGGGCATATCGCATCTTTGGTCGAAACATGCCTGCGCGTTTCGGACTCTGAAATTGAACAGCTTCTAGCAACAGGCGCGTCAATATCGGCGTTGACATCTTGCAGGTCGCCGCCTTGTGGGCTTGAGCAATCGATGCCCACACCGGCCCCAAACCCTGCCGTTTTTTTGCAGAAATGAAATGCAAGGACGCAAATTTCAGAAATGCGAGCCGGGTCTCGATAGACCGCTCCAGCAACTGACGCTGGTAGTCATCAACGGCATCCCACTTGTTAACCGCAACAACCACGGCTCTCCCGCTCTCCAAGATGTACCCCGCAATGTGCGCATCCTGATCAGTGACACCCTGGGTAGCGTCGAGCAACAGCAGCACCACATTGGCCGATTCAATGGCTTGGAGCGTCTTGACGACCGAGAATTTCTCTATCGCCTCGAAAACTTTTCCCTTGCGGCGCAATCCCGCTGTATCCACCAATTCAAAGCGCTGCCCATTGCGTTCGAAGGGTACCGTAATCGCATCACGGGTCGTTCCCGGCATATCAAACGCAACCAGACGCTCTTCGCCGAGCCAGGTGTTGATCAGCGTCGATTTGCCAACATTCGGCCGACCTGCCACAGCAAGTTTGATGATGCCTTTGTCAGATTCAACATCAGAGTCGTCGGGGTCAGGAAGCTGAAGCGGCTCCAGCGCAATCTCCACCAGGCTTCGAATACCCTGCCCATGGGCAGCAGACACAGGGTAAACCTCGCCCAGACCCAGCTCATAGAACTCGGCGAGTTGCACGCCCTCCAGCATGCCTTCGGCTTTGTTGGCAACAAGTACACAAGGTTTACCAAGGCGGCGCAAATAATTGGCGATGTCATGGTCTTGCGCAGATACACCTGCGCGCGCATCCACCACAAAAATGACCACATCAGCTTCGGCAACGGCCTGCTGCGTCTGCTTGGCCATTTCCTTGTAAATTCCGCTCGATGCATCAGGCTCAAAACCGCCGGTATCGATGACGATGTACTCGTGCTTGCCCTGCTTGCCATTGCCATAATGCCGGTCACGCGTAAGCCCTGCAAAGTCCGCAACAATGGCGTCGCGGGACTTGGTCAGGCGATTGAAGAGCGTGGACTTGCCGACATTCGGACGCCCCACGAGGGCGATAACTGGCTTCATTAAATAAAATCCATCAATCTGGCCGGAATCCGTAGACACCACCATTGCGAGTAACCACCACCAACGTATCTGCGGCTACAGCGGGTGCTGCGGCAATGCCAGATCCGTCCGTGGCGATGCGGTTGAGCGGCGAACCGTCCGTGCGGGATAGCAGGTGAACGAGGCCTGTGTCGTCCCCGACTACGACAGAGCGGCCCAACAACAAGGGCGCCGTCAGTTTGCGGTGTTTGAGCCTGTCGGTGGCCCACAGACGCGAACCATCGCTGCGACGCCACGCCAGGACCGTGCCATTGCCCTCCGCACCGAACAGGGCCTCCCCGTCTCCATGCACGCCATCGGCACCACTGGCGGGTTGCGTCCAAGTCACTGCGCCTCTGGCAGCATTGACACAACCCACAGCCGTCTGGAAGGCACGTGCACAGATGGAATCGCCTACCCTGCTGGTACGCCCAACCAACTCCACCAGCCTCTCAACGTCGTTGGTGCCCCGCGCACTCGCCAAAGGAGCCTCCCAACGAACGCTGCCATTGTCTGGATTCAGACCTACGACACGGCCGGAAAACCCCGCAACCAACGTATCTCCAACAGCCAGCAAAACGCCCGCCTGGCGCAAAACCAGAGGCTCACCGGGGCGCTGCTGACTCCAGAGTTTGCGGCCAGACACCGCATCAAATGCTGCCAAAGAACGATCGGCCGAAAGCACAAATACGCGTCCACCCGCAACGAGAGGGGGGGTGAATACTTGCGCAGCCAATGATTGGCGCCACCGCTCACGGCCAGCATCCAGAACGATCAAGGTGTTGCTGCGGGAAACAACCGCAGCCGATTTTCCGTCGCTACCCACCCCCGCAGACAAAGGCTCTGAAAGCGCTACACGCCAAACGTCGCCACCGGTTCGGGCGTCGATGGCCGCCACAACCCCGTCGGAGGAGGCAACAGTCACCACATTGCCTGCGGAATGGACATCAAGCGGCAATCCAGCAACGCTGCCAATGCGCGCAGTCCAAGCCTGCCGCACACCCAGCACCGCAACATTGGCCCCCAGATCTGCCGGCATCGGCTTGGAGCTCCCGCTGTTCCACAGCGAGCATCCAGCCAATGTGGCAACCAGGACCGCTGAAGAAATGCACCGCAGGCCGAACACCCTGCCCTTTGCGCCGTCTCCACAAATGAATGCCATGGCTATTTCACCCCATCAATGGATCCGGCGGCAGCTACTGCAACACCTTGTGGAGAAACACCCAGAGCACCGAGCTTTACCTCCACAAGACGACGGTACTCCACCCCCTCCTCGAAGGACTTATAGGCCTTGGCATACTCCGCAACAGCTTCCGCACGCTTATCCTGCAGCAGATAAATGTCTCCCTTGCGATCTGCAAAGACCGCTTCAAACTCCAAAGGAGCGCTTCCAGACAACTGCTTGAGTGCGTCGTCGTAGTTTTTTTGATCCATCAGCACGCTGGCCAAGCGGACCTTGGCCAATGCCTTGAGACCATCATCTCCCGACTGAGCAGCCACCCAGGCAAGCGCCTCCTTGGCGCCATCAGCATTGCCTGCCTCAACCATGGTCTTGGCCAATGCAAGCCCCGCCTGACTGGCCTGGGTAGTTCCCGCATACTTGGCCTTGAGGTCGGCAAACGCCTGAGCCATGCGCGCCTGGTCACCCGCTCGGGCAGCCACGTCTACAGCATCGTAGAGCGCTGCGGCCTGACTTGCCTGCCGGTTCTGCCAATACTGGTATCCGTTCCAGGCGACCAAGGAGCCTGCCACCAAAATCAGCACGGAGCTGATGAGGGTGCCCCAGGTGTTCCAGAAATGCTTGAGCTGATCAAGCTGCTCTTGTTCTTCGAGATCAAGGTGATTTGCCATGGAATGTGTTCTGTTTAGCGGTTGGATTGTAGGTTGGAGGCCCAATCGGCCAGGGAATCTAGCGGATGGTCAGACTGTGCACCCACACCATCGCGCAACGACTTGACGACAACCATCCCTCGGGACAGCTCATCCTCCCCAAAGACCAGCGCGTGCTGCGCGCCACTCCCATCTGCCTTCTTGAATTGGGATTTCATGCTGCCCATACCTTCGCCCCCTGCAGGCGCAGCATGCATCTGCACACTGAGGCCCAACTGCCGCAGGCGCTCGATGGTGGTCACAGCCACGGGCAGCGCCGCCACAGAGGGAATCACGGCATAGACATCAGGTACAAGGGCTGGGACCGTGCTGGTCTGCTCCTTGAGCAGTTCAAGCACACGCTCAACCCCAAGCGCCCAACCCACCGCCGGGGCTGCCTTGCCACCGATCTGCTCTATCAGATAGTCGTAGCGACCACCACCACAAATGGTGCCCTGCGACCCCAGCTGATCAGTGACAAACTCAAAGACCGTAAGGTTGTAGTAGTCCATGCCCCGAACCAGCCGGGGGTTCACTGTCCAGGCCACATCATTGGCGCTCAGAATGGACTTCACAGCATCAAAGTGCGCGAGCGACTTTGGCCCCAGAAAATCAATCAATCGAGGCGCAGCCTCCACCACGGCCTGCATAGCGGGGTTCTTGGTATCCAGAATGCGCAACGGATTGCTATGCAGACGCCGACGCGCCTCCTCATCCAGCACCTCGACATGCTGTTCCAGGTACGAAATCAGCGCCGCTCGGTGCGCCTTGCGTTCATGCGGTTCACCCAGGCTGTTCAGTTCCAGGCGCACGTTCTGCAACCCCAGTTCGCGCCACAGCGAGTGGGCCAGAAGAATCAACTCCGCATCGACCTCCGCACCAGGAAAGCCGAGCGCTTCAGCGCCAATCTGGTGAAATTGGCGATACCGCCCGCGCTGCGGACGCTCATGGCGGAACATAGGCCCCATGTAGTAGAGGCGCTTGCCTCCGTCATACAGCATGGAATGCTCAGCGACTGCGCGAACCACCCCTGCAGTCGCTTCGGGACGCAAAGTGAGATGCTCACCATTGAGACGATCCTCGAATGAGTACATCTCTTTTTCGACGATGTCCGTGACCTCGCCGAGGCCACGAACAAACAGCGCCGTGGGCTCAACAATCGGCGTACGGATGTTGCGATAGGCATATCGAGCCATAAGGGTGCGGACCTTGGACTCCAGCCACTCCCATCGGGCGGATTCAGGAGGCAGGATATCGTTCATGCCTTTCACGGCCACCAGCTTTTCCGGCTTGGTCGACGAAGCGCTTTTTTCGTTACTCACAACTGTTCTTTTCTCTATCTGGCAACTATTCGAAGGACATCACCCACCATCTCAAGATAGCGGCTCAGTATCAATCAGGGTAAGGCGAGCAACGCTCAGGCCAAAGTCACAGCGGCGGCGCCAAAACGCTTTTCGATGTACTGCTCGACAATTTGGTGGAATTCATGGGCGATGTTGTCACCCCGCAGCGTCATCGCCTTCTCGCCATCAATGAACACAGGGGCTGCTGGCGCCTCCCCCGTACCAGGCAGGCTGATGCCGATGTCCGCGTGCTTGCTCTCACCAGGCCCATTGACAATGCATCCCATCACCGCAACACGCAAGTTTTCGACGCCAGGATAGCGAACGCGCCATACAGGCATCTGGGCACGCAGAAAATCATCAATCTGCTTGGCGAGGTCCTGGAAGGTGGTGCTGGTAGTGCGACCACAGCCAGGACACGCCGTGACACTGGGAACGAATACACGCAACCCCAGAGCCTGCAGTATCTCGGAGGCCACCACGACCTCCTGTGTGCGCGCTTCACCGGGCTGGGGCGTCAGAGACACGCGAATGGTGTCACCAATACCCTCCTGCAGCAACACAGACAACGCAGCAGCCGACGCTACTGTGCCTTTGGTTCCCATGCCTGCTTCCGTGAGTCCCAGGTGCAAAGGGTAGTCGCAGCGGCGCGCCAGTTCACGGTACACAGAAATCAGGTCCTGCACACCGCTGACTTTGCAGGACAAGATGATTTGGTTGCCATCAAGGCCCATTTCTTCGGCCCGACGCGCAGATTCAATAGCCGAGGTAATCAACGCCTCGTACATCACCTGGCGTGCTTCCCAAGGAGTAGCACGGCGGCTGTTGGCATCCATCAAATCAACCAGCAAGTCCTGGTCAAGGCTGCCCCAATTCACACCAATACGCACGGCTTTGTTCCAGCGAATGGCTGCATCGATCATCTGGCCGAACTGCCGATCCCTCTTGTCGCCCTTGCCTACGTTGCCGGGATTGATGCGGTACTTAGAGAGCGCCTGTGCGCACTCAGGAAAATCCGTAAGAAGCCGGTGCCCGTTGTAGTGAAAGTCCCCCACCAAGGGAACGCTTTCTCCCATACGGTCCAATTGTTCACGAATGTAGGGTACTGCCGCTGCGGCCTCGGGGGTGTTCACCGTAATCCGGACGAACTCGGAGCCGGCCTGCGCCAGTTCCTTGACCTGAATGGCCGTGCCAATGGCATCCACGGTGTCTGTGTTGGTCATGGACTGCACTCGCACCGGAGCATCCCCGCCCACGGTCACCACGCGCGATCCCCACACAATCCTGGCTTGGCGGGACCGCCGTGGCAAGGGGGACGCCACCGCAATGGGCCCCATCTCACAAGGTAACCGTTCCATTATTTCACCTCGAAGCGAGCTACGTTCTCACGGGACACAGGCGTCAAGTCAAAAGGCTTTCCGCGCACGAATACCTCTGTCACGTCGGCACGACCAATCACCACGGCCAGCGGCATTTGACCCGCGACAGACACCGACTCACCCGCCGCAAGATTCCTTTGCAACGCCACGGTGCCTGCGGAATCACGCACCTGCACCCAGGATTCGCTGCGCGCGCGCAGCACCAATGCGCCGACCGGTGGCGTTGTAGCGCTTGCCGCCTCCACTGGGGCTGATGCAGCGTTGTTAGTAGCGGCAACCGCAACGGCGGGAGCCGCGTCTGTGCGACCTGCCACTGACGGCAGAGAAACGTCGGGGATGCGCTGGGCAGCAGCGGGGATTGCATCCGACGCACCCGTGACAGCAGGGGTGGCCTGCTGCTCGACCACATCAGCCGGCGGTTGGATCGATGCGGGGGCAACAAGCGGGCTCGTTACACCGTCCTGCTGCCTGGGGAAAAAGACCAGGATCAGTGCCCCCACCAGCAGCGCCAAAACCACCACCGTTACGGACCGCGAGGTGGACCCTGAGGAAAAAGACGCCGATGAGGAAGACGACTTCCCGATACTGCCTTTCACCGGAGCATTCAATCCCGCACTGTCTGTAGCCAGGCGAGGGCTTTTACTTTGTGGCAACAGCGACAAAATGGGGGCGGGGTCCAACTTGAGCGTTCTGCACATGCTGGAGGCAAGCGCACGCACAAACACTGTATCGGGCAGGGCCTCATAGTTATCCGCCTCCAGCGCCTCCAGCTTGCTGACAGGCACTTTCAGCGCCACTGCCAAAGCAGCGATGTGCATACCAGACGCTTGTCGCGCCTCCCTCAGCAAACCACCCGCTGTTACCCCACCACTTTCCAAAACCTCACTCATTGAAAGCCCCACGCTCGTATGCACCCAACTCCCGTGAGTCCGGGAAACGCTTGCGCAACTGATCAGCCAGTTGCTTCATGGCCACGGAATCACCCAAAGCGCGCTCAACCTTGATCCCCAGCCACAACGACTCAGAATTGGCGTACTGGCTGTTGTTCAGCCGCCGGATATAGAACTGAGACCGGGTCAATTCATTGCGACGCAACAAAAGCGCCGCGAGGTGATAACCCACCACAGGGTTTGCCGCATCCAGTTCATAAGCTTTCAGCAGCGACTGCTCGGCCTCCGCAAACTGGCCAGCGCCTGATTGGCACAGACCTTGGGCCATCAAGGTCTTGCTGCGTGCTGTGTATGCAGGATTTGCGAGGGCCCGACCAAAGTGCTGATTCGCCTCGGCGTACTTTTGCTGCTGGCACAACAACCAACCGTAGTTGTGCAGCAGATTGGGATCCCCGCCCCGCAGTGCCAATGCCCGGCGAAAACTGTCGTCCGCCTGGGCAAAATCGCTCAACCTCATGTAAATGAGGCCACGAAGATTGAAGGCATCAGCGTAGGTGGGATCAGCTGCAAGCGCCTGCTTGACTTCATCGAGCGCCACGGCCGTCTGACCATTCTCAAAATAGTTGGAAGCAAGCTCCAGACGGATACGGGCGCGGCGCCGCGTCTCTGGCTCATCAGACGGGGTGATCATTCCCGCGTTGGCGTCGGCGGTCGGCATGCCGCTATTGGTTGCACACCCTTGAAGCGCAGCCACGCAGGCCACCACGCCACATGCCGTGAGAGTCCAGCGGCCCCATTGCTGCCAGCGTCCAACCAATCTCACCATGTAGAGCCTCCTTGAAGTATGCCGATTGCTTGTTGATCAAGTCACCGGTTTGAGCACGATTGTCCGCTGCTTTGCCATGCGCTCGGCAGCCCTTGTGCGGTCCTTGACATCGCCTGCGAGCTGACCACAAGCAGCGTCGATATCATCTCCGCGGGTCTTGCGCACGGTCGTGACGATACCCGCTTCGCTCAAGACTTTTGCGAAAGCCAGCACCTGATTTTGTGGCGAACGCAACAGCCCTGACGCGGGAAACGGATTGAAAGGAATCAGGTTGAATTTGCAGCGCACACCCACACCACGGGCGGGCTTGACGAGTTCGATCAGCTGCCGTGCGTGCTCAACCTGGTCATTGACACCATCGAGCATGCAGTATTCAAACGTAATAAAGTCGCGCGGCGCATGCGCCAGATATCGATTGCAGGCAGCCAGCAATTCCTCAATAGGGTACTTGCGGTTCAGCGGCACCAAGTTGTCGCGCAAGGGGTTATTCGGCGCATGCAGAGACACCGCGAGAGCCACAGGACAATCCACGGACAAGCGGTCCATCATCGGAACCACACCCGACGTTGAAACTGTGACCCGCCTGCGTGACAAACCATACCCATGGTCGTCCAGCATGACCCGCAAAGCCGGAACGAGGGCCGAGTAGTTCTGCAGCGGCTCCCCCATTCCCATCATCACCACGTTCGAAATGACGCGGTCCTCGGATTGGAGGCGCTGGCGCAAGGAATGTTCAGCAAACCAAAGCTGTGCAACGATCTCCCCTGTGGTGAGATTTCTGCTGAAGCCCTGATGCCCCGTGGAACAGAAGCGGCAACCCACAGCACAGCCAGCCTGCGAGGATATACACAGGGTTCCGCGATCATCTTCGGGAATAAAAACCGCCTCGACCGCATTGCCATCCCCCACGTCAAACAGCCACTTGACCGTGCCGTCTGAGGAGACATGTTCAGAGATGACGGGCAAGGCCTCGACGCGAGCACAGCCCTTGAGCTTGTCGCGCAAGGCCTTTGCCAGATCACTCATGGCGTCAAAGTCACTGGCGCCGCGCTGATGAATCCAGCGAAACAACTGCGTGGCGCGAAACCGCTTTTCACCCAACTGCTGGCAGAAAGCCGCCAGACCGTCGAGATCAAATTCCAAAAGATTGGTGGTCACTGCGCCCTCCCCGGGATGGGCCGAACGCAGTCGTCCCCATAGCGCAGGTATCCCACGTGTGCGGGAACAGGCATGGGGACACCCATATCAGCGCGAGTAAATGTTCAGACCAGGGAAGAAGAAAGCCACTTCTGCCTGGGCGGTTTCCGCAGCGTCGGAGCCATGCACTGCATTGGCATCGATGCTGTCCGCGAAGTCGGCGCGGATGGTGCCGGCTTCTGCCTTCTTGGGGTCCGTGGCGCCCATGAGCTCGCGGTTTTTCAGAATCGCGTTTTCACCTTCCAGGGCCTGGATCATCACAGGACCGGAGATCATGAAATCCACCAGATCCTTGAAAAAAGGACGCTCTTTGTGCACGGCGTAGAACTGCTCGGCCTCCAGGCGCGACAGGTGAGCCATACGTGCAGCCACGATCTTGAGACCTGCCGCTTCGAAGCGTGCATAGATCTGACCGATGACGTTCTTTGCCACTGCGTCGGGCTTGATGATGGAGAGAGTGCGTTCGATTGCCATATTGATTTCCTGAATTGATGTTGCTGTGATTCGTTTGTCCACCGGACAAAGCCCTCGATTCTAACCGGGAGCCCGGGGCAGCACAGCGCCTAGCGCCCGCCCCCACCCCGACGTGGACCTCCGCCACCAGGGCGGCGTTTGTCCTGGCGATGCCGCGAGAGACTGTCCATGCCTATATAGCCCACCGATGTTTTCATCGGATCGGGCTGCGCCGCGCCGCGCGGGCGGTCTCCACCACCTGCATTGTTGCCACGGTCGAACCCTTGCCCCCCATCACGGCGGGGTTTCTGCCCTCGGGGACCACCGGGCGCACCCTGCGACATGTCGCGGCGCGGCCCGTCGCCCACGCGGGGACCATTGCGCCCCCGGTTGCGCTTGTTGCCACTCCGTCCGCCGCCAGCCCCCGACCCTTCATCCGAACGAGCTTCCGCTGCTTCCGGACGCCCGGCGCCCGCCGCCTGCACCAGGGCCCGGATGTCGCCCTCATCCAGTTCCAGCCAGGCACCGCGCTTGAGACCCCGTGGCAGCACCATGGCACCGTAACGAATGCGGATCAACCGACTGACCGCATGGCCCACAGATTCGAGCATGCGGCGCACCTCGCGATTGCGCCCTTCGGAAATGGTGACCCGGTACCAGCAATTGGAACCTTCGCCTCCACCATCTTCGATGGAACCAAACGACGCCATGCCATCGTCCAGGCGCACGCCATCGAGCAGCTTCTGCTTTTCCTCATTGCTGAGGGCGCCGAGCACACGTACAGCGTATTCGCGCTCCAGCCCAAAACGAGGATGCATGAGCTTGTTGGCCAGCTCTCCCGAGCTGGTGAACAGCAGCAGGCCTTCGGTATTCAGATCCAGGCGCCCGACCGACTGCCACTTGCCCTGCATGAGCCGGGGCAGCTTGCGAAAGACGGTGGGCCGGTTCTGAGGATCGTCATGGGTCACCACCTCCCCCACAGGCTTGTGGTACGCAATCACCCGCGCTGGCGGCGGGTCGATGCGGTAGCGGATGGGTTTGCCGTTGACCTTGACCTGATCGCCGAACTGGATGCGCTGGCCGATGTGGGCTGGCTCGTTGTTGACGGAGATGCGCCCTTCCAGAATAAGTTGCTCCATCTCCAGGCGCGAGCCAAGTCCCGCCTGCGCCAGCACCTTGTGAAGCTTGGGGGTTTCCACCTGGGGCAGAAGCACCCGCTTAGCCGGAACCATCTCTGCGGAGGCATCATCCTCATCGAAGCGCCCCGACACCACATCTTCAAATTGGTATCCCTGAACCGCAGGAGCACCTGCCTTGCGCTTGTCGCGCCCAGCGCCGTCGAGGCGCGGCTGCCGAGCCCGCCCGTCCCCACGATTCTGGCGCTCGCCATGGCGAGGTTCGGGGGTGGCGTCAGACGCCTCCGCCTCTGCCTCTGGAATTGCAGGCTCATGCGCAACCACAGGAGCGACCGGTACATCCTGCTGGCTCAACCCATGCAGCAACTCCCCGGCCAGGGCAGGTGCCTCAGCAGCATCCAAAACGCGCACGTCCACAGCATCCTGCACTTCCACGGCTTGCGCTGGCTCGACTTTTTTCTTGCGCGGGGCACGTTTGACAGCGGCTTTTTTGGGCGCTGAGGCTGTCGCTGAAGGATCAGCATCCGGCAGATCGGCCGGGATTTCGGAGGTCGAATCGTTCATCAAGTATTTCCCTGGATACCACCCGGGGTATCGGCATCGTCATCACGGAGATCCGTCTCCGCACTCTGAAAAAAATCATCCACACGCAGCAACTGCCCACTGGCGGCAACAGCCTCCGAAGACTCTGATGGCTGACTATCCATCGCCACAGCCAGCAGTTCAGCCTCGGCCTCAGGCGTTGATTCCGGCTCTATCACTCCTTGCGCTGCAGCGGCCATTGCTTCCAGCACATTCGCATTGCCTGAGGGGTCATCAAGCACCGGCAATTGGTCCAACGACTGCAAACCCATGTCATCCAAGAACTGCCGGGTGGTTGCAAACAGCGCGGGGCGCCCCACCGTTTCCCGGTGCCCAATGACCTCGACCCAGCCCCGGTCTTCCAACTGCTTGACGATCAGGCTATTGACCGTTACCCCCCGGATGTCCTCGATGTCGCCGCGCGTTACCGGCTGGCGATACGCAATGATCGCGAGTGTCTCCATGGTGGCCCTCGAATAGCGCGGAGGCTTTTCGGGGTGCAACCTGTCAAGGTATTCACGCATTTCGGGACGGCTCTGAAAACGCCAGCCCGTGGCCACCTGCACCAGCTCTACACCCCGCTGCGACCATTCAAGCTGCAACTCCTGCAACAGCAACTTGAGCGTGTCCGACCCCAGAGCGTCATTGAAAAGCACCCGTAGCTCGCGCAGGGGCACAGGCTGCTGCGCGCAGATCAGCGCAGTTTCGAGGACCCGTTTGGCATCCACCGTGTTCATGGTTCAGCGATTCCTGGAAAAGTGCCACGCGTTGCAACGGGTGGCACATCAACAGCAGGGGCAATCAATGGCGCGCTGTGCAAGGGCGCTGGCGCGACGCAGAAGCCCGGCGGGATTCCGTCTTCGGGCTGGGGCCAGTCTGGCCGTCAGGGCGCATTGTAGCCCAGCCCCCACAAGGAGAGGGCTTGGCGCATGTCTTCGGGCACAGGAGCATGGAATTCCAGCGCCTGGCCCGTGACGGGATGCACGAAGGCCAGGCGGTAGGCATGAAGGGCCTGCCGCTGCATCGCCCCGAGCGGAGCTCCCCCATAGAGGCTGTCCCCCACCAGCGGGTGCTTCAGAGATGCCATGTGCACCCGGATCTGGTGGGTGCGCCCCGTGTGCAGGGTGCATTGCACCCAGCAACCGTCGTCCGTACCAGCCAGGCAGCGGATGTCGGTCCGTGCCAGCTTGCCAGCATGGAGCGCCAAGTCCACCACCGCCATGCGCAGGCGGTTGCGTGGATCCCGGCCGATGGGAGCATCCACCGTTCGCATCTTGGGCCCCGACCAGGCGCCGTGGGCCATCGCCAAATACTGACGCTGAACCTTGCGCTCCGCAATCAGTGCAACCAACGCGTCCATGGTGGCACGATCACGGGCAACCACCATCAAGCCACTCGTATCCTTGTCGAGCCGGTGCACGATGCCAGCGCGTGGCACGGTCAACGCCTTATCGTCGCGGGCGAGCAAGCCGTTGAGCAAGGTGCCACTCCAGTTCCCCGGCGCGGGGTGGACCACCAGACCAGCGGGCTTGTTCACCACCAGCAGATGCGCATCCTCATGGACGACCTCGATGTGCATGGGCTCGGGCCGAAACGCCTGGCTCTGCAGCGTGGGCCGCATTTCCAACACCACCTGATCGCCCACCTTCACCCGGGTCGCCGACTTCGTGACCGGTTTGCCATTGAGGCTGACCAACCCCTGCACCAGCAATTGCTGCAGATAGCTGCGGGAGAACTCGGGCACCAGATCGGCCAGCGCCTTGTCCAGCCGGGCGGCGTGCTGCCCGGCGCCGATCTGCGTGGAGCGAAGCTCGCTCCCGGATTCGTCCGCCAGACCTTCAGACTCCTCGCTCAGCAAGTCATCTGCGGCTCCGGCCGGTGCATCCACACTGCCAGATGCGCCCAGAGGCGGTTGAGCCACAGCCGGGCTCAACGGGGAGGCAGGTAACGCGACGGATCCACCGGCTTACCCTGCCGGCGGATTTCAAAGTGCAGCTTGACGCGATCGGCGTCGGTGCTGCCCATCTCGGCGATTTTTTGCCCCTTGCGCACGGCCTGATCTTCCTTGACGAGCAAGGTCTGGTTATGGGCATATGCCGTCAAAAACGTGTTGTTGTGCTTGAGGATGACAAGGTTGCCGTATCCGCGCAGCCCAGCGCCCGCATACACCACGCGGCCATCGGCGGCGGCCAGGACCGGGTCACCTGCCTTGCCAGCAATGTCGTAGCCCTTGTTGCGTGCCTCGTCAAAACCGGCAATCAACGAGCCAGGCGCAGGCCAGATGAACGCCATGTCATCCTCGGCCGCGGCAGCGGGTGCGGCAGGCGTGGCGGGGGCAACGGCCACCACAGGGCCAGAAGCCGCCGATGTTGCAGGTTTCGCGGCACTGGCCGCAGGGGCTGGCGTGCTCGCAGGTGCTGCAGGCGTGATGGAGGAAGACGTGACAGGACGGGTGACCACGCCGCTGTCCGACGCGACCGCCTGCGAAGCAGCAACCGGTGGCGCTACGCGCAGAACCTGGCCCACTTCGATCAGATTTGCGTTGTCAAGGTTGTTCCAGCGCGCGATGTCTTTCCAGCTCTGGCCTGACTCCAGCCCGATTCGGATCAGGGTATCTCCAGGCTTGACTGTGTAATAGCCAGGCTTGCCCGCATTTTCGGCACCTGGCAGTGGCTTGATGGGGGTGCCAACCACCACACCTGGCTGTGTAGAAGATGAGGGAGCGGAGGAGGATGTGCCTCGGTCTTCCACTGGAGCCTTGTTCAGCCGGGTGCCGCAGCCACTGAGCGCCAAACCCGCCAGTGCCACAGTAAACCCAACCACAAGACCACGCGATACGAACATAAGCAATTCCCTTCAGGCAATCCCCGATTTTAGAGGGACAAAATGCACAGGCTCCAGCACGCTTTGTTTCAATCCGTGTGGGGTTTTGTCGATCACAAGCAACATCTGCTGCCCCCCCGCAAGCGCCATGGGCGCAACCAGCCTGCCGCCCACGGCCAATTGGTCGCACCAGGCCTGGGGCACAGCGTCACCACCGGCTGCGGCAATGATGGCCGCGTAAGGCGCACCCTTGGCATAGCCGAGCATGCCGTCACCGAACAGCAGGTGCACATTGGCCAGCCGAAATGGGCGCAGGTTGTTGCGCGCCTTGTCGTGCAGGCCACGCAGGCGCTCCAGGGTGTAGACCTCGCGCGCCAGGTGGCTCAGCACGGCGGCCTGGTAGCCGCAGCCCGTACCGATTTCCAGCACACGCCCCAGCCCATCGGTGCGTGCGCCTTCGGCGCCCAGGAGCAATTCGCACATGCGGGCGACGACATTGGGCTTGGAGATGGTCTGCCCCAGACCAATGGGCAGACTGGTGTCCTCATACGCCTGGTTGACCAGGGCGCTGTCCACAAAACGGTGGCGTTCCACGGTGCCCATGGCCTGCAGCACCGCAGCCGATGTGATGCCCCCTGCCGCCAGCTTTTGCACCATGCGCGCGCGCACCGCCGCAGAATCCAGCCCAACACCCACAGGGGGTGCTGCCACTGGATTGCGCGCAGCGGGAGCCACCGGCGTGGCCCGGACTGCCGCAGGACCCGATCCGGGCAGCCGAGCCGGGAATCCAGGGCGGCGCTGCATCAGAGCTCGGGGGCGCCAGCCGCCCCTGCCGCAAGCCGGGACGCCGTTTGCGCCCAGTAGCCAAGGTTGTCATGGTCGGTCAGGTCCACCTTCAGTGGCGTGATGGACACATGGCCCTGCGCCGTGGCATGGAAATCCGTGCCCTCCGCATCGTCCTTGGCGGCTCCCGCGCCACCAATCCAATACATCGCCTCACCCCGGGGGCTTTCCTGCACGATCACGCGCTCGGCCGCGTGGCGGCGTCCCAGGCGGCACAGCTTGATGGGCTGCAGCGCCGCAAGCGGCATGTTGGGAATGTTCACATTCAGCAGCCAGGGTGTATCGGTCACCAGGTTCTGGGCGCGCATCTGCTCCACAATCTCCCGCGCCTTGGCCGCTGCAGCCTCGATCTCGCCCCAGCCCTTGTCCACCTGCGAGAAGGCAATGGCCGGAATGCCAAACAGATAACCCTCCATCGCGGCGCCCACGGTGCCTGAATAAATGGTGTCGTCGCCCATGTTGGCGCCATTGTTGATGCCCGACACCACCAGATCGGGCCGGTAGCCCAGCAGCCCCGTCAGGGCGATGTGCACACAGTCGGCCGGCGTTCCGTTCACATAGCGGAAGCCGTTGTGGGACTTGTGCACATACAGTGGCGAGTGCAGGGTCAGCGCATTGGACTTGGCGCTGTTGTTGTGCTCGGGCGCGACGACTTCAACCTCCACCCCGTCGAGGGTTTTCAGGGCATCGTGCAGCGCCACGATGCCCGGAGCCTGGTAGCCGTCGTCGTTGGAGATCAGAATTTTCATGGGTTGCGGTAGAGCTTGCAACGGATTGTAGGTGGGGCACCCGCCCACACCCAACGGCCCGCCCTCCGTCGCTCGTGGGACATCGTGCGCCCGGGTGCCCCGCCTATCATGCAGACCACATTGACAGGAGACTTTTCCCATGCACGCTTGGCTTTGCACCAACCCCACCGGCGTTGACGCCCTGGCCTGGACCGAACTGCCCACGCCCACGCCCAAGGCGGGCGAGGTGCTGATCGAGATCAAGGCGGCCAGCCTGAACTTCCCCGATCTGCTGATCGTGCAGAACAAGTACCAGATGAAACCGCCCCTGCCTTTCGTCCCCGGCTCGGAGTACGCAGGCGTGGTGGCAGCCGTGGGCGAAGGCGTCACCCACCTCAAGGTCGGCCAGAACGTGGCCTGCCTGTCGGGCACCGGCGGTTTTGGCACCCACACCATCGCCCCGGCAGCCCTGTGCATGCCGCTGCCGGATGGCTTTTCGCATGTGGACGCTGCGGCGTTCATCATGATTTACGCCACCTCGCACCACGCCCTCGTAGACCGCGCACAGCTCAAGGCAGGCGAGACCGTGCTGGTGCTGGGCGCCGCCGGGGGCGTGGGCACGGCCGCCATCCAGATCGCCAAGGCCATGGGCGCGCGCGTGATCGCAGCGGCCTCCAGCGATGAAAAATGCGCGCTGTGCACTTCCATCGGGGCCGATGCCACCATCAACTACAGCAAGGACAACCTGCGCGACGCCGTCAAGGCGCTTACCGACGGCAAGGGCCCCGACGTGATTTATGACCCTGTGGGCGGCGACTTTGCCGAGCCCGCGTTCCGCTCCATTGCCTGGCGCGGCCGCTACCTGGTGGTGGGTTTTGCCTCCGGCCCCATCCCGGCCCTGCCCTTCAACTTGGCGCTGCTCAAGGGCGCCTCCATCGTGGGCGTGTTCTGGGGCGACTTCGCCAAGCGCGAGCCCAAGGCCAACGCCGCCATGATGGGCGAGCTGGCGCAGTGGTATGCCCAGGGCAAGATCAAGCCCGTGATCGACCGCACCATGCCCATGGCCGAACTGCCCGCCGCCTACGCGCACATGGGTTCACGGGGGGTGATGGGCAAGCTCGTGATGGTGAACTGACGCCTGCTCCTGCCAGACCACAAGGCTTGGCAGAGCCAGCCCCTCAGAAAGCGGCGCTGTGTCACACTCGCACATCCTGCTTTCCTCTGACACTGGTGTCCGCACATGGCCGACCGACCACCTTCCGAAATTGCGCGCGAGACGCTCAAGCAGCTGGCTACCCGCCGCCTGCCCCCAACGCCCGACAACTACCTGGCGCTGTACGACGAGATCGCAGGAACCCGCAGCCCCCAGCCGTTCCCGGACGGCCAACTGCACCACATCCTGCGGGTGCTGCCAGGGCAGACACCGGCCCAGAAGCGGCTCTTGGGGCAATTTGAGCGCGCCGTCAACAACAAAGACTGGACTTCGCTACAAAGTGTGCTGGTCGGCTACGCCAACCTGGGGCTGAGCCCGGCGGCGGCTGCAGCCCCGGTGGAGACGGCTGCAAGCACCCCCGCCCCCGGCAACCCCGGCGTCCTGCCGGACGAGTTTGCGCAGATGCTCGCCCGCCTGATCGACAACACGCTGCCCGCGCTGGGCGAAGACGATGCCCGCGTGATCGAGATGGCGCAAAAGCTCATCGCCTTTCTGAAAGAGCCCGCACCGCCCATCTCCACCGTCCAGCTCATGCTGGGCAACTTCACCTACCGGCTGTCGTTTGCCACCGAAGACCAGGCCGCCATCCGCTCCAGCCTGCTGGAGCTGCTGCACATGGTGTTCGAGAACATCGCCGTGCTCAGCGTGGAAGACCGCTGGCTGCACGGCCAGGCCGAGGCGCTGATGGCAGCATCCACCCCGCCGCTCACTTTGCGCCGCCTGGACGATGTGCAGCGCCGGCTCAAGGACGTGATCTTCAAGCAGACCGAGGCCAAGGCGCGCACCGTGGAAGCGCAGGAGCAGATGAAGGACATGCTGGCCACATTCATCGAACGGCTAGCCAAAATCACGGCGTCCAGCACCACCTACCAGGGCACCATGGCACGCTGCGCCGACCTGATCGGCAAGGCCAACACCCTTGAGGAAATCGCCCCCGTGCTGCAAGAGGTGATGACCGCCACCCGCTCGATGGCGCTGGACAGCCGTGTGGCCCACGACGAGCTTCACGACCTGCGCGAGCGCACCGAAGCAAAGCGCGCCGAAGTCGCCAAGCTGCAGGAAGAGCTGGACCGCGCCAGCGCCCAGGCCCGGCACGACCCGCTCACCGGCTCGCTCAACCGCAAGGGCCTGGACGAAGCCATGGAGCGCGAAATCGCCCGCGCACGCCGCCTGGGCTCGCCGCTGTGTCTGGCGCTGCTGGACCTGGACAATTTCAAGACCATCAACGACCGCCTGGGCCACTCGGGCGGGGACGCGGCCCTGGTGCACCTGGCCCAAGTCACACGCGAAGTCATGCGGCCACAGGACCTGCTGGCACGCTATGGCGGAGAAGAATTCGTGCTGGTGCTGCCCGACACCTCGGTAGAAAGCGGCGTGGCCGCGATGACGCGGCTGCAGCGCGAGTTGACCACACGCTTCTTCCTGCAGGGCAGCGAGAAGGTACTCATCACGTTCAGCGCCGGGGTCGCCCAGCTGAACGACAGCGAAGACAGCCCCGACGCCATCCGCCGCGCCGACCAGGCGATGTACCTGGCCAAACGATCGGGCAAGAACCGGGTCATGGCGGCATAGGGTGAAGCACCCCCTGAGTCGCCTTCGGCGCCTTCCCCCTCTCCTTCGGGAGGGGGACGCCACCAGCGCGGCGGGGCGGCCCTTGCGCGGTGGCCGCTGGCCCGGGCCGCGCCGGTTCTAAGCGCAGCGCACCTATCCAGCGCCCCGCAATGAATCCAGAGCAGAGACGCGCATTTATGCGGAAGGCCATCCTGGCCGCCGCTGCCACCCAACTGCCCCGCTGGGCATGGAGCAACGCACCAGCACTACAGAGCAACCCCTTCGCGCTGGGCGTGGCCAGTGGAGACCCGGCACCCGATGGCGTGGTTCTGTGGACCCGGCTGGCGCTGACCGACCCGGCGCTGATGCAAGCGGCCCACACCGTGCGGTGGGAGGTGGCGCACGACGCACGTTTTGCGCAGATCGTGCAAAAAGGCGAAGCCACCGCCCTGCCTGCGCTCGGCCACAGCGTGCATGTGGAGCTGCAGGGCCTGGCACCAGGCCGCTGGTACCACTACCGCTTCATGCTGGGCGATGCCATCAGCGCCACCGGCCGCACGCGCACGGCCCCGGCCCCCGGTGACCTGCCCGCCACGCTGCGCGTCGGCTTTGCCTCCTGCCAGCGCTGGGAACACGGTCACTACGCCGCCTGGCACCATCTGGTGGCTGACCAGCCCGACCTGGTGCTGTTCCTGGGCGACTACATCTACGAGTACGCCTCGCCCAAAAACACCACCGACCTGGCACGGACCCACCGCCTGCGCCACGCCACCACGCTGGCGGATTTTCGAGACCGCTACGCCCTGCACAAAAGCGACCCTGCCCTGCAAGCCGCCCACGCTGCCTGCCCCTGGGCCGTGACCTGGGACGACCACGAGGTGCAGAACGACTACGCCAGTGGTACCGGTAAGTGCGACGATGGCAGCTTTCTGACGCTGCGAGGCGCCGCATGGCAAGTCTTCTACGAAAGCATGCCGCTGCGCGCCGCCAGCCTGAACGGCCCCGCCTCCGGCACCCGCTGGGACGACCTGCAGGTCTACCGTCGCCTTCGCTGGGGGCGCCTGGCCCACTTCCACATGCTGGACAGCCGCCAGTACCGCACTTGGCAGGCCTGCCGCACGCCCCAGTCCGCCAGCGCGGGCGCTGTGCGCGCGGCAGACTGCGCCGACCTGGCCAGCCCCGCCCGAACGCTGCTGGGCGCAGCGCAAGAGCAGTGGCTCGACACCGGCCTGGCCGCCGACGCACACACCAAAGACGCCACCCACTGGAGCGTGCTGGCACAGCAAACCCTGTTTTCGCCGCGCCACTACCCTTCGGGCGTTACGTCCGCCGACAGCTGGGACGGTTACCCCGCAGCCCGCGCGCGCCTGCTGCAGGCCGTGGCACAGCACGCCCCGCGCAACACCGTGCTGCTGGGCGGCGACATCCACCAGAACTATGTGTGCAGAGTGCACGCCAATCCCGATCGCCCGGAGTCGCCCGTGGTAGCCAGCGAGTTCTGCGGCACGTCCATCAGCTCGCGCTCGGGCACCACACAAGATAAGGTGGACGCCATCGCCCGGCACAACCCGCATGTGCTGCTGGCCCGCTGCGACCAGCGCGGCTATGGACTGGCAGACATCACGCCCACGCGCTGGACCAGCACCCTGCGCGTGCTGGACGACCCGCTGCGCGCGGACAGTGCCGCCACCACGCTCGCCCGCTTTGTGGTGGAAGACGGGCGGCCCGGGCCCAAGCCAGCATGACGGCTGCTTGAATGCTATTATATTTATAGCTATTAGCGCTTTATGGATAAGCGCCAGAGGCTAAAAACACCCAAATTTTCGGAGCCTGTAGCGCGATGTAACGCCTCGGCGTCGCTCCGGCCGGTCCGCGTACCATGGCCACTTCTTCGCCCCTTCGCGTCTCGCCACCCAGGAGTTGTCCATGCCCAAAACCACCACGCACCCCCTGCCCTCCCCTCGTGCCATCACCTTCAGCCTGAGCCTGCTGGCCTCGGCCGTGCTGCTGGCAGGCTGCGCCAGCGCCCCGTCACAGTTCGCGTACACCGTGCCCGCCCAGCCCGAAGGCTCGTCCGGCTACACCGAAAAGCCCGGCTGGGCCACCGAGAAATTTGCCGTGGCCGCCGCCAACCCGCTGGCCACGGATGCGGGCTACCAGATCCTTAAGGCCGGGGGTTCCGCCATCGACGCAGCCATTGCCGTGCAGATGGTGCTGACCCTGGTGGAGCCGCAATCGAGCGGCATCGGCGGCGGCGCCTTCCTGCTGCACAGCACCGGCAAAACCGTGGAGGCCTACGACGGCCGCGAGACCGCCCCGGCTGCAGCCGACGAAAAACTCTTTCTCGGCGCCGACGGCAAACCCGTGCAGTTCTACGATGGCGTGGTGGGCGGCCGCTCGGTCGGCGTGCCCGGCACCGTGCGCATGCTGGAGATGGCGCACAAGCAGCACGGCAAGCTGCCCTGGGCCACGCTGTTCCAACCCGCCATCACCCTGGCCGAAGGCGGCTTCAAAATCAGCGCACGGCTCAACACCCTGGTCAAGGCCGACCCGCACCTCAAGAAGGACCCGGTGGCTGCCGCCTATTTCTACAAGGCCGACGGCGACGCACGCGATGTGGGTGTGAACCTGCGCAACCCCGAGCTGGCCGCCGTGCTGCGCCGCATAGCCACCGAAGGTAGCAAGGCACTGCACGAAGGCGAAATCGCCCAGGCCATCGTGGACAAGGTGCAAAAACACCCCACCAACCCCGGCAAACTCAGCATGGCCGACCTGGCCGGCTACCAGCCCAAAAAGCGCGAAGCGCTGTGCCACGACTACCAGGTGCAGGCCAAAGACTTCCGCATCTGCGGCTTCCCGCCGCCCAGCTCGGGCGCCATTGCCATCGGGCAGATCCTGGGCATCCTGAAAAACACCGACGCTGCCGCCAAGCCCCTGCAAGACGGCATTCCATCCGCCGACTGGCTGCACCTGTACACCGAAGCCGCCCGCCTGGCCTTTGCCGACCGTGCGCTGTACGTGGCCGACCCTGATTTTGTGCAGCCTCCCGGCGGCAGCTGGACCAGCCTGATCGCCCCCGCCTACCTGGCCGAACGCGCCAAGCTCATCGGCACGCAAAGCATGAAGGTCGCCCAGCCCGGCAACCCGGCCGCCGTGAAGACCAGCTACGCCCCCATGCCCGACCAGCCCGAATACGGCACCAGCCACATCAGCATCGTCGACGCCTTCGGCAACGCCGTGGCCATGACCACCACCATCGAAGACCAGTTCGGCGCGCGCCAGATGGTCAAGGGCTTCTTGCTCAACAACGAGCTGACCGACTTCAGCTTTGCCCCCACCGACGCCCAGGGCCAGCCCATCGCCAACCGCGTGCAGCCCGGCAAACGCCCCCGCTCGTCCATGGCCCCCACCCTCGTGTTCGACAAGGCCACCGGCGAGCTGCTGATGAGCGGCGGCAGCCCCGGTGGCGCGGCCATCATCCACTACACCGCCAAGACGCTCTACGGCGTGCTCAACTGGGGCCTGATGCCCCAGCAGGCCATCAACCTGCCCAACTTCGGCTCCATGAACGGACCGACGCTGCTGGAAGAAAAGCGCTTCCCCCCCGCCACGGTGGAAGCCTTGCGCGCCCGCGGCGCCGAGGTGCGTGAGATGAATATGACGAGTGGGTTGCAGGCCATCACACTGGGCAACGCGCATGGCAAGAAGCTGTGGATGGGTGGGGCGGACCCCAGGCGTGAAGGGGTGGTGATGGGGGATTGAGATGGAGGTGTTGATGCCTCGGCATCAACACCTCCATCTGCAGCCGGATTTGAAACCCTTCATGCTGCGAGCCCCACAAGCTTGTCGAAGCGACGCGCAAGGCTTCGACAAGCTGTGCCCGAACAGGCCATTCAGGGCTGAAGGCCTGCCTTGATCTTGCGAACCGCTGCAACGTCGCCAAGGAATACTTGCAGGGCATCCTTGTCTTCACGCGAAAGGTCCGCGCTGTCGAGAAGATGGAGTTGGTGGATCACAACTTCCAGAGCCTCTGCGAGCCTGCCGATTTGCTTGCCGTAACTGCCAACCTTCTCCAGCGCGGCTTGCTCCACCTTGGCGTTTGAAGTCGCGCCCAAGTTGACCTGAAAGAGATTGAACGACCAGTTGGGAAGGATGGGCTGGGAGAGCGCTGTAGGGGCCAGCTGAAGTGGCATGTAGAAGTTTGACAATTTGCACTCCCAGTGAAGTTCATGAGTTCGGACGGCAATGCCTGCGTTCCTCGGCGGTGGGCCTGGTGCAGCCCAACGCCGGTATAAAAACCATCGCATTTGTCGCCACAGCACGATTGAGGGGGGTCAATCCCTTCCGACATCAGCGATCGGAGCGTAGATGTCGCATCCCGGACGATCATATGGTCGCTTGAGAAACAGGTGCGGGTGGGTCTGGTACCACTCTTTCATCGCCTGCATCGGCGTACTGCTCTTGAGCGCTGACTGCGGTAGCTGGTGGTTGTACAACGCCACATAGCGCAACAAGGTCTGCTCCATGTCTTCGCGGCTGTTGAATCGGTGGGTCTTCAGAACGTCCGCAATGCGGCCGTTAAATCGCTCCACCATGCCGTTGGTTCTGGGTGTTCTGGGCTTGGTCAGTCGGTGCTCGATGCCTAACTCCTGGCACAGTTGATCGAATTCATGGTTGCCGCTGGGTTCGCGTTCCCGGCTGGCAAACAGACGGTCCGTGAACTCTTTGCCGTTGTCGGTCAACAGCTTGTTGATCCTGATCGGACAGGCCTTGTGCAACGCCTTGAGGAAGGCCTGTGCACTGGCGGCGGTCTTGTTGGACTTGAGCTGCACAAACACCCAACGCGTGGCCCTATCGATAGCCACGAACAGGTAGCGCCGGCTGCTCTCATCCTGCATCTGGGGCAGGTACTTCACGTCCATGTGCACGTAGCCTGGCTCGTAGCTCTTGAAGGTCTTGTAGGCCAGCGCAGGCTGCTGGGGCTTTAGAGCATTGAGGTTGCCCGCTCCATGGCGGCGCAAGCACCTGTCCAGCCCGGAGCGCGAGACATGGGGACAGATGAACTCCCGTGTCACGGCCAGCAGGTCATCCAAAGGCAGCAGCAAGGTACGCCGCAAGTGAACCACCACTGTTTCTTGTGCTGGCGTAAGCACGGTCTGCAGGTGGTGGGCAGTGTGAGAGCGGTCTGCAAAGACGGAACGCTTCTTCCACTTGTAGACCGTCTGCTCAGTGATCCCAAAGCGCTGGGCCAGGACGCTGGCTGGTTCATCGCTGGCTGCGATCTCGGCACGCACGGCGGGCGTGGTGCGGGCGTTCTTGTGCAGGGCTATCAACATGGCTTCACTCCCTGGGTGGATTGCAAGGACTCTATCAACTCCTTTAGAACCGCTCGCGCCATGAAGAGTGGATAGCGTTTGGAGTCTATGCAATCGTCCGGGATGCGACACTTAAGGTGCTCAAGGATGAGGTCTCTATCAACGTCACCAACCCCCATACCCTTGAAGGCAGCAGCAAGCTCTTCTGGAGTTTTGCTAAGCAGCTCTTTCTCAACGACGGCATTAACCAGACGTTCCAATCTAGACTCAGTTGATCCGCCAAGCTTAATATTTACTTTTAATTTTGAACAAACATCTTCCACGATTTCCTTTGCTTCTATGCCACCATCATCTCCAAAAATAGCTCTTTTTAGATAAGCAATATCAGATGAGCCGTAGTATTTGATTTGCTTGTCCATCAATTCAATCAGTTGAGCCCGCGATTGAACGTGGCTGCCACTCGCGACGAGCAATTCCTTTCTTCTTTTGTCATCAGTGAAAGAAAGGTAGCTATCAAGAACCTCCGATAGGTAGTTGAAATCTTCTCTTGTGCACTTATTGATGATGGCCTTCATTGATAATCCTAGTAACTCTAACAAATAAGCTCAGCGGGCGGCGACGCCGTCCGCTGGGGCGACCTGTTAGTCCACAAGCGCGCTACGCCCATACTGCCCCGACTTGAACAAGAGTCCCCAGAACAATCAGCCAGAACCCTGTCCGCACACGGAAGAAGAGCATATTGCGGAGCCATGTTCGAGTGGGAGTATCAGGGTTATCAATAATTTCGCGGGTGATTCGCGAGGGAGGACCGTACGGATACTTTTCCTCATCCCCGTACTCTTGCATTATCTTGTCGAAGAACCCGCTGACTTCAAGTTGCACCACGCCAGCCAGCGTTGCCAGCAGGCCAGCGCTACCTAGCCATTTCACCCAGACCCGATCGCCGAGACACAACCAAGCGCCGGCGAGCAGGACCGAAAGCAGAGTTGCGAGAAACAACGCGGTGAAGGCGACACGGTCGAAGTCTTTCATGCGGGCTAACGAAAAAAATAAGCCGCCCGCAGTATGCGGGTCTGCTTGAGCGACGAGTTAGACATCACCACCTTGGGCGCGCAGTTGAAACGTATTTTTTAGGTGGAGATGGTGGATCCGCTTCAGTTTGGATCACGGTCTGACAGGTTGTGCACTTCAACCGCCTACTTCCAAACGGTTGAAGTTTTGAGTGAATTCCTGTGTCATTACATTTGATGCAAAGGTAATGTCCAGGCTGTATTTCTTCGTACTCATCCTTTAAGCGGTATGCGAAAGTGCCGGTTGGAAATTTATGCAACGAGTATTTCTCAGCAGCAGATTGCTTAATTTTCAGATCATTGATTTCTTTTTCCAAATCAGAGATTCGAGTCAATAACGCAGAGTGGCGTTCTTGACTTGCAAGTGCAACTGTCATTGCTTCCATCAACCTGAAATTGACATCGGAGACAGCCATCACAATTTCTTGTTGATTTGAAAGAGAGTTTGCCGCTTTGGCTAATTCGCCTAAGGTACGAAGACTTTGAACGGCTGCAGTTATCTCAGCGAGCATGGTCGTTTTTATGTTTAACGTTCGAGCTAAGCGGGCGACGACGGCAGGACGCCAGGCCCGGGCTGGTGAAAATGTAACGCGTACCACCAGCCCGGGCCTGGTGGCCTGCCGTTGGCGCTCCGCTCGAGCGAGTGGTTAGGCGTCTTCACACGGTTGCCCCGCAACTCCCTGCGCTGACCATGCCGTATGCCTGCTCGAAATGTGGTTGATAAACGGTAAAGAATGAGTTGCGATCACAGAGTAGGCTCAGCTCTCCCGAGAGCGCCCGCTTGATGTTCTCGTAAAGATCAAACATCGCGAGCATGCTGATTAGATCTGCCTTATCTACCGCGGAGAATAGCTGTGCTCTCATCCCGGTTGTTGCGTACACCACGTGGTTCTCGTCGAATACCACCCAGGTAAGGCACCGGTAGTTCCCGTCACTGTCCTTTCCCACGTGATGAGACGGAGCCATTTGCCCAATCTGTCGATTCTTGTGCAGTCTCTGAAGAGCGAGCTGGACATCAAGCGAGAGCCAGTAGGGCCACTTTGCGCCCGAGTCCGAGCCATTTGTGTAGAAGAAAGTCATGTCGAATGGCTCGTCGTAGGGCACGGAGCCACTCTCTTGTGCCTTGTAGAACGCATCTTCGAGGAACCATGCATCTACAAAGTAACTGAGCAAGTCAAGACCGCGAAACTTTCTGGACAGATAGTTGGAGTTGATTCGGAGCAGCCCATGCGAGAACCGTTCGCACAGATCGTTCTTCAGCCGATCCCGGCCGCTCTGCACACTGCTGGTCTTGTGAAGAGGGCCGTCAAACTCGACGCTGAATAGGGGCATGTAGTCGCTGTTCGTGACCAAGAAATCGAAGTGAGCACGTAGCCCATAGGAGTAGTGCTCGGACGACACCCCGCTTCCGCTAAGTGGAAACACGTCTCCAACGCGGACCTTCGGGAAGACCTTCGCGCCGTTCGACGAGCACGCCTGCTGCAGAGCAGAGTAGGTCACCTCTTCATATCGATTCAGTAGTCGCGAGTTCATGTCTCCAAAGACGCCTAACGAATGAAAGGGACTTCCCCGTCCCGAGTGAGCCGCGCAGTTGCGGGACAAGGCATCCAGGTGCCACGATGGGAAGTTCGATCTCTCATCAACTCACTCGTTTGTTGAAAGGGGAAGTCCATGTCTACCATTGTTACCATTGGAATTAATCTGGCAAGAATGTCTTTGCCGTACATGGCGTTGATGCCACAGGCAAGCCGGTACTTTTGCGTCCCAGCGTGCCGCGTGCCAAGCTGCTCGAACTCATCGCCGTGCTGCCGCCGTGTCTCATTGGCATGGAAGCGTGCTCTGGCGCCCACCACTGGGCTCGAGAATTCCAGAGGTTCGGCCACACCGTGCGCCTGATGGCGCCCAAGTTCGTCGTCCCCTACCGCCTCTCGGGCAAGTGCGGCAAGAACGAGGCGGCTGATGCCGCTGCCATCTGTGAAGCCGTCAAGGGCAACAAAAACCGCGTGTTGCTGGGCCATAGTGATGTGTCCACCCCCCATGACCTACACCACGTAGTGAAAGTGGCTGCCAGGGGCACTGCCTGTCCGCTGGATCTAATAAAAAATGCCTCTAGCGCTTATCCATCAAGCGCTAGCAGCTATCAATAGGTGAGCAATCTCACAACCACCCCCACCTTGCCAACAGCTTGGGCACGCTCGCCACCAACATCGCCACCCCCGACGCCGTCAGCATCCCCAACACAATCTGCCGAAACCTCGCCTCGCTGATGCCGTGGTACAGCTTGGCGCCCAGCAGCGTCGGCACCAGCATGGCGGGCACCACGATGGCCAGCAGCGGCAGCGCTTCGCGGGTGACAAGGCCGGTGGCCAGGTAGGTGATGAAGGTCACCAGCAGCATGGCCAGGTTGAAGTTCTGGATGATGGCGCGCTGCACATCCTTGTCCATGCCCCGCAACGTGCACCACAGCGTGGGCAGCACGCCGGTGAAGCCACCCAGGCCACCCATCACCCCGCCCGCCAAACCCACCACCGCGTCGGCCACGCGGCCGCCCCGGGTAATGCGGGGCAGCTGTTTGGCCATCAGCATGGCCGGGCACCACAGCACCAGCAGCGTGCCCAGGATGACCTTGAACGCATCCATGTCCAGGCGGGGCAACACGGCCACGCCGATCGGGATACCCACCAGGCCGCCGAGCACAAAGGGCAGCAGGCGCGCCCGGTCAAAACCCCGGCGCACGGTGGCCGCTGCCACCAATTGGCCCGTGAGCGCGCCGCACACGGCCAACACGGCGGCCAGGCGGGGCTCCAGCGTCCAGGCCCAGAACGACATGGCCACCATGCCAAAGCCGAAGCCCGACAGGCCCTGCACAAACCCGGCGGCCACGGCGCCCAGGGCTACGATCAACAGCACGGAATCCATTGCACCTCCACTGCTATCGGCTGCGTTCAACAATCCGCTCACGCTGAGCTTGTCGGAGCGCTGCACAAGGCTTCGACGAGCTCAGCCTGAACGGCTTCGGTAGATCGCAGACACGCAATTCGTTTTAAGGGGCTACCGAGCCAGCCGTGTCCATTGTGCAGGTTGGTTCGCAGGCGCACTCGGGCACAGGAGCACCTTGGCCCGCACACACCTTGTCCATCAATACAACGTGGCTTGCTGGCGCGCGGGCAGTTCGCGGTCGTAGGTGGCGCCGTCAAACCGGCCCTGCGTGATGGACGCGAGGATGGCGCCGGGGGTCGGCACCGTGCGCGGGGTGCCAGGCGGTACAGCGCTCCACAGGCGCGAGCGCTGGATGGCGCGGGCGCACTGGAAGTACACGGCTTGCACATCAACGACGATCACGCATTTGGGCGGCTGGCCGTTGACCACGAACCGCTCCATCAGGTCGGGCGCCACGCTGATGCGCGCGTGGCCGTTGACGCGCAGGGTTTCGCCCACGCCGGGGATGAGAAACAGCAGCGCCACGCGCGGGTCTGCCACGATGTTGCGCAGGCTGTCGGCGCGGTTGTTGCCACGGCGCTCGGGCAGGAGCAGGGTCTTATCGTCCTGCAGCTGCACAAAGCCCGCCGGGTCACCACGCGGCGAGGCGTCCAGCCCGCCAGGGCCGGTGGTGGCCAGCACGGCAAAGGGCGACGCCGCGATCATGGCGCGGTAGGCGGGGTGCACATACGGAAGCTCTTTGTGGACGGAGGCATCGCTGAGTGGGCCCAGCAAGGCCTCCAGGCGTGGCAGGGTGTCGATGGCGTGCTCGTCGCGGGTGGGGGTCATGGCGGTAGCTTCCTTGGGGTAGGGTGGCAACAGAACAGCCATGGTGCGGCAGGCCCGCCGCCCCGACAAACGACTTTGCGGCAGGTCACGCGTGCAAAAAGCGCACGCATGGAGTCCGGCACGTGGGAGTGCCGGCCCCACTGCCCTGCCCCCAGCGCATGGCACTGGCACGGCACATGCCGCGCCAGGGGCGGAGCGCAATCCGGCCCGTGGGCAAGACACGCGCCGCTCCTTCGCTCAGCGTGCGGGACGCAGCTTGACGCCGGGGAAATCCACCGGCACCGCGAGCGCCACGTTCACGTAGTTGGTGAACAGGTTGAGCGCCACATGGCCCACGATCTCGACGATGTGCTCGTCGCTCCAGCCGTGGTCGCGCAGCGCCTGCACATCGGTGGCATCCACCTGGCCACGTTCATTGACCAGCTTCAGCGCAAAGCGCAGCACGGCGGCGGTGCGCGGGTCGGCGGATTCGCCCGACTGTGCGGCGGCCAAATCGTCGCCGCTCACGCCTGCCTTGCGGCCCAGCGCGGTGTGGGCGGCCAGGCAGTAGTCGCAGGCATTGCGGTTGGCCACGGCCACGGCGATCTGCTCGCCCAGTGCGGCACCGATCACGCCGCCACCCAGCGCACCAAAGGCGGCCCACATGCTTTGCAGAGCAGCAGGCGAGTTGGCCACCGCGCGGAACATGTTGGGGGTGGCACCGAAAGCGCCGTGGATCTGGTCGAGCACGGTGCGCACGGGGCCGGTGGCGGCGGCGCGGTCAACGAGGGGGACGCGGGCAACGGAGGAGGAGTTAGCGGACATGGTGTGGATTTCCTTGAAGGTCATGAAAGACGGTTTGGTTTAAACGGCCGGTGCTTGGCTAAGGGGTTAAGCACCGGGTGCCTGTTCTCAGCACCCCTGCAGTGTCCAGCGTCAGCGCGTACCATTTGGCACATAAAATCCACCATTCATACCCAATCATCCCGATTCACCATGAATACCCGCGACACCTGCACCACGCCTCTGCCAACGCAGGCACCCGCTCCGTTTGACCGGCTGTCGTCGCTGCTGGAGCGCTTTCGGGTGCGCGCCCACCTGTTCCACAGCGGCCCGCTATGCGGCGTGACCCACTTTGCGGCGGCGCCCGGGCGCGGGTTTCTGCATGTGCTGCGCCGTGGCGAAATGGTGGTGACGCACCAGCCCCAGGCGGGGCCACCGGAGCGGCTGGAGGTGACTGAGCCCAGCCTGCTCTTCTACGCACGGCCGCTGGAGCATTTTTTTCACAACGCGCCCACGGAGGGCTCGGACTTCACCTGCGCGGCGCTGGACTTTGACGGTGGTGCCAGCCACCCGCTGGCCCGCGCCCTGCCCCCGCTGGTGCTGCTGTCCCTGGGCAAGGTGGATGGGCTGCAGCAGTCCCTGGACCTGCTGTTTGCCGAAACCGACCGCCTGCGCTGCGGCCACCGCGTGCTGGCCGACCGGCTGTTTGAAGTGGTGCTGCTTCAGCTGCTGCGCTGGCTGCTGGACCACCCTGAGCAGGCGCACATGCCGCCCGGCCTGCTCACGGGTCTCGCCGACCCTGCCCTGGCCCGCGCCCTCACCGCCTTGCACGATGCGCCGGGCCAGCCATGGAGCCTGGCGCAGATGGCGCAGCAGGCAGGCATGTCGCGCAGTGCGTTTGCGGCCCGCTTCAAGGCGGTGGTGGGCGACACCCCCGCCGACTACCTGGCGCACTGGCGGCTGACGCTGGCGCAGGCCCATCTGCGCGGCGGACGGTCGTTGAAGTCGATTGCCAACGAGTTGGGTTACGCCAACCCCTCGGCGCTGTCGCGCGTGTTTGCGCAGAAGGTGGGCATGTCGCCACGGGTCTGGCTGGAGGGCCTTGCGGCATAGCGAGCTAAGCCGCCACCTCCTCTGCCCGGCTGGACGCGCGGCCCACGGGCCGCCACAATTTCCAGCGCCGGCTGCGCAGCGCCAGGATTTTGATAAAAACAGGCCCTGGCGCTTATCCTGATTGCGCGATCAGCTATTTAATTGATAGCAAAACTCTGCAAATAGATCAGCCGCTGGAAAGGACTCACACCATGAACGCCGCTCTCACCCAACTGGCAGCCGACTGCGGGCTGGCCAGCGACGCCCACACCCCGCTGCGCCTAGCCTTTGGCCTGGCCTGTGTGCAGCGTGTGCGCCATCTGCTGGAAGATCCGGAGGCCATCGCTGGCCTCGACGTGCTGGCCGCGTTCACGGCGGGCACGGTGGATGCGGCCACTTTGGCCAACGCAGCAGAGCGGCTGAAAGCGGTGGCCTCGCACCACCGGGGCTCGCAGTCGCTGGACGGGTCGGCCCATGCCGCCGTGTCGGCCACTTACGCCGTGGCCAACGCGCTGGCGGGCCGGGCGCTGGAGGCCGCCAGCTACGCGGCCTATGCCACGGTGTATGCCTATGGCGGGTATGCGGTGCAAGACCTCTCGGCGTTTGAGCCGGAGCACCAGTGGCAGGTGCAGGCGCTGCAGCGGCTGCTGGACGATGCGGCGACCCAGCGGTCGGCGAGGCCCCTTGCCGCCAGCCAGCCCTGCGCATGAGCCGCCAGCAGGTTCTCGCCGCGCTGGCCGCCCCGCTGCGTGCGATCCTGGAGGCCGAGCTGGCGCAGGGCAACGTCATCGACGAAGTGGCGGACAGGCCGCCCCGGTGCGAGTTGCTCGTGATCCTGCGCCGCCCTTTCGCGACGGCCTCCCCGACCGGGCCTGGCGTGGAGTTCACCGCCATCGAAGACCGGCACTACTGGAAGTCCGAATACAACCTCGATGGCGGTCGGCAGACGCTGGCGTGCGGTTTTGGCTGAGCCGGGTGATCAGACGTTAATGGCGGCCGCCGACCCGGCCTGCTTGCGCAGCTCAAACTTCTGGATCTTGCCCGTGCTGGTCTTGGGCAGTTCGCCAAACACCACGGCGCGGGGCACCTTGAAGCCCGCCAGGTGTTTCTTGCAGTGCGCCACGATGTCCTCGGCCGTGGTCTGCGCACCGGCCTTCAGCTCCACAAACGCGCACGGTGTCTCGCCCCACTTGGCATCGGGCTTGGCCACCACGGCGGCGGCCAGCACGTCGGGGTGGCGGTAGAGCACGTCTTCGACCTCGATGGACGAGATGTTCTCGCCGCCCGAGATGATGATGTCCTTGCTGCGGTCCTTGATCTTGATGTAGCCGTCGGGATACTGCACGGCCAGGTCGCCGCTGTGGAACCACCCGCCTGCAAAGGCCTCGTCGGTGGCCTTGGGGTTCTTGAGGTAGCCCTTCATGGCGATGTTGCCCTTGAACATGATCTCGCCCATGGTTTCGCCGTCTTGCGGCACGGGCAGCATGGTCTCGGGGTCCAGCACGCGCACGTCGCGCTCCAGGTGGTAGCGCACGCCCTGGCGGGCGTTGAGGCGGGCGCGCTCACCAATGTCCAGGGCATCCCAGGCCTCGTGTTTGGCGCACACGGTGGCGGGGCCATAGACCTCGGTCAGGCCGTACACATGGGTCAGGTCGAAGCCCATCTTTTCCATGCCTTCGATCATCGAGGCCGGTGGCGCGGCGCCCGCCACCATGGCCTTGACGCCTGCGGGCACACCCGCCTTCATGGCCTCGGGCGCGTTGACCAGCAGCCCATGCACGATGGGCGCGCCGCAGTAATGCGTGACACCGTGGGTGCGGATGGCGTCGAAGATAGCCTGGGCGTCCACACGGCGCAGGCACACGTTGACGCCTGCGCGCGCCGCAATGGTCCACGGAAAACACCAGCCGTTGCAGTGGAACATGGGCAGCGTCCACAGGTATACCGCGTGTTTGGGCATGTCCCACTCGAGCACGTTGCTGATGGCGTTGCTGGCCGCGCCCCGGTGGTGGTAGACCACACCCTTGGGGTTGCCCGTGGTGCCGCTGGTGTAGTTCAGCGCAATCGCATCCCACTCGTCGGCGGGCAGGCTCCAGGCATAGGTGGCGTCGCCGCTGGCCACAAAGGCTTCGTAGTCGGTGCCGCCCAGGCTTTGAACGGCGGGGCCATAAAGCGCGTCCTGCACCTCGATCACGCGGATGGGGGTAGTGCCCGTGCGCAGGGCCAGTGCCTTGGCCAGGGTGCCGGTGAATTCCGGGTCCACGATCACGGCCTTGGCCTCGCCATGGTCGAGCATGAAGGCAATGGCTTCGGGGTCCAGCCGGGTGTTGAGGGTGTTGAGCACCGCGCCCGCCATGGGCACACCAAAGTGCGCCTCCACCATGGGGGGCGTATTGGGCAGTATCACGGCCACGGTGTCGTTTTTTCCGATGCCTGCCTGCACCAAGGCGCTGGCCAGCTGGCGGCAGCGTGCGTAGGTCTGGGCCCAGGTCTGGCGCAGCGCGCCGTGCACGATGGCCAGGCGGTCGGGGTAGACCTCGGCCGTGCGTTCGATGAACGACAGGGGGGACAGGGCAGCGAAGTTGGCTTCGGTGCGGGGCAGGTGCTGGTCAAAGATGGAGGTCATGGGTCGGTGCTGAGAGGTAAACAGAACGCAGCCTACCGCCCCAGGCTGACTCAAACCCTTCGGCGGCGACTCTGCTTGATACGGTACATCGCCGCGTCGGCGCTGGCCAGCAGCGTGTGCGCGTCCTGCGCGTCGCGCGGGAACAGACTCACGCCGATGCTGGCGCGCACCGGGAAGGGTTGGCCTTCGATGTCGAGCGGAGACTCGAAGGCCTGCTCCAGCTTGGCAGCGATCTGCAGGGCCGCATCTTCGGAATCCACGTTCTCGCACAGCACGGTGAATTCGTCGCCCGCAAGCCGGGCCACGGTGTCGGCCTGGCGCACGGCCCCCACGATGGTGCGGGCCACGGCCTGCAGCACCAGGTCGCCCACGGCGTGCCCCCGCCCGTCATTGATGGCCTTGAAGTCATCCAGGTCCACAAACAGCAACGCGCAGTCACGCCCGCTGCGGCGCGACAGCTCCAGCGCCTGCGCCAGGCGCTGCTCGAACATGCGGCGGTTGGGCAGGCCGGTGAGTGCGTCGTGGTGTGCCAGGTGGGCCATGGCATCGCGGCTGGCGTTGAGTTCGGTCATCTGGCGCAGGATCTGCTGCTCCATGTCTTGAAAGCTGCGCGCCAGATCACCCACCTCGTCCTCGCGATCCACCGGCAGCACGCCGTGGGGACGGCCCTGCGGCAGTGCCTGCGTGGCGCGCACCATGGCTTTGAGGGGCTGGGTGACCACGCGTGAAACCAACGCCGCCAGCACCACCCCCACGGCACTCAGCACCAGCAGGATCTTGAGGATGCTGTTGCCCAAGTTCACCACCTCGCCCTGCACCGCCGCCAGTGGCTGCGAGAGCCCCACCACCATGAACCGATCTTCCCCCTCACGCCCAAAGGGCATGCGCACGAACGAGAAGACGCGGGCCTCTTCGTCTTCAGTGCCCGGCAGGCTGAGCACCACCTCTTCCTGGCGGCCCCCGACCAGTGCGGCCACGGGCGCAAAGCTGTCCTGGATCAGGATGCGCTGGCCCCGGTCGAACCCGAAGGTCTGGCTGGCGTCCGGGTGCACCAGAAAATCGCCCCAGCGGTTGCTGAGGAAGAAACCATAAGGCGCGGGCAGCGCTGTGTTGAAGCTACGCAGGAAATGCTGCGCCGCCACACGCACCACCACCACGCCACGCACCTGGCCCCCCCGCACCACAGGCGAAGCCATGCTGAATACGGGCAGCGGCTCGGCATCGGCTGCGCCTTCGTGGTTGATGCCGAACTCCGACACATAGACCTCGCCCGGCGCCAACGCCAGGGTTTCGAACACAAAGGGGAAGTGGGCCTTCTCCTGCAGTTCGTCCTCGCTGGCGCGGACCCACGCGTCGCCCGTGCGGTCGATGCGTACCAGCTCCAGGCCAAAGTCCTGCACGCCAATGAAGCGGATCTGCAGGTAGCTCGGGTGGGTGATCAAGCTGGCACGGAACACATCAGCCAGCACGTTCTTGTCCTGCTCTATGGCCGCCACACTGGCCAGAAAAGCCGTGTCGCGCGCCACGGTGCCAAAGCCGGCTTGCATGTGGCGCGCCAGCACCTGCGTGGTGGCCAGCAACGCCTGTTCGGCCCGCCCCTGCAGGCGCGTGCGGCTGGAATCAAAGGTGTAGTAACCCGCAAGAATGGCCGCAAACACACTGAAGGACGCGAGCAGCATCCCCAGCCGCAGCGCAATACCCCATTTCATGCGGGTTTTCATGGCTCAGAACCGGTTCGGTCGGTCGCCCGACAGGATGCGCTGCCACAGCTGCGCGCGGCGGGCCTCGTCCTCCACGGGCTCCAGCCATACGATGGCGCCTGCGGGGGCATCACCCGACAGCGCGGGCGGCTCTTCGAGAGTGTTGGCCAGGCCCTGACGCCGGGTCAGTTCGCGGCTGACGGAGGGTTCGAGCATGTAGTTGATCCACTCGGTGGCCAGCGCCACCTGGGTGGACCGGCGGGTGATGGCCCAGCAGTCCAGCCAGGCCAGCGCCCCTTCGCGCGGTACCACGTAGCCCACATCCAGCCCCGCATCCCGCAACTGCTTGAGCTGCTGCTGGCCATAGTTGGCATGCATGACCGCAATGCGGTGTTTGCGGAACAGCTCCAGCGACTCTTCGGGAAGGCTGTAAAACGAGCGCACGTTGCGGCGCAGGGCCACCAGATCCCGCGCCAGCGGGCCGAACTGCGCGGCGGGGATATGGAACGGCGCCATCCCCCGGTACATCGCAGCCAGCGAAAAACCGTGGCTGCTGCCGTCAAATACCAGCACGCGCCCGCGCCAGCGGGGGTCCCACAGCACGGCAATGGAGGCAGGCGGAGTAGTGATCTGCTGGCGGTCGTAGATCAGCCCCATCTCTGAATAGGTGTAGGGCATCGCATACACGTCCGAACCCTGCGCAATGCCAGCGATGGCATGCAGTTGCCGAAAGCGCGGCAGCTGCCGCTCGGTGTTGGGGATGTTGTGCACGGGCAACGGTGCGAGCAGCCGGCGGGCAACCAGCCGCGCAATTTCGGCCGTGTTGGCGGCCACCAAGTCAAAACCGGCTCCCTGGGGGTTGGCCAGCTTGGCACGCAGCACATCGTCAGAGGCGACGGTGGTGATCTCCACCTTGGCGCCATGGCGCTTCTCGAAAAACGCCACGATATCGGGATCGGCATACCCGGGCCAGGACAGCACACGCAGCACCGGCGCCGCCTGCGCGGCCGTGGGCCACAGGCCTGTTGCCACCAGCGGCAGCAGCACAGCCACATCCCGGCGCCGCAGCATGTGCTGCGCCGGGGTGCCTGCCCCACCCACCGCCTGGTGCCGCAACGTGACTGCCATGCCGAAAGCCCCGCTTCTGCAATATCTAGTAACAAATAGTTTACGCGGACAATACGGGGTGTGACGATCCCACAGTCTTTCATTCAGGAGTTGCTTGCCCGCGTCGATGTGGTCGACATCGTGGGCCGCTACGTGCCATTGAAGAAAGGTGGCGCCAATTTCATGGGGCTGTGCCCCTTCCACGGCGAAAAATCCCCCTCGTTCAGCGTCAGCCCCGCCAAGCAGTTCTACCACTGCTTTGGTTGCGGGAAAAACGGCAATGCCATCAGTTTCCTCATGGAACACGCGGGTATGGGGTTTGTCGAGGCGGTACAGGATCTGGCCCAGCAGGTGGGCCTGCAGGTACCGGACGACGACATCTCCCCACAGGAAAAAGAGCGCGCCGCCGCCGCCCGCCAAAAGCAGGCCACGCTGACCGATGTGCTCGAAAAAGCTGCCGACGCCTACCGCCGCCACCTGCGCGAGTCACAACGCGCTATCGGTTACTTCAAAGGCCGTGGCGTCTCGGGCACCGTGGCCAAGCGCTATGGCCTGGGCTATGCACCGGAGGGCTGGCGCAGTCTGGCCAGCGTGTTCCCGCAATACGACGACCCGCTGCTGGAAGAGAGCGGGTTGGTCATCGTCAACGACGAAGATGGCGGCAAGCGCTATGACCGGTTTCGCGACCGGGTGATGTTCCCCATCCGCAACGTCAAGGGCGAATGCATCGGCTTTGGCGGGCGGGTGTTGGGCGATGACAAGCCCAAGTACCTCAACTCACCCGAAACCCCGGTGTTCCACAAGGGGCGCGAACTGTATGGCCTGTTCGAGGCGCGCACCGCCATCCGCGAGCACGGCTACGCGCTGGTCACCGAAGGCTACATGGACGTGGTGGCGCTGGCGCAGCTGGGCTTTCCGAATGCTGTGGCCACGCTGGGCACGGCCTGCACACCTGAACATGTGCAAAAACTGCTGCGTTTCACGGAATCGGTGGTGTTCAGCTTCGATGGCGACGCGGCAGGTCGGCGCGCTGCGCGCAAGGCACTCGACGGCGCCCTGCCCCACGCCACGGACACGCGCAGCATCAAATTCCTCTTCTTGCCTGCAGAGCATGACCCCGACAGCTTCATCCGCGCCAACGGCACGGACGCTTTTGCCCGGCACGTGAGCGAGGCCGTGCCGCTCAGCCGCTTCCTGGTTGAATCGGCAAGTGATGGCTGCGATCTGGCCACCGCCGAGGGCCGCGCCCACATGGCCAGCAACGCCCGCCCGCTGTGGACGGCCCTGCCCGATGGCGTGCTCAAGCGCCAGGTGCTCAGCGATCTGGCGGACCTGACCCAGCTCAAGGCCCAGGACCTGGCCGACCTGTGGTGCCAGGCCACGTCGCGCGAGGCACCCCGGTCCTCCCACTCTGGCTACTCTGGCCACCCCGGCACAGGCAGTGCGCCAGCCCGGCAGGGCCCGGCGGCCTACGATCACGAACCGCCGTCCTGGGACGCCCCGCCCGATGCCGGAACGTGGCCGCCCCAAGGGGAACCGGCCGGAGGATATCCAGGCAGCTATGGCAATGGCAGCGGCTACAGCAACAACAGGCCCGCATTCCGCAAGGGTGGCGACTGGAAGAGCAACTGGAAGAAAAAGGACAAGGACTCCCCCTGGCCACCCCAGCCCCGCCTGCCACGCACCCCCACAGCCAGCCGCGCGGACCATGCTGCGCGCCTGCTGCTGTCGCACATGGTGTTTCTGGACGAGCTGACCCACGACGACCACACCACCCTGTGCGCGCAGCCCGCCCCCCACGGCCCGCTGTTCAGCTGGCTGGAAGCGCAGTTTCATGAACATGGCCCCCTGGCCTGGGCTGTACTGCGAGAAAGCCTGCGCGAGCACGAATGCGAAGCGCTGGCCGTCAAGGTGATGACGGGCTCGCACGCCCAGACTGAAGGCGCAATGCAGGAGCTGCGACTGGAACTGCGCGACCTGCTCAACCGCATGCAGATTGAAGACATCGAGGCACAGCAAAAGCTATTGATGCTCCAAGCGGCTGATGACCCGACGGCCCTGGAGCGTTACCGCGCTTTGGAACAAAAGCGCAGGGTTTTACTCGGCGTGGCTGCAAAGGCGGCTTGAAATCAGCGCCAAAGGTATAATGTAGGGTTAGTTATTGGCAAGAGCGACAGCAGCACCTCCGAGCCGGACCACCGTGACAAACGCGCACAACCGTCCAACCATCGCAAGGACTGCACACCAAATGATCGCCCAGACATCTTGCCCCTGAGGGCCTCCCCTCAAAGCGCAAAGCCCTCGTAGCTTTGCGTTGCCACCCGCGCCGGGACCTGAGGCGCTTGCGTTTTCTTTGTGTCCGTTTTTGATCCTGAGGTTGTTCCATGCCCGCTCAAAAGTCCGCGAAGCCACTCAAGTCTGCTCCAGGGTCCGCCGCAAAGGCTGCCACCAAAACCGCTGCCAAAGCCCCGGCCAAGGCTGCTTCTCAAAAAGCTGCCGCCGCGCCCGCCCCGGTTGCCAAGAAAGTGAAAACTGTGCCTGTGAAAAGTTCTGCCGAGCTGACCAAAGCTGCCGATGAATTGCTGAAGAAAAAGCCTGCCCGCGCCAAGGCTGCAGCATCCGACGACGAAGAAACCCCAAAGAAGCGCCCAGGCCGCCCTGCCAAGGCCGCTGGTGCCGCCGAAGCCAAAGCCCCCGCCAAGCGCGGACGCAAGCCCAAGGCTGCGGCCGCTGGCGACGAAGGCGGTGACGACACCGATCTGTCCGACATCGAGGCCGACCTGGAAGGTGAAGTCGAAGAGACCACCGAAACCGCAGCCACGGTTGAGAAGGTCAAGCCCCTGCGCATGAAGATCAGCAAGGCGAAGGAACGCGCCTTGATGAAGGAATTCGGCCTGGACGAAACCGTCCTGTCCGAAGAGGATATGGCCAAGCGCCGTGCGCGCCTGAAGGCCCTGATCAAGCTGGGCAAGACGCGCGGCTACCTCACCCACGTTGAAATCAACGACCACTTGCCCGACAAGCTGGTCGATGCAGAAACCCTCGAAGCCGTCATCACCACGCTGAACGACCTGGGTGTGGCGGTGTACGAGCAGACGCCCGACGCTGAGGCGCTGATCATCACGGACAACGCCCCCGCAGGCGCCACCGAAGAAGAGGCAGAAGAAGCCGCTGAAGCCGCGCTGTCCACAGTGGACTCGGAGTTCGGCCGCACCACAGACCCGGTTCGCATGTACATGCGCGAAATGGGCACCGTGGAGCTGCTGACCCGCGAAGGTGAAATCGAAATCGCCAAGCGCATCGAAGGCGGCCTGATGGCCATGATGGAGGCGATCAGCGCATCGCCCGCCACCATCGCCGAGATCCTGAATATGGGCGAAGACATCCGCGAAGGCAAGGTCGTGATCTCGACCATCGTGGACGGCTTCTCCAACCCCAACGAGGCCGACGACTATGTGGCCGAAGAAGACTTCGACGAATTCGACGAAGCCGATGACGACGACGGCAAGGGCGGCTCCAAGGCGCTGACCAAGAAGCTCGAAGAACTCAAGAAGCAGGCGCTGGAGCGCTTCGACAAGCTGCGCGAGCTGTTCGAGAAGGTCCACAAGGTGTACGACAAGGAAGGCTATGGCACCCCTGCGTACGTGAAGGCGCAGCAGGCCCTGTCGGCCGAGCTGATGACCATCCGCTTCACCGCCAAGACCATCGAGAAGCTGTGCGACATGGTGCGTGGCCAGGTGGACGATGTGCGCAAGAAGGAACGCGAGCTGCGCCGCATCATCGTGGACAAGTGCGGCATGCCCCAAGAGACGTTCATCAAGGACTTCCCGCCCAACCTGCTGAACCTGCAGTGGGTCGAAAAGCAGGCCACTGCTGGCAAGCCCTGGTCGTCCATCATTGCGCGCAACATCCCGCCCATCCAGGACCTGCAGCAAAAGCTGATGGACCTGCAGTCGCGCGTGGTGGTGCCACTGGCCGAGCTCAAGGGCATCAACAAGCGCATGAACGAAGGTGAAGCCACCTCGCGCGATGCCAAGAAGGAAATGATCGAGGCCAACCTGCGCCTCGTGATCTCGATTGCCAAGAAGTACACGAACCGCGGCCTGCAGTTCCTCGATCTGATCCAGGAAGGCAACATCGGCCTGATGAAGGCGGTGGACAAGTTCGAATACCGCCGGGGCTACAAGTTCTCGACGTATGCCACCTGGTGGATTCGCCAGGCCATCACCCGCTCGATCGCCGACCAGGCGCGCACCATCCGTATCCCGGTGCACATGATCGAGACGATCAACAAGATGAACCGCATCAGCCGCCAGCACTTGCAAGAGTTTGGTTTCGAGCCCGATGCGTCCATCCTGGCGGCCAAGATGGAGATTCCCGAGGACAAGATCCGCAAGATCATGAAGATCGCCAAAGAGCCGATCTCCATGGAAACGCCGATTGGGGACGACGACGACAGCCACCTGGGCGACTTCATCGAGGACGGTGCCAACACCGCCCCTATCGAAGCCGCCATGCAGGCCGGCCTGCGCGACGTGGTCAAGGACATCCTGGACGGCCTGACCCCGCGGGAAGCCAAGGTGCTGCGCATGCGCTTTGGTATCGAGATGACCAGCGACCACACGCTGGAAGAAGTGGGCAAGCAGTTTGACGTGACGCGCGAACGCATCCGCCAGATAGAAGCCAAGGCGCTGCGCAAGCTCAAGCACCCCAGCCGCTCGGACAAGCTGCGCAGCTTCATCGACTCGCTGTAATCCCTGCCCAGCCAGCGGCACACTGAACCCCAGCATTCGTTCAGTACAACGCCCTGCCCCGCAATTGCGGCGCAGGGCGTTTTTCATGGCCAATCCGTTGCGCAAGGCCCAGCGCGTTTACCCTGATACTCCCGACAGCAGACTGACAGCTTGGATGGTGACCATTGCCACCACGTCCAATCAAAAATTGGGAGACTTCCCTGCAGCGTTGCAAGCCGCCCTCTTGCGGCGAGGCTGCGCAGAGAAGCCGACCCTGCTGTCCGGTTGCGTGAAGGACATGCTTTTCACCCCCGCGTTTTCACGAGGTACCCCATGACCCCCCTCAGCCGCCGCAAGGCACTCGCACATGCTGCACTCGCCGCTACGGCGTGGACCGCTTTGACCCCGGCCGCATGGGCGCAAGCCAGCGCCACGGCAGCCCGCCCCACCGCCCCCAAGGCCCCCAAACTGGCGGGCACACTGCGCATCGTGATCCCGGCCAACCCCGGGGGCGGCTGGGACCAGACGGGCCGCGCGCTGGGAGCGGCCCTGGCCGCTGTGGGCGCAGCGGACCAGATCGAGTATGAGAACGTTGGCGGCAAGGGCGGCACCATCGGTCTGGCCAAATACGCCGAAAAATACGGCAACGACCCCAACACCCTGCTGATGGGCGGCATGGTGATGGTGGGTGCCGTGGCGCTGCAAAAGCCCGCCGTCGACATGAGCCACATCCAGCCCATTGCCCGGCTCACCAGCGATTACCTGGTGGCAGCGGTAGCCGCCAAATCCCCTATCAAGAACACCAAGGACCTGGCCGATGCCATGCGCGCCGACCTGCGCGCCCTGCCGGTGGCGGGGGGCTCGGCCGGTGGGGTGGACCACATCTTCGCCGGGGTGCTGGCCCGTGCCTCCAAGGCCAAGCCGGAAGACCTGGTCTACAAACCCTTCCCCGGTGGCTCTGAAGTGGTGGACGCCCTGGTGTCGGGCAACGCGGCGGTGGGGCTGTCGGGCTACAGCGAATTCAGTGATGCGATAGCCGCAGGCAAACTGCGCGCCATCGGCGTGTCGTCCCGCCGCAGCGCCTTCGGCCTGCCCTCCTTCCGCGAGCAGGGGCTGGATGCCACCATGGCCAACTGGCGGGGCGTGTTCACCGGCAAAGGGGTGCCCAGCGCCCGCATGGCCGAGATGCTGGCCGCCGTGGAGGCCGCTACCGCCCATGAATCCTGGCTGCGCACGCTCAAAAGCAATCGCTGGGAACCCTCTTGGCTGACGGGCAAGGATTTGGCAGAGTTCATGGAACTGGACCTCACCACGGCACGGGTGATGGTGTACCTGCTCAAGCTGAAGGCATGAAGTGCAACAAGGCCTCTGTGCGACTGCGGGGCGCCACCCTCGGGCCATACCGGTTTCAGGTTGCAGGCGACGTGCAGCAAGATGGAAAACCGAGATCAACCTTGGGAGCTGACCGATGAAAATGTCCAACCACTCCATCGGCGCACGCATGGCCACCGCACTGGGCCTGGTGCTCGCGCTCCTGCTGGGCGCTGCCCTGTTCGGCATTGCGGCGCTGTACAGCAGCCTGGGCACCTACGAGACCACGGTGCAGGAACGCGTGGCCCAGGAACGTGCGGTGAGCCGCATGGAAAACGAGTTCAAGACCCAGGTGCAGGAGTGGAAGAACACCCTGCTGCGGGGTGAGGATTCGCGCAAGCGCGAACTGCACTGGGCAGCGTTCCAGGCCAGTGAAAAGCGGGTGGCCGACGCCGCCAAGGCGCTGGAGCCGCAACTGACCGATGCGCAGGAAAAGGCAGCGCTGCAGAAATTCACCCAAGCCCACGCGCAGATGGCACAGGGCTACCGCAAGGGTTTTGAGGTGTTCCAGTCGCTCGGTTTTGTGCCCTCTGCGGGTGACGCGGACGTGGCCGACATCGACCAGGGCCCGGCCAAGCTGCTCACCGCACTGAGCGAGCAGGTGGCCGCCAGCAGCGCGACCATTGCAGAGCAGGCGGCCCTGAGCGCGCGGCGTGCGCTCATCAGCAGCCTGGTAGCGCTGGCACTGGTCACGGCCCTGGGCGGCTGTGCGGGCTGGCTGCTCACACGCTCGGTAGTGCGCCCGCTGCGGGTGGCGGTCTCGGTGGCCAACAAGGTGGCGGCCGGCGATCTGACCACCACCATCGAGGTCGATGGCAAGGACGAACCCGCGCGGCTGCTGGAAGCCCTGCGCACCATGCAGGAGAACCTGGAAAACGTGGTGTCGGGCGTGCGCAGCAACGCCGAGGGCGTGGCCAGTGCCAGCGCCGAGATTGCCCAAGGCAATGTGGACCTGAGCATGCGCACCGAAGAGCAGGCCTCGTCGCTGGACGAAACCACCTCTTCGATGCAGCAGCTGCAGGCCACCGTGCAGCAAAACGCCTCCAACGCCCAACGTGCCAGCGAGCTGGCCAAGAGCGGCGCATCGGTGGCCCAGCGCGGTGGCGACGTGGTAACGCAGATGGTGACGGTGGTTCAGGGCATTCAAGACAGCTCACGCCGCATTTCCGACATCATCGGCGTCATCGACAGCATCGCGTTTCAGACCAACATCCTGGCGCTCAATGCTGCCGTGGAAGCAGCCCGCGCCGGCGAGCAAGGACGCGGCTTTGCCGTGGTGGCCAGCGAGGTGCGCAACCTGGCCACCCGCAGTGCCAGCGCCGCGCGCGAGATCAAGGCGCTGATCCAGACCAGCGTGGAGCGCGTGCAGGCCGGCTCTGACCTCGCCCGCAACGCGGGCAGCACCATGGGTGAAGTCGTCTCGTCCATCCAGGGCGTGAGCGCGCTCATGGACGAAATCAGCCAGGCGAGCGCGGCCCAGACCTCCGACATGCTGCGCGTCACCCAGGCCATCGTGCGCATGGACGAAACCACCCAGCAAAACGCCGCCCTGGTGGAAGAAAGCGCAGCCGCCGCTGGCAGCCTGAGCGGCCAGGCCCGCCAGCTGGTGGAGGCCGTGGAGGTGTTCCGCCTGCGCCATCAGCAGCCGCAGCTTCAGAACCTTCACCACCACCCGGCTGGGCAGCGCGCCCTGACGGCACCGCAGGGCTGAGAATTGCTATAAAAAACATAGCTATCAGCGCTTATCAAATAAGCGCTAGCGCCCAAAAATCTTCAAATTGCGGCTCGAACGAGCGTAGCCTGACCCGGCAGACGACCTCATGCGGGGCGACGGCGCGTTACGCCCTTCGGGCAACCACTCCCCACACGGCAGCCCCGCGTCAATCCATCGTCACGTTGGCGTTTTTCACGACCTGCGCCATACGCGCCACCTCGGATCGAAAGAACGCGGCTGCTGGCTCCGGAGGGGTGAGCTTGATTTCGTAGCCCTGGGCGATGAGCGCGTCGCGCGCCTCGGGCATTTCCATCGCGGCCTTGAAGGCGGCGTACAGGCGTTGCAGCTCGGCCTTGGGCAGGCCGGCTGGCCCCACCGGGGCGATCCAGCCGTCGAGCTCGTAGCCCGGCAAGCCCTGCTCCGCAATGGTAGGCACACCGGGCAACGACGGCACGCGGCTGGCAGTGGTCACGCCCAGGGCGCGCAGCGCTCCCGACTTGATGTGCGCTGCCGCAGGCGCTACCGCCACCACGGCCAACTGCACCTGGCCGCCCAGCACATCGTTCATGAGCGGGCCCATGCCCTTGTAGGGAATGTGCTGGATCGACACCTTGGCCTGGTCCACGAACATGGCTGCGGCCAGGTGCAGGATGGTGCCGTTGCCCGACGAGCCGTAGTTGAGGACGCCGGGTTTGGCCCTGGCCAGCGCGATCAGCTCCTGCACGGTCTTGGCGGGCACCGAGGGGTGGGCCACCAGCACGAAGGGCGTGGCGCCCAGGATGGTGATGGGCGTGATGTCGGCGAGCGAGTCGAACGGGATGTTCTTGTACACGCTGGGGTTGACCACATGGTTGTTGGACACCACACCGATCACCGAGCCGTCCTTGGGCGCCCGCACGAACTGCGTGGTGCCGGTGATGCCGCCCGCGCCCGGCAGGTTCTCGATGACCACGGGCTGGCCCAGCGCCTTGGCCAGGCTGGTGCTGATGGCACGGATGGCGCCGTCGGCCCCCGAGCCCGCCGACAGCGGCAGGATCACGCGCAGCGGCTTGCCATCACCCTGGGCACGGGCCAGGCGGGGCAGGCCCCAGGCCACAGCCCCCAGCGCGGCGGCGCCGGTGGCGAGGGCCTGGCGGCGCGTGAGCACGCTGCGGGCGGCAGGCGTGTCGTGGGGTGAAGCGGGGGCAGTGGTGGTGCGCGGCATGGGTTTGTCTCCGGTCGTGGTCAGGGAACCCTGGGCGGTGGTCTGCGCCACATTGCTATGCCCGGGGATGGTTTCAAAAAATCAGGCGATGGCCCCGGCGGCGTGCAACGCCGCCACCTCATCGGCCGTGTAGCCCAGGCCCTGCAGCAGCTCGGCCGTGTGCTGGCCCAGGCGGGGCGGGTCGCAGCGCACATCGAGCCGCTGGCCGTCCATACGCAGCGGCATCAGCGTGATCTGCGCGGTCTGCCCGGCACGTTCGCCATCGGGCAGCGTGATGTCGGCCAGTCCGCCCGTGGCTTGCAGGTGCGGGTCGTCAAACAGTTCTTCGGGCCGGCGGATGGGTGCAAACGGCAGGCCGTGGCGTTCGAAGATCGCGGCCAGTTCGTCGGCCGTGTGCTGCGCCAGCCGCTCGCGCAGCACGGGCATCAGCGTGGGGCGGGCGCGTACGCGGTCGTTGTTGGTGGCCAGGCCGGTGTCGGCCTTCAGGTCGGCATAGCCCATGGCATCGCAGAAGGTCTGCCACTGCGCATCGCTCACGGCGGCCAAAAAGATCTGCCCGCTGTCCTTCACGCTGAACACGTCGTACACGGCCCAGGACGAAATGCGGTCGGGCATGGGCGCCGCCGGTTTGCCGGTAACGGCGTACTGCATCATGTGCTGGCCGACCAGGAAGACGTTGTTCTCGAACAGGGCCGAATCCACCTCCTGCCCCGCCCGGTGATGCCGCGCTGCATCAGCGCCGCCATCGCGCCAATCGCGCCGAACATGCCGCCCATGATGTCGTTCACGCTGCTGCCCGCGCGCAGCGGGTCGCCGGGGCGGCCGGTCATGTAGGCCAGGCCGCCCATCATCTGCACCACTTCGTCGAGCGCTGTGCGGTGCTCGTACGGGCCGGGCAAAAAGCCGGTGTGGTTGACGTAGATGAGACGCGGGTTGAGCTGCCTCAGCGCAGCGTAGTCCAGGCCGTACTTCGTCATCACGCCGGGCTTGAAGTTCTGCGCCACCACATCGGCCGATGCCGCGAGCTTGCGCGCCGCCGCCAGGCCCTCGGGGCTGCGCAGGTCGAGCGCAATGCTCTTCTTGTTGCGGTTGAACATGGGGAAAAAGCCCGCGCCAGCGCCCAGCAGGTGGCGCGTGCGGTCGCCGTCCACGGGCTCGACCTTGATGACCTCGGCGCCCAGGTCGGCCAGCACCATGCCGCAGGTGGGGCCCATGACCATGTGGGTGAACTCGACTACACGCAGGCCTTCCAGCGGCAGGCGGGGGGACGAGGGTGAAGATGGTGTGTCGTCGTTCATGTTCAGGGCGTTCCGAAAAGGGGTTCAGGCGGTTGCTGCTTCGTGCAGCGCGGCAGGTGCGGCATTCTGAGGCAGCCCTGCCTGCCAGAGCGTGCCATGCAGGGTTTCACCCGCCAGCCAACCGGCCACGCGGTGGCGCAGCGCGAGCAGCGCGGTCACGTCGATGCCGGTGGCAACGCCCATGCGCTCCAGCATGAACACTAGGTCTTCGGTGGTGACATTGCCGCTGGCGCCCGGCGCGTGCGGGCAGCCGCCAATGCCCGCCAGGCAGGCGTCAAAGCGCGTGATGCCCGCCTGCCAGGCGGCAACCACATTGGCCAGGCCCATGCCGCGCGTGTCGTGGAAGTGCGCGCAGGCCAGGCGCTCGCCCACCAGCGCACGCGCTTTGCCAAACAGGCGGGCGACCGAGGCCGGGTCGGCATAACCCACGGTGTCGGCCAGGCTCACGCGGTCGGCGCCCGCATCCAGCAGCGCTTGCATCAGGCGCAGCACTTCGCTCTCAGCCACCTCGCCCTGCAAGGTGCAGCCAAAGGCCGTGCCCACGCCACCTTCGATCAATGTACGGCTGCCGCTGGCGTCGCGCAGCGCGCGGATGCGGGCCACCTCGGCCACCACCTCGTCGGGGGTCTTGCGCAGGTTGGCCAGGCTGTGGGCGTGGCTGGCGGACAGGGGCACCACCACTAGGTCGGCACCACACTCCAGCGCGCGTCCGGCGCCTTTGTAGTTGGGCACGAGCACCGAGGCCACCAGGCCCGGCAGGGTTTTGGCGTGGGCCAGCACCTCGGCCGTATCGGCCAGCTGGGGCAGCAGCCGGGCGGGCACAAAGGAGCCGACCTCGATCTCGCGCTGGCCGGCGGCGTAGGCGGCGTTGATCCATTCGATCTTGTGCGCGGTGGAGACCACGGTGGCAATGCTTTGCAGGCCGTCGCGCAGACCCGCTTCGCGGACGGTGGCACGCGCCGGGGTGGTGGAAGCGATAGAGGGGGTAAGCACTGCGTTGTCTCCGGCGGGTGGTGTTCTGCCGTCGATTCTAGAAATTCCCAACAGAATCAGAAAATACATTTTGGAAGCCATATGATTCCAAGCAGGAATATCAAACACCTGGAGTCAAGCCCATGCGCGATCTGGACCTGCAGACCCTGCGCCTCTTTGCCGCCGTGTGCGAGCAGCGCAGCATCGCGCGCGTGGCCGAGCAGGAGTCCATCGTGGGCTCGGCCATCAGCAAGCGGCTGGCGCAGCTGGAAGACACCGTGGGCACACCCCTGCTACTGCGCAAACGCCGTGGCGTGGTGCCCACCCCGGCGGGCGAAACCCTGCTGGAGCACGCGCGCACCATGCTGGCCAGCGTGGGCCAGATTGAACGCGACATGGCGGCCTATGCCACCGGCACGCGGGGCCATGTGCGCATGCTGGTCACGGCCTCGGTGATGGCCGAATCACTGGCAGACGACGTGGCCGCTTTTCTGCAAGACCCGGCGCACCGCGACATCCAGGTAAGCCTGGAGGAGCGCGTGAGCCCGGACGTCGTACAGGGCATCCGCGACGGCAGTGCCTCCATCGGCATCTGCTGGGACGCGGCCGACCTTACAGGCCTGGAAACCAGCGGCTACCGTACCGACCACCTGGCCGTGGTGGCCCATGCGCTGCACCCGGTGGCCCAGCACCAGAGCGTGCGTTTTGCCGACGTGCTGGACCATGAATTCGTCAGCATGCCCGCACTGAGCGCCGTGCAGGTGCTGCTGGCGCGCGCTGCGGCCGTGGAGGGGAAGATGCTGGCGCACCGGGTGCTGGTGTCCAACTTCGATGCGGCACTGCGGGTGGTGCGGGCCAACCTGGCCATCAGTGTCGTGCCGCGCGAAGTGGCCCTGCCTTTTGCCCAGACTGCGCCCATCCGGGTGGTTCCACTGAGCGACCCTTGGGCCCGACGGCGCTTCGCCATCTGTTACCGCAGCGCCCAGATGCTGGCGCCGGCCGCACAGTTGCTGGTCAGCCACCTGGCAGGGCTGGGCCGTCAGGAATGACCGTCTAGGAGCCTGTCAGGCTTGGCGAATGGACCGCAGCGGTCCATTTTTGGCTTCGCCGCTCTTCGAGAACACTGCCTTTTTTGCCCCATAGCCGGGCTATGGGGCTGCAAATCCGGCAAAAGCTGTCCTCGCTGGGGCCAGTTTTCGCTTTCGACGCTCCAAGTCCTACAGGCTCCTAGAACCGTGGCCCTACCGCAACAGTTTGACTTGTAACACAGGTTTTTCGGGGTGTAGCGCATGTGTGGTGTGCGTTCTGAGCTACCAAACTTGTAGCAAAACGGGTTCCGCGCTATAGTCTCAGCGCATCACCGGGCCCGGCATTCGCCCACCCGAATGAATATTTGATCCAACACTTGCGCGAGGAGAAGCGTCCATGAGCTCCAAAGAAAATGCCGCCATCAACCAGTTGTTCGAGCGGCTCGAATGCCGTTACGCACTGCGCGTGCTGTGGGCCCTGAAGGACGGTCACCCCCAGACCTTCCGCCTGCTGCAGGACAGCGTGGGGGGCATCACCCCCAACACGCTCAACACCCGCATCAAGGAACTGCGCGAAGCCGGTTTTGTAGACCACGGCAGCGACGGCTACACCGTCACCCCCTCGGGCGCCGACCTGCTCAAGCGCCTGTCGGACGTGCAGGCCTTCGCCACCCGCTGGGTCGCTGGCCGCGCCAAAAAAGCCTGACGCCAAACAGCCCCCCCGCCCACTCAGGGAAAAGCCCCGCCGGACCTCCGCGCGGGGCTTTCGTTAAAATAGGGGTCAAAAATGCTGCTAGCGCTTAACCATCAAGCGCCAATAGCTCTTTTTTTAATAGCAAACAAGGAATTTCACCCATGGCACTGACCACCACCGCATCCGGCCTGCAATACGAAGACACCACCGTGGGCGAAGGCACCGAAGCCACCAAGGGCCAGAACGTGTCGGTGCACTACACCGGCTGGCTCTACAACAACGGCGAGCAAGGTGCCAAGTTCGACTCCAGCCGCGACCGCAACGACCCCTTCGAGTTCTCGCTGGGCGCGGGCATGGTCATCAAGGGCTGGGACGAAGGCGTGCAAGGCATGAAGATCGGTGGCCAGCGCACCTTGATCATTCCTGCCGCCCTCGGCTACGGCGCACGCGGCGCGGGCGGCGTGATTCCACCGAACGCCACGCTCAAGTTCGATGTGGAACTGCTCAAGGTCGGCCGCTGAGCACTGCGCCCTGTGACGCACTAAACACAAAGCGGCCTGGGGGCCGCTTTTTTGTGCCAGCACTTCACGCGTGAAACTGGTGCGCCTCCCGGGGGAGAGGATCCGGGCGCCTCAATCAAAAAGCGCTTCGTCCAGCCGCTTGAATTTGGCATCACCCACCGCCTCGCGGATCTTGGGTGCCAGCGCCGCCAGATCCTCGAAGCTGCCCGCCCCTTCCACCGCCAGATTCAACCGGAACCCGCGCAGCCCCAGCCCCGCTGTCAGCTCGGTGGCGATGGGGTAGGCCGCCTGGTAGCGCTCCTTGGGTGAGCGCCCGGAGCCCTCCAGCGGCGACGCCACCGTCCCCAGATCGGTGGCCGGTGCAGGCTCTGCCGTCGCATCATGCGGGGTGGCAAAAGCTGCAGGCAGAGACTGCCCCGGCAGCGGAGCCAGCAGTCCCTGCGCAATCATGGCCTGGACATCCTCCTGCGTGATCCCCATGGCTGCCGTGGCCGCCAGTATTTCGCCCGTAGAGCGCTTTCCGTCAAAAAGAATAAATGCCGAGCGCTGGCGTGAGCTGAGGCTACCGCGCCGATCCTTGAGCGCTTCCTGCCCTGCCTGCGTTTTGACGAGAACCATGAATCTCCTTGAGCTGAACCATTGTGGTGTGACCGAAGCTCACCCCGACAGGTAAGCTTTTACGCCCCAGATTCTCACGTTTGCGCAGGCTTGGTAATCGGGGTTTACGCATAACCCATTAGCAGGCGCACGGGCAGGGCACTCCAGCCTGCCAACGCAAGCCCCCCCTACATCTCGGACCGGATGCGCGGCAGCGCCGGGGCAGGCCGGGTCAGCCAGCTCACCACCACCGTCGCTATCAAGCCGGTAGGCACGCCAAACACCCCGGCCGAGACGGGCTGAATACCAAACCACAGCCCGTCTGCCAGCATCCAGCTGGGCAGCGCGCGCATGGCGGGCACATGTGACAGCAGGTAGTACACCGCCACGCCAAGCCCTGCCAGCATGCCCGCCACCGCCCCCTGCCGCGTGGTGCCGCGCCAGAAGATGCCCAGCACCATCACCGGCACAAAGGCCGAAGCCGCCAACGAGAACGACGCCGACACCATTGGCAGAATCTCAGAGGGTTTGAGCGCCGCTACAAATGCCGCCGACAGGGCCACGGACAGCAAGGCAAACTTGCTCAGAATCACACGCTGCTCCGGCGACGCCTGGCGCTTTGCGTCCTGAAAATACAGGTCGCGCACCAGGGCGTTGCTGATGGTGAGCAGCAGCCCATCAGCGGTAGACAGCGCCGCCGCCAGCCCGCCAGCCGCCACCAGGCCCGACACCACATAGGGCAAGCCCCCCAGCTCCGGCGTGGCCAACATGATGAGGTCGGCCCCCAGCCGGATCTCTCCAAACTGCACGATGCCGTCAGCGTTCACGTCTTCCACCGATAACAGCGAGCTGTCCACCCGCGCCCATTGGGCCATCCAGGTGGGCAAAGCCTCGAAACTGCTGCCCACCAAGTTTTGCATGACCTCGAATTTCACCAGCACCGCCAACGCGGGCGCACTCAGGTACAGCAAGGCGATGAAAAACAGCGACCACGCCACCGATGCCCGCGCCGCCGACACCGTGGGCGAGGTGTAGTAGCGCGTGAGCAGGTGCGGCAAGCCTGCCGTGCCCACCATCAGGCAGAACATGAGCGCCAGGAAGTTGCGGCGCGTCAGCTCGTAGTCGCGTTGCTCGTCGGGCGTGCCCTGCGGGTCACCCACATACGCCTGGCTGTGGAGGGGCAAGCCGCCCAGGGGACGCGCACGCTCGTAGTTCTCGCGCATTTCGCGGGTCCAGCGTTCGCGCGCCGCTGCGGCATCGCGCGGCAGGGCCGCCAGCTCGCGGCTGGCCGTGACGATCAAACCTACATCGGCGTTCTGGGTGCGCAGCGCGCGAATGCGCTCCCGCCCTTTCTCGCGCTCCCGCTCCAGGGCGCCTTCCACATCACGCAGCCGCGCCTCAAAATCCTGGGCGCGCCGCAGGTAGGTCTGCACCACCTGATGCTCTGCGGGGGAATCGAGCAGCTGCGCTTCCAGGTCGGCGATCTTGCTGATCTGCGCGCCATAGACTGCGGGCGCCAACGGGTTGCCCAATTGTTTGTACGCCAGCCAGGAAACCGGGATCAGGAACGCCAGCAGCACCACCACATACTGCGCCACCTGCGTCCAGGTGATGGCGCGCATGCCACCGAGGAAGGAGCACAGCAGCACCCCGCCCAGGCCCAGCATGATGCCGATCTCGAACTGCACACCGGTCAGGCGCGAAGCGATCAGCCCCACACCGTAAATCTGCGCCACCACGTATGTGAACGAACAGAGCACTGCCGCCAGCGCCGCAATCACACGCGGCCACCGGCCGCCAAAACGCACATGGAAAAAATCGGGCACGGTGTACAGGCCCATGGCGCGCAGGTGCGGCGCGATCAACATCGCCACCAGGCAAAAGCCTCCCGTCCACCCCAGCAGATAGGCCAGCCCCCCGGCCTGCCCCGGTGTGCCGGAAAAACCCTGCAGGTAAAGCGCCCCCGACAGACTGATGAACGATGCGGCACTCATCCAGTCTGCCGCTGCCGCCATGCCGTTGTACATGGGCGGAATGCGCCGACCCGCCACGTAGTATTCCTCGGGGTCAGTGGTACGGCCATAGACACCGATGCCAGCGTAGACCATCACCGTGAGGAACAGAAAAATGGGCCCGATCCAGTGCCGCGAAAGCCCCTGGTGCTCTGCCCAGGTCATCAGCGCCAGAAAGGCCAGCACACCGGTCACATACAGCGCCAGGATGCGGTGCAACCGCCACAGATAGGCCCGGTCGGTGTCGGAAGAATTGTTTTCAGCCATGGTCAGCCGTGGGGGCGGTCCGCGTCGTCCGAAAGGGCTGCGGCATCCGCTGCGAGGCGCTCCGCATCCTGCCGTTCGAAGCGGTTCATGGCCCAGCCATAGACCACCACAATGCCAATGAACACCAGCACTGCCCCCTGCGCCGCAATCCAGTAACCCAGGGGCCAGCCGCCAAAGACCAGCACCTGCAGGTCCCGGGCGAAGTAGGTGGCACCAAACGACACCAGCGCCCATAGCAGCAGCAAGCCGGCCTTGAGCTTGAGGTGCCGCACATCGTGCAGATCGGGCGGGAACGGGCCCGCCATTTCGGCATCTGCAGAACGCCGGTGCTGCTGCGGGGGCTGCATCACAGGCACAGCATCAGGGACGCAGTGGCGGGTGGTGCAGTCGGCACATGGCAGCCCGGTCGGAGCGTCAGCCTGCCAGTTGCTGCCAGGTGGCGATCACGCTGTCGGGGTTGAGCGAGATCGACGAGATGCCTTCCTTGGCCAGCCACTGCGCAAAGTCAGGGTGGTCGCTGGGGCCCTGACCGCAGATGCCGATGTACTTGCCTTGGGCCAGGCAGGCCTTGATGGCCTGGTGGATCAGTGCCTCGACAGCGGGATCGCGTTCGTCGAAGTCCTGCGCCAGCAGCTCCAGGCCCGAATCACGGTCCAGGCCCAGCGTGAGCTGGGTCAGGTCGTTGGAGCCGATGGAGAAGCCGTCGAAGAACTCCAGGAAGCGCTCGGCCAGGATGGCGTTGCTCGGCACTTCGCACATCATGATGACCTTGAGGTCGTCCTTGCCGCGCTGAAGGCCATGGGTGGCCAGCAGCTTGGTCACGCGCTCGGCCTGGCCCAGCGTGCGCACAAACGGCACCATCACCTGCACGTTGGTCAGGCCCATGTCGTTGCGCACGCGCTTGAGCGCCTCGCACTCCATGGCAAAGGCTTCACCGAAGTCTTCGCTGATGTAGCGGGCTGCGCCACGGAAGCCCAGCATCGGGTTTTCCTCCTCGGGCTCGTAGCGGCTGCCGCCGATCAGCTTGCGGTATTCGTTGGACTTGAAGTCAGACAGGCGCACGATGACGGGCTTGGGCCAGAAGGCGGCGGCGATGGTGGCCACGCCTTCGGCAACCTTGTCCACATAGAAAGCACGGGGCGATGCGTGACCGCGCGCCACGGATTCGACGGCCTTCTTCAGGTCGGCATCGATCTGGGGGTAGTCCAGGATGGCCTTGGGGTGCACGCCAATGTTGTTGTTGATGATGAACTCCAGCCGCGCCAGACCCACGCCTTCGTTGGGCAGCTGGCAGAAGTCAAAGGCCAGCTGGGGGTTGCCCACGTTCATCATGATCTTGGTCTTGATGAGGGGCATCGCGCCGCGCTGCACTTCGGTCACTTCGGTTTCAAGCAGGCCGTCATAGATCTTGCCCGTGTCACCCTCAGAGCAGCTCACCGTGACCAGCGTGCCATCCTTCAGCCGCTCGGTCGCGTCGCCGCAGCCCACCACGGCCGGGATGCCCAGCTCGCGCGCAATGATGGCGGCGTGGCAGGTGCGGCCACCCCGGTTGGTGACGATGGCGCTGGCGCGCTTCATCACGGGTTCCCAATTGGGGTCGGTCATGTCGGTCACGAGCACATCGCCGGGCTGGACCTTGTCCATCTCGGAAATGTTGTGCACCAGGCGCACCGGGCCGGTGCCGATCTTCTGGCCAATGGCGCGGCCCTCGGCCAGCACGGTGCCATGGCCCTTGAGCTTGTAGCGCAGCTCGGCCTGGCCCTTGGCCTGGCTTTTCACCGTCTCGGGGCGGGCCTGCAGGATGTAGAGTTGGCCGTCGGTGCCGTCCTTGCCCCACTCGATGTCCATGGGGCGGCCGTAGTGCTGCTCGATCACCAGCGCATAGCGGGCCAGTTGCTCCACGTCTGCGTCGGTCAGCGAGTAGCGGTTGCGCTGCTCGGTGGGCACATCAATGGTCTTGACCAGCTTGCCGCTGGCGGCTTTTTCTTCCGCGCTGGAGAACACCATCTGGATGAGCTTGCTGCCCAGGTTGCGGCGGATCAGCGCCTTTTTGCCTGCCTGGAGCATGGGCTTGTGCACGTAGAACTCATCGGGGTTCACGGCGCCCTGCACCACCGTCTCGCCCAGGCCATAGCTGCTGGTGATGAAGACCACATCTTCAAAGCCGGATTCGGTGTCGATGGTGAACATCACGCCGGCGGCACCCAGGTCGGAGCGCACCATGCGCTGCACACCGGCCGACAGGGCCACCACATCGTGCTCGAAGCCCTTGTGCACGCGGTAGGAAATGGCGCGGTCGTTGTACAGCGACGCGAACACTTCCTTCATCTTGTGCATGACTTCGTCGATGCCCACTACGTTCAGAAAGGTTTCCTGCTGGCCGGCAAACGATGCGTCGGGCAAGTCCTCGGCCGTGGCGGACGAGCGCACGGCAAAAGAGGCAGCGGGGTTGCCAGCACTCAGCTTGGCAAATTCGTCGGCAATGGCCTTTTGCAGGTCGGCCGGGAAGGGCTGGGCCTCGACCATGGCGCGGATTTCTGCACCGACTTGTGCAAGGGCGCGCACGTCTTCGGTGTCCAGGCTCTTGAGCTTGGCGCTGATGCGGTCGGCCAGGCCGTCGTAGGCCAGGAACTCGCGGAATGCGTGGGCGGTGGTGGCAAAGCCCGTGGGCACACGCACGCCCTGCGGCAGCTGGGAGATCATCTCGCCGAGGCTGGCGTTTTTACCGCCTACGACCTCGACATCGGTCATTCTCAGGTTTTCAAACGGTACGACCAGGGCGGTCGGGCTGAAAAGTGCAGACATGGGAAAGCTCCAGAAGTTGAAACCGGGTCTGCGTGCCGGGCCCTGGACGGCTCCTGGCAGGCGGCCATGCACGGCCTGAGGCTTTGTCGTTGTGGTTGTGGGCCGACGCGGTGCATGGTGAGAATTGGATAATTGTGACAATTGTAGGCCCGAGCATCTGGCAACGGGCTGACGCTTTCACGCGACTTACGCAAATCGGGCAATCACCACTTCTTTGGGGTGGCAACCCGGCTGGCGCAAGCCGCATCCAAAAAAAAGGGGCTCCATGCACTCGCGCACCGTATTTTTTGTCTCTGACGGCACCGGCATCACTGCCGAAACCTTCGGCAACGCCATCCTGGCCCAGTTCGAGATGAAGCCGCGCCATGTGCGCCTGCCCTTCATCGACACCGTGGACAAGGCCCACCAGGCCGTGCGGCAGATCAACCACACCGGAGAAGTCGAGGGCAAAAAGCCCATCGTCTTCACCACGCTGGTCAACATGGAAGTGCTCAAGGTCATCCAGGACGGCTGCAAGGGCATGCTGCTCGATATGTTTGGCACCTTCGTCCACCCGCTGGAGCAGGAGCTGGGCATCAAGTCGCACCACCGCGTGGGGCGCTTCAGCGACGTGAGCCGCAGCAAGGAATACACAGACCGCATCGAGGCCATCAACTTCAGCTTGGCGCACGACGACGGCCAGAGCAACCGCGACCTGGCCGGTGCCGACGTGATCCTGGTGGGCGTGAGCCGCAGCGGCAAGACCCCCACCAGCCTGTACCTGGCCATGCAATGTGGCCTGAAAGCCGCCAACTACCCGCTGATTCCCGAGGACTTCGAACGCCGCCAGCTGCCGCCTGCGCTGGTGCCGTTTCGCAGCAAGATCTTTGGCCTGACCATCAGCCCCGACCGCTTGGCCGAGATCCGCGCCGAGCGCCGCCCCAATTCGCGCTACGCCAGCCTGGAGAACTGCCGCATGGAGGTCTCCGAAGCCGAGGCCATGATGCGCCGCGCAGGCATCCGGTGGTTGTCCACCACCACCAAGTCGATTGAAGAGATTGCGACGACCATCCTGCAGGAGATTCGGCCGGAGAGGCTGGTGTATTGAGCAGCGTTGCATGGCAAGTACGACTCAACCTCCCTCGGGGGCCATGGCAGAATTTATGCAAAAACAGGCTCTACCGCCCTACTGACAAGCGCAACAAGCTATAAATAACATAGCATTATTCTCACAGGACCGGCGGTGCAGTCTGGCTTGCGCCGCAGACCCCGCCCACCGATCACGCCAAACCACCCCCTGCGGGGCCATCGCCCCCAAACAATTCAAACACCATGCTGCGCAGCCATTGGTTCACCGGCTCGCGGTGCACCTTGGCGTGCCAAAACACGCTGATGGGCGCGTCAGGCAGTTTGACGGGGTACGTGCGCACCACCAGGCCAAAGGGCTCGACCAGCTTGAGCGCCAGCCGCTCCGGCACCGTCGCCACCAGCGCCGTGCTTTGGAGGATGTGGCCCACGCTCACAAAGTGCGGCACGCTCAGCCGCACCAGGCGGTCGATGCCGGCCTTCTGGATCAATTCATCCACCTTGCCGTGCCCCGTGCCCGCCGACACGATCACCAGATGCTCTGCCGCCTTGTAGTCCGACAGCAGCAGCTTGGGCCGGTCCAGCGCGTGACCCTTGCGGAACAGGCACACATAGCGCTGGCGGAACAAGCGCCGCTGGAAGAACCCCGCTTTCAGCTGCGGCAGCAGGCCGATGGCCAGGTCCACCTTGCCAGCCTCCATGTCTTCGCGCAGATGGGCCGCGTTGTTGCGCACGGTGTTCAGCGTGACGCCCGGCGCCTCCCGCCCCAGGCGCTCCAGCAGCGCGGGCAAAAAGACGATCTCGCCAATATCCGTCATGCCGATGGTGATGGTGCGCTTGAGCGTTGCGGGCGTGAACTGTGTGCGCTGGTTCAGCCCGCTGTGGATCATGCCCAGCGCATACCCCACGGACTCGCCCAATTGCTCGGCAAAAGGCGTGGGCACCATGCCGCCCGAGGTGCGCAAGAACAACTCGTCTCCAAAAATGCGCCGCAGCTTGGCCAGCGCATTGCTCACGGCGGGCTGAGTCAGCCCCAGGTTGTCGGCCACTTTCGACACGCGCCGCTCGACCATGAGTTGCTGAAACAGCACCAGCAGGTTCAGGTCGATATCCGATAGCTCCATCGCCACTCCATCAGCTCGGGTGATATGAAGTGGCGATGGTATTGCAGCCAGTGATTTGCAGGCGCAATTCTGGGCACAATCGCCCGCATGACCTTGAACGCAGCCCGCCATGGACATCCTCGTTCAGCCGCTTAACCGCGTGATCCGCGCCGAGCCCGGCGTGAACCTGCTCGACGCCCTGCGCGCGGCGCAGGTTCCGATGTCGTATTCATGCCTGTCGGGCCGCTGCGGCATCTGCCGCTGCCGGGTGCTGTCTGGCGAGGTGCTCGATGGCGGGCGCGAGCAGCAGCGCCCGCTGGACGGTGTGGACGGTGCCGTGCTGGCTTGCCAGACCTATGTGACCGAGCCCTGCACCATCGAAGTACCCGCCCCCGGCGAAGCCGTGGTGCACCGTGCGCGCGTGGCCAAGGCCACCGTGGTGGCCATCGAGCCACTGGCGGCAGACATCCGGCGCCTGCTGCTCAAGGTGGCAAAACCGATTGCGTTTTCACCAGGCCAGTACGTGCAGCTGGGGTTCACGCCGACGCATGTGCGCCCCTACTCCATGGCAAACCTGCCGGGCGAACAGTTGCTGGAGTTCCACATACAGCTCATGCCCCAGGGCCGGGTCAGCAGCTACATCGCCGGGCAGCTGAAGGTGGGGGACAAGGTCAAGGTCAGTGGGCCGCTGGGTGCGGCGTATTTGCGCCAGCAGCACACGGGGCCCATGCTGTGCGTGGCTGGGGGCACCGGGCTGGCGTCGGTGCTGTCGGTGGTGCGCGGCGCAGTGGACGCCGGGATGCGCAACCCCATTCACCTGTATTTCGGCCTGCGCTCGCCGCGCGAGCTGTATGGCCTGGCATGGCTGGACCATTTGCGCAGCGTGCACCCTGCCCTGCAGGTGCATGTGGTGGTGGCCTCGGGCGCCGACCCTGCCACGCAGCGGCGCGGGCTGGTGACCCAGGCCATCGAGCAGGACCACGCCAGCCTGCAAGGCTGGCAGGCGTATCTGTGCGGATCGCCGCCGATGGTGGAGACCACCACACTGCTGGCGCTGGGCAAAGGCCTGGAGGCGGCTCACCTCCATGCCGAGGCTTTTTACATGCAGGGCGACTGATTCCATCTCCAAATCATCCGTGTCGTTGTTGCTTCGCCTTGCCGTGCAACAGCACTGTCTGCGGCTTCGCGCCTAGACACGAATGATTTGGAAACGGACTGAGGTTCTTGGAGTCGTAAGAATCCACTTGAACCGCTCACTCAGCGCGGTCGAAGCGCCGCGGGGGGCTTCGACAGGCTCAACGCGCATCCGGCTGCGCGCTGGGCGCCGCCTTGCGGAACGCTTCCAGCTGCGCGCAGGCCGCGTCCACCGCCTGCACCAGCGGCCAGCGCGCCAAGTCCACCTTGAAGCGACGCGCGCTCTCCACCTGCGGAACCAGGTACACATCGGCCAGCGTGGGGTTGCTGCCAAAGCAGAAATCACCGCGATGCGGGTCCTTCGACAGCAGGGCCTCGATGGCGTCAAAGCCCGCGCTGATCCAGGTGCCGCACCAGTCGTTCACGGCTGCCTCGTCGGCACCGAAGCGGTGGCGCAGCGCCTCCAGAATGCGGCGGTTGTTGATGGGGTGGATGTCGCAGCCCACGATGGCCGCCAGAGCGCGCACCTGGGCGCGATCGCCTGCATCGCCGGGCAGCAGCGGTGGGGTGGGATAGCGCTCTTCGAGCCACTCGATGATGGCGGGCGACTGAATCATCAGGCGCTCGTCGGCCTCCAGCACGGGCACGAACTGCTGCGGGTTGATCGCCTTGAAGGCATCGCCCAAATGCTCTTCGCGCCGCAAATCGACCGCAACCTGTTCGTAGGCCAGCCCCTTGAGGTTGAGCGCGATGCGCAAGCGGTGGGAGGTTCCGCTGCGGAAGAAGGAATAGAGTTTCATGCTCAGTCTCTGTTTCAGTCCCTGTGTCAGTCCAGGGCAATCTTGGCGCGCTTGACGACTTCACCGAACGTGCGCGAATCGCGTTCGATGGCCTTGGTGAGTTCCGCGGGCGGGCCGATGTAGGGCTCAAACCCGAAGGTCGCCAGGCGCTCCTTGACCTCCGGGGTGGCCAGCACCTTGCCCACGTCGGCATTGATCTTTTCGATGGCTGCCTTCGGCGTGCCAGCAGGTGCGAACAGTCCCACCCAGGTCTTCACTTCAAACCCGGCCGGGCCGCCTGCTTCGCCCATGGTCGGAATGTCGGTGAAGCCCGCCAGACGCTGGGGCGCCGCCAGGGCCAGAAACTTCACCTTCTTGGCCTGGTACATCGGCCCAGCCGTCGCCGCCGTGCCAAACGCCCACTTGATATCGCCCGTGGCCACAGAGGTGTAGACGCTGCCCATGTCCTTGTACGGAACATGCATCATCTTCGTGTCGGTCGCAGCCTCCAACATGGCCGCGCCCACATGGGCCACGCTGCCAATGCCCCAGGAGCCGTAGGTGACGTCGCCCGGCGCGGCCTTGGCCGCCTTGATCAAATCGCCCACATCCTTCCAGGGCGAGTTGGCCGCCACCACCACAAAGAAGTTGGTGAAGTACACCGGCGCCACGGGTTCAAAGTCTTTGACGGGGTCGTAGGGCAGCTGCTTGAACACATGCGGCTGCAAGGCCATGTGCGTGTTGTCCACCTGCAGCAGGGTGTAGCCGTCGGGCGTAGCACGCTTGGCATCGCCGATGGCAATGAAGCCGTTGGCCCCCGGCTTGTTGTCGATGACGAGCTGCTGCCCCCAATTGCGCGACAAGCGCTCGCTGAGGATGCGCATCACCGCGTCGGGGCCGCTGCCTGGCGAATAGGGTGCGACGGAGCGGACGGGCTTGGCGGGGAAGGTCTGGGCCACGGCATGGGGCAAGCTCGCGGCGGCCACAAGAGCCAGCGCGCAGAGCGCCAGGGCAGGTCTAAAAATCTGTGAACGAATGGCGGTCAGCATGGGGGGTGTCTCCTTGGTTTTATGAAAGCCAAATCCGGCTTGATGAGTGATGGATCAAACAGTGACTTGCGCACGGTGGCTGTGCAGCGCCTCAAAAATCGGCGCATCGCTGAAGCGGAACAGGTCCAGTGCGCCAGCAGCAGATGCCTGGGCCGAGAACGGTTGCCACGACGGCACCACAAACAAGTCGCCCCGCGCCACGGGCCAGGTGCGTTCTCCCACCGTGACGGTGCCGCTGCCGTCAAACACCTGGAACACGGACGAGCCCACCTCACGCTGAACCCGCGTTGCGCCGCCCGCGCGCACGCGGTGCATTTCGGTCCGCATGGTGGGCAACACATCGGCGCCGGTGGTGGGGTTGGTAAAGCGCACCGCCGCGTGGCCGGGGCTCAGCGTGCCCGCCTGGCCTTCGTCTTCCAGCGCGAGCTGATCGGCAAGCGCACGGTCGGTGTCCACCCAGCGGTAAGCCAGCAGGGGCGTGGCGGGCTGCGCCTGCACCATCGATACTGGGCGCAGGCCCGGGTGGCCCCACAGCCTTTCGGAATAAGAACGCTCGGCGGTGGTGCGCTCGGCGGGCGGGAGTTTCTCGCGCCCCACTTCAAAAAACTGGCTCTCGGTGTAGTACGAGAACGGAATGTCCAGGCCGTCGATCCAGGCCATGGGCTCGGTGGCAGCGTTGTGGTGGGCATGCCAGTTCCAGCCCGCCTGGGGCAGAAAGTCGCCCCGCGACATGCGCACGGCATCGCCATTCACCACAGTCCACACGCCCTCGCCTTCCACCACAAACCTAAACGCATGCTGCGTGTGCCGGTGCTCGGGGGCGTCTTCGCCGGGCATCAAGTACTGGATGGCGGCCCACAGCGTGGGCGTGGCAAAGGGGCGCCCGCCCAGCGCAGGGTTGGCCAAGGCAATGGCACGGCGCTCCCCGCCACGGCCCACGGGCACGATGGCGCCCGCCTGTGCGGCCAGGGCCTTCAAGCGGTCCCAGCGCCACAAGTGCGGCACGGCCTTGGATTGGGGCTGGCGGGGCATCAGGTCGCCAATCTGCGTCCAGAGCGGTACCAGCAGCTCTTGCTCAAAGCCCCGGTACAGCTGCTCCAGCTCGGGCGTCGGATCGGGCTGGCCCTTGCCCGCAACGGCGTGCAGCCGCACGGGGGACGGCGTGAGGTCGGTGGTCATGGTGGGGTTGTCTCCTGGATGTGGTTTTTTCTTATTCGGTCGGGCCAACGTGGAGCACGATGCTGCCGACGCCTTCAATGTGGCCTTCAATGCGGTCGCCTGCCAGCACGGGGCCTACGCCCTCGGGTGTGCCGGTGAAGATCAGGTCACCCGGCTGCAGGTGGTAGAACTTGGACAGGTCGGCAATCAGCTCGGGGATGTTCCAGATCAGCTTGGACAGGTCGGACTTCTGGCGCACCGTGCCATTGACCGATAGCTCCAGCTCGCCCTGGCCCAGCACCACCTGCGGCATGGGCACGATCTCGGAGACCACGGACGACTGCTCCACATCCTTGCCCAGGTCCCAAGGCCGGCCCTTGTCGCGCGCCACCAGTTGCAGGTCGCGGCGCGTCATGTCCAGGCCGCAGGCATAGCCATAGATAAGGCGGGGCGCATCTGCCTCGCTCACACGAAAGCCGGGCGCACCAATGGCCAGCACCAGTTCCATTTCGTGGTGGTAGTTCTGGGTGCCGGGTGGGTAGGCCACGGTCGCGCCAGACTCGACCAGCGTGGACGGTGCCTTGGTGAAATAGAACGGCACCTCCACCGCCTTGTCCACCGGGCGCCCCATCTCGACCGCATGCGCGTGGTAGTTGCGGCCCACAAAGAACAGCCGGTGGATGGGCAGGCGCTCGCTGCGGCCACGCACAGGCAGCGAATAGACGGGGGGCGGGGTCCAGAGGTAAGTGGTTGACGTGGTTGCGGTCATCGGTGGTTTCCTTAGCGGGTTGTCGTGTTCGGTTCTGGTGGGCTTGGGTGCGGGTGCGGGCTTCTGTGCTGCGCGGCATCCATGTGGGTTCACAGCTTTGCCATCGGCGTGCCCAAGTCGGCCAGCCGCTCGACATCCACCGGCTTGCGCTGCTCGATCAGCCTGCGGGCAAAGCGCAGGTCGCGCGCTGCGTTGGCCCCTACGGCGGCCTGCACCACATCGCCCGCCAGGTAAAACAACACAAAGCTGCCGCTGGCCGGGTCGCCGCGCTGCACCACGCAGTGCGCAGGCGTGGGCATGCCGTAGATCTGCAGGTTCATGCCGTACTGGTCAGACCAGAACCATGGCAGCGGCTGGTAGTCCACCGCATGGCCCAGGGCCGAGCGCGCAGCGGCCATGCCCTGCTCCTGCGCGTTCTGCCACGATTCAAGCCGCAGGCTGCGGCCCGCCCAGGGGTTGGGTGCCACGGCCACATCGCCTGCGGCCAGGATGTGGGGGTCGGACGTGCGGCATTGGGCATCGACCAGCACGCCACCTTCGCAAGCCAGGCCCGCCTCACGCGCCAGCTCATCGTTGGGCACCAGGCCAACGCCCAGCACAATGGTGTCGCACGTCAGCGCGCTGCCATCGGCCTGCAAGACCTCCGAGCGGCTATCTGCGCCATCTGCAGAGCGGGCAAAGCCCCGCACACCCGCGCCCAGCAGCACGCGCACGCCCTGGGCGCGGTGCAGCGCCAGCAGATACGCCGACACCTCGGCGGGCACGGTGCGCTCGCACAAGCGGCTTTGCGTCTCCACCACCACCACTTCCGCGCCCTGCTGGCGTGCGGTGGCCGCTACCTCCAGGCCGATCCAGCCACCGCCCACCACCACCACGCTGCGGCCAGGCCGAAGGGCCGGGGCCAGCGCCTGCGCATCTTCAATGGTGCGCAGCGTGTGCAGCGGCACCTGGTCAGCGCCCGGCACGGCAAGCCGCCGGGCGCGCCCGCCGGTGCACAGGATGAGCTTGTCGTAGGGCTGCGCGGTGCCATCCGACAGCAGCACCTGCTTGGCCGCGCGGTCAATGCGGTGCACCTGCACACCGGGCCGCCATTGCACCGCCAGGGCGTCGAAGGCTTCGGGCTTCATCAGGCGCGTGCTCTCCGGCGCGGCGGCGCCCGAAAGCACCGCCTTCGACAACGGTGGCCGCTCGTGCGGCGGATGGGCTTCGTCACCGATCAGCACCACACGGCCCGCAAAGCCTTCGCTGCGCAGCGCCTGCGCCGCCCAGCCACCCGCTTGGCCCGCACCGACGATCACGATGGTGTGGGCCGAGGGGGCGTTTACGCCTTCATGCGGCAATGCAGCGGCCTCGACCTCAGGTCGTTCGGCAGTCATGGGGGGTCTCCTTGAGAGGGGGCGCTGCGTTCAGTCCAAGGCCAGCCACACGCGGCCGCCCTCGATCTTCACGGGGTAGCTGCGCAGCGGCTCGGTGACAGGCGCGCAGGTGGGTTTGCCGTTGCGCACATCAAACTTGCCCTGGTGCAAAGGGCATTCGATCTCGTGCCCTTCCAGAAACCCATCGCACAGGCGTGCATGGCCGTGGGTGCACATGTTGTCGGTGGCAAACACCTCGCCGCCCACGCCATACAGCGCAATGTCGCGCCCGGCCACAGCCAGGCCGATCACGTCATCCTGCGGCACATCGTCCTGCGCGGCTGCATCAATCCAGTTCGTCGTCATGGCAGCTCCTCAGATGGGGTAGATCAGCGAGTTGGGGATCATCTCGCTGTCGTAGACGACGAGGCGCGATGCGAACTTCAGGCCCTCGGGCGTGGGCACCACCTCATCCAGCGTGCGCCCCACGTTGAACACCGTCGATTCCTTCGACAAGCGCGTGCGCAGCACCGCATAGTTGGCCTCGCAGTGGATGCGACCATCCGCATCCACCTTGTGCACCAGCGGCGCACCCACCACATGGCGCTGGTAGTAGGGGTCGTGGAACAGCGTCTCGCGGATGCCGTAAACGCGGTCCTTCAGCATGCCCTTGCTGTCAAACGCCAGCGTGGCCAGCGGAAACCCGCGCTCGTGGTTCTCGCGCGGCTGCAGCTTGTAAACGCAGTTCTCGATGAAAAACTCTGGCCACGCCTCCCAGTCCGCCGCGTCGAGTGCGCGGGCGTAGCGGGCGTAGAGCTGGTTCAGTTCAAAGTAGGTCTGGAAGTCCATAGTCATGCCTCCGCCTCCATCACCTTGCGCCAGTATTCGTACATGCCCCGGATCAGCGTCTCGGTCACCATGTGGTCCGTGTCGCCCACATCGCGCCCGCCCAGCTCGGCCAGCGTGCGGTGCGCGGGCTTGGTCTCAAAGCCTTCTTGCGACCACTCGATCACCTCGCCATCGTCGGCCGACACAAAGCCCGCCGGGCCGAACAGATTGGCCTGGCGCAGGCGGCGCTGCGTCATTGCTTCGCTGTCGTCCTCAAAGCCGAAATGCGTCCACACAAAATCAAACGCCCCCTTGCCATCCGGCTGGATGTGGCGCGTGGACACGCTGTTGACCTGCTGCTGAAAAATCACGCTGGGGAACACGGTCATCATCACCGCCGTGGGCACAGATGCCGGTGCGTTGGGCGCCGCAGCATCACCACTGCTGGCAGCCAGGGGTGGCCCCGCCCACCAGTCCTCCTGCGCAATGTCCAAAAAGCGCGGGTCATTCAATGACATGCCCGCCTTGAAGCTGGACACCTGCGTCACATCGGCCGCCTTGCCCGCCGCGCCGCGTGTGGACACCATGGCCGCGTGGCGGTGCTGCGCATCCATCAGCAGTTGCGACTTGTTGTCTGCACGCCAGAGCCCAAAGGTAACGAACCAGGTGTGCAGGAGGCCGGGGTGGTACGGGTCCTTGATGTTCTCTTGCATCAGCTTCCAGTTGCCCGGAATGCGCTGGCGGTTGTAGCCCAGGATGGTGAGCTTGCGGCCATTGAACAGCCGGTCAAAGTAACCCAGGATGGTGGGGCCCAAGAACTCCTCCAGCGGCTCCACGCTGTGGTCAAACGACGCAAACACCACGCCGCCACGGGTGGCCACCTTGAGCTTGGTCAGCCCATGCTCTGCCGGGTTGAAGTCCGCTGGCATGCCGCCATTGACCTTGCCATCCTGCTTCACGCCGCGCCGAAACGGCACACCCTGCAAGTCGCCCGACAGGGTGTAGTTCCACTGGTGGTACGGGCAGGTCAGGCTCTCGCGGTTGCCATGCCGCTCGCGGCAAAACGCCATGCCTCGGTGGGCGCAGACGTTTTCCACCACATGGATCGAAGCATCCTTGTCACGCACCAGCAGCACCGAGCGCTCGCCGATCACCGTGCGCTTGAAATCCCCCGCGTTGGGAATCTCCGCCTCCAAGCCAACGTAGCACCAGTGCCCGTTGTAGAACAAACGGTCCAGCTCCCTGCGGTACAGCGCCTCATCCGTATAGGCCTGAAAAGGAATGCGGCTGGTGCCATCCGTCTCCCAGCGGATCTGCTGCGGGAACACGGTCACGGGGCATTCATGCATGGGCGTCTCCTTTGCTTTTTGTCATCGCGAGTCAATCAGTCGATCTATCAGTTCGTCAGTCTTTCGGGGCCGGTGCGGATGCACCCAGCGCCTGGGGATCGATCATTCGCGCTGAAGCAATATCAGTCAATGGAACGCTGGTGATGTTTCACATCACCAGGGTGAATATTGCTTTGACTGCAGCGCAGGAGATTGCTGCGCCATGTAGCGGTGCTAGGCGCGCTCGGCCACGCTGCATGCGGGTGGCATGAGGGGGTCAAATAGGAGTGGGTACGATGTGGGTTGTGTCGGTCTGTGCGGTTCCGGTAGCGCACTAATCACAGTGGCATTGCAGGAGTTGCCGGTTTGAATCGGTACTGAATGGGAGGAAAAGAGCGTGGGAACAATACGGCGGTTGGTGCTCAAGAATTTCAAGCGTTTCAAGACGTTGGAACTCGAATTCGATCCTGAACTGAACATCCTGGTTGGCGGCAACGAAGCCGGCAAGAGTTCGGTGTTGCAGGCCATAGACATAGCACTGAGCGCCAGTCGAAGCAAGGTCGAGACCATTGGGCTCGAAGCGCTGTTCAACGCCGACTGCATCACCGAGTTCCTCACAAGCACGAGGCGGATCGCCGACCTACCCGAGCTACTGATAGAGATCTATTTCGATGACCTACCAGGCCGCCACGACCTGGATGGACGGAACAACAGCAAGGGTACAGACCACCTCGGCATCAAGATGGTTTGCAAGCCTGTCGATGAGTACACGAAGGAGATCCAGGCCATCCTCGCGGAGAAGCACGATAACTTCCCCTTCGAGTACTACAGCGTGCATTTCCTGACGTTCACGGATGAGGCTGTCTTTCCACATAAGAAGCCGCTGCAGCACCTGCTGATCGACAGCTCACTGATCAACAACGAGCATGCCACGCGCGAGTACACGCGCTCGATGTATGCCGCGCATGCGAGCGTTGCCCAGCGCAACCTACACGGCTTCGAATACCGAAAAGCGAAGGCCAAGTTCAAAGATGAGGCCTTCAAGACAATGAACGACGGGCTGGATGCCTACAAGTTCGACGTCAGGACCAGCCCGAAGGCCAACGTCGAAACCGACATCATCATCACCGAGGATGACATCCCGGTGGACAGCAAAGGCAAAGGCCGCCAGTGCTTCATCAAGACTGAGTTCGCTCTGCGCAACCGGGAGCACGCGCTTCATGTGCTTCTGTTGGAGGAGCCAGAGAATCATCTAAGCCAGGTGCATATGCGCAAGTTGATTGAGCGCATCCGCGCCTCTGTCAAGAAGCAGCTTTTTGTCGCTACGCACAGCAGCTTCATAGCCACGCGGCTGAATCTCCGGAAGGTCCTTATCTTGAGCGACGAGAATCCATCTCGACCGGCTAGCCTTAAGGATCTCAGCCCGGGAACCGCCGAGTTCTTCATGAAGGCGCCCGACAACAACGTACTGGAGCTGGCGCTATGCAAGAAGGCGATCCTGGTCGAGGGGGACGCGGAGTTCATCCTGATGGATGCTCTCTACAAGATCAGCGCACCTGGGTGCAGCCTGGACGCTGACGAAATCCATGTAATCTCAGTCGATGGCACTAGCTTCAAGCGCTACCTCGAACTTGCCAAGCTGCTGGGCATCAAGGTGGCGGCGATCCGCGATAACGACAAGGACTATGCAGCCAACTGCGTTGCGAACTACGCGGACCACGTTTCGGCATCCATCCAGGTCTTTGCGGACCCCGACAACGCCCGTCACACCTTCGAGGTCTGCATGTATCGAGACAATCAGACTGCCTGTGAGGAACTATTCGCGGCGGGCCGTAAGACGCTGAGCGTCGAGGACTACATGCTGAAGAACAAGACCGACGCTGCGTTCCAGCTGCTGGAGAGGAAAGGTGTGGCGCTGACAGCCCCTGGCTACATCCAGCAGGCGGTGGCATGGATAAGAGCGTAGTCTTTGCTGTTGCCGGGTCAGGCAAGACCACCCAGCTGGTCTCTGCGCTGGACGAGGTGCGGCGCTTCCTGATGGTCACGTATACCGACGCCAACTACGAAAACCTTCGTGCCAAGGTCATCGAGCGCTTCGGCTACCTGCCGCCTAACATTGAGATATACACCTACTTCAGGTTCCTGCACAGCTTCTGCTATCGACCGTTCCTGCGCTCCAAGAAGGAAACACGCGGCCTCACCTTCAACCCACCCGACCGGTTTCCGGCCTACCCCTTGACCGATGACCGGCGTTACATATCGCCTAGCAGGTGGCTCTACGCAAACCGCCTCGCCAAGTTCATCGAACAGTCCGGCCTAGTTGATGCTGTGGTTGACCGTATCGAGAAGTACTTCGATGTCTTCTTCGTGGACGAGGTCCAGGACTTCGGCGGAAATGACTTCAACTTCCTATTGGCAATCAGCGCGGCCCAGGTGGACATGAGCTTCGTCGGCGACTTCCACCAGCACACCTTCGACACGAGCCGCGACGGCGCCGTCAATGCCAAGCTGCATGAGAACTACGATAAATACAAGAAGAAGTTCGAGCAGGCTCGACTAAAAGTCGATACAGACAGCCTCAAAAGCAGTCGCCGCTGCAGCAAGAGCGTCTGTGACTTCATCACGGAGAAGATCGGGATCGAAATCCATTCGCATGACCAACGGACCAGTGTTGTGCGGTTCGAGGATGACCCTGCAGCGGTTGCAGCCCTCTACCGTGATCCCGGCATAGTCAAGCTCTTCTACAGGGAACACCAAAAGTACGGCTGCTTCTCCCAAAACTGGGGCGCGTCCAAAGGCATGGACAGCTATGAGGACGTGTGCGTGGTCCTGAATCCTGGCAACGTGAAGGCCTGGAACTCCGGCAGCTTTCGGGACATCAATCCGGAGACGCGCAATAAGCTGTACGTCGCCTGTTCCCGCGCAAGAGGCAATCTGACGTTCGTACCCGAATCTCTATTGAAGACCTACAAGCGCTCCTGAGTCTTGCCGCTCCGCGCACGGGCAGAGGGCGCCTCGGGCGCTGTACTTCATCCGTCGCGACGGCGACTATCGGCTGGGAATGTCTGACCGGTCAGCTGGGATCGGGCTGAGTGACTATCAATTTGATAGCTAATAGCGCTTTACAGGCGGGCGGTAGAGCCCAATTTTTCTTCAAATTTCAGAACACCGCACCACTGAAACCACGCGCGCACCATCTCGGCCGCGCTCCATGGAGCACTGCCACTGAGACAGACAACACACCGCCACGCCAGCAAAAAGCCAGCGCGGCGGCGCGTCGAGCACAACGCTTGCCCTCTTCGGCAGCGGCTTACTTCACCGCAAACCGCACATTCGCTGCTTTCTTGCCCGGCAGCGTCACCAGCGCCACCACCTTGGTGCCTGCTGCGACCTTGAAGATGCCTTTGGTTTCGAGCCTGCCCTCGCCTGCCGGTACAAGCACAACCTCGGATTTTTCGGTGCCGTTGAGCAGGGTGAGCTTGGCGCTCACGCCCTCGGTCTTGGCGGGTTTGCCGTGGTCGCGCAGGTGCAGGGTCAGGGTGTCGGGCTTGGCGACGAGTTCGTAGTCCATGTCGTTGGCATCGGCCACGATGCCACCGTGTTGGGGCTTGTGGTCATGGCCCGCGCCGTGGTCGCCAGCGGCGTGGGCGGCGGTGGTGGCCACAGCGGCGAGGGCCAGGGCGGCGAAGAGTTGGCGGGTGGTTTTCATGGGAGTCCTTTCAGAGGGTGAATGAAAAAGCAAACGAACAAATAAAGAGAACGAAAACAAAACAAGAAAAGCTCAGAACGCTTCGGCGTTCTTGTCGTCCAGAAGGCGTTCGGCATCCTTGCGGCCAAACAGCCAGAACAGGGCCGGGGTGAGGAAGGTGTCGAGCAGCGTGGAGCTGATGAGGCCGCTGAAGATGACCACTGCCACCGGGTGCAGGATTTCGGTGCCGGGGCGTTCGGCCTCCAGCAGCAGGGGGGCCAGGGCGAAGGCGGTGACCAGCGCGGTCATCAGCACAGGGCTCAGGCGCTCCAGCGAGCCGCGCACGATCATGGCGGTGTCAAAGCGCTCGCCTTCCACGCGCATCAGGTTGAGGTAGTGGCTCACCTTCAAAATGCCGTTGCGCACCGAGATGCCCGCCAGCGTGATGAAGCCGATCAGCGCCGCCACCGACAGCGGCTGGCCCGACACCCACAGGCCCAGCACCGCGCCCACCAGCGCCAGCGGAATGTTGGCCATGATGAGGGCCGACAGCGTGGCCGAGCGATAGCGCGTGTACAGCACCACAAACATCAGCACCAGCGAGACGATGGCGAGCAGGCCCACCAGGCGGCTGGCTTCTTCCTGCGCCTGGAACTGGCCGCCCAGGGTGATGAAGTAGCCCTCGGGCAGGCGCGTGTCGCCCACAGCCTGGCGGATGTCGGCCACCACGTCGGACAGCGCCCTGCCCTGCGCGTTGGCCGAGAGCACGATGCGGCGCTTGCCGTCGTCGCGGCTGATCTGGTTGGGGCCGTCGCCCTCTTCGATGGTGGCCAGGCGCGACAGGGGCACGGGGCCGCGTGGCGTGTCGATCAGCACACGCGCCAGGCCGTCGATGGAGCGTGCGCTGTCGGGCAGGCGCACCACCAGCGCAAAGCGGCGGCTGCCCTCCACCACCTGGGCCACTTTTTCGCCCTCCACCAGCGTCTGCAGCGCGGCCAGCACCTGGGGTGCGGGCACACCCATTTGTGCAGCGGCGGCGTAGTCCACGCGCACGGTGATCTGCGGCGCCAGCACCTGTTTTTCCACCTCCAGGTCGGCCAGGCCGGGGATGCCCGCCAGCCGCCCGCGCAGGGCCTCGGCCTGGCCACGCAGGGTGTCCAGGTCGTCGCCAAAGAGCTTGATGGCGATTTGCGAGCGCACGCCCGAGAGCATGTGGTCGATGCGGTGCGAGATGGGCTGGCCGATGGCGATGGCAGCGGGCAGATGCGCCAGGCGGCTGCGGATGTCGGCCTGCACCTCGGCCATGCTGCGCTTGAGCTCGGCCGCAGGCAGCAGGCCCACGTCCAGCTCGCTCACGTGCACGCCTTCGGCATGTTCGTCCAGCTCGGCGCGGCCGCTGCGTCGCCCCACGTGCGTGACCTCGGGCACCTGGCGCACCAGCACCTCGGCCTGGCGGGCCAGCGCGCTCGATTCGGCCAGCGTGACACCGGGGTTGAGCCGCATGCCGATGAGCAGCGTGCCTTCGTTGAACGGCGGCAAGAACGTGGTGGGGAAAAACGGCACCGCCGCTGCCGACAGCGCCACCGCCACCGCACTCACGGCCAGGGCTGCACGCGGCCGCGCCAGCACAGCCGAGAGCCCGCTGCGGTAGCGCGCTTTGAGCCAGGCCACCACGCGCGTGTCGCCATGGTCCAGGTTCTTCATGCGCGGTAGCAGATAAAAGGCGAGCACCGGCGTGACCGTGACCGACACCAGCAGCGATGCCAGCGTGGACACGATGAACGCGATGCCCAGCGGCACAAACAGCCGCCCCTCGATGCCCGGAAGCGCAAACAGCGGCAAGAACACCAGCACGATGATGGCCGTGGCATACAGGATGCCGGAGCGCACTTCCATCGACGCGAGCTTGACCACCTCGATGGGGTGCAGGCGGTGGTTCGGGTGCTTGGCGCGGTCCATCTTCAGGCGGCGCAGCACGTTTTCCACATCGACCACCGCGTCGTCCACCAGGCCGCCAATGGCAATGGCCAGGCCGCCCAGCGTCATGGTGTTGATCGACAGGCCGAAATACTTGAACACCAGCGCCGTGATGAAGATGGACACCGGGATGGCCGTGAGCGCAATCACCGTGGGCCTGAGCGTGCCGAGGAACACGAACAAAATCACCGCCACGAACACCGAGGCGCCCATGAGCTTGCCCTGCAGCGTGGTGACCGAGGCCTCGATGAAGCTTGCCTGGCGGAAGGTGACGCGCGGTGCCTCCATGCCTGCGGGCAGCGAGTTCTTCAGGTCCACCAGCGCGGCCTCAATGCTGCGCGTGAGGCCAATGGTGTCGGCCGTGGGTTGCTTCTGGATGCCCAGGATGACGGCGCCCTGCCCTTCAAAGCCCGCGTCGCCGCGCTTGGTGGCGGCGGCAAAGGTCACATCTGCCACCTGGCGCAGCAGCACACTCTGGCCGTTTTTGGCGGCGAGGGCCAGGTTCTGCAGGTCTTCGAGCCGCGAGGTGCGGCCCAGGTGGCGGATGAGGTATTCGCGCCCGCCCAGTTCCAGAAACCCGCCCGAGGTATTGGCCGCAAAGCCCTTGAGCGCGCCCGTGAGCTGGTCGTGCGTGATGCCCAGCGCCGCCATGCGCGCCGTGTCGGGCAGCACCTGGAACTGGCGCACCTCGCCACCGATGGGGATCACCTGCGCCACGCCGGGAATGGCCATGAGGCGCGGGCGCAGCACCCAGTCGGCGTACTCGCGCACGGCCATGGGCGTGGTCTTGCCTGCGTCGATGGGGATGGCCACCTGCATGATCTCGCCCATGATGGAGCTGATGGGCCCCATGCGCGGCGTGATGCCGCTGGGCAGGCCCTCTTCCATGGACGACAGGCGTTCAGACACCATCTGGCGCGCGCGGTAGATCTCGGTGCTCCAGTCAAAGGTGACGTAGATGAACGACAGCCCCGCGCTGGAGGTGGAGCGCACGCTCTCCACACCGGGCAGGCCATTCATCGTGGTCTCCAGCGGGAAGGTGATGAGCTGCTCGACCTCTTCGGCGGCCATGCCGCCCGCCTCGGTCATGAGTGTGACGGTGGGTTTGTTGAGGTCGGGAAACACGTCCACCGGCGTGCGCGAGAGCGTGAAGGCGCCGTAGGCCATGAGCACGGCGGCGGCGATGAGCACCAGCAGCCGGTTGACCAGGCTGTTTTCGAGAAGCCACTTGAACATCGTGACTCCTTAGCGGACCTGGTTGATGAGCGTGGCGCCCTGCGTGGCCACGCGGTCGCCGGGCTGCAGGCCCGAGGTCACGGCCACCGAGGTGCCGTCCAGCGGCACCGAGGTGACGACCCGGGGCACAAAGCGCTCGGGCGACTCCTTGACCCACACGATGGTCTGATTGGCCGGGTTGCGCAGCAACGCTGCGGCGGGCACCTGCACGCCATCGACCTTGTCGGTGGACTGCACGAACACGCGCACCGGCTGGCCTATTGCCAAGTGAGCCAAGGTGCCCAGCACGGCCGAGTCGCCCGCAAACTGCAGCGGCAGCGCCTGCTCGCGCAGGCTGCGCGCCGCGCCTAAAAAGCGCAGCGGCACGCGCTGCCCGCCCACGGCCAGCGCAGCACCGGCCACGCTCTGGGCCTGTGCCGGGTCGTAGGCCAGGGCCTCGATGCGCAGGCGCGATGGGTCCACCACCTCAAACACCAGCTCGCGCGCATCCACCACCTGCCCGGCCACGGCATTGGCCGAAGCGATCACGCCCGACACCGGGGCCACCAGCGCATCGCGGGTGGCCAGGCCTGCGCCTACGGCACCCAGGCGCTGGGTGAGGCTCTGCAGCTCGCTCTCGGCCGCCTCGATGTCCTTGCGCGGCACGGTGTCGGCCAGCTCCGTCAGGCGCGCCACGCGCCGTGCGGCCAGGTCACGCGCAGCGCGCAGCTCGGCCTGCTGGGCCAGCTGGTTGGAGCGCTCGATGGCGCCCGCCGTGGGCACCACATAGGCCAGCACCTCGCCCTTGCGCACCGCCTGGCCCACGCCAGGCAGGCCCTTGGGCCCGGCCTCCAGCCGCCCGGCCAGCACGGCCTGCACCTTGCCGCCCGCGTTGGGGTCCATCACCACGGTGCCTGCCAGTTCAAAGGCCTTGGCGTGTTGCCCGGCGGTAGTCACCAGGGTGCGCACGCCCAGTTGGCGCTGCGCGGGTTTGGGCAGAAACACGCTGCCATCGGGCTGGCGGCTGGGGCCGTTGCCGCTGGGCGCGAGCGGTGCATCGCCATGGTCGTGGCCGGGGCCTGCCAGGGCTGGCAGGGGTGCGCTGAGCACGGTGGCCATCAGCAAAGCCAGCAAAGAGGGCATGGGATGGAAGCGCTTCATGCTGCACCTCCCACGCGCTGGTTGTCGCCCATGCGGGCAGCACGGCCCCGGCGCAGGCCCCACGCGGCGGCCAGCGCCAGCAGCACGGCGGCCACGGCGCCCGCGATCAGCGCGGTGCGGCGGGCCAGCCCTGCCGGTGCGGCATCGGTGTGAGCGGCGGGGTGCAGGTCGATCTCGCCTGCGAGCAGGTCGGTGTCAGTGCCTGCGGCCACGGTGGCGGTGACGGGGCTCACACCCTCGGCCAGCGGCGCAGCCAGGGTGGCCTGGAACTCGCCCTCGGCCACGGGGGTGACGGGCACGTTGGTGCCCGCAATGTCCAGCTCCAGCCGGGCGTCTTTCACGGGGCTGTTGTCGCCCGCGTGGTCCAGATAGAGCGCGATTTTTTGCCCGTCGAGCACGCCCACGAGTTCAAACAGGTCGGAGGTGGCGGCAAAGCGCGGCAGGGCCGTGCCCGTTGCGGCGGCGGGGGTTTCGCCATGGTCGTGGCCAGCACCGGCCAGCGCGGTCGGCGGTAGCAAGCCCAGCAGCAGGGCCAGGCCCAGTGTGGAGAAAGAGGAAGAGAGTGCCATGGTTGTCTTAAAAATTGGTCGGGATTCACAGGGAGTTCATTGCGGCAGCAGGCCCAGGGCCTGGCGCAGATGGGAGATGGCGGCCGCTGCGTCGATGCGTGCACGGGCCAGCTGGCGTTCGGCCTGGGCGGCATCCAGCTCCACACGCAGGCGCGTGGGCCCGTCGGCTTCGCCCAGGCGGAAGGCCTTGTCGACAAAGCCACGGGTGCCCTGCGCCAGCGCCGCGTGGCGTGCCAGCGCATCGCGCTGGGCCTGCGTGGCCTTCACGCGGGCCATGGCGGCGGCGATGTCGGCGGCCAGGCGCCTCTGCTCCTCGGCAGCACGCGCCTCGGCATCGATGGCATCGGCGCGTGCTGTAGCCTGCTTGGCCTGCGCACGGTCGCCCCCGCCCAGGGGTATGCGCAGGCCCACGGTGAAGGTCTGCTGGTAGCGGTCGCCCGCCTGCTCGCGGCCGCGCGTGGCGGCCACCGTCAGCTCGGGGTTGGCACGGCTTTGCACGGCGGCCAGGTCTGCGGCGCGGCGGGCCACCTCGGCCTGGTCCTGCCAGTCGGCCGCCGCAGGGTGCTGGGCAGCGGCTGCCGTGGCGTCTGGCACGGGGGGCTCGGGCTCTGCCCCGTCGGCCAGCGCCAGGGTGGGCACGGCCTGCACACCCCAGGCAGCCAGTGCGGCCTGCGCTGCGTCCCGTGCGCCCTGGGCCTCGGCCATGGCGGCTTCGGCCTGGGCCACGGCGCCGTCGGCCTGGGCCTGGTCGGCGCGCGACAAGTCTCCCGCGCGCACGCGGCGCGCCACGTCGGCGGCCAGGCGCTGGGCGTTCAGCAGCCGGTCTTGCGCCAGGGCCCAGTCGGCCTGCGCGCGCTGCGCCGCCCACCAGGCTTCGCGCACAGTGGCGGCCAGTTGCAGCTGCGCGGCGCGCTGGCGGCTGTTAAGCGCCTGCGCTTCCGCATCGGCCAGCGCTGCCTTGCGGGCGCGCTCGCCGGGTAGCCACAGCGGCAGGGCCAGGCCCACTTCGGCTTCGCGGCTGCCCTGGTTGCTGCCGGGGCGGTCGGTTTTGGTGGACAGCTCCAACGCTGCGGGCTCGGCCGTCCAGGCTGTCGCTGCGCTGCGTGTGGCCTGCGCGGCCTCGCGCCGCAAGGCGGCAGACTGCGCTTCGGGCTGGCACTGCCAGGCCCGCTCGAACAGGGCCTGGAGCGTGAGCGGCGCTGTGCCGGGGTTGGAGGTCTGGGCCTGTGCGGCACTGCCCAGCAGTGCCCAGCCCAGTGCCATCACCGCCAGCGCGGCAATGGGCGAGTGTTGTCGTTGTTTCGTTGGTTGCATCCGATTCCTCTGCAGTGGCCGGGGGCCACAGGTTGAAATCGGCGAGGCGCGATGGATGAAGGGGACGGTCAGCGGTGCACGCACGCCAACAGCAAGACGCGCACCGCTACTGCCAGGGCAGGCAGCAGGTCTCCAACAGCATCAGGAAAAGAAACGGAGCCACCCAAGCCCCCGCCTCGCCGCTCAGGCGAAGAAGGGCCAGTTGGGGCGTTCGGGGCGCGTAAGGGGTACGGGTGGCCAGGCGGGTGCGGCCTGGCCAGGCGGGTGCGCCACGGCCACCACGATGGCCTGGGCGCTGGCACTGTGCGCCAGGCCGCCGCCTGTGCCGTGGCAGGCATGGCAGTCCATGTCGGCCAGGGTGCTGGGGCTGCCGCCCGGGGCCGAGTGGTCGGCACCTTCGTCGCCATGGTGCTCGTGCACATGGTGGCCAAAGTGCGATGCCTGCGGCGCTGACTCGTGCCCGCAATAGGGCGAGGCCGCCGCCCAGATGGACTGAAGCGGCATGAACACCAACAGAAAGAGGAGCAACAGGCGGCGCATGGGTTGCGGCATTCTATGCAAGCCGTGCCAACCGCACCGGGCCATAGCCTGACGCGCTGAGGGGCCTCCTCGTGCAGGGTCCGGGGCCGGGTGCCAGGAGCCTGCGCGGTAGCGGGAATAGGAACATCGGCTGCAAGACGCGATCCAACGGTCTCGCGGGGCACAGCCACCTGGACCCACGGGCCCGGGTGGCCCATATTGGCGCTGGCGCGACTCCGGCAAGGCTTATGGCGCCAGCGGCCCTTATGATCTCGGCGCCATGCCGCCGCCCGCCCAGCCTCTGCCCTCTACCACCTTTGCCACCACCCAGTCGTCCGGCGAGGACCGCTTTGAAGCCTGGCGCAGCGGTATCTCCGTGCTGTTTGACGTGGCCCCACTGGTGCACAGCGGCCCGCCGGACGGATTTCACGCCCAGGTTGATGCCGTTCACCTGGGCCAGCTGCTGCTGGGCGACCTGCGCTTTGGCGCCCAGCGCTTTGCACGCAGCCAGGCGCGCGCTGCGCAGGACGGCCTGGACCACTACCTGGTGCAGTGGTACCGCGAGGGCGGCTTCATCGGCCAGAGCAGCGACCGCGACGACCTGCAGGTGCGCGCGGGGGATGTGGTGGTGTTCGACATGGCCCGCACACAGCACACCGCCGCCCAGGACTCGCGTGTGCTGTCGCTGATCGTGCCGCGCGCGCTGGGTGACGAGGCCTTTGGAGGCAGTGCCAACCCGCACGGCACGGTACTGCGCTCAGACAACGTGCTGGGCGGCCTGCTGGCGGACCATCTGGGGGCGCTGCACCGGCGGCTGCCCACCATCGGCATGGAGCAGGCCGATGATGTGGTGCGCGCCACCACCCAGATGCTGGCCGCCTGCCTTCGGCCCAGCCAGCGCACCCTGGCCGAGGCCCGCGCGCAGGTGGAGGCCGTCACGCTGGAGCGAATTCAGCGGCACATCGGCCGCCACCTGGGCGCGCCCCTCAAGCCCGACGCGCTGTGCCGCACCTTTGGCATCTCGCGCCACCGGCTCTACCAGCTCTTTGAGCCGCTGGGCGGCGTGGCGCGCTACGTGCAGCAGCGCCGCCTGCAACGCGCGTTCCAGACCCTGTCCAACGCCGCCTACCGGCACCTGCGCGTGGCCGACGTGGCCACCCGCCTGGGCTTCGCCAGCGAGGCCCACTTCAGCCGCGCCTTCCGCGCTGCCTTCGGGCACACGCCGAGCGATGTGCGCGCTGCCGCCGAATCCGCCCGCAACGGCGGCCGGGGCCTGGCCGCGCCCAGCGCGGCCTCGGTGGAATACGCCGACTGGCTGCTCGGGCTCTGAGCAAACGCACAGTCAAGCGCCCGGCAGACGCCCGGTCAAGCTGCGCGGCCGCAGGCACCACAAGATCGCCAGCAGCGCTCGTCCACCTGCCTCAGATGCTCCTAAAAATATAGCTTTTAGCGCTTGACAGACAAGCGCCGGAGGCGTTTTTCATGTGCAACGCCTGCACCGTGGATGTCCTATCCCACCACTGGCTCACGTCCCATGAAAATCACTGCGGTCACCCGCCCTTCGGCAACCCTTTGCGACAACGCGGCCACGCGGCCCGGCGGGGGGCGCACCCGGCCCCCATGGCGGGCATGGCTGGCCGCCGCACTGCTAGCCTGCGCGGCAGGCGGCGCCATGGCGGCCGACGATGAGCCGGGGTTCCCCAACTTCGCACAACTGGCCGCCATCTCGGTGGGCGGTGTGGCCGCCAACTTCCCCGTGGGGATGGAGGACGACCCGCTGGATGTCACGGTGCCGCCCATCCAGATCGGCCACTGCGCGCCGCAGGTCATCACCCTGACCGGCTGGCAGCCCACCGCGCGGCGGCATGAGGTGAGCGCCCTGGGGCAAAACTTTTACCTGGATGGCGATACACCCACCCGGTCCCTGAGCGCGGCCCCGCTGGCCTTTGGCACCAATGCGGTGGAGATCAACGTGAGCCGGTACATGTCGTCCGGCACATGGTCCAGGGTCAGGTACTCGCTCACCATCGAGCGCACTGGCCCCGGCACGGATGCCGAACTGACCGGCATTGCCCTGTCCTCCGGCACGCTCACGCCCGCGTTCGATCCCGCCATCACCAGCTACAGCGCCACGGTGGACCAGCCTTCGGTGGCCCTGGCCGCCACGGCGGCAGACTGCCCGGAGATCACCGTCAACGGCCAGCCGGTGACCAGCGGCGGCGCGGCGCAGGTGCCGCTGGCCCTGGGGCCGAATACGGTGACGGTGCAGTCCACCGCGCAGAACGGCGCCACGCGCACCTTCACGCTGGCGCTCACCCGCATCGCCAGTGCCGACGCCGACCTGCAAGGCCTCACCCTGTCAGCGGGCACGCTGAACCCGGCCTTTAGCGGCGCGGTGACGCGCTACACCGCCGCCGTGCCCTACATGGCCTCGGTGGCTGTCACGCCCACACCGGCCGTGTCGACCGCCACGCTCACCGTCAACGGCGCCCCTGCCGCCGCAGGCGCGCCGCAGTTCGTGGCGCTGCAGGCGGGCACCACCGCCATCAACGTGGGCGTGACAGCGGAAGACGGCTCGGCAACGCGCATGTACACGGTGGACGTAGCCCGCGCCGCGCCCAGCACCGACGCGCGCCTTGCAGCGATCACCCTGTCTGCCGGGGTGCTGAGCCCCGCGTTCGACCCGGCAGTGCTGGTGTATTCCGCCTCGGTGGTACATGCGACGGACGCGCTGCAGATTGCAGCCACGCCGGCCTTCGGCGACGCCACCGTTACCGTGAACGACACCCCCACTCCGGCGGGCCACGCCGTGAGCGTGCCGCTGGTGCCGGGGCTCAACACCATCGCCGTGCAGGCCACGGCGCAGGACGGCACCACGCAGCAGACCTACATGCTGCGCGTGATCCGCGCCAGTGCGGTCAACAATGCGCGGCTGCAGGGCCTGGCGCTCTCCAGCGGCACGCCCTGGCCGCCGGTCCACCCCGCCACCCTGGCCTACACGGCACGCGTGGCCAGCACCACGGCCGCCATCACGCTCATGCCCACGCCGGAAGACGCCACGGCCAGCATCCTCGTCAACGGCAGCCCGGTAGCGACGGGTGAGGCCTCGGCGCCGATCCCCCTGCAGCCCGGCCACAACGCCATCACCCTCCAGATCACCAGCACCGATGGCCAGCAAACCGCCCGCTACACGCTGGACGTGTTGCGCGGCAGCGCCGATGCCTCGCTGGCCAGCCTCACGCTGTCAGACGGCAGCCTGGGCCCCGCGTTCGACCCGGCGGTTCTTGCTTACAGCGCCAGCGTGCCCTTTGTCATGTCCTCGGTGCGCGTGGGCCTGACCCTGGGGGATACCGAGGCCTCCGCCCGCGTGGGCCAACGGGTGCTGCGCGGCGGCCATGCGGCGGCCGTGGCGCTGGCACCGGGGCTCAATACGGTGCCGGTGCAGGTCACCTCCAGCGACGGTACGGTGCAGCGCACCTACCAGCTGCGCATCACACGCGAGGCCGTCGGGGCGGTGTCGCTATCGGGCAACCCGGCGCAATTTGGCCCGCCGCAGAGCTTTGCACTATCGGGCGATTTTGTGGCGGCGGTAGGCGCCCAAGACATGGACGGCGACGGACTCCCGGACGCGTTGGCGCTGGAATACACGCGGCCCGAACTGGCCCTGCTGCGCGGCCGGGGGGACGGCAGCCTGGACGCTGTGCAATGGCTGCCCCTGGGCACCAGCGGCGCGCAGCGCCTGGCGGTGGGCGATGTGCATGGCGATGGCTGGCCCGACGTGCTCACCGGGGGCAGCGCACAGACCCTGCTGGCCGTGGGAACCGGGGCAGGCCTGGGCACTGCCGGGCTGGCGGTGCAGCCGGTGGCGCCGGCAAGCAGCCCCCCGTCACTGCTGGTGGACGTGGACGGCGACGGCCGCGACGACATCGTCTCGGCCGGACAGGCGCAAGGCGTGGTGGTGCTGCGCAGCCTGGGCGACAACCGCTTCGCAGCGGAGCAGGCGGTGGGCACGCTCAGCGGGGTGCTGCATCTGCAGGGGCGGGACGTCGATGGCGATGGGCGGATGGATTTGCTGCTCGCCAACGAGACCGGTACGCTGCAGCTGCTGCGCGGAGCGGGCGGCGGCACTTTTGGCCCGCCGCAGGATGTGGCGTTGGGCGCAACAGGGCAGTTCTGGCTGTTTGCCTCGCCGCGCCTGGCGGATCTGGACGGCGACGGGCGGGCCGAGCTGATCGCGGCAGCCCAGTCCAACGACGCCAGCGTGGTGTTCATTCTCAAAGGCTTGCCGGGCGGCGGTTTTGGCAGCCCGGTGCGCCTTGCCAGCGGCTGGCCGACCTATATTGGCCAGGAGCTACCAAGAGACCTGGCCGTGGACGACTTCAACGGCGACGGCCACCCGGACCTGGCTGTACTCAATAGCAACGGGGGTTTCTACAACGTCACGATCCTGGCAGGCCAGGGGGATGGCAGCTTCGCGGTATCGGTGCGGCATCTGGTGCCCTGGGCGCCCAACCGCATGGCCGTGGCCGACTTCAACGCCGACGGCAAGCCCGACCTGCTGCTGGACGCCCCCATGGGCCGGGGCGGCGGCCTGAAGCGGATCACCAACACCTCCCCCGACCTGGCCCAGTTGGCGCCCTCCCACGGCACCTTGGCGCCCGCGTTCTCGGGCGATGTGACCGAGTACACGCTGCAAATACCCCCCGGTAGCCCGGCGCTCACCCTCACACCCTGGCTGGCCTTCGGCACGGCCACAGTGCGCGTGGCCGGGGTGACGGTGGACAGAGGCAGCGCCTCGGCCCCCATCACCGTGCCGGCTGGGGGCACCGTGCCCATCACGGTGCAGGTGCAGGCCCGCGACGGCAGCACGCGCACTTACACCATCCAGGCCACGCGCACCGTCGCCGTGACCGTCGCCGTCACCGCCACGGCCAGCCCGGCGACAGGCGGCACGGCGGTGTGCACGCCTGGCCAAGTGGCGCTGGGCGCCAACGCCACCTGCACCGCCACGGCCAGCGCGGGCTACCAGTTCGACGGGTGGACGGGAGCGTGCGCCGGCCAGGGTGCAGCCTGCCAGTTGACCAACCTGCAGACGGATGAGGCTTCCGTGGCGCTGTTCGCGCAGCAGCAGACGCTGTCAGTGGCCGAGGGGCCCCTGGCCAACCAGCCCCTGCTGCTGACGCTGCCTGCGGGCAACGGCTGGCGGGTGGCAGAGGCCAGCACGCACAGCGCAGCCTCCACCAACGCGCCGCTGCCCCCTGGCGTCACGCTGCCCTACGGCGTGGTGTCCCTGCGCCTCGACCAGGGCGTGCAGGGAAGCCAGGCCACCGTGGTGCTGACCTACCCACAGACCCTGCCGCAGGACGCGGTGTACTACAAGTTCGGCCGTACGGCGGACAACGCCCAGCCGCACTGGTACCCGTTCCCCGACGCGCGCATCAGCGGCTACACGGTGACGCTGACGCTGCAAGACGGCGGCGCGGGTGACGACGACCGGACGCAAAACAGCGTGATCCAGGACCCAGGCGGGGTAGCGCTGCTAGCGCCGCTGCCCCCAGGCCCGGGCCCCGCCCAAGCCATCCCGACCCTGCACGGCTGGGGCCTGGGGTTGCTTTCGCTGCTGATCGCCCTGGTGGCCTGGCCCCGATGGCGCAGCCTTGGGCAGAAATCCGCGTCTGGCGCTTGATGGAAAAGCGTTGACAGCTATCAAATACATACCGACATACGGACGACACACCGATTGACGCATTGCGCACCAGGGGGATGGCGCCCCTTCCCGGCGCCCGGTGCACGGAGCCCGGCGCGCGCGGCGAACGCTCAGTCAAGCGCCCGGCACACACCCGGTCAAGCCGCCGGGTGCAATGCGCACAACATCACACCATCGCACCCGTACCCGTACCCACAGGCATGCAGGACTCCGCAGCAGCGCCAAGAACAAAAAAGGCACAACGACCCGGCTTCGGCCAGAGGCCCCCAGATGTGAGCGACAGACCCCATGCGGGCGAAAAGCACCGCGTGTGTTTCTCGGCATTGCGCTGACCAGCACCCGCCCCGCAACCACGCCGCCACCTTGCAACCAGTCCACACCTGCCTGAAACGCTCTACTTTTAATAGCTGCCAGCGCTTAACAGGTGAGCGCAAGAAACATTTTCTTTCTTTTCTTTTTTACAGGGAACATTCCAATGAAGCGCACCCTCCTCTCTCGCTTTCGCACTGTGGCCAGCGTGCTGGCCACCACAGCCCTGGCGGCGTCTGGGTCGGCCTGGGCACAGGCGCAGCCTCCGGTAGGCGCCATCACGTATGTGGCTGGGCTGGCAGGCCCTGTGCAGCCGGTGCCCACACTGGCGGAGTGGGGTGTGCTGGTGCTGTCGCTGTTGATGGCACTGATGGCCTGGCGCGCGGCGCGCGGCCGTCTGGCGTGCCTGGTGCTGGCAATTGCCCCCGGCGTGCTGGCGGCTGCCATGCTGGTGGCCACCTCCTGGAGCGGACCGGCCGAGGCGGCGCCCGCGCCAGACGATGTGCAACTGAACAACCCGTCAGGCGGTACGGCGGACATTCCGTACCACACCTCGCTGGATCGGGCGGCTGCAGACTACATGCACCAATACCAGGTGCGCAACACCACCGGGCAGAGCGTGCGCATCACCGGTGTCAGCCTCACCCCAGGGCACAATGACCGCGACCCACGCGACCCACCGCGCTGCACCGTAGGCACGGTGCTGGCTGCCGACGAAAGCTGCAACCTGCTGGTGTCCAAGCCGCGCTGACAAGGGTGCGCGCAGGGCTGCGCAGCGGCGCGCCCGGTGGCATGGCAGTCAGCGCCCGGGGGCCCTGAAATTCACTATCAAATTGAGAGCTTCTAGCGATTTTCCCATAAGCGCTAGCGGCTATTTTTACGCCTATTTTTCTGCCTACCGAGCCGCCACCAGGTACTGCGGCACCCCGTCGGCCGCCAGCACTGGCGTGCTGTGCACGCCCCACACCTGCGCGATGGTGGCGGGGGTGAGCAGGTGGGCCGTGGCGTGCACGCTGCGCGGGCCTGCCAGGCCCGGGGCGAGCAGCAGGCTGTCGTGTGCGTAGCGCAGGGCCAGGTTCAGATCGTGCAGCACCGCGACCACGCCCACGCCCTGCTCCACCGCCCAGCGGCGCACCAGGGCCAGCGTGTGGTGCTGGTGCGCCAGGTCGAGGGCGGCGGTGGGCTCGTCCAGCAGAAGCCAGCGGGTGGCGCCATCGGGGCAATCGGGGCTGCCTGGCAGGGGCTCCCAGATCTGGGCCAGCGCGCGGGCCAGGTGGCTGCGGGCGCGTTCGCCGCCCGACAGGGTGTTGATGCTGCGCCCGGCCAGGTGGGCCACGCCGGTGGCCTGCATCGCCTCGGTCACGATGCGCGCCTCGTGGCGGCTGGGCTGCTGGCGGTGGGGAAAGCGCCCCATCTCCACCACCTCTTTCACCGTGAAGTCAAACGCCACGGCCGTGTCCTGCGGCAGCACGGCGCGCTGCCGGGCCAGGGCCTGGGCGCCTTTGCCGGACACCGGTTGCCCGCCCATCCACACATGGCCCGAGCGCGGCGCGCGCTGGCCCGAAAGCATGGCCAGCAGCGTGGACTTGCCCGCGCCGTTGGGCCCCAGGATGGCCGTGACGCGCCCGGGCACGAACTGCGTGTGCACGGTGGCCAGCAAGGGCCTGCCGGGCACGCCCACAACCAGCTGGTCGCACACCAGCAGATCGGCGGTGGTGGTGACCGGGGAAGCGACGGCGGCACTCATACCTTGCTCCGAAACTGGCGCAGCATGGCCAGAAACAGCGGCACTCCGATGAAGGCCGTGAGCACGCCCAGCGGCAGCTCTGCGGGCTGCACGATGGTGCGCGCCACGCCGTCGGCCGCCAGCACCAGCGCAGCGCCCAGCAAGGCCGAGCCGGGCAGCACCACGCGGTGGTCCGGCCCGGCCACCAGGCGCACCCAGTGCGGTGCCACCAGGCCAATGAAGCCGATGATGCCGGTGGCCGCCGTCACCGCGCCCACGGCCAGCGCCGTCACCAGCACGGCCAGGCGCTTGGTGCGCTCCACCGGCACGCCCAGCAGCGCGGCCTGCGCCTCGCCCAGCGCAATCGCGTTGAGCGGGCGGGCCAGCGCCAGGCCCATGCCGCAGGCCACGGCCACGATGGACCCCACCAGCGCCACGGCGCTCCAGCGCGCACCGCCCAGGCTGCCCAACAGCCACATCTGGAGGTTGCGCAGCTGCTCGTCGGTAGAGATGAAGTTGAGGTAGCCCAGGCCCGCTAGCGCCAGCGCATTCACGGCCACCCCGGCCAGCAGCATGAGCCCCATGCGCGTGCCACCATCGGCCTGGGCTAACCCATAGATCAGAGCCGTGACCAGCAGGCCGCCACCAAAGGCCATGGTCACCAGCGCCCAGCTGCCCAGGGTGCGCGGCATGTCGGGCAGCCAGTAGCTGCCCAGCACGATGGTGAGCGCGGCGGCCAGCGCGGCCCCGCTGCTCACGCCCACCAGCCCTGGGTCGGCCAGCGGGTTGCGGAACAGCCCCTGCATCAGCGCACCTGCCAGGCCCAGGCCCGCCCCGGCGGCCACGCCCATCAGCAAGCGCGGCAGGCGGATGTTGATGAACACCAGATATTCGGGCGCCTGTTCGGCCGTAGGCGCTGCGCCCACGGCCTGCAGCAGCACCTGCCACAGCTGGGCGGGTGCGATGGCATACGCGCCCTGCGTGCTGGCCCAGACAAAGCTCAGCCCCACCAGCGCCGCACCGATGGCCAGCGCGGCGCGGGGCGACAAGCGCCCGGGACTCCAGCGCACAGCTGGCTCCGCCACGGCCACGCTGCTCACGCCGTGATCGCCTGGGTGCGGGTGTGCAGCTCACGCACGGCTGCGGGCAGGCGCGGGCCAAAGCCCAGCAGGTGGCTGGCCTCCATGGCCACCAGGGCCTTGCGGCGGAACGCGGGTGTGAGGGCCAGCTCGGGCCGCTGCCAGAACGCGGCCTCGCCGCCCAGCGCCTCGATGCCTTGCGTGCTGTTGAGCAGCACCTCGGGGGCGGCGCTGGCCATGGCCTCGGCCGTGAGGGGCCGGTAGCCCGCAAACTGGGTGATGGCATTGGTCGCGCCCGCAAAGCGGATCAGCGCATCGGCCGCCGTGCCGGTGCCCGCCACCATGGGGCTGCCGCCGTGCGACAGGATGAAGATCGCGCGCGGGCTCCGCGTGGTGGCTGCCACCTGCTTTTGCACCGCCGCCCACTGCGCATCCAGGTCAGTCTGCAGGGCCTGGGCCTCGCGCTCGCGGCCGGCCACTCGGCCCACGGTGGCCACCTTGCGTCGCACCTCGTCCCAGGTGTGGTCGGCATGCACCAGCTCCACGCGCACACCGGCGCTGCGCACCTGGTCCAGCACCACGGGCGGCCCGGCCTCGGTGGTGCCCACCACAGCGTCGGGCTTGAGGGACAGCAGCCCCTCGGCCGAGAGCTGGCGCATGTAGCCGACCTTGGCGGTGCGCAGCGCGGCCTCGGGGAACAGGCTGGTGGTGTCGGTGCCCACCAGCTGGCCCTGTGCGCCCAGCAGGTAGACCACCTCGGTCAGCGCGCCGCCCAGCGAGACGATGCGCGCTGGGCGGGCGGCCCACGCAGCCCCTGATCCCATCGCAGACAACAAGGGCCACGCCACCACACCGCGCAGCAGCCGCCGACGCTCGCCACCCGGCCCCAAGATTTGCACGGCCATCGGATCACGCAGCATGGGCCAGCTCCTGCACGCCAGGCAAACGTGCCACCAGGTCGCGCCAGCCCTGCAGTTCGGGCTTGCCGGGCTTGCGCGCACCAAAGAACATGGCCATCAGCTCGCCGGTGTGGTCAAAGGCCTCGACCGAGGTGACGATGCCGTCGGCCGTGGGCTTCTCGACCACCCACACGTGGGCCACCATGTCGATGCGCAGGTGCAGGTTGAAGCCTGCGTCCAGCACATTGATCCACTGCGCGTGCGGCGTGTTAAGCGGCTGGATATTGCGCACCGGCCCAGTGTGGATCTGGATGCAGCCGCCGCTACCCACAAACACCATGATGGGCAGGCCGTCCACCGCCGCTTCGTCCAGCAGGCGGGCCACGGCCTGCGGTGCGGCACGCCAGGCAAACTGGCCTTCGACCAGGCGAAAGCTCTGCTGGCGCTCCACAGCAAACTTTTTGGTCAGGCCAAAGAACTCGTGCGTGTCCTGCATGGCGGCCCAGGCCTCGCGCAGGCCCTGGGCGTCGATGTCGGCGTCGGGCCGTGCCGCTTCCGGTGTGGGCGCCTTGCCGAACACATAGCCGGCACTGGGCTGTGCAAAGCGGCTCACCACCGCATCGAAAGCGGCCAGATCGGTGGCTTCGCGCGTGAAGATCTTGTGCACCGCACGGCCATGCGCGTTGTAGAACTGCAGGCTGCGCGATGGCGGTTTGGCGGGGTCGTTGGCCAGCTCCGTCACTGCAAAACCCGCATGCCACTGCGCAAAGAACAGGCGCAGGTCGATGTCTTCGCCCAGCGCAATGCCAACCGGGCCGGTGGCAGAGACATGCTGGTACACACCGGTTTTCTCGTGCACCGTACCCTCATTGCGCGTGAGCGCCATCAGCGGGCCGCAGGCTTCGAGCGCCTGCAGCAGTTCCAGCCACGAGCCCTGCAGCGGCTGGGCCTTGAGCAGGTGGCCGTGCTCGCCCGCATGGGCGGCCACGGCGGCGCCTTCCGACAGCCCCAGGCTCTCGGCGGCGTCCTTGGCACGCTTGCCCGCTGCGCGGGCTGCGGCGAACCGCTCACGGATGTCGGGGGCGGCCTGCGGCGGATGGGCCGGAGCGCTTGGGGGGTTCGTTACAGCGGCATTCATTGCACGGCCTCCGGCGCGGTGTGCCACAGCACGCGGCGTTGTTCGGCAGCCACCATCGCGGCGCTGGCGGCCACGTCCTGGCGCGCCTTGCATTGCTGATCCCAGCGGCCTTGCAGGCTCCAGACCACGGTGCGGAAGTGCGGCGTGAAGCCCTGGGCGTCGGCCAGCATCTGCAGGTTGGCCGCGATCTTGCGGCCCATGGCGTCGCGGTGGCTGTCGCAGCAGGCCTGCACATAGCCGGTCATCAGCGCCAGGGTGCCCGCCAGCAGCGCCTCGGCGCAGGGCAGGCTGTATTCCTCGTCGGCATGGCTGCCCGTGTTGGGCTGGTGGGAAGCGTGGCTCATGGTGATCTCCTTGGGTGGATGCCTGGGGATAGAAAAGCAGGGAACGGGCGCTCAGAAATCCGCCACCAACGACACGCGCACGGCGCGGCCCGGCTGGCTGTACGCATCGACAAAACTGGCGTTGGCAGCGAGGCCGCGCACGTCGGCCCAGCGCCAGTGTTTTTTGTCGGTGAGGTTGTAGATGCCCGCGTTCAAGCGGAGGTCCTTGCGGATGCGCCACTGGGCCGACAGGTCCAGCACCGTGTACGACGGGGTGAGGAACTGCGTGCTGCCGGTAGCCACGGTCACGTCGCTGGCCTTCTTGGCGGCGGCGTGGGTCATGTCCAGCCGCGCCATCCAGCCGCCGCTGTCATAGCGCAGGCCCGCCGTGAGGCGCGATGGATCCACCGTATTCACCGGCTTGCCGGTGGTGGTGTCGCGACCGCGTGTCTGGCCATAGGCAAACGGAGAGCTCCACTGCCCGCCCGCCCACTGGCCCCAGCGCATGTCGCCCTTGACCTCAAAGCCATTGAGCTTGACGCGACCGATGTTGACCGACTGGAACACCAGCGGGTTGCCCGGTGCGCCTGTGCCGCTGACCTGGCGCAGGTCTTCGATGAAGTCCTTGTAGCGGCCGGTGAAGGCTGCAGCCTCGATGGACAGGCGCTCCAGGCGCCCGCGCACGCCCAGCTCGAAGTTCTGGCTCTTCTCGGGCTTGAGGTTGGCGTTGGGCACCGTGCGGTAGTTGCCCACCGGGTTCTCGAAGAAGGCGTTGACCTGCCCCGCATTGGGCGCACGGAAGCCCGCCGCGTAGTTGCCAAACACGCTCCACTGCTCGCTGGCACGGTACAGCACGCCGAACTTGGGCGAGGTCGCATTGCCCGACAGCGACACCGCCTGCGCGCCAAAGCCCGCCTGGTCGGCCTTGATGCGGAAGGTGTCAAAGCGCACGCCGGGCGTGATGCTCCAGGGGCCTGCAACAAACTCGTCCTGCACATACAGGGCCGTGCTGGTCTCGGTGGTGTCGGGGAATCGCTTGAGCGGGAAGGTCTCGCCCGTGGGTGGCGTCACGCCGGTCTGCAGGTTCTCGACCTTGGCCGCCGTGTAGTCCAGCCCGTAGGTAATCTTCTGCACCCACGGCCCGCCGTTGCGCAGCACCTTGCTGCCCTGCAGGTTGGCCTGCCAGGTGCGCTCGTCATAGGTCACGTCGCGCACGCGGTCGGCGGCGGTGTTGCGGTCTTCGGTGATGTACTCGCGCGAATGGGCGTCCTGCCAGCTCAGCGTGGCCTTCACATCGTCGGCAAAGGCTGTGTTCACGCGCCACGATCCTTCCCACGTTGCGCGGCTGCGCTGCATGTCGGTGAATGAGGTGGAGTCCAGCACCGAGGTGGCGGCCAGCGGCGGCTTGGAGCGTGCGGTAAGCAGCTCGTAGTCGGACGCCTTGTCCACATGCTCCAGCGTGAACACATGGCGTTGGCCGCCGCCGGGCGTCAGCACTACCTTGCCCAGCAAAGCGCCGCTTTTGTCCTTTTGTGGATTGGGCTGGGTGCGGTCGGCATTGGCGGCATCGTTGGTGCCCATGTTGTCCAGTTCGCTGGCGCGCGAGATGTTGCCGCCCAGCAGCCACTGCACCGTGTCGCCCGCCCGGCCCGCCACCGTGGCGCCCACGCGCTTGCCGTGCTCGTCGCCGTCATAACCCAAGCTCACCCGGCCGCCAATGTGCTTGTCGCTTTCGAGGAATGCCGAGGGCTCGGCCGTGATGAAGTTGACCAGGCCCGCCATGCCGTCCGAGCCATACAGCGCTGAGGTGGCGCCGCGCACCACCTCCACGCGCTGCAGCAGGCCGATGTCCAGGTAGTCGCGGCCGAAGGCATTGGCGCTGAAGATGTAGCTGCGCGGCAGGCGGATGCCGTCCACCATCATCAGCACGCGGTTGCCTTCGAGCCCCCGGATGTTGAAGCCCGCGTTCTGCTCGCGCCCGGTGGAGCCACTCGCCAGCGAGAAACGTGCGGGCGAACGCGTGACCGACACATTGGGCAACTCACGCGCCACATCGCGGATGTCGCGCACCTGGCCTTCCTCGATGGCCTGCGCATTGATCACGTCGATGCTCATGGGCAGCTCGTCGCGGTCCTGCTCGCTGCGCGAGCCGCTGATGACCACTTCTTTGAGCTGCGGCGCTGCAGCCACCAACTGGGTAGCATCTTGCGCATGTGCGCTGCCAATGGTCACACATGCACAGGCCACCAGCCATGCAAGCGGCTGCAGACGGCCTTGCAACCATTGATCGGAGGCGTGCGCCTGTGCGCGCCGGGAAGAAAACGGAGGGGAACGGAATGCCTGCGCCACGGAGGGGAGTCCTTCTCTGAAACGACAACGAATACAGAGCTGGCTCCATGCAGACGGTCCTGGCTTCTGCGGGCAGAAGGATGGGCCGTTGTGGCTGGCTGATGGGGTGTAATTATATGAGAATAATTCTCAATACAGAACAAAATTCGAACGGGACCTCACTCGAAGTAGCAGTCGGCAACTAAACCAAAGTTACGGCGAAGGATTCACTTCTTTGTCTGCGATTCTGCTGAATATTTCATCTCGGATTGGGTGCTGCTGCCAGGGGTGACCTGTCAGCATCAACGTTCCGTCCTCTTGAAGTGCCAAACGCCGCACCTTTTCCGCGCCACCATCTGAGATCAGCACGATCCATTCAGTGTTCAGGTAGAACATGGTGTACGACGTGCGGCGCTCTCTGAGCATGCGCTTGGGATGAAAGTTCGCCTCAAGCAAGCTCCCATCCACTTGGCTATAGAGAACAAGCCCCGCCACTGCATAGCGTTGAGAGTTGCCTGCATCGCCCTTCAGGATCATCTTGCGCAACACGTCTTCATGCGGCCCCAATTGCACGCCTGCCAACTCTGGTAGCGTGGAGATGCTGGCTCGGAATAGGTTCAACAGATGAAACAGCTTGAACTTGACATAGTCCACTTTCGCCTGGATCACTTGCCCCCTCTTCCAAGGGTTGGTCGGAGCGATTGATTGCCACGTCGCATTGAACGGTTTCTCGTATTCATCATTGCAAAAAGTCTCGCACGCACTGCACAGCAGATGCTCCTTGTAACCGTCTTGCCTCGGCTTTGTGCCATACCGGCCCTCACCGGTGATTTCCAACATATGCCCCTTGTCTCCACGGATTGGCTTGGAGACAGACTTCGGAAAAATATGACTGTTCTGAAGCATCGCCTCTTCGAGGCAAAGTCGACAAACGCCGTGTTTCATCCCTCTTTTCATAAGAGCTTCCCATCTGTAGACCAGACAAATCTGCAGGTTCCGCTTGGCGGTGCCAACTGCAAGTAACCAGCCCCCCCTACGCGCGGTTCATGTCGCCAAGACGTAGTAGATTTTCGGTGCCTCCAAGCCATAAGACGAGAAGCACGCTTGGATGGCTTGCAAAGATTCGAGCACTTCGATAATCCAGCTTGCCCAAAAGCAAAGCGACCGGATGCCGAAACATCCAGTCGCTCTTATTTTGATAGCTGCTAGCGCCTTACGATCAAGCGCCAGGGGCCGATTTGATTGAGATGCCCCCTGCATGACTCCCTCTCCCCTCGCGGGAGAGGGTTGGGGAGAGGGGGGGGGAAACTGGCGCGGAGGGAATGCGGGCACCCCCTCTCCCCCGGCCCCTCTCCCACGAGGGGAGAGGGGAGTTGGGGTGTGCCTCGAAAGCACTGGCCCTAACCAGCTCGCCCCCGCCGCCCTGCCCCGTCCTACGCCGCCACGGCTTCGCGCTGCGCTTCGGGAGCCTTGTCGCCTTCGGCCGCAGCCACCACCGGCATGCGGATCAGGTGGTCGAAAGCACTCAGCGCCGCCTTCGATCCATCGCCCGCAGCAATCACGATCTGCTTGAAAGGCACCGTGGTGCAGTCGCCCGCTGCGAACACGCCGGGGATGTTGGTGCGGCCGTGCGAGTCGACAATGATTTCGCCAAACTTGGACAGTTCCACCGTGCCCTTTAGCCACTCGGTGTTGGGCACCAGGCCGATCTGCACGAACACGCCTTCGAGCGGCACCAGGTGCTCCACGTTGGTGGCGCGGTCCTTGTACTTGAGGCCATTGACCTTGCCGTCGGCGCCGGTGATTTCGGTGGTCTGCGCGTTGGTGTGGATGGTCACGTTGGGCAGGCTCTTGAGCTTGTTGACCAGCACGGCGTCGGCCTTGAGCTGGTCGGCAAACTCGATGAGCGTGACGTGGGCCACGATGCCAGCCAGATCGATGGCAGCCTCGACACCCGAGTTGCCGCCGCCGATGACCGCCGTGCGCTTGCCCTTGAACAGCGGGCCGTCGCAGTGCGGGCAGTAGGCCACGCCCTTGTTCTTGTACTCGGCTTCGCCGGGCACGTTCACGTTGCGCCAGCGGGCGCCGGTGGACAGGATCACCGTCTTGGACTGCAGCGTGGCGCCGTTGGCCATCTGCACGCTGATGAGGCCACCTGGCTCGGCCGCGGGGATGAGCTTGTCGGCGCGTTGCAGGTTCATGATGTCCACGCCGTAGGCGCGGGTGTGGGCTTCGAGTGCGGCGGCAAACTTGGGGCCGTCGGTTTCGAGCACCGAGATGTAGTTTTCAATCGCCAGCGTGTCATTGACCTGGCCGCCAAAGCGCTCGGCAGCAACGCCGGTGCGGATGCCTTTGCGGGCGGCGTACACGGCGGCCGCTGCGCCAGCGGGGCCACCACCGACGATGAGCACGTCGTACGGGGCCTTGGCGCTGAGCTTGGCGGCTTCGCGGGCGGCGGCGCCGGTGTCGAGTTTGGCGACGATTTCTTCAATCGTCATGCGGCCGGAGCCGAAGACCTGGCCGTTCAAAAACACCATGGGCACGGCCATGATTTCGCGCTCGGTCACTTCCTGCTGGAAGGCGCCGCCTTCGATGACGGTGGTCTTGATCTTCGGGTTGACGATGGCCATGAGCGACAGCGCCTGCACCACGTCCGGGCAGTTGTGGCAGGTCAGGCTCATGTAGACCTCGAAGTTGAAGTCGCCGTCCAGCGCTTTGATGGAGTCGATCACGTCCTGCTCGACCTTGGGCGGGTGGCCGCCGGTCCACAGCAGGGCCAGCACCAGCGAGGTGAATTCATGGCCCAGGGGCAGGCCGGCGAAGCGCAGCGAGTTGGTGGCGCCAGCGCGCTGCAGGCTGAACGAGGGCTTGCGGGCGTCATTGCCATCGGTACGCAGGGTGATCTTGTCGCTGCGCAGGGATTGGATGGTTGTCAGCAGCTCGCGCATGTCGCGCGCAGTCTCGCTGTCGTCCAGGGATGCCACCAGCTCAAACGGCTGCTGCACGCGCTCCAGGTAGGCGGCGAGTTGGGTCTTGAGTTGTTCGTCGAGCATGGTGGTGTCCTTTGAAATTCGAGTTGTGGTGTGAGGAAGGTTGAAGCCAAAAGGGCTGCAGTTCAAGCCTGCATATCAACGTCCGGGCGTAAAAAAGCCGGACGGCATGGCGCACTGGCGCCATGACGCTGTCCGGCTTTGGGGGCCGAATCGAAAAGCGGCTTAGATCTTGCCGACCAGGTCCAGCGAAGGCGTCAGGGTCTTGGCGCCTTCCTTCCACTTGGCGGGGCAGACTTGGCCAGGGTTGGCGGCGGTGAACTGGGCAGCCTTGAGCTTGCGCAGGGTTTCCGACACGTCGCGGGCGATTTCGTTGGAGTGGATTTCCAGGGTCTTGATCACGCCATCGGGGTTGATCACGAACGTGCCGCGCAGCGCCAGGCCTTCTTCAGGGATGTGCACGCCGAACGCGTTGGTCAGCTGGTGCGTTGGGTCGCCAACCAGGGGGAATTTGGCCTTGCCCACGGCGTCCGATGTTTCGTGCCACACCTTGTGCGAGAAGTGCGTGTCGGTGGTCACGATGTAGACCTCGGCGCCGGCCTTCTGGAACTCAGCGTAGTTGTCGGCAGCGTCTTCGATTTCGGTGGGGCAGTTGAAGGTGAAAGCTGCGGGCATGAAGATCAGCACGGACCACTTGCCCTTGAGGGACTGCTCGGTCACTTCGATGAATTCACCCTTGCCGTCACGGTTGACGAAAGCGGTGGTCTTGAAGGGCTGAACTTGCGTATTGATCAGGGACATTGCTGTTTCCTTAGTGGTTGGTTAACTGAACAGGACTGAAGTCTAGGCCTTTCGAGACCATCAATCCAATTAATTGATTTGATTGAATCAATTGCCTGTGACTATACAGTGACACCCTGCCCTCAGGCCGGGGCGGGCATTTTGCCCCCTTTTAAACCCCCAAAAACCGCCACGAAGCCGCTGCACAAACCACCGCCCACCTGGTCAACCCTTGCGGCATATCAAACATTTAAATACAACTGATTCGCGTTTAGTTTTATCATCTATCGCACCGCAGCAACACCACCCAGGCCACTTTGCTGCAGTGGGCCAGCCAAAGCTCGACGCCTCTGAAATATTGGTCAAAACGGCCTGTAGCGCTTTATTGATAAGCGCAAGCAGCTCATAAATTTATAGCAAAGACCTCAAACACCATGTTCCAAACACTTCTGATCTGTTTCCGCGAAGGGCTGGAAGCCCTGCTGGTGGTGGCGATTGCCACCCTGTACCTGCGCAAGACCGGGCGCCTGCACCTGTTGCTGCCACTGCGCGCGGGCGTGGGCGTGGCAGCCCTGCTCTCGCTGGTGCTGGGCTGGGTGCTCTCGCAGGTGGGCGCGCTGTCACCCGCAGCCGAGGGTGGCATGGCGCTGGTGGCTGCCGCCACCGTGGCCTGGTGCGTGGTGCACATGCGCCGTGCGGGCCAAGGCATGGGCCAGGACATTGCCCAGTGCATGGACCGCGCCAGTGTGCTGGAAGGCCCGCGCGCCTGGGTGGCGGTGTTCCTGTTTGCCCTCTTCATGGTCGGCCGCGAAGGCGTGGAAACCGCCACCATGCTCGCCGCTCTGGCCCGCAGCGCCGAGCTGGGCTACATGGCCTGGGGCGGTCTGGCGGGCCTGGCGCTGGCCATTGCCATCGCCTGGGCCTGGACGCGCTACGGCCGCGCGGTGAACCTTGCGCGGTTCTTCCGCGTCACGTCGTGGTTCATGGCGGTGTTTGCGGTGCAACTGGTGGTGTATGCGTTCCATGAGTTCACCGAAGGCGCAGCGATACCCGGCATCGACAATGCTTACTGGCATGCGGCCACCGAAGACCTGGCCGAAGGCACCATTGCCCAGGCCATCTCGCTGGCCCTGGTGCTGGTGCCCACGGTATGGCTGGGCCTCGCGCACTGGCGTGAGCGGCGCACGGCGCCATCGTCTGCAGCCGCAACCGCCATGGGCACACAGGCGGCCGCGCCACGCGCCGCACAATAGCCCCGCGCACGGCCTGCGCAGCCCCATCGGGCCTACCGTGCCGGATAGGGTCGACCGGGTGAACGCGAACGCCTATCAACCTCACACGCAGCCAGCGCGCTCTAGCAGGGATATGCCTTGCGCGTGTTGATATGGCTCACGACAATCGGGGCCGAATCAACACAACACAACAAGGAGTCCCCATGAAAGGTGACGCACAGGTCATTGGCCATCTGCAGGCCCAGCTCAAGAACGAACTCACGGCCATCAACCAGTACTTCCTGCACTACCGCATGCTCAAGCACTGGGGCTTCGACAAGCTGGCCAAGAAGGAGTATTCGGAATCCATCGGCGAGATGAAGCATGCCGACTGGCTCATGGACCGCATCTTCACGCTGGATGGCCTGCCCAACCTGCAGGACTTGGCCAAGATCCAGGTCGGCGAAGACGTACCAGAGATCCTGGCCTGCGACCTGCGCGCCGAACAAGGCGCCCAGGCCACCATCAAGGATGGCATCGCCCACTGTGAAACGGTGCGTGACTATGTCTCGCGCGACCTGCTGCAAAAGATCCTGGACGACACCGAAGAGCACATCGACTTCCTTGAAACCCAGATCGATCTGATCGGCAAGGTGGGCTTGCAGAACTACCTGCAATCGCAGATGGGTGACGTGGAGTAACGCCAAGACTGCACCAGAGCGCTCCACGAAAAGTACCAAGAAGAACAACAAAAAACGGGCCGAGGCCCGTTTTTTTGTGCCCACGCCATCACCAAGTTCCGCCGATTGCACGGGGCTGCGAAGCACAGCCCTACCCCCATGTCACAAGCTGTTGCAAGCACACATCAAACCAGTGCAAATAGCATTTTTATAAATGCGAATGCTTCTCAACAAAAGTAGAATGCGTTCTTACGACCAAGGCCATTCCTTCTTGCAGCTCCCGATCTGCAAGGGCAGGTCCCGTGATTCCCTTTAACACCTAGCCAGCCAGTCAGCCGAGCTCTCCGCCGCTGCAGCCAGCGTTTGTACGTTTGCCGTACGACACCTACTGCCTGGAGCCTTTCTGATGCCGCGCAGCACCGCCAGCCCCTGCCCTGCAGGAGTTCTGCTTCTCTCCTTTTTTGAAGGCCGCACCGCCCTGGGTGCCGCCGCAGGTCGGCCATGAAGGCGGCCCGCGTTGACTGGCGCTACCGCCTGGTCATCACCTCCCGCGCCATGGCGGCCATCGCTGGCGGCTATGCGCTGGCGGCAGGGTTCACCGCTGCGCTTTCGCTGGTGTTGGCGCTGTGGATGCCGCGCGTGGAGGCCGTGCTGACCGCCACCATGCTGGCCTGGCTGGCCTATGCCATGGCGGCGGGATGGGCGTTTTATGCGCGCACGGCCTGGGGCGCCTGGGGCGGCACACTGCTGCCCGCCCTGGCACTGGGCGCGTGCGCCATGGCGCCGCAATGGATGAGGGGCACGCCGTGACAACAGCGACCTCCACCGTGCGCAAGAGCGCCGACCGCGAAGGCTTTCGCCAGGCGATGTCGTGGCTGCACACCTGGGCAGGGCTCATCCTGGGCTGGCTGCTGTTTGCGATCTTCCTCACGGGCACGCTGTCGTTCTTCAAGAACGAGTTCAACCTGTGGATGCGGCCCGAGATGCACGGGCTGCCGCGCACCGACGCGGCCGATGCGCAGGTGGCCCAGAAGTCCGTGGACGCGCTGGTGCGCAAGGCCCCCGACGTCACCCAGTGGATCCTGCACCTGCCCGATGACCGCGACCCAGCTGTCAACATGCTCTGGCGCGGCACCGGCAACGGACGCTTTGAAACGCTGCGCATGAACCCGCAGACGGGCGAGCCCATCGAGGCGCGCCAGACCATGGGCGGTGATTTTTTCTACCGCTTTCACTTCGAGCTGCGTACCGCGCAAAAAGGCCGCTGGACTATCCAAGGCCGCTGGGTGGTGGGCGTGGCCACGATGCTGATGTTTGTGGCGCTGATCACCGGCGTGATCACACACCGGCGCATCTTCAAGGACTTCTTCACCTTCCGCCCCACCAAGGGCGGGCAGCGTGCCTGGCTGGATGCGCACAACGTCAGCGGCGTGCTGGTGCTGCCGTTCTATCTGATGATCACCTTCAGCGGGCTGATGATCTTCCACACGCTGTACATGCCCGCAGGCATTGCCGCCAACTACAAGAACGAGAAAGGCGTGGACTCCAACGCGTACTTTGCCGACCTGCAGGGCGAGAAGCCCGAAAGCCGTCCCCGCCGGGGTGCGGGCGACAAGGTGGAGCCCCTGCCCGCCATCACCCTGCAGCCCGTCATCGACGCGGCCACCGCCCGCTGGCAGGGCGGGCGCATCGGCAGCGTGCAGGCGCGCCGCGATGCCAACGGCCGCGCCGTGGTGGAGGTAACGCGCCACGAAGGCGACCGCCTGCAGTACCGCCCACCGCGCCTGCTGTTTGATGCCACCACCGGCGAGTGGCTGGACCAGGCCGACGCCACCAGCCCCGCCGTCAAGACCTATGGCGTGCTGTATGGCCTGCACATGGCGCGGTTTGCCGATGTGGGCCTGCGCTGGGCGCTGTTCGGTTTTGGGGTGCTGGGCAGCCTGATGATTGCCACGGGCATGGTGCTGTGGTCGGTCAAGCGCAGCGCCAAGTCGCAGACACAGGCCAGCCGCCAAGGGGCGGCCAAAACGACCAGCAACATAACCAGCAACGCGCCCGCTGCGCACCCCAAAGCGCCGTTTGGCGAGCGCCTGGTGGCTGGCATCAACATCGCGACACTGGCCGGGCTGCCGCTGGCCTGTGGCGTGTACCTGGCCGCCAACCGCCTGATCCCTGTGGGCATCGAGGGCCGTGCGGATGCAGAGCTGGCCTGGTTCTTCAGCGCCTGGGGCATCACGCTGCTGTGGGCGCTGGCCTGCGCGGTGGTGCGCCCGCACCGCCTGGGCTGGACGGTGCCGCTGGCCGCTGCGGGCCTGGTGTGGGCCGCGCTGCCGCTGATCAACGCGTTTACCACACACACCCACCTGGGCGTGAGCCTGCCCGCGCGCGAATGGGTGTGGGCCAGCATGGACCTGTCGTTTTTGGCCACCGGGCTGCTGCTGGGCTGGCTGGCGTGGCGTGTGCGCCCTGGTCGCACGCCCCGGCGCGGTGCGCCTGCACGGAGTGCGCGACCCGCGCGACCTGCCCCGTCGGTGCCCGTGGCGCCCGCCGAAACCTCCACCTCGGGAGCCTGAGCCATGTCTGCCTTTCTTCTGTGCTTTGCCGCCTGGTCGGCCATTGCGCTGGGCATGGACCGCCACCACGAAGACGCCCTGGGTCAGGAAGGCGCCGTGCGCCGCCTGGTGGCGTTGCGCCGCTCTGGCTGGCTGCTGCTGGTGCTTTCGCTGTGGCTGGCAGCGGCGCACCCGCCAGGGGTCGTGCCTGCATCCCTGGGCGTAACGGCATGGACCGTGGCCCTGTCGGTGGCCGCCGTGGCGGTCACGACCACCGTCACCTGGCAGCCCCGGCGCACGCCCGAACTGGCTGGCGCCGCCCTGCTGGCGGGCTTGCTGGCGCGGGCGCTGGGGTGGTGATGGCCAGGCTCCACGCTCCCGCAGCCGTGCGCTGAGCCCGCTCGGGCTCGAACTCGCTTTTCTGTTTTCACGGCCCCACCACATCCCAGACAGCGGGCCTTCGCGGCACGCGCCAGGCGATGGGGTTCAGGGCTTTTCGCCAACCGCGTTGCGCTCACTCCAAGGAAAACCATGCACGCTTACACACCAACCCCCTATCGCCTCCACCCGCTGGTGGCCGCCCTGCTTGCCACGCTGTGTGGCACGGCACTGGCGCAGACGACGGCGCCGCCTGCTGCAGTTGCGCAGACCACGCCGCAGACGCTGGGCGAGGTCACCGTGCAATCCAGCGCGGACGACGACGGCTATTCGCCCGCCGCCGCCAGCACGGCCACCAAGGGCAGCGCGCCGCTGCGCGATGTGCCCCAAGCCGTGAACGTGGTGCCCGCGCAGCTCCTGCGCGACCAAGGCGCGCGCTCCATGGAAGACGCGCTGCGCAACGTGCCCGGCGTGGCCATGAGCCACGGCGACGGCCAGCGCGACCAGGTGGTGATCCGTGGCTTCACCGCCATTGCCGACCAGTTTGTGGATGGCGTGCGCGACGACGCGCTGTACTTCCGCGACCTGGCCGACATCGAGCGTGTGGAAGTGCTCAAGGGCCCCGCCGCCGTGCTGTACGGGCGCGGATCGTCGGGCGGCCTGATCAACCGCGTGACCAAGAAGCCCAAGTTTGGCGAGACCTCGGGCGAGGCATCGCTGGGCCTGGGCAATTTCGACTACCGCCGCGCCACGGCCGACGTGAATGTGGGCATCAGCGATACCGCCGCCTTCCGAATCAACGCCGCCGTGGAGGACTCCGGCAGCTACCGCGACCAGCAGTTCGTCAAGCGCCACAACTTCGCGCCGTCGCTCGCGCTCAAGCTCGCGGCGCAGACTGACCTGCTGCTGCAGTACACCAACGCGCGCGACAAGCGGCTGACGGACTTCGGTATCCCTGCGCTCAACGGCCGCCCCGTCAACGTGCCCGCCAGCACCTACTACGGCTCCAGCACCGCCGCGCAGGACGACACCACCACCAGCACCATGCAGTCGTTCGCGGCCACGCTGAACCACCGCTTCAACGACGACTGGTCGGTGCGCAACGTCACGCGCCTGTACGACTACGCGCTGGACCGTTACAACACCTTGCCCGGCGGCACCACCGACCCGGTGAACCTGACGGTGGGCCGCACGCGCTCGTTCATCCTGCGCGACGAAAAAGGCTTCTTCAACCAGACCGACGTGACGTGGCGCAACCAGCTGGGCGGCTTCAAACAGGAATGGCTGATGGGTGTGGAACTGGGCCAGCAAAAGAAACGTTCTGAGTCCGTCACCGGTGGCGCAGACCGCGTGCCACTCTTCAACCCCGGCAACCGCCCTGCCCCCGCCATCCCAGCGGCCAACTACAACGCCGACAGCGCCATCCCCAGCCACACCACGCAAGACACAGCCGCGCTGTACTGGCAAAACCAGATCACGCTGGCGCCCCAATGGAAGGCGCTGGTGGGCGCCCGCTACGACGTCTTCGGGCAAGAGACCGCGTTCGACCGCAAGCTCGCAACGCTATCGCGCACCGACAAAAAATTCAGCCCTCGCGCGGGCCTGGTGTGGCAGCCGAGCGATGTGGTGTCGTACTACGTGTCGTACAGCAAATCCTTCCAGCCCTCGGCCGAAGCGTTTGCGCTGGCCGCCAACAACACCAGCGCCGAACCAGAGATCACCGAGAACAAGGAAATCGGCGTCAAGCTCGACCTGCTGGACGGCCGCCTCAATGTCACTGGCGCGCTCTTCAACCTGGAGCGCACCAACATCAAGAACACCGACCCCGCCAACCCTGGGCGCCAGATCAACGTGGGCACCCAGCGCACCAACGGCCTGGAGCTGACCGCCAACGGCCGCCTGCCCGGCCGCTGGGACGTGAGCACCGGCTACGCCTGGCTGGACGGCCGCATGACGAAGTCACTGGCCACCACCACATCCACACAGCTGCCCACCGCCGCCATCGCCGCCCAAGGCAAGGTGCCCGCACTCACGCCGCGCAACTCCGCCTTCCTCTGGGCCATGAAAGACCTGGGCCACGGCCTGCGCGTGGGCGGCGGCGTGAACTATGTGGGTGCGCGCTTCACCTCGCTGACCAATCTGGTCACCCTGCCCGGCTACACCACGCTGGACGCGGCCCTGCAGTACACGCTGGGCCAGTGGGATGTGGACGTGAACATCAAGAACCTGGCCAACCGCAAGTACTACGTGTCGGCCCACGGCAGCAACGACAACCTGATCCTGCCCGGCTCGCCGCGCGCTGTGCAGGTGACGCTGCGCACGCGGTTCTGACGCTGGGTCTGCAGGCGCTCGCACATCAGTTTGAAGCATTTTTGGCTGCTAGCGCTTGATAGACAAGCGCCAGCAGCTATACAATTAATAGCAAAAAATGCTTAGAAGGAGAAGCGTCATGCGAATGCTGAGCGCCACTGGAGTGGACTACCCGGTGGTCAACGGCAAGCAGCTAGGAGTGTGGGCGGCAGAAGGAGCATCGGCTGCAACGCGCGATAAACCGGTCTCGCACGGTACTACCTCCTGCGCCCAGGGGCCCACCCTGGGCTTGTCGGTAACACCACGCGATCCTCGGTTTTCGCACGTTTCGCTTCGATGCCTTCTGCCGCCCACACTCCTAGAGGAAGCATTGCGTTGGTACGGGCGATGTATCCGTCCACTGACGACCTGTGTGCCGGAGGAAGAAGTCGAAGAAAACTGACCTCAGGGTCTGACCAGCAACCTCAGGCGAACTCGAAACGCGGCCTTGACTTCGTTGAACCGCTTGTACCGTTGAAGGTACCGGCCAGGCGCCGGCTCTATGGCGAATCCGAACCTCTGTGCGCCACCTGCCGTCGGCGCGAGAAAGCCGAGCACCTCCTCGGTCACCAGATAGGTTGGCGTTGCTCCGCCCGACAGCGGGACGGAAAACTGACTGCGCCCCCGCGACACGTCCGGCAATGGGACGATCTCTGGACGCCCTTGTACGGCAGCGGCCGCGTCGCTGGGCATGGGCGCCCAGCGGGACCGAACAGCTTTTACCTGGAAGGGCACGCTCGTGCTGTCAACACGCGTGAAACCTTCGAGAGTGCCGCTGTCCAGCCAGGGCTCGGCGAACCGGATCAACACATCGTGCTCGGTGGGGACCTCATCGATCGAGAGCATGGCCAACTGGATCTGATCGGGTCGAAACCGAGTCAGAAAATCCCGAAAGTCGAACTGGAAAACGGTGTCGGTGCGCAGGTAGACCTGCCGCTCGCACGGGACAGGATCGGGCCCACGCACGTAGCCGGTGCGAAAGCCCGCCTGCGGGAGTTCGCGCGGCAATGTCCTGGGATCGGGCAAAGCGCCATCGAGCGACCCACGGCTGATGATGCCCCACGGGACAGGTATATCGCAGGCGAGGTTGTGGCGGTTGTCCTCATGCAGGAACCGGGCCGACTCAACCGCCGTCAGGTCGACCGCCACTGTGCCGCAGCCCGCCAGCGAAGAGACCAACAGTGCAAAACAAGCCCATACATATCTGCGCATGAATCACCTCCGTGACGGCATTTCGTGACGAAACACGCGTCGGAGCAGGTTAACAGAACACCCGGTGCAATGGGCGCCTTTCACGGGGGGTGAACCGCCCGCCCGAGCCCAGTGTGCGGCGTGCTCGGAAGCTACGCTCGCTGGCGGGCACGCAGCGCACGGTGGCCTGGAGCTGACCACCAGCGGCCGCCTTCCCGGCCCCTGGGAGGTGAGCACCGGCTACGCCTGGCCGGACGGCCGCATGACGAAGTCACTGGCCACAACCACGTCCACACAGCTGCCTACCGCAGCCGTCGATGCGCTGGGCAAGGTGCCTGCACTCACGCCAGAATGCACCCACCGGCCCTGCTGCTTACCGACAGATGGATTGTTGTGTGGCATTCACTGTTGGCTAGGAATGCGCGCGGACTACTCACGAGACTGCGGCGACTAGAGCGACGAAAACAAGCGCAGAAACGAGATACCACAGTATGCGAAGCCCCGAGATCGGCTGCTCTTTGGTTCTTCGCTCAACAAACTCGTTCGCGTGGCGGATACCTGGCAAACGGGAGTAGGCAAACCCCAAGAACTCTCCGGCCGCGCTGAGCAAGAGATAGGCGGGTGGACCAAACATCGCGAGAAGCAGCCAGCGCAGTAGACCTTCGGGTTGCCCTTGCCACAGAAAAACTCCAGCGCACACCGAGAGGCCTAGCCAAAGAACGAGGAGCCAGCGTGATTTCGACATTGATATGCACTTGGACGGGATTTGCGCCATCTAACGACTGAAAACGACCTCCCGCCCTGAGCTATGCGCGCAATTGCGGGGTGCGGCACCAAAGTGCCACGATGGGAACTACCAAGTCTCGTCAACTTCCTTTTGTAGCTTGAAGGGATTTTCTATAGAAGATTCTGTCGTAGCCCGCCATGTGCTTGCGCTCGTACTCGACGTAGCCAATCTTCGTGTAGAGGGCCTGGTTCTCGACCATCTTGGAATTCGTGCACAAGTACAAGCTCTCGAAGCCGCGACGCAGCGCCTCGTGCTCGGCAAACTTGAGCAACTCCCTGCCGACCCCGTGGCCGCGCAGATGAGGGACGGCGGCAACAGTGTCGATGTAAAAGCCCTCTGCGGTTTCATACTGAACGAGGGTGCCAACAATCACGTTCTCGTATTCCGCGACCCAGATATGACCGTCCTGGGTGTGTGCGTGAAAGTCGAGCAGCATCGGCGCGGGAGGCCTGCCGATCCTGGCAATGTAAGGGCTGAAGGCCTCTACGACGCATTGGCGTGCGGCAGGAGCATCGCCTGCAAGTGCTTGACGGACGATCAGGTCCAAGTTGGGCCTCCAGTGCTCGTTGTGACGGCTAGCTCGCCGTATCCCGCAGAACTTGCGAGACAAGCTCGACGGAGCGGAATATTTTGACATGGAGCCATGCTGAAAACGGCGTCCAGCTTGGGCAGCAGCCAAGTTGCGTGCTTGGGCCAACTTTGGGGCTCAGCTTCAACATGCGTCTATCGAAAGCAGCGGCCATCGTTCGCCAAACCGCTTCGATTCCACACGTTGCCGGTAGACCGCGCAGCTCGCTCTGAGTGGGCTGTGCCGCACGCGAAGCGCAAACAGATCGTCCAGCCCATGGGGGGCAACAACACCTATCGATTCGTCATCGCTCAGGTAGACGCCAACACAGGTCGCGAACTCTGGCCAGGTTGCCACGCCTTCTTCGAGGGACCCAAGAGGAAGCACCGCCTGCCCCAGGTTGCTGGCGAACCATTGATGCACCGTGGCTTGGTTGGTGACTTCCCATTGCACCGTCGGCATGAGCGCGCGAAGGCGGCTTTCGAGGTGGGCATCTTGCTCCGGGCCGAAAGTTTTGCGGTCAAAGTGGACGACATCGACATCCTCAAGCACCGAGGGGGTTTCAAAGCCATGGAGAGCATCCCACACCAGAGACCGCACGGCGCCAGCGCCGATGCACCAAGAGTCCAATCCAAGAGAGCGGACTGCCAACAGCGCTGCCATCAAGTGGCTTGAAGAGCGCACCATGGCTACAAGCCGCCGTTCAAGCTCCTGTCGTGAAATTTCGTTTCGGTGCATGGCTCCACTGAAAATGAGGCGGCAATGTCTGGTGCACGGTTCTTGCAGAACGTAGCACTTTAGCCCTTGCGCAGAGGCCACCGACCGCCAGCTCTGCAGAGGGTTCATCCAGCCTCTCGAATCACTTTTCTGCACCATCTACTTGCGGTTTTCGCAACCGCCTGAATCACAACATCACCACAAATACAAACAATTCCCATTTGCAATGTAAAATTCAGTTTCCGCAAGCCACAGCCTCCCCCTTAGACCTGCTCTAAGGCTGCAGCCAGCACCCACCGTCCTTCGATGTTTTCGGGTTGTCAGGCTTGAACCACTTCTTCCTCTTCGCACCGTCTGCTGCCGCCATGAGCGCCCTCGCGCCGTGGGCTGGCCAGGTGGGTGTGCGCCAGCGCAGCCCCTCCCGCCCCGCCCTCACACCATGCTGAGCCCCACCGCCCTGCGCCGCTGGAGCTGGACCCACAAGTGGTCCAGCCTGGTGTGCACCGTCTTCATGCTGCTGCTGTGCATCACCGGCCTGCCGCTGATCTTTCACCACGAAATTGGCCACCTGCTAGGCACCGAGGTGGAGGCGCCTGCGATGCCCGCCAACACGCCGCGCGCCAGCCTCGACAAGGTGCTGGCTACCGCGCATGCGCTGCATCCGGATCGTGTGGTGCAGTTCGCGTCGCACGCGGAGGACGATGACAACGTGTGGTTTGTCACGCTCACACCCACACCGGCGCCCACGGACGATTTCCGCTCCGTGGCGGTGGATGCGCGCACGGGCCAGGTGCTGGCGCAGCCACGGTTTGACGAGGGTTTCATGTACGTGATGTTCAAGCTGCATGTGGACCTGTTTGCGGGGCTGCCGGGCAAGCTGTTTCTGGGTTTCATGGGCTTGCTGCTGCTGGTGGCCATCGTCACGGGGGTGGTGCTGTATGCGCCGTTCATGCGCAAGCTCGCGTTTGGCGAGGTGCGGCGTGATCGCTCGACCCGCGTGAAGTGGCTGGACCTGCACAACCTGCTGGGCATCGTCACGCTGGTGTGGGCGTTTGTGGTGGGCGGCACGGGCATGATCAATACGTGGGCCGATCTGCTCATCAAGTACTGGCAGTACGACCAGCTGTCAGTGCTGCTCAAGCCCTATGAGGGCCAGCCCATCGTGCCCGCCGCAGAGCGCGGGCCGCTGCAACAAGCGCTGGAGGTGGCGCAGGCCCAGGCGCCGGGCACCAAGCTGTCGTTCATTGCGTTCCCGGGCACAGCGTTCTCCAGCCCGCACCACAACACGTTTTTTCTGCGTGGCAACGAGCCGCTCACCTCGCGCCTGCTCAAGCCCGTGCTGGTGGATGCGCGCACGGCGCAGGTCACTGCAGCGCCCCAGCTGCCGTGGTACCTGACTGCGCTGCTGGTCTCGCAGCCGCTGCACTTTGGCGACTACGGCGGCATGCCAATGAAGATCATCTGGGCGCTGCTCGACGTTGCCACCATCGTGGTGCTGGGCAGCGGGTTGTACCTGTGGCTGCGCAAAGGTGTGCAGGTGGGCAGCGCGAACAACGTCAGTATCAGCACCACCACGGCGGAAGCCACCGTGCAAGGCCACACCGGCTTGCCGCCAACGGCTGCCGCACGCACTGGCGGCACGCTGCCAAGCACGGAGGGCCGCGCATGAAGCAAAGCCCTTTCTGGTCGCTGTGGGGCTGGCCCATCGTGATGGGTGTGCTGACCACCACCGGCCTCATCACGGCACTGGTGTCCGACACCTGGGGCGACTGGTGGTCGTGGGTGGGTCTGGGCATTCCGGTGGCGGTGATGGGCTGGACCTGCTGGCCGCGCACCACGCCAAAGGCCACTGCGCAACGCGCCCATGACAAACCCCACACCGATGCCGACGAAGCGGGCACCAACGCCAACGCCACGCCACTCTGAACATTCCCCGCACCTTCAGCACGCCATGCGCAATTCCCATTCCCCTCGCCGCCCTGCCCTGACCCCAGCCGCACTGGCCGCCGCCCTGCTCTTCACACTGGGCGCGCCTGCCGCTTGGGCGCAAGCGACGACCAGCGTCACCGAGCCCGACGGCAAAACCCTGTCCACCGTCATCGTGAACGCCAGCGCCGACGCATCGGCGCAAGGCCTGTCGCCCGCCTACCCCGGCGGCCAGGTGGCCCGTGGGGGCCGTGCGGGCATCCTGGGCACCAAGGACGCGATGGACACGCCGTTTTCCATCACCAGCTACACCAACGAACTGATCCAGGACCGCCATGCCCGCAGCGTGGGCGATGTGCTGCAGAACGACCCCACGGTGCGCGTGGCACGTGGCTTTGGCAATTTTCAGGAGGCGTTCTTCATCCGGGGGTTCATCCTCGATTCGGACGACACGGCCTACAACGGCCTGTACAGCTTGCTGCCGCGCCAGTACATCGCCACCGAGCTGTTTGAGCGTGTGGAGGTGCTGCGCGGCGCATCGGCCTTTTTGAATGGCGCCAGCCCCAACGGCGGCGGCCTGGGCGGCAGCATCAACCTGCTGCCCAAGCGCGCGCCCAACGAGCCTTTGAACCGCGTGACCTTTGGCGTGGCCAGCGGCGGCCAGACGCAGGTGGCGGCCGACATTGCCCGCCGCTTCGGCCCGGATGGCAATACTGGCATCCGCGTGAATGCTGCTGCCCGCAATGGCGGTACGGCGGTGGACCACGAAGACGTGCAGCTCGGCCTGCTGGCCGTGGGCCTGGACTGGCGCAGCCGTGACGTGCGCCTGTCGGGCGATATCGGCTGGCAGGACCACAAGCTCAAGAACACCCGCACCAACGTCACGCTCGGCAGCGCTGTGACCACGGTGCCGAGCGTGCCCGACAACCAGACCAACTTTGCCCAGCCCTGGAGCTACTCGAACGAGCGCGATGTGTTCGGCACGCTGCGTGGCGAGTGGGACCTGTCGCCCAGCACCACGGCCTGGGCTGCGGCGGGCGCGCGCCGTGGCGAAGAAGCCAATTCACTGGCCAACCTCACGGTGACCAACGCCGCCAGCGGCGCCGCCACCACCTACCGCTTTGACAACACCCGCAAGGACAGCGTGAACACCGGCGAGCTGGGCCTGCGTGGCAAGCTGCAGACCGGCAGCGCGGGGCATGAATGGGTGGCGGTGGCGTCGCACTACGACTTCGAAAAGAAGAACGCCTACGCCATGGATTGGCGCAACACGCACGCCACCAATCTTTACAACCCCATAGCCACCAGCCTGCCGGGCTTCAGCGCAAACACCCTGTTTGGCGGCGACCTGGCCAATCCCCTGCGCACCGGCAGCACGCGCCTGACCAGCGTTGCGCTGGGCGACACGATGGCGTTCATGGACAACCGCATGCTCTTCACCGTGGGCTTGCGCCATCAGAAGATGGAGATCGCCAATTACGACTACGGCACCGCGCTGCATACCGACCGCTACGACCAGAGCCGCACCAGCCCGCTGCTGGCCGCTGTCTACAAGGTGGACAAAAGCCTGTCGGTGTATGCCAACTATGTGGAAGGCCTGAGCCAGGGCCAGACCGCGCCCAGCACGGCTACCAACCGTGGCGAGATGCTGGCGCCGTATGTCTCCAAACAAAAGGAAGTGGGAATCAAATTTGACGCCGGCCGCGTGGGCGGCAGCGTGGCGCTGTTCTCCACCACCAAGCCGCGTGCGTTTTTGAACACGGCCAACCTCTTCAGCACCAGCGGCAAGGACCGCCACCAGGGCATCGAGCTGGCCGTGCAAGGCGAGGCCACCAAGGGCCTGCGTCTGCTGGGCGGCCTGACCTGGCTGGATGCCAAGCAGCTGACCACCGGCGCTGCCGCCACCGACGGCCAGCGCGTCATCGGTGTGCCCAAGCTGCAAGCCAACCTGGGGGCGGAATGGGACGTGCCCGGCGTGCCGGGCCTGGCCGTGGACGGCCGCTGGGTGCACACCGGCGCCAGCTATGCCAACGCCACCAACACCCTGCGCGTGCCCGGCTGGAACCGGCTCGACGTGGGTGCCCGCTATATGACGGAAGTGCAAGGCAAGCTCGTCACACTGCGCGCCCGCATCGACAACCTGACCAACCGCAACTACTGGGCCTCAGTCGGCGGCTACCCCGGCTCGGGCTACCTGGTGGTGGGTGCGCCGCGCACCTTGTCGCTGAGCGTGAGCGTGGACTTCTAGAGCGGCACCCCGCGCCACACAGGCATTGCCAAGACCCGTTTCAGGGCCAAAAAGCCACCCAGCGCTTATCCAACAAGCGCAGGCAGCTATCAAAAAATGAGTATTTTTCCCCTGTAGCGCCGGGGGTGTGGAGCACTGCGCTCCGCTGTTTTTGCTGTCACTAAAACCACCGAAAGGAAAACGTCCATGTCCTCGAACCAACGCCTCCAAGCCCCGCTGCTGTCCGCCCTGCTGGCCTGCGCCGCCCTCACCGCGGTGAACTCTGCCCATGCCCACCAGGTCTGGCTCGAAAACGCTGGCGGCCAGGCACGCCTGCACTTTGGCGAGTTCAACGAGAACCTGCGCGAGACCTCGCCCGGCCGGCTGGACCAGTTCAAGGGTGTGCCCGCACTGGAACAACAACGCGCGGGTGCCGCCGCCCAGCGCGTGGAAGGCCAGCTCGCCAAAGACGCATTTGTCTACGCCACCACGGGAACGCCCGACACGCTGTTCGCCGCCGCCAGCTACCCGCTGATCGACCGCAGCAAGCGCAACCTGCCTGCCATGATCTGGCAGCCCTCGGCCCGCTGGGTGGCCAGCCTGGCCAAGCCCGTGGCACCCACCGCGCCGCTGGACCTGGTGCCCACCGGCAAGCCCGGCGAGCTGAAGGTGGTCTACAAGGGTGCGCCGCTGCCCAAGGCCAAGGTGCAGCTGGCCGCCCCGTCGGGCTGGACGCGCGAAGCCGAGGCGGGTGAAGACGGCACGGTGACCTTCGTCACCCCCTGGAAGGGCCAGTACGTGGCCGAGGTAAAGCACAGCGACAAGACCCCCGGCGAAGTGCAAGGCGAGAAGTACGGCGAAGCCAGCTACGTGACCACGCTCACCTTTGTGCTGGCCGACGGCATGGCGTCGCCTGCCCTGCCCGAGCCGCCCAAGGCCCACTGAGCCCCGGCTGCCGCACAGGCTCCTAACCACAAGCCACCGCCCTCTCGCGGCGCGTGGCGCTGCCTTGGCACGCCCGGGCGGTCGGCATTCATATCAACAAAAACGGGCTGTAGCGCTTTACCAACAAGCGCCGACAGCTATTAATCCGATAGCGCCATGATTTACCCCAATCTCTTGCGCACCGCTGTGGCGCACGCCGCGCTGCTGGCTGTGTGCGGCACCGCGTTCGCGCAGAACAGCACAGCACCCGCACCTATACCCTCCGACGCTCCAGCAGCCGCCCCCTCCTTGCGCCAGGTCGATGTCATCGACTCCACGGCAGGCGAAGCCGCCACGCCCGCACGGCGGGCGCAAAGCAGCTCGCGCCTGGGCCTGTCGGTGCTGGAGACGCCGCGCTCGGTCAGCGTGATCGACAACGCGCTGCTGGAGCAGCAGATGGCCACCACCGAGCGCGATGTGCTGCGCAATGCCTCGGGCGTGTCGTCGCGCAGCGAGTACTACGGCTCGTACTCGCAGTTCTCCATCCGGGGGCTGTGGGCCAACAACACCTACAACTTCCTGCGCGACGGCGCCAAGTTCATCCACCTGCTGGACCCACCGCTGTTCAACATCGAGCGGGTGGAAGTCATCAAGGGCCCGGCCGCCCTGGAGTTTGGCCAGGTCGCGCCCGGCGGCCTCGTCAACTACGTGAGCAAGCGGCCCCAGGCCGAAGCGTTGCGCACCGTGAAGATCGGCGCAGGCAGCCATGGCTGGCGCAGTGCCGAGTTTGACCTGACCGGCCCGCTAAACACCGACGGCACGCTGCGCTACCGCCTGGACGGCGGCGCCAGCCGGGGCGGCAGTTTTGTGGACGGCAACACCCCGCGCAAACAGGGCGTGGCGGGCAGCCTGGAGTGGCAGATCACGCCCGACACCGTCTGGCGTGCGCAGGCCGAGACCCAAAGCATCGACGGCACTTCGACCTCCGGTTTGGCCGTGCCCGACCCCAAGAATCCACGCAGCGCGGACGTGCTGCCGGTGGGCGCGTTCTACGGCGAGCCCTGGTTGAAAACCGATGGCCATCTGCGCTTTTATTCCACCGAGCTGCAGCACCGCTTTTCGGACCAGCTGGAAGGCCGCGTGCACCTGTCGCGCAACGAGACCTTTCGCAACGTGAACATCGTGTCGCCCATGGGCCCGGTGACCAACGGCCGGGTGGCGCGCGGCTACTGGATGGCGCCGGGGCAAAAATACACGTCGGACACGGCTCTGGCCGAACTGCGCGCGCAGCTGCAGACCGGCGCGGTCAAGCACACGGTGCTGGCGGGCCTGGACTGGCGCGCGATTGCGGGCTTCTATGGCGCGCGCACCACGGGCACCCTGGGCGCCATCGATCTCTACAACCCCGTTTCAGGCCTGGTGCCACCGGTGGCCTCCACCGGCGTGGGCAAGCTCTCCTCCGACGCGCGCAATACCGGCGTGTTTGTGCAAGACCGCATGGTGCTGGGCGATTTCGGCCTGCTGCTGGGCCTGCGCCACGACCGCTTCAAAGACGCCTACACCACGCCCGTCACCGACGTGAGCAAGACACAGCCGAGCGCGGCGATCAGCTGGGAGCCTCGCCCCGGCACCATGCTGTATGCCAGCCATGCGCGCTCGTTCCAGGCCAACTCGGGCACGCTGGTGTGGGGTGCGCAGTCGGCCCCGCCCTCGGAAGGCAAGCAGCTGGAAGTGGGCTGGAAGCAGGAATGGCTGAACCAACGCCTGATGACCACCGTCTCTGCCTTTGACCTGGAGCTGACCAACGCCCCCGCCACCGACCCGGCGCACCCCGGCTACTCGGTGCTCACCGCGCGCCAGCGCATCAAGGGCATCGAGCTGGAGCTGCAGGGCCGCATCACCCCCGGCTGGACGGTGACGGCCAACGCCAGCTTCCACGCCCCCAAGGTACTGGCCGACACCACGGCCGGTGCCAACGTGGGCAACCGCGTTGCGCTGGCCACGCGCCGCAACGCATCGCTGTGGACGCAGTACCGCCTGCCCCAGCTGCCCGGCCTGTGGGTGGGTGGTGGCCTGGTGCACCAGGGCGACAAGTTCATCGCCAACGACAACAAGTGGCGCCTGCCCGCCTACACCGTGGTGGACCTGGCCGTGGGCTACCAATTTGCGGGTGGCGTGCGGCTGCAGGCCAACCTGAAGAACGCGGGCAATCGCCGCTACTACCTGGATGGCACCACCACCGCCGCCGGTTTTGGCGCCGTGGTGCCGGGCACGCCACGCAGCCTGCAGGTGTCGCTGGACTACACGTTCTGAAGACCGGCGCCAAGGCTGCGCCTGTCCATCGCCAGCCCCAAAAGCAAGACACGCCAGCCACGCCGCGCGCCGTGCCTGGCCTTCGGGCCTGTCCCCTTTTTTTCAACCATCGGAGAAACAGCACCATGCAATCTGGCATCACCGTTTGCCGCACCGCCATCGCACACGCGGCCCTGCTTGCCCTGTGCGGCGCGGCCCATGCGCAGCAGGCCACACCCACGGTCCCCACCGCACCCGCGGCGCCCGCTGCAGAGAAAGCCCTGGCCCCCGTCACCGTGAGTGCGGGCGCCGAGCAGGAAAGCCCCACCGCGCCGGTCACCGGCTTTGTGGCCAAGCGTGCGCTGAGCGCCACCAAAACCGACACGCCCCTCATCGAAACACCCCAGGCCATCAGCGTGATCACGCGCGACCAGATGGAAGCGCAGGGTGTGCAGACGCTGCGCCAGGTCACGGCGTATACGGCGGGGGCGGTGTCCAACTATTTCGACAGCCGCCAGGACACCTTCAAGGCGCGCGGCGGCGACGTGACGCAGTATCTTGATGGCATGGTGCGCTTCATCGGGTACTGGAACGACACCCGGCCCGACCCCTACACGCTGGAGCGTGTCGAGTTTCTGCGCGGCCCCTCGTCGGTGCTGTATGGCCAGGGCAGCGTGGGCGGTGTGCTCAACCTCACCAGCAAGCGCCCGCAAGCCGAAACGCAGCGCGAAGTGCAAGTGCAGCTGGGCAGCAACGCACGCAAGCAGCTCGCCGCCGACATGACCGGCAAGCTCACGCAGGACGGCGAATGGCTCTACCGCCTGGTGGCCGTGGGCCGCGACAGCGACACGCAGGTGGACCATGTGCGCGACGACCGCGTAGTGATCGCCCCCACCGTCACCTGGAAGCCCAGCGCCGCCACCTCGCTCACGCTGCAGCTCACGCACCAGAAGGACAAGAGCGGCTCGCTCATCGGCTTCTTCCCGTGGCAGGGCACGCAGCTGCCCAACCACTACGGGCAGATCCCCACCAACACCTTCATCAGCGAACCCGGCTGGGACCGCTACAACTCCGAAAGCACCTCCTGGGGCTACCTCTTCAGCCACCAGATCGATAGCGCCTGGACCGTGCGCCAGAACCTGCGCCGCAGCGTGAGCAACGTGGACTACCGCACGCTGTACACCAGCTTCGCCGCCAACACCGCACTGGGCCGCCCCGCGCGCCCGGTGTTCAACGCCGACAACCGCACCGTGCTGCGCGACGCATCGTGGACACTGGGCAACGCGCGCATGCTGCTGGTAGATACGCAGGTCGAAGGCAAGCTGCGCTGGGGTGAAACCGAGCACACCGTGCTCGGCGGCCTCGATGTGCAGCGCAACCATTGGGGCCAGCAAAGCTGGCGCGCCGTGGCACCGGCCATCGATGTGTACAACCCCGTGTACGGCAACTTCACGGCGCCACCGGCATCGGCCCTGGCACGCGTGCCCAGCGTCGAGCAGCGCCAGCTGGGCTTCTACGCCCAGGACCAGATCAAGTGGGGCCGCTGGACCGCAACGCTGGGCCTGCGCCACGACAACGCCAAGAGCGACACCGAAGGCCGACCCGCCGCTGCATCCGACGACAAGGCCTGGAGCAAACGCGCGGGCGTCACCTACCAGATGGATGGTGGATGGGCACCGTATGCGGGCTACTCCGAGTCCTTCCAGCCGCTGGGCGGCGCCAATGCCTACGGCACCCCCTTCAAGCCCCAGCGCGGCGAGCAGTGGGAGGCCGGTGTGAAATGGCAGCCCCCCGGCCAGGGCATCAACGCCTTCGCCGCCGTCTACCAGCTGCGCGAGAAGAATCGCAAGACCACCGACCCGACCAACCCGCTCAACAGCCTGCAGATCGGCGAAGTCAAGGTCAAGGGCTTCGAGGCCGAAGTGCAGGCCAGCCTGGCGCGCAACTGGGACTTCACCGTGGGCTATGCCTTCACTGACGCCAAGATCAGCCGCAGCAACACCGGCGACCAGGGCCAGCCCGTGGCCAGCACCCCGCGCCATACCGCCTCGGCCTGGTTGAGCCACCGCTTCGCCAGCGAAGGCCGTGGCGGCTGGACGGTGGGCGCTGGCGTGCGCTACACCGGCTCGCAGTGGAGCGGCACCAGCGCCATCAGCACCCCGGCCGCCACGCTGGCCGATGCCATGGTGGCGTATGACGCCGGCGACTGGCGCGTGGCCTTCAACGTGGTGAACCTGGCGGACAAGGTGCACATCACGCAGTGCCTGGCGCGAGGGGATTGTTTCTATGGGCAGGCGCGGACGTACACGCTGACTTCGACGTACCGGTTTTAACGACTGGAAGGGGCGCCCCAAGCGCACTGGGGGTACGCCGTGGGGTGCCCCAACTGAGCCCCCACTCTGCCTCGGCATTCATGCACACAGCAGGCGTGAAGTGGAGGTGGGCGGGTTACCGCACCGCCCACCTGTTCAGTCCCACTACACTGGGCGTTGGCGTTCACTTCACCCAACCCATGCAACCCCATTCAAAGCCCTCCAAAGTGGCCGCGCTGGTTCCGGCGTGGCAGTCTTCGGCGTTCATTCAAGCAACCCTCGACTCTCTCTCAGCCCAGACTTACCCACACCTGGAAGTCATCGTCTCTGTCGATGAGTGCAATGATTCGACCTATGAGATTTGCATCGCCCATGCTCAGAAAGATGCTCGTTTCCGAGTAATCCGCCAATCGCAGCGGCTAGGGTATGTGGGCAACTGCAACTTTTTGCTCAACCAGGCCGAAGCTGATTACGTACTTTTTGCATTTCATGATGACATCCTGAACCCTGACTACATCACGCTGCTGGCAGAAGTGCTTGACGCACGGCCAGAGGTCGTCATGAGTTATTCGGACGTTCACCTGACAAACACCAACGGAACGGAAGAACACTGGGTATTCACCGAACTTGAAGGCGTTCGTGACCCGGTTCAGCGGGGTGTTCTCATGATGAGTGGAAAAAATAAATGGTGGGTGCCCAACCGAGGGTTATTCCGCCTTGGTCAAGCTCGGCAAATCAACGGCCTCAAAACCCACCACGCGGGAGAATTTTCGGCAGACTGGCCATGGCTGTTCCATATGAGCCTTTTGGGAGAATTCGCACGGGTTCCCAAAACCCTGTGCTACAAGTATTACAAGCCTGGAAGCTTATCGAGAAGCTGGCAGTTTTCCAAGCACCAGATCTATGAAGTTTACGCGGCCATAATGCGCGAAATCTGGATATCCGGCCTTACCACTGAGCAAAAGCTCACGCTTGCCAGTCCCTTGGCAAGATGGCTCTACCACAATAATCCTGATCGACTCGGCGAGGGCAAGTGATAAATACCACCGACCCGGCATCCTGTTCGAGCTGGTTTGGAGGGCGCGCTCGCTTGGTTGATCTCCCCATTCATTCAGACGAGCGTGGCAACCTGCTACCGCTCGACTTCGACCACCTTCCGTTCATGCCACGCCGCGTATTCACCGTAACAGGCGTCCCCGCCGGCTCCATCCGGGGGGAGCATGGTCACCGCAGTGGGGAACAACTGCTCATTTGCCTGCAAGGGAAAATCGACCTTTTGCTCAGAAAGGGGGACGAAGAAGCCACTACGGCGCTCACCCCAGCGGGGCCAGGACTCCTTTTGGGCGCAGGCGTGTGGTGCCGCCAGACTTACCTCGTCTCGAATTCCGTACTATTGGTATTGGCCAGCGAACCGTATGATCCAGATTCATATATATCCACCTGGAACTGATATAAATGCGAAAGACTCCCCGAATTGCGATCCTTGGCGCCGGAATCATGGGCTGTTCGACTGCGATATTTCTGGCCCGCAAAGGAATCGAAGTATCTGTCTTCGATATGGCAGAGCAACCATTCAGCGCAGCGAGCCGATGGAATGAAGGGAAAATCCACTTAGGCTGCCTCTACAGCGCAGATCCGTCCCTGAGCACTGCGGACCGTGTCATTCCCGGCGGGCTCAAATTTCGCCCCTTGATCGAGGAATTGGTCGGTACATCCCTCGCTCCAGCGATCACTTCCGAAGATGATCTGTACCTGTGTCACCGCAAATCCGTGACATCTGCAGCAGAAATGAAGACGTACATGGAGAAGGTCGTCGAGCGTGTACGCAATCACCCAGATGCGGCGCAATATTTGGCAGATGCGTCTGACAGTCGGATTCACACTCTGAGCGCTTCCGAACTGGCTGGATTGACCTCATCGACAGATATTGTTGCGGGCTTTCGGACTCCTGAGAGGTCCGTTGACACCAATTGGGTGGCTGAACGATTCATACCTGCGATGGATGCAGAAGCATCGATCCAGCAGTTTATGAAAACCCGCATCACGGCGGTGCGCCCCGCAAAAGATGGAATCGACGGCAAGTGGGAAATTGAAACTTCCGAAGGCATCTTTGGACCATTCGACTACGTCATCAACTCGCTGTGGCAAGGCCGATTGGCCATAGACCGAACTGCTGGGCTGGAGCCCACGGGAGTTTGGTCACACAGATACCGCCAATCCCTGTTCTTGCGCACCAAAGAACCGGTTCATACGCCTTGCGTGGTCATTGCCACCGGCCCCTTCGGAGACATCAAAAATTACAATGGGCGGGATTTCTATCTCTCCTGGTATTCCGATGGCTTGCGCGTGGACAGCTCCGATATTTCACCACCGGAGCCTCATTTGACTGCCCAGAATTTGGAGAACTTGCCAAACTCCATTTTCGACCATCTCCAATCCTTGTTACCGTGGGTAGCACAAATTCGCGAGCAAGCGGAGCGCTCCACCATTCAAGGCGGATGGGTCTTTGCTGTCGGGCAAGGTGTGCTTTCGGACCGAGATTCCACATTGCACTCCCGTTCGGAATATGGCATTCAAAGACTCGGAAACTATATATCTGTCGACACCGGCAAATACTCAACAGCACCCACCATGGCCCGCGCCCTGGTAGAAGCGATTATCTAGCCGCCTCAGAAATATCGTTCCTGATGGGCGCCATATCAATCCGAGCATTTGATTGGCCCCGAAGTCTCTGAAGCCTGTTACGACTTGATCGCCGGAACTGCACGCGACCAGGCCTACACTCCCCACCCGCCGCGTGCTGAGCCTGCGACCACAGAACCCCGTGCGCCGCATCGGTGCTCGCCCGGACGGGTCTGCACCATCGACATCGGCGATGCACCCCAGAGCCCAGCCGGGGCGCTGCAGGAAAAATTTTCCACTTTGTTGCACAGCACCAACACCCCCACGGGTAAAAGGTGTTTACCCCTGTGGCGGACATACAAATAGGCCATTAGCATCCCCCTCCGTTGCAAAGTGCAACGATCACATCACCACAGGCATCAAACTTGCTTGTAGCGACGGCCCGAAAGCATCACCCCTGTGCGTTTTTGGCCGGTGATTATTTGTCATCAAACAAAATTTGATTTAAGGAAACCTTGCTAATGAAAACGATTAACCGCTGCGCCCTCGCCGCGCTGGCCCTGGTGGGTACGTCTGCTGCCTTTGCACAGAGCAGCGTCACCCTGTACGGCCGGGTCAACACCACGTTCGAGCACCAAAAAGAAGGCAATGTGTCCAAGACCGGCCTGTTCAACAACTCCTCCCGCTTCGGCTTCAAGGGCCAGGAAGACCTGGGCGGCGGTTTGATGGCAGGCTTCCAGCTGGAAAGCGGCTTTGACTCCAGCACCGGCGCCACAAGCTCCACCTTCTTCGGCCGCCAGAGCGAAGTGAACCTTGCCGGGGGCTTCGGCATGCTGCGTCTGGGCAACTTCACTTCGGAGTCCTACTACGCCACCGCTGACTTCATCAGCAACCACAACCACGACACCGGTTCGTCGTCGGATGCGCTGTACGCCTACCCAGCCCGCGACGCAAACAAGATCGCCTATCGCGCCCCCAGCCTGGGCGGCGCCACGTTCGAAGCCGGCTGGGCCATGCATGAGCAAGCCAGCGGCACCGGCGGCAAGAACAGCCTCGACCTGGCTGCCAACTACGAGATCGGCAAGCTGGGCCTGGGCGCCGGTTACTCCAAGCTGGACGACCAGAACCAGTTCGCGGTGCGTGCTTCGTACTCGACCGGCCCCTTCGTGGTGGGTGCCTACGTTCAGCGCGACAAGAACGTGTTCTTCGCCAACGGCGGCAACCGCACCAACGTGCGCCTGTCGGGTGCCTACATCATGGGCGTGTCGGAATTCCACCTGAACGTGGGCCGTGCCGGCAAGTACTCCAACGTGGCCGACAGCGCCGCCACCCAGTACACCGTGGGCTACAACTACAACCTGAGCAAGCGCACCAAGATCTACACGTACTACACCCGCATCAACAACAACCACAACGCCAGCTACGGCGTGGCCACTGCGGGCAACGACTTCAGCTCCTTCGCGATGGGTGTGCGCCACAACTTCTGATGGCCTGATCCCGCTGCTGCCCTAACTGGTGGGAGGGCAGACATACAGCTATTTACCCCCGCACTTCTTTGGAGTGCGGGGTTTTTTTACGCCACAGCATCCAGCCTTTTGGCAGCGATTTTATTTGGCAATATTCTGCCGCACGAGTTTCGACGTGACGGGGTCAAAATAGGCCTCGACCATATTGCCACTCTTGAATCCGTATATTTCGTAGCAACTGCCATTGGCGATTTTGAATGTGGCAATTTTGTAGCCACGAAACTCCGCCAGCAGGCGCATTTCCGCCTCAGGCAACCACTGGCTTCGCGGCTCCCGCGTACACACATCTTCAGTGCGCTCGCGACTGAAACTGGATGGCCCCGCCGACTGGACGGGCGGCTTGTCGGCCTCCGCCGCCAGCGCGGACACCGCCAAGGCCAAGACTCCCACCGCGCTCGCAGCGGCGTTTCTCACAGCATGGTTCATCGATAGACCTCCAGTGGAATGACGGTTCGATGGTAGCCATGCCAGATTAATTTTTGCTTAACTCAATTGATCCCACAAAAAAATATCGAATGGCTTGGTGTATTTTATTTTCACTCTTCAGAATTTCATTATCCCAAGTCCGCTTAGCCCCTTGAGATGGCAAGCATAAAATGCGGCGGTCTGGGATGGCGTGTCCTCAGCCGGTCTACTGCGTTATTTTCCCAAGACAGCCACCTGCACCTCCGTGCGGATTTGAAACCCCAGGCTTTCGTACAAGGCAATGGCCGCTTCATTCGTGGTCCAGGCATGCAAAAAAGGCTGGTCCCCCCGCTGTTGAATGGCGTGCGCCACCACGGATGAAAGTCGGCGGGCAAAACCGCGCCCTCGAAACTCGGGGTGGACACACACGCCGCTCACTTCGGTGCCGCCTTCAAAACGCATGCGTTCACCCGCCATGGCCACCAGCACACCTTCGGACCGGATGCCCACAAAGCGGCCCATGGTGTGGGTGCGCGCAAGGAACGGGCCGGGCTCAGTCAACTGCGCCAGGGCCAGCATGGCGGCAGCATCGGCATCACCCAGCACGACGACGGCCTCCGCGCCAGGCTCGGCTGCAATAGCCCGCCCGGCCACCATCTGCACGCCCTCGGCGCGGCGAAGGGCCTGCAGCCCCTTGGGCACCGGCATGGGCTGCGCTTGCAGCACGAAGACCGATTCCCCCTCAGCCACCAGACCGGCCAGCGCGGCAAGGCTGGCGTCATCGGCGTCATCCCGGGCCGAAGCAAACAGGTTGACGTCCCGCCGGTAGCGCTTGGCCAGGTCGCCACCTTCTGCCAGGCCGGGAGTGGAGGTCAGCGATGCCCAGACGGGCCGGTCGAAGGGGTTGGTGGTGGTCATCGTGCTGTTTCCTTTCCTGGGGCACGGGGAGTTTTTTTGCGACGGCCTGTAGCGTGCTCTGCGGCGATGGTGACAGCCGAGCGCTGCAGCAGCGAGGTGCGCGCGAGCCCCGCCTCCAGCGCCTCCAACTGGTCCAGCAAGGGGCCTTCAAGCGACGCACACACCTGGGCTACGGAGGCTTCCAGCACGGGCCAGACATCGCGTTGCGCCCGCTGCACAAGTGCCTGGCCTTGCGAGCTAAGCGCCACGCGGCGCACACGCCGGTCACCCTCCACCGCCTCCGACTGCACCAGCCCGCTGTCTTCCAGCCCTTTCAAGGAGCGCGTGACCACCGGCTGGCTGACGCCGACGGCCTGGCTCAGCTCGCCCACCCCCAGCGCACCATGCCAATCCAGCGCCGCCAACAGCGGGAAGTGCGCTGCAGGCATGTCGATGCCGTGCTGGGTCAACAGTGCCTGCGTTTGCGCCTGCAGCGCCTCGCCAATACGCTTGAAGCGGGTGCCGAGGGTGAGGAATCCGAGTTCCTTGACGACGTCTTGGATCATGTTTTTTCCTTAGATATATATCATGATATGTATTTGACAGGCCACGTCAATCGATTTCTTCGCGGCTGCCCTGGCACTGCTTGTCAGACTGGTTCAGCGCGCAAAAACAAAAGCCTGCGGACGATCTCGCAGGAAGGCTCCGGAAAGATCGCGCGCAAGCTTTGACTGGGCCGCACCCGCAGCCGGGCTGCGCGCGACAGCCCTGCCGCGCCAGCTCTCCGGCGTTTCGTCCTTACACGTTCATGATCGAGACCAGGCGCGTGTTCAGGTGCGCCTCGATGGCCTCGGGGCCACCCTCGGAGCCATAGCCCGAATCCTTCAGGCCGCCAAACGGCAGCTCGGCCGCAGGTGCGGCGGCCTGGTTGATCCACAACATGCCCACTTCCAGGCGCTGGGCCAGCAGGTGCGCATTCTTCAGAGACGAGGTGAACGCATAGCCGGCCAGACCAAACGGCAGGCGGTTGGCTTCGGCAATGGCGTCTTCGATCTTTTCAAACCCACGAATCGCAGCCACGGGGCCAAAGGGTTCTTCGTTCACGATGCGGGCCGAGAGGGGCACGTCGTTCAGCACCGTGGGCTGGAAGAAGTTGCCTTCGCTGCCAATGCGCTCGCCACCCGTCACCAGCGTGGCGCCCTGCTGCACGGCGTCGGCCATCAGGTCGGCCATCGCTGTGATGCGGCGGGGGTTGGCCAGCGGGCCCATCTGCGTGCCGGCCGTGAGGCCATCGCCCACCTTCAGGCCCTGTGCGTACTTGGCGAAGGCAGCCACGAAATCGGCACGGATGCTCTCGTGCACCAGATAGCGGGTGGGCGAGATGCAGACCTGGCCTGCGTTGCGGAACTTGGCCCCGCTGCCGATCTTGATGGCCAGTTCGAGGTCGGCGTCTTCGGCCACGATGACCGGGGCGTGGCCGCCCAGTTCCATCGTCACGCGCTTCATGTGCTTGCCCGCCAGCGCGGCCAGCTGCTTGCCCACGGGCGTGGAACCCGTGAACGTGACCTTGCGGATGATGGGGTGCGGAATCAGGTAGCTGGAGATTTCAGCCGGATCGCCATAGACCAGACCCACGGTGCCTGCGGGCACGCCGGCATCGGCAAACGCGCGGATCAACTCGGCGGGGCTGGCGGGGGTTTCTTCGGGAGCCTTGACCAGGATGGAGCAACCGGCGCCCAGCGCGGCAGCCAGTTTGCGCACCACCTGGTTGATGGGGAAGTTCCAGGGCGTGAAGGCCGCCACGGGGCCCACTGGGTCCTTCAGCACCATCTGCGTGGCCTTGAGGTTGCGCGACGGCACGATGCGGCCGTACACGCGCAGCGATTCGTCAGCAAACCATTCGATGATGTCGGCCGATGCCATGGTCTCGACCTTGGCCTCGGCCAGGGGCTTGCCCTGCTCCTGCACCATGATGGCGGCAATGGCCTCGGCGCGCTCGCGCATCAGGGCGGCCGCGCGGCGCATGGTCTTGGCGCGCTCGGCGGCGGGCATGTCGCGCCAGGCTTCAAAGCCCTTTTGTGCGGCCTCCAGCGCGCGGTCCAAATCGACCTTGGTGGCATGGGCCACACGGCCGATTTCTTTGCCCGTGGCGGGGTTGAACACGGCAAGGGTCTTGCCTTCGGCGGCGTCTTGCCACTGGCCTGCGATGAAGAGCTGGGTGTTGGGATAGGTCATGAGCGGTGGGGTCAGCCAAAAAAATCGAAAAAACGACTATACGCCTGCAGCGACCAAGCCCCCTGAGTCGCCTTCGGCGCCCTTCCCCCACCGGGGGACAACGCCTGTGGCCAGGCAAAGCCCGCTCCACGGCGTTTGCTCGCCTGGCCTGCTCCGCGGCCTTCGGTCCGCCATGGCTGCGTCAGCAGGTTGGAGAATCGCTGCGATGATGGGAAGGTTGTTGACGCAAGGAGATTGCATGCGAGAAGTAGTCCAAAGCCTCGAAGAGTCGCGCATCCGCGAAGTGGCCAACGAAGGCCTGGGGCGCAGCGATGTGCTGAAGTTCTGGTTTGGCGAGAGCGACGAGGTGACGCCCGATTTCATCCGCGACGCGGCCATTGCGTCGCTGCAAAAGGGCGAGACCTTTTACGCCCACAACCTGGGCCTGCCCGAACTGCGCCACGCGATTGCGGGCTACATGCACGGCCTGCACCCGCAGCAGCACACCGATGCATGGTTCGACCGGATTGCTGTCACGTCCGGCGGTGTGAACGGCTTGATGGTGGCCGTGCAGGCGCTGGTGGACGCGGGCGACGAGGTGGTGCTGGTGACGCCCGTGTGGCCCAACCTGGTGGCGCAGCCGCGCATTCTGGGTGCGCAGGTGCGCACTGTGCCGCTGGTGGCCGACGTGCACGGCGCGTGGCAGCTGGACATGGATACGCTGCTGGCCGCCATCACGCCCGGCACGCGCCTGCTGGTCGTCAACGCGCCCAACAACCCCACGGGCTGGACGCTGACGCGCGAGGAACAAGCCACCATCCTCGCGCACTGCCGCCGCACCGGCACATGGATTTTGGCGGACGAGGTGTACGAGCGGCTGTACTACGCGGGCGACACGGCCAATGGCGCGGCCCCCAGCTTTCTGGATGTGGCCGAGCCCGAGGACCGGCTGATCGTGACGCACAGCTTTTCCAAGAGCTTTTTGATGACCGGCTGGCGTCTGGGCTGGCTGGTGCTGCCGCCGTCCATGACGCCCGCAGTGGGCAAGCTGATCGAGTTCAACACCTCGTGTGCGCCGGTGTTTGTGCAGCGCGGGGCCACGGTGGCTCTGCAGCGCACGGATGAGGTGACGCCTGCGCTGGTGAACCATCTACGCAACTGCCGGGACACGCTGGTGCCGCTGCTGGCCGATGTGCCGGGAGTGTCGGTGGCCACGCCGCGTGGGGGCATGTATGCGTTCTTCCGCATCGACGGTTACGACGACTGCCTGACGCTGGCCAAGCTGCTGGTGCGGGAGGCGGGGTTGGGGTTGGCGCCGGGCAGTGCGTTCGGGGGCGAGGCACAGGGGTGGTTGCGGTGGTGTTTTGCGAGCCGGGATGTGGGGAGGTTGGGGGAAGGGGTGGGGAGGTTGAGGGGGTGGTTGAAGGGGTGATGGAAAGGGATTTTTGAACGATTTTGGCTGCTGGCGCTTTTGGAATAAGCGCTAGCAGCTATTGTTTTTATAGTTATTGGGGCTCTCCTTCCCGTTCGCGCTGAGCTTGTCGGAGCCGGTGGAAGCTCGTTCTCTAGTTTGGGCGGCGTGCTTGGGTTGAGGGCAGAGGCCGGGATGTCGCCCCGGCGGGCGAGTCCCTTTCTTTCGCGTCGCCGAAAGAAAGGAACCAAAGAAAGGGCGACCCTACTGTCTGCGACCCCTTCGCTGCGCTGCGGGGCAACCTGGGGTGCTCGGTCACGGGGTGCACCGCAGAACTCGCTGCGCGCCTGCGGCGCTCCGCTCGGACAACTGCGGTGAGTCAGTTCACGAAGCATGCGCGCTCCGACGCGCATGCCACCCCGCGCCCTGCGCGCCCCAGGCGCATCCAGAAGGGAACCCGCGAATCGGACATCCATCCGGGCCATCGCTTTGCTCGGCCCAATCTCGCGGGCGCAAGCGCCACGCGCTGCGAAAGCTGGGCCGAGCGCAGCGATGGCCCGTGTGGCTGTTCGGCTGTTGGATGTTTGGTTGTTCACCCCTGCTGGCTGCGCCTGCGGCGGGGCGGTTGTGGGGTGGCATGGGCGTCGGAGCGCCCATGCTTCGTGCTCTGACTCGCCGTGGTTGTCCGAGCGGCGCGCGCAGCGCAAAGCGAGTTCCACGGCGCACCCCGCAACCGCCCCGCCGCAGGTTTGCCCCGGAGCGCAGCGCAGGGGTCGCAGACTGGGGGTCGCCTTTTCTTTGCTTACTTTCTTTTGGCGAAGCAAAAGAAAGTGAGTCGCCTGCCGGGGCGACAACCCGGCTCCCGCCCTCAACCCGAGCATGCTTTTCAAACCAGCACGCCAAGGCTTCGACAAGCTCAGACCGAACGGGTCCGCAAGAACAAAGAACTACAAAAATAATAGCTGCCAGCGCTTTATAGATAAGCGCCAGCAACCAAAATCACCCCAAAAACTACTGCGACACCTGCGCCAACTTCACCGCAGGCTGATCCCCCCACCCTCCCCCAAGCGCGCGAATCAACCCCACCGTCGCCACATACTGCGCCGTCCGCACCTGCAGCTCCTGCCGCCGATTGCGCAACTCGCTGCGCCGCGCGTCCAGCAACTCCAGCTGGCTCACCAGCCCATTGCGATACCGCACATCCGACAACTGCGTCGCCCGCCGCGCAGCCGTCACCGCCCGCCCCTGCGCCTCGGCCTGGCCGGAGAGCAAACGCAGAGAGGTCAGCTGATCCTCCACGTCACGGAACGCGTTGAGCACCTGCCCCCGGTGGTCCGCCAGCGCAGCCTCCAGGCGCGCCTTGGCGCCCTCGATCTGCGCGTCGCGCTGGCCGCCGTCAAAGATCGGCAGCGACAGCAGCGCACTCACGCCCCAGGCACGGGCCGACCACTTGAACAGGTCACCCAGCTCGGGCGACGCATGCCCCGCATTGCCCGTGAGCGTGACGGCCGGGAACCAAGCCTTCTGCGCCACACCCACGCGCGCTTGCGCGGCCAGCACGGCAGTTTGCGCAGCCGATACATCGGGCCGGCGCGCAAGCACCGTGCCGGGCACGCCCGGTGGGATCACGGGCAACGCAGCATCGCCCGTCGCGGGCGGCAGCACAAAGCCACTGGCCACCTCACCCGCCAGCACGGCCAGCGCGTTGGTGAGCAATGCCTGCTGGCGCTGCAAGGCCAGGGCATCGGACTCGGTAGCGGCCACCTCGGTCTGCACACGGGCCACATCCAGCTCGGCCACGTCGCCCGCCTGCAGGCGGCGCTGCGTCAGGCGCAGGGTGTCCTGGTACGCGGCCAGGCTCTCTTGCACCAGCACCTGCTCGGCCTGCACGGCGCGCAGTTGCAGGTACGTTTGCGCTACATCGGCCTGCACCATCAGGCGCGTGCTTTGCAGCAGGGCCTCGCGCGCGCCGGCGTCCAGGCGCGCGGCGTCGCTGGTTTGCGAGAGGCGGCCGAACAGGTCCAGCTCGTACGAGGCATTGAGCCCCGCCGTGCCCATCGTGGATGGCACCACGCTGCCCGTGCTGTTGGCACCGGCCTGGCGCGCAACGCCCGCCGAGGCGCCCACTTGCACCGAGCGCGCGGCGTCAGCAGAGCGCAGCAGCGTGCGCGCCTCGGCCAGGCGTGCTGCCGCCTGCTGGATGCTGGTGTTGGCCGTGCCCGCACGCTGCACCAGGTCGGCCAGCACCGGGGCTTGAAAGCCCAGCCACCACTCGCCGCGCGGCTGCGCCTCGGCAGGGGCGGCCACCGTCCAGGGGGCCGTGGGCAACGCATCGCCCCCTGCCGTGAAGCTGGCTGGCACAGGCACACCCGCATGCGGCGCAGGGGCCACGGGCTGGGTCATGCAACCGGCCAGCACCAGGGCGGCGGCCAGGGGCGCCAGCAGGCTGCGCTTGCGCGCCGCAAGGGCACCGTCGGTGGAGTTTTTCGTCAAAAGCAAATCGGTCATGGTTGTTCTCCTGCCCCAGCCATTACTCCCGCTGCATTCGGCAGCGCGGAGCACGTGGCGAGAGCCACAAAGATGTTTGTTGTCAGCGTGCTCAGAAGCATCACTCGTGCTCTTTGCGCGGCGCTGCCAGCACGGGGTGGGCCGTGCCACCGGTGCCTGGGGCGTGCGAGATAGGCGCCACATGCGCACCATGCTCCACCAGTGGGCGGTTGCCAGCCAGCTTGCGCAGCAGCACGTAGAACACGGGCGTGAGGAACAGGCCGAAGGCCGTCACACCAATCATCCCGGCGAACACAGCCACGCCCATGGCGCTGCGCATTTCGGCGCCCGCACCGGTGGACAGCACCAGGGGCAGCACACCCATGACGAAGGCCAGCGAGGTCATCAGGATGGGGCGCAGTCGCAGGCGGCTGGCCTCGATGGCGGCCTGCACGGGGGTACGCCCGGCAAACTCCAGCTCGCGCGCAAACTCCACGATCAGGATGGCGTTCTTCGCTGACAGCCCCACCAGCACGATGAGCCCGATCTGCGTGAACACGTTGTTGTCGCCGTTGCTCAGCCACACGCCAGTCATGGCCGCCAGGATGCCCATGGGCACGATCAGGATGATGGCGATCGGCAAGGTGAGGCTTTCGTACTGCGCGGCCAGCACCAGAAACACCAGCAGGATGGCCAGTGGGAACACCAGCACGGCAGAGTTGCCCGCCAGGATTTCCTGGTAGGTCAGCTCGGTCCACTCGAAGGTGATGCCCTGGGGAAGCGTCTCGGCTGCAATGCGCTCGATGGCGGCCTGGGCCTGGCCCGATGAATAACCGGGTGCAGGGCCGCCGTTCACATCAGCAGCCAGGTAGCCGTTGTAGCGCATGGCGCGTTCGGGGCCGAAGCTGGGCTCCATCTTCATCAGCGCCGACAGGGGCACCATCTCGCCGGTGGCAGAGCGCACCTTGAGCAGGCCCACATCCTCAGCCCGCGCGCGGTAGGCCGCATCGGCCTGTACGCGTACGCTGTAGGTGCGGCCGAACTGGTTGAAGTCGTTGGCATAGAGACTGCCCAGGTAGATCTGCAGCGTGTCAAAGATGTCCGTCACCGGCACACCGAGCTGGCGCGCCTTGGTGCGGTCGATGTTGGCGTACAGCTGCGGCACGTTGACCTGCCAGCTACTGAAGATACCGGTCAGCTCGGGCGTCTGGTAGGCCTTGGCCATGAAGGCCTTCACGGCGCCGTCCATGGCTTCGTAGCCCAGCGATGCGCGGTCTTCGATCTGCAGCTTGAAGCCACCCGTGGTGCCCAGGCCCGCCACCGGGGGCGGCGGGAACATGGCGATGAACGCGTCCTGGATGCTGCCAAACGCCTGGTTCAGCTGCCCGGCCACGGCGCCGCCGCTCTGGTCGGCGCGGGTGCGCTCGGCAAAGGGCTTGAGCGTGGCGAACACGATGCCGGCGTTGGAGCTGTTGGTAAAGCCGTTGATCGAAAGGCCTGGGAAGGCGATGGCGTCTTCGACGTTGGGGTTCTGCTTCATGATCTCGCCCATGCGGCGGATTACGTTCTCGGTGCGGTCCAGCGTGGCGCCGTCGGGCAGCTGCGCAAAGCCGATCAGATACTGCTTGTCTTGTGCTGGCACGAAGCCGCCGGGCACGATCTTGAACAGGCCCACGGTGGCACCCACCAGCGCGAGGTAGATCACAAACATGAGTGCCTTACGGCCGATGACGCGCTTGACGCCGCCGCTGTAGGCCTCAGAGCCGCGATGGAACAGGTGGTTGAAGCCGCGGAACAGGCCACCAAACACCTTGTCCATGCCGCGCGTGAGCGCGTCCTTGGGCTCGTTGTGGCCCTTGAGCAGAAGTGCCGACAGCGCAGGCGACAGGGTCAACGAGTTGACCGCCGAGATCACCGTGGAGATCGCAATCGTCACCGCGAACTGCTTGTAGAACTGCCCTGTGAGCCCGCTGATGAAGGCCAGCGGCACGAACACCGCCACCAGCACCAGCGCAATGGCGATGATGGGGCCAGACACCTCGCGCATGGCGCGGTAGGTGGCCTCGCGCGGGGTGAGGCCCGCCTCGATGTTGCGCTCCACGTTTTCCACCACCACGATGGCGTCATCCACCACGATGCCAATCGCCAGCACCAGGCCGAACAGCGAGAGCGCGTTGATCGAAAAGCCCAGCAGGTGCAGCACCGCGAACGTGCCCACCACCGACACCGGCACGGCCAGCAGCGGGATGATGGAAGCACGCCAGGTCTGCAGGAAAAGGATCACGACCAGCACCACCAGGGCGATGGCTTCCAGCAGCGTGTGGATCACCGACTTGATCGACGCACGCACAAACTGCGTGGGGTCGTACGCAATGCGGTACTCCACGCCTTCGGGCATGTTCTTCTGGATCTCGTCCATGGTGGCGCGCACGTTGGATGAGATGTCGAGCGCGTTGGAGCCCGGCGCCTGGAACACGCCCATGCCCACGGCCGGGTCGTTGTTGAGCAGCGAGCGCAGCGAGTAGTCGGCCGCGCCCAGCTCCAGGCGGGCGATGTCGCGCAGGCGCGTCACGGCGCCGTCGGCACCGGTCTTGACGATGATGTCGCCGAACTCTTCTTCGGTCTGCAGGCGGCCCTGGGCGTTGATGGACAGTTGCAGGTCCACGCCGGGCAGGCCGGGCGATGCGCCCACCACGCCGGCGGCGGCTTGCACGTTCTGGCCACGGATGGCCGTGACCACGTCGCTGGCCGAGAGGCCGCGCTGCGCGACCTTCTGCGGGTCGAGCCACACACGCATGGAGTAGTCGCCGCCGCCAAAGATCTGCACCTGGCCCACGCCGCCGATACGGGCGAGGCGATCCTTCACGTTGAGCACCGCGTAGTTGCGCAGGTAGTCGATGTCGTAACGGTTGTTGGGCGAAACCAGGTGGACCACCATGGTCAGGTCCGGCGCGCTCTTCACGGTGGTCACACCCAGGCGGCGCACTTCCTCGGGCAGGCGCGGCTCGGCCTGCGAGACGCGGTTTTGCACCAGCTGCTGGGCCTTGTCGGGGTCGGTGCCCAGGGCAAAGGTCACGGTCAGCGTCATCACGCCGTCGGTGGTGGCCTGGCTGCCCATGTAGAGCATGCCTTCCACACCGTTGATGGACTCCTCCAGCGGCGTGGCCACGGTCTCGGCGATCACCTTGGGGTTGGCGCCCGGGTACTGTGCGCGCACCACCACGGACGGCGGCGCGACTTCAGGGTATTCGGAGATGGGCAGACCGCGCAATGCGATGAGCCCCCCGAGGAAGATGAGCACCGACAGCACCCCGGCAAAGATGGGGCGGTCGATGAAAAAGCGGGACAGGTTCATGGATGCAAATTCCTCCGGTCGCTCTGGCTCAGGCCGCTGGCGACTTGGCTGCGTTCTTGGCTTCCTTGCGATCACCCGCAATCTCGGCCTTGGCGGTCATGGGGACAGGCTGCGGCGCCACCACGGCACCGGGGCGCACGCGCTGCAGGCCGTTGACGACGATGTTCTCGCCCGCCTTGAGGCCCGAGGTGACCACGCGCAGGCCGTCAATCGGCGCGCCCAGGGTGACCTCGCGGTACTCGGCCTTGTTGCCCTCGCCTACCACCATCACGAACTTCTTGTTCTGGTCGGTGCCCACGGCACGCTCGTTGATCAGCAGCGCTTGCGTGTTCCGGGCCTGGCCCATGCGGATGCGGGCGAACTGGCCAGGGATGAGCGAGCCGTCTTCGTTGTCGAACACGGCGCGCACGCGCACCGTGCCGCTCTTGGCATCCACCTGGTTGTCGATGAGCTGCAATTTGCCCACATGGGGCGTGTTACCCGCAGTGCCGGTGCCCATCTGCACAGGAATGCGCTCGATGAGCTGGCGCGCGCTATTGCCACGCTGGCCACTTTGCAGATCGGCCAAGGCTTTCACCACGATCTGCTCATCGGTATCAAAGCTCGCATAGATGGGGCTCACGGAGACCAGCGTGGTCAGCACGGGGGCGCCCGCACCGGCCGCCACCAGGTTGCCCACGGTGACTTCGATGCGCCCCACTCGGCCCGCCACCGGGGCGCGCACCTGGGTGTAGCCGAGGTTGAGCTTGGCGGTCTGCAGCGCGGCCTGGGCGGCGCGCAGGTTGGCATCGGCCTCGCGCTGGGCGTTCAGGCGCTCGTCGTGCTCGCGCTGGGCAATGGCTTTTTCTTCGAGCAGACGCGTGGCGCGCTCCAGTTCGCTGCGGGTGTATGACACACGGGCCTGCGCGGCGACCACCTGGGCTTCGGCGCGGTCCACTTCGGCGGCGTAGGGGGCGGGGTCCACCGTCACGAGCAGCTCGCCCTGCTTGACCAGCGAGCCTTCACGGAAGTGCACGGCCTGCACGGCGCCCGAGACGCGCGGGCGCACGTCCACGCGCTGCACGGCTTCGAGCCGGCCGGAAAACTCGTCCCACAGGGCGATGTCTTTTTGGAGCACGGCCGCCACCGACACCGGCATGGCCGGGGGCGCAGCAGGGGTGCCATCGGCCTGGGCGGCGGGCGCCTGGAACACAAGGATGATGGCGGCCACGGTGGCCGTCACAGCAGTGGCAAGGGTGGCAAGGCCCAGCGGGCGGCTCTTGGAGAGAGGATTGGAGTTCATGGTCGTTTCAATCGTTAAGGCCGCCCTTGTGGAGCGAGCCGGTGGAGGTTTTCTGCCGCGCCCCGGTAGGTGGCGTTGTTCCGACAAGGGTCAAAAAAGGCGTCAAAACCGTGGGCAGAAGGGCAGTCTCGGCAATGACACCGTGGCAAAGTCAAGGCCCCGGCAGCACACCGCCGGGACACTGAGAACCTGTTCAAAATCTTTTCGGGGATCGCATTGGAGTGCAATCGGGATGAGTGGAAGCTTCGGATGCGCCGCATGGGCTTGTGCCCATGCAAGCAGCCGGGGCTTCCAATCGCCCGATTTCACTCCAACCCTTCGGGCAAGGTCCTTGCCGGGCGGTCTACGGCGTTGCGGCGCTTGCCAATAGCCGGGCTATTGGCTGCACCCCGCGCCTTGCATCCCATCCCGGCAAGGACCTTGTGCGACCCTGAAAAGATTTGGAACAGGTTCTCAAAGCCGACGTCAGAAGACGCGGCAACACTGTGTGTTGTGACAGCCGTGGCTGCAGACAGGCAAGTCGCCCAACGGGTTGTTCATGGTGTGATTTCCTCCGTATGTATCGTTGACATCAATGGCACCTGCCCGCCGTCTGCGCCCTGATGGGCCCGGCGTGCAGAAATACGTGGGCAAAGCTTCTCCCTCCGGCACGTGCGGGCCAGAAAAATCAGCGTTGATAACCAGGTGGTTGGCGGTAAGGCCGCAGTATCAAACCTCAACCAAAGTTGAGGTCAATGACTTTCTGGAGACAGCCTTGCCGGGTTCAGGGTCTCAGGAAGGCACCGGACATCGGGTGGCTTCAAAGAACAGGCGGAACTGTTCCTGCGCACCGGTTGCGCAAGGGCATTCGTGGGGGCCGGTTTGCAGCAAGGCATCGGGCCACTGCGCCGTTTTCGAGAAAACATGGCGGGTCACCTGCAGGCCCGCCGCCTCCAGCCGGGCGGCATAGGCCAGCGCTTCATCGTGCATGGGGTCGGTGTCGCCCACCAGCACCAGCGTAGGCGGCAAGCCGGCCAGACGGTGTGCTGCGGCAGGCACTGCATAGGGGTGCTCGGCATCGCGCGGGCAACGCAGAAAATTGCGCCAGCCTTCGGCCCATTTGCAGCCAGTGGCATTGCCCGTGGCTTCGCGCAGCGAGGCTGTGCCCACACACGGGTCCAGCATGGGCGAGAGCAGGATCTGCCCGGCCAGCGGCGGGTGCGACTGGTCGCGCGCCATCAGCCCCACAGCCGCAGCCAGATTGCCGCCCGCTTCTTCACCCGCCAGGTAGACCAGTGCACCTTGCCCGCCGAGCTTGGTGCGGTTGCGGTGCACCCACTTGAGCACGTCGTAGCCGGTGTCCACCGGCTGCGGGAACGGGGTGAGCGGGTACGCCACCGACACCACAACGGCCCCCACACCTTCCAGCAGCGAGGCCACGGTGCAGCCGTTGTCCAGCCCCCCCGAGGTAAATGCGCCTCCATGAAAATGCACCACCACCGGCGACGCCTGGCCCGTCTTCTTGCGCCCATACATGCGCACGGCCACATCCTGCCCCTTGGTCACTTCAATAGTGGAGTCGGAGCACACGGAGGCGGCCTTGCCCCCTTCGGTGGGTTTGGCAACGGGTGGCAATGTGGAAGATAGCGAGGACGGCTGGTCGGGCTGCATGGCATGTACCCATTGGATTGACGATGGATGAAATGTAGTGGCTCGGGCCTTTCAGATAAACAGGTCAAACACCACCGCACTGTTTCCAAAAGCTCAACAATCAAATGGCAGTGCCCGTGTGAGAATTCCGCAGCACCCACTGGTGGGTGCTGACGTTCCAGATTCAAGGAGAAGCCATGGACCAAATACAGGCCATGCGCATATTCGTGCGGGTGGTGGAGGCCGGCACGTTTACCAGGGCAGCGGATTCGCTATCGCTGCCCAAAGCCACCGTGACCAAGCATGTGCAGGCGCTAGAGGAGCGCCTGCGCGTAAAGCTGCTCAACCGCACCACGCGGCGCGTGACGGTGACGCCCGACGGCGCCGCCTACTACGACCGCACCGTCCGGCTGCTGACCGACCTGGATGACATCGAGGCCAGCATGACCAATGCACGAGCCAATCCGCGCGGTCGCCTGCGCATCGATGTCGGCACGTCGGTGGCACAGCTGCTCATCATTCCGAACCTGGCAGAGTTTCATGCACGGTACCCGGACATCCAGGTGGACCTGGGGGTGAGCGACCGCATCGTGGACCTGATCGGAGACAACGTGGACTGCGTGATTCGCGGTGGCGAGCTCAGCGACCAGTCGCTGGTGGCGCGGCGGGTGGGCAACCTGGAGTTCATCACGGTGGCATCGCCCGACTATCTGGCGCGCAAGGGCACGCCCACCCACCCGCTGGAGATCGAGGAAAAACACGCCAGCGTGATCTATTTTTCTCCGCAAAGCGGCCGGCACTACCCGCTGGAGTTCGTAAAGGGCTCCGAATCCATCGACATCACGGGCCCCTACCAGTTGAGCGTGAATGAAGCCAATGCCTATGTGACGTCCGTGCTGGCGGGGCTGGGTATCGGGCAGATCACCAGCTACCAGGCGCAACAACACCTGCAAAATGGCGCCCTGGTGCGGCTGATGCCCGAGTGGACCCAGCCGCCACTGCCTGTGTACGTGGTGTATCCACCCAACCGCCACCTGAGCGCCAAGGTGCGTGCGTTTGTGGACTGGGCGGCCGAGCTGTTTCAGCGCGAGACCCACCTGCAACGCACGCAGTGAAGGCATTCCACAAAGGCGGGCAGGGGCCTTTATGCTTGGGCCCATGAACGCTACCGAGTCCACCCCCACCCCTGACGCGCGCACCACCGAGGGCGGCCACACCGCGCAAGCTGCCGAGCCCACACCTCCAGCAGCTTCTGCCAAACAGCCCCGCAACCCCCTGCACGGCGTAACGCTGGAAGCCATGGTAGTGGGCCTGGCAGACTACTTTGGCTGGGACGAGCTGGGCCGACAGATCCCCATCCGCTGCTTTCAGATCGACCCCAGCGTGGGTTCCAGCCTCAAGTTTTTGCGCAAGACCCCCTGGGCACGTGAGAAGGTCGAGAGCCTTTACCTCTTCATGCTGCGCGACCAGCGGCGCAACGCGCAAGAATGACTTGCAATGCGCGCTACCACACCCCAAACATCGCCAACCCCGAATGCGTACTCGGCACGGCTGAGCGCGCGGTATCGCAATTTTCTGGTACCCCTGTTAACGCTGGGCGTCATCGGTGGGTTCAATGCTCTGCTGACGGTTCAGTCTGGAAGGGGTGATGCGGGATGGTGGCCTGTGGCGTGGCTGGCCACCATGTTCTTGGGGGTTTTCTTCAGTGCAGCCTTCATGGCCATGGCGGGTCGCCGCAAGCTGCCGGTGGCCTACGGCGTCGCTCTGGGTGCGACTGTAGGTCTGGGGCTGACGACCTATGGGTTTCTGCAGACGAGCCTGCACGCCCCTTGGGGCGCAGTGATGCCCGACTGGCTGCGTGGCGCGCAGGCAAGAGCCTGGCTGGGCTCTCCCTGGGCACCGCTCATTCCCTACGCAGCGGGGCTGGCCTTGCATGGCGCAACCCTGCTGGTTTTCAATCGCCGGACGTCACCAGAAAATCGCGGCTGATGCCGCCACCCAGGTCGTTGACCCGGTCCAGGAACTGCGTGAGGAACGCGTGCAGGCCCGTGGCCAGGATCTCGTCGATGCGACCGTACTGCAGGTCGGCCAGCAAGCGCCCTGCCCTGCGGCTGGTTTCGGCGGACTGCCCGTTGGCCAGCACGGCCAGGTTGTCCACCACCTCGCGCAGGCAGGCGTGCAGCGATCGGGGCATATCGCGGCTCAGGATCAGCAAGTCGGCCACGCGCCCCGGCGTGATCACATCGCGGTAGACCTTGCGGTACACCTCGAACGCCGAAACGCTGCGCAGGATGGCGCTCCAGTGGTAGAAGTCGCTTTCCTGGTTGCGGTCGCTGGGGCGGCCGAAGAAGTCGTTCTTGACCGCGTGGAACTTCACATCCAGCAGGCGCGCGGTGTTGTCCGCGCGCTCCAGGAAGGTGCCCATGCGCAAAAAGTGAAACGCCTCGTCCTGCAGCATCGTGCCGAGCACCACGCCGCGTGAGAGGTGCGAGCGGTACTTCACCCATTCAAAGAACTGGCCTGGGTCGCGCTCAAAGGCGCCCCCCTCCAGCTGGCGGTGCAGCTCCAGCCAAGTCTGGTTCTGCGTCTCCCACACCTCGGTGGTCAGCGCCCCGCGCACGGCACGCGCGTTCTCGCGCGCGGCACGCAGGCACGACAAGATGGACGACGGGTTGTTGCCATCGTGCACCATGAACTCCAGCACGTTGGCGGGCGTCACTTCGCCATGCTTGGCGGTGTAGGCAGGAATCAGCTCGCTGATGGACAGCAGGCCCTCCCAGCCTTTCTGCGCCACATCGGCAGCCTGGGGCAACAGGGAAGTCTCGTAGCTCACATTGAGCATTCTTGCTGTGTTCTCAGCCCGCTCGGTGTAGCGGGACATCCAGAACAGATGGTCGGCGGTGCGGCTCAGCATGCGGCCTCCTTGATCGAGCAGGGCTGAGAACCCCGCGCGTGCTGCGCACGCTGGCTGTGTTGTGGTGAAACCCCGCCTTCGGCGGCGTTTTCAGCCCGCTCGGTGTAGCGGGACATCCAGAACAGATGATCGGCAGTGCGGCTCAGCATGTTCAGAGGCTCCCTTGCGATTGGCTTTGCGACTGGCCCTGGCCCAGGGATTGCGATTGCGACTGGGATTGCACGGCCTTGGGTTGCGCGGCAGGCGCACCCTCGCCCAGCACCCAGGTGTCCTTGGTGCCGCCGCCCTGCGACGAATTCACCACCAGCGAGCCCTCTTGCAGTGCCACGCGCGTGAGGCCCCCTGCGGCCATCTGCACCTCGCGACCGCTGAGCACGAAGGGGCGCAGGTCGATGTGGCGCGGGGCGATGCCGCTTTCCACATAGGTCGGGCAGCTCGACAGGCTGAGCGTGGGCTGGGCGATGTAGCCCGCCGGGTTGGCCAGCAGCGCACGGCGGAAGTCCTCGATCTCGGCCTGCGTGGCGGCCGGGCCGATCAGCATGCCGTAGCCACCCGCGCCGTGCACTTCCTTCACGACCAGGTCCTTCAGGTTGGCCAGCACATGCTGCAGATCGCCCTGCTTGCGGCACATCCACGTGGGCACGTTCTTGAGGATGGGCTCCTGCCCCAGGTAGAAGCGGATCATCTCGGGCACGTAGGGGTACACCGACTTGTCGTCGGCCACGCCCGTGCCCACGGCGTTGCAGATGCCCACATTGCCAGCGCGGTAGGCCTCCATGAGGCCATGGCAGCCCAGCGTGGAATTGCGGCGGAAGACCTGCGGATCGAGGAAGTCGTCGTCCACCCGGCGGTAGATCACGTCCACCCGCTGCAGGCCGCGCGTGGTGCGCATGTAGACGAACTTGTCCTTGACGACGAGGTCCTGCCCTTCGACCAGCTCCACGCCCATCTGCTGCGCGAGGAAGGCATGTTCGAAGTACGCGCTGTTGTGCATGCCGGGCGTGAGCACCACCACCGTGGGCTCGTCGGCCGCTGCGGGCGCGCTGGCGCGCAGGGTTTCGAGCAGCATGTCGGGGTAGTGGGCCACGGGCGCCACCTTGTGCAGGCTGAACAGCTCGGGGAAGAGCCGCATCATCATCTTGCGGTTTTCCAGCATGTAGCTCACGCCGCTGGGCACGCGCAGGTTGTCTTCCAGCACGTAGTACTCGCCCTCGCCCTGCGCGTTGGGGGCGCGCACGATGTCGATGCCGGCAATGTGCGCGTAAATGTTCTGCGGCACATGCAACCCGGCCATCTCGGGCCGGTACTGCGCGTTGTTGAGGATGAGGTCGGCGGGCACGATGCCGGCGCGGATGATGTCCTGGCCGTGGTACACGTCGTGGATGAAGCGATTGAGCGCCGTGACCCGCTGCACCAGCCCCTGCTGCATGCTGCTCCACTCATGGGCCGGAATGATGCGCGGAATCAGGTCAAACGGAATCAACCGCTCGTTGCCCGCCCCGCCCTCGTCCTTTGCGCCGTAAACGGCGAAGGTAATGCCCACGCGCCGGAAGATCATCTCGGCTTCGGCCCTGCGGGCCTGCATCACATCAGGGGGCTGTTTGCTCAACCACTGCGCATAGCGCTTGTAGTGTTCCCGCACATCGCTGCCATCAAAAGGCAGCATGGCGTACATCTCGTCAAATTTCTGCATGAACTGGCCTCCTGAAGACAGGATAGCAAGTTGCGCGCCCACACTCTGCAAACGGCCCCTGGTGGCACTACGGCATCGCGCCTGCTGGGTCCGCCCGGGGCACCATCTGGTGCTGCCAGTAGCGTCGGCGCGCATCGCGTTCACACCCTATCGCTGCGGGTTTGGCAGAGGCCCAGGTCGCGGCGCCGCAGCGCGAAGACTCCACCACCTCGATGTCGCGAAGGCGATAGCGCTGCAACACCTCTGGGGCTGGATGGCCAAAGCGGTTGCGGTACCCGGCTTGCACCAAAGCAGTGCGCGGCTGGACGGCATCCAGAAACGCCGGGGACGACGATGTCTTGCTGCCGTGGTGGGGCACCAGCAGCAGGTCGGCCTGGAGCGCCGCACCGCGCGCCAGCAGGGCCTGTTCCTGCGGGGCTTCGATGTCGCCCACCAGCAAGGCCGACACGCCCTGCGGCCCGGCGGAGGTGATGCGCAGCACACAGCTCAGCGCATTGGGGCGCACGTTGCGCACCGCCGCGTCGTCCGGCTGCGGGTGCAGCACTTCGAAGGCCACACCATCCCACTCCCAGCGCTGGCCCACCAGGCAGGGCTGGACTGGGCGCAAGGCCTGCAAGGTGTTCTCTGCCTCGATCGAGCCCACCAGCTCCGCATGCGGCTGCTGCGCCAGCACCGCGGCCGCACCGCCAGTGTGGTCTGCATCGCGGTGGCTGAGCATGAGGGTGTCCACGCGCTCCCCCTGTGCCCGCAGCATCGGCACCAGCACGCGGTGGCCCGCGTCGCTCTCGCGGCTGAAACGCGGCCCTGCGTCGTACAGCAGCGTGTGGGTGGCGGTACGCACCAGCACCGCGTTGCCCTGGCCGATGTCTGCGGCCAGCAGTTCAAACTGCCCTGCCGCCGGGCGCACCGGCTGCCACCACAGCGCGGGCCACAGGAGGGGAAGTGCCAGCAGCCGCAGCCGCCAGGGCAGGCGCGTGGCCAGCAGCGCGCCTCCGGCCACGGCCAGCATGCCCGCCCACAACGGCGCGGCAGGCAGGAAGACCACGGCCCAGGGCCACAACGCCAGCCATTGCAGCAGGGCTGCCAGCGGTTGCAAACTGAGGGCGGCCAGGCTCCACAAGGGCGCCCACAGCACGCCGCCCAACGCCAGCGGGGTGACCACCAGGGTGACCCAGGGAATCGCCACCAGGTTGGCGGCAAAACCCACCACCGACACCTGGCCAAACAACAGCAGGGTCAGGGGCGTGAGCGCCAGCGTCACCACCCACTGCTCCCAAATCAATGCATAAAAATGGTGCCTAGCGCTGGATGGATAAGCGCTACCAGCTATTGAATTAGTAGCAAACAGAATACCCACCGCCACAAAGCTCAGCCAGAAGCCTGCCTGCGCCAGCGCCCACGGGTCTGCCACCACCACGGCTGCACAGGCCCACAGCCACACCTGCGGCCAGGGCCAGCGGCGGCCGCTAAGCTGCAGCATGGCAATGGCCGCCAGCATGATCACCGTGCGCTGTGCTGGCACGCCCCAGCCGCTGAACAGCGCGTAGGCTGCCGCCAGCACCACCCCGGCGGCCAGTGCGGCGGAGGGCGCGGGCACCGCCAGGCACAGCCGGGTGGAACGCCGCCACAGGGCACCCACCATCAGCGCGGCCAGCCAGGCAAACAAGGTGACGTGAAGCCCGGAGATGCTCATGAGGTGAGCCACGCCCGTGGCGCGGAACACATCCCAATCGGCACGGTCAATGGCGCGCTGGTCACCCGTCACCAAAGCCGCCACCACGCCCGCAACGCGCGTGTGGGCCGGGTCACTGCCATCCTGATCGCCCGCCAGGCGCTCCAGGATCGCATCGCGCACCGACTGCCGCGCCCGCTCCACCGGATGCAGCCAGGTTGCTGTCACGAACTCGGGCGGCTCGTCCTTGGGCCCGGCACGCACGTAGCCTGTAGCCTGCACGCCCTGCTCCCACATCCACAACTCGTAGTCAAAACCATGCGGGTTGCGCAGCCCGTGCGGCGCCTTGAGGCGCACCGTCAACGCCCAGCGGTCGCCGGCTTTCAGGGCGGGCGGTGGGCGCTGCAGGTCCAAGGTTCCGGCCGCATCGCGGAACGGGCCGCCGTACCAGGCCACATCGATGCGCGGCGGCAGCGTCACCGGGGTACCGTTCAGGCGCGCGGCCTCCACGTCCACGCGGATGCGGGTGCCAGCCTCGTTGGTCTGCGGCATGGCCGCCACCACGCCGGTCACCCGGATGTCCTGGCCCTCCAGCGCGGGCGCGAGGCCCTGGGCCGCATAGTCCACAGCGCGCAGCCCACACAGGGCGAACATCACCAGCACTCCAGCACCCACGGCCAGCGCGGTGGCAGCATGAGCGCCCCATCTACGTCGCCTGGACGCTGCCCGCGCGCACCCGCCCACCACACACGCCGCCACCAGAACCGCCCCGTAGACCACCCCGGGCCACAACACCGGCTGCTGCAGCTGCAGCGCGGCCCCCAAAACGGCCCCCAGCAGCCACGCAGGCAAGCGCCAGGGAACGGCGGCGACCATCGCGGAGCTTTCGCTGGCCACGGCGCCATCCAGGCCCACAGGGGCGGATGAAATGGCATTAGGGGCGCTTATGGCGGGCATGGGCTGATGCTAATGCGATGCCTGGGGGCTGGCCGCTGGATTCTGCACACCAGGCTGTGTAACACTCGCGGCCATCCGGGTGCCGCCGGACCGCGAAGCCACCGCGCTGACCAGCAGGCCGTGCCGGCGCACCTGCACCGGCCAGCCCCCGCCATCCACCTTCACGCCAAACCGAGGAAAGACCATGAGCGTTTACGACAAGCTGAAAGAACTCAACATCACCCTGCCCCCCGTGTCGGTGCCCGCTGCCGCCTATGTGCCCTATGTACAGACGGGCAACCTGGTGTTCCTGTCCGGCCACATCGCACGCAAGGACGGCAAGCCCTGGGCCGCGCAGTTTGGCCGCGATATCGGCACCGAAGAAGGCAAGGAAGCTGCACGCTCGGTAGCGATTGACCTCATGGGCACGCTGCAGGCTGCCTGTGGCGGCGACCTCAACCGCGTCAAGCGCATCGTCAAGGTCATGAGCCTGGTGAATTCCACGGGTGATTTCACCGAGCAGCACCTGGTGACCAACGGCGCCAGCGAACTGCTGGGCCAAGTCTTTGGCGAAAAAGGCGTGCACGCCCGCAGCGCTTTTGGCGTGGCGCAGATCCCCCTGGGTGCCTGCGTGGAAATCGAGCTGATCGCCGAGCTGGCCTGACAGACCCCACCCCTCACCAAAAAACCCATGGCATGACTGCCATGGGTTTTTTGTTTTCTGCGCAGGGCGGCGACGGATGCGCCCCTCCCAGCCGCCATGACACCATGGCTGCCAGTTGTCAGAGCGTCAGAAAGACTCCCAGTCCTCTTCCGATCCCTGGGCCACCGCAGACTTGCGGCTGGCGGGTGCAGGTGCGGCAGATACCTTGGCAACAGCGGCCGCTGCAGCCGGAGCCTTGGCCACCGCAGCGGGCGTGCCGTGGAGTGCCTTCGCACCAGAACCCGGTGCGGGCCGTGCGGGTGCCGAGGGGACAGCGGTGGCGGCGGGTGCCTGTGGCCGCTGGGCAGCCGTGGCGCGCGCCGCACCAATGGCCGCCTGCGCGGGCCCATAGCTGGCGGCATTCACCTTGAACATGGACACCTCGCGCGCCAGGTGATCTGCCTGCTCACGCAGGCTCTGGGCGGCGGCGGCGCTTTCTTCCACCAGTGCCGCATTCTGCTGCGTCATCTGGTCGAGGTTGCTGATCGCCTTGTTGACCTGCGACACCCCCGCACTCTGTTCGGACGATGCTGCGGTGATCTCGCCGATCATGTCGGTCACGCGCTGCACCGACTGGACGATGTCGGTCATGGTGGTGCCCGCGTCCGACACCAGGCGCGAGCCCGTCTCCACCTTCTCGACCGATGCACTGATGAGCAACTTGATCTCCTTGGCGGCCTCGGCGCTGCGCTGGGCAAGGCTGCGCACCTCGCTGGCCACCACCGCAAAACCCCGGCCCTGCTCACCCGCGCGGGCAGCTTCCACAGCGGCGTTCAGCGCGAGGATGTTGGTCTGAAAGGCTATGCCATCAATCACGCCAATGATGTCCGCGATCTTCTTGCTGCTGTGGTTGATGTCCTCCATCGTGGCCACCACCTGGTTCACCACCTCGCCGCCCCGGCGCGCCACGCCCGTGGCGCCCGCCGCCAGGCTGCTGGCCTGCTGCGCACTGCCTGCGCTTTGCTGGATGGTGCTGGTGAACTGCTCCATGGCGGCCGCCGTCTCCTGCAGGTTGCTGGAGGTCTGCTCGGTGCGGGCCGACAGGTCGTGGTTGCCCGTAGCAATCTCGGCGCTGGCGATGGCGATGCTGTCGGTGCTCTGGCGCACCTGGTGCACCATGCGGCCCAAGGCGCTGCTCATGGCATACAGCGAACGCAGCAGGTCGCCAAACTCGTCGCCCCGGGTCACGGATTCCTGCATGCTCAGGTCGCCCCCCGCAATGCGTTCGGCCAGCCCGTTGGCCTGCTCCAGGGGCCGCTGGATGCTGCCGATCAGGTAGTGGGCACCCACAATGATGGCCAGCAGCAGCAGGCCCACAGCCACGGCAGCAATCTTGACCGTCAGCATGCGCTCTGCCGCCATCTGCTTCTGAACGGCCTCGGCACCTTGCTGCTGCTGCTGAACGAACTCACGCAGCGTGGTGGTGTAGGCCGCCACCGACGGGTTGTACTTCTGGGTGATCAGCGTCACCGCCTGTTCTTGCTGCCCATCGCTCTTGAGTTTGCGGGCCTCGCCGCGCAGGTCGATCATGGTCTTGCGCGCAGCGGCGATCTTGGCCATCTGCTGCTTGTCGGCCTCTGACAGGGCCATGGATTCCAGCGACTTTTGCACTTCGCTGATCTGCGCCGATGTGGCCGCAATCACATCCTTGAACTCGGCTTCGACGGCCGGGTCGCTGCTGACAATCAGGGCCTGGGTTCTGGCGGCATTGGTCTCGGTAAGACCCGACCAGCGCAGTGCCGCCTGCACGCGCGACTCCATGTCTTTGCTCACCGCATCAGCATGGGCCTGTACCTTGGCAGACCGGTAGGCCGCAAAGCCCACCACCGCCACCAGCATGACCACAATCAAAATCACCGCCAGCCAGAGCTTGTGAGCCATCCGAAGATGCTTGGGCATGGTTGTCTCCTGAAGCGTTGTGTTTGTGTACAGATGTTGCACGCTTTTTCACGATTGCACAAACTCCGATAGTGCACATCAGGGTCTGCCCTGCCTGTATTGACCCCACCACCCTGCGGGGGCGCGCGTCTCCGCGCCGCCAGAGTTCAGCCAAGGGGTTTCAGAAAGCCATGCCGTTCGGACAGACGCCCCATTCGGATGCCCTCTGTACGCCCATCGTCGACAAAAGCGCAGTGCCACTGGCCCCTGCTGCCCGCTGCAACACCTTGAAAAATACTGGCAGCAGGTGCTAACGCGCTGACCCCGGGGTGCCGGGTGCGTGAGCGGGCTGTCAGGCTGCGGAGCCGAGGAAGGCCTCAAAACGCGCCAGTTCGTCGCCCAGCGCGCGCCGGAACCCCGCGTCGCGTGGTGGGCGCCCGGCCACAAAACCCAGAGCATGCTGCAGCCGACCGCGCTCCACGCGCAGGTTGGCCCAGCCCACCATCTGTTCGCCCCACAGCACCGGCAACGCATAGTGGCCCATGGTGCGCTTGGGCGCCGGTACATACGCCTCGAACCGGTACGCCCAGCCCCACAGCATCTCGAAGCGGCTTCGGTCCCACACCACGGGATCGAACGGTGCCAATAGCCGCACGCCGTTATCCGGCTGGTGGCGGCGCGATGCCGGACTTTCAGCGACAGGCCAAAACCAGGTGGTTCCATCGACCACCGCATGGCCGTAGCGTGACGGTGCGGCCTTGGCCACCGCGCGCGCCTCGGCAGCCAGCTGCGGTGCGCCATAGCGCAGCAGCGTGACCAGGTAGCCCAGGCTGGGGGCAGGCAACGGGGCATACAGCGCCACGATGCGATCCACCAGGGCTTCGGCGCGCGCCATGCGTGCGGCAGGGCTGACGTCCTGCTCGGGGTGCGCCACCGGCGCATACACCCGGGTACCCGATTCGCGGCGGCACACGCGCAACCAGCCGTGGTGGTGCATGGCGTCCAGCAGGCGCGTGCTCGCGTTGAGTTCTCCGCCCCAGTAGCCTGCCACGCGGCCATGGTGCGCAAACGCCTCGCTGACCTCACGTGGATGCACCACGCCCCGCTCCTGCACAAACGCCAGCACCTCACGCGCACGTTCGGTAGTGGCGGCGTCCCACGGCCGGCGCGGCGTGCGCGGGTGCAGCAGCGCCAGCATCTGGCGGGACACAAAGCCGTAGTTAACGAAGGCGTCTTCTTCAATACCCAAGCGCTCGTAGCGGCGTTCCAGGTCACCCGCGCGGTAGTCGCGCACCCGCAGACGCAAAATCAGGTCCTGCGCCCGCGCGGGTGCTCGCATCGGGTCAGCCTGCACAAACCCCAGCTTGCGGATTGCGCCGGGCAGCGTCAGCGGTTTGAACAGGCTGCGCGCAATCGCGTAGCGGCGCAGCTCATCCAGCGTGGGTGAGCGCGACGCCACAGTCTTACTCCACGCGCGTCACTGCGTTGGGCTTGAAGCCCAGGTCCGCCGCCTTGCCCTTGCGGCCTCGCGCGGCGCGGGCGTTGTTCAGGCTGCGGATCTCCAGCGTCTCGTCGCGCTGCTTGCCGCCCCGGCCAATGCCATCCAGGCGAATGCTGCGTGTGTAGGCTGCGGCTCCCGCCAGCTGGTCCTTGTCTTCCAGGTCAATCAGCATCAGCCCGCGACCGCCGTTGACCATGGTTTTCAGCTCGGTGATCTCGAACGTGAGGATGCGTCCGCCCGTGGAGGCGCAGGCCACGTGCGTGGCAGGCAGCACCGGCTTGCTGCCTGTACTGCCTGCGGCATGCGAAGGCACACACACGGTTTCGCCCTCGCCCAACGTGAGGAAGGCCTTGCCGCCCTTCTGGCGCGAGACCATGTTCTCCACCGCCGCCAGAAAGCCGTAGCCACCGGAGTTGGACAGCAGCAGCGTGGCGTTGGCGGGCCCTGCAAAGTAGTGCAGCAGCTGCGTGCCGGCTTCCAGCTCGATGAGCGTGGTCACCGGCTGGCCGTCACCGCGTGCGCCGGGCAGCAATGACACCGCCACCGAGTACACGCGGCCATTGCTGCCAAAGGCCAGCAAGGTATCGACCGTGCGGCATTCAAACGTGCCATACAGGCCATCGCCCGCCTTGAAGGCAAAACTGGCAGCCTCGTGACCATGGCCGGTGCGAGCGCGCACCCAGCCTTTTTGCGAGACGATCACCGTGACAGGCTCGTCCACCACCTTCACTTCGGCCACAGCCTTTTTCTCGGCCTGTATCAGCGTGCGGCGCGCATCGGCAAAGGTCTTGGCGTCGGCCTCGATCTCCTTGACCATGGTGCGGCGCAGCGAGCCGGGGTTGTCCAGAATGTCTTCGAGCTTGCCCTGGCTTTCGCGCAGTTCTTTCAGTTCCTGCTCGATCTTGATGGCTTCGAGCCGCGCAAGCTGGCGCAGGCGAATTTCAAGGATGTCTTCGGCCTGCCGGTCGCTGAGGTTGAAGCGCGCAATCAGCGCGGCCTTGGGCTCCTCGGCCGCACGGATGATGGCGATCACCTCGTCGATGTTGAGCAGCACGGTCTGCCGCCCTTCGAGGATGTGGATGCGCTCAAGCACCTTGTTCAGGCGGTGCTGGCTGCGGCGCGTGATCGTGGTCTGGCGGAAGGCGATCCACTCTTCCAGCATCACACGCAGCGACTTTTGCACCGGCTTGCCGTCGAGCCCCACCATCGTCAGGTTGATCGGGGCCGAGGTCTCCAGGCTGGTGTGCGCCAGTAGCGCGGTGATCAGCTCCTGCTGCGGGGTCTTGCCCGTCTTGGGCTCGAACACCAAGCGCACGGGCGCGTCTTTGCTCGATTCGTCGCGCACGACATCCAGCACGGCCAGGATGCTGGCCTTCAGTTGCGTCTGGTCCTGGCTCAGCGCCTTCTTGCCCGCCTTCACCTTGGGGTTGGTGATTTCCTCGATCTCTTCGAGCACGCGCTGCGTGCTCACGCCGGGCGGCAATTCGTTGACCACCAGTTGCCACTGGCCCCGGGCCAGCTCTTCAATCTTCCAGCGCGCACGCACCTTGAGGCTGCCCCGGCCGCTGCGGTAGGCGTCTGCAATGTCGTTGGCACTGCTGATGATCTGGCCGCCACCGGGGTAGTCCGGGCCGGGCACGATGGCCAGCAGCTCGTCCTGGCTCAGCGAAGGTGTCTTGATGAGCGCAATGCAGGCGTCGGCAATCTCGCGCAGGTTGTGGCTGGGGATTTCGGTGGCCAGGCCCACGGCAATGCCGCTGGCGCCGTTGAGCAGCGCAAACGGCAGGCGCGCGGGCAACTGGCGCGGCTCTTCCGTGCTGCCGTCGTAGTTGGGCATGAAATCGACCGTGCCTTCGTCGATCTCGTCAAGCAACAGGCTGGTGATGCGCGACAGGCGCGCCTCGGTGTAGCGCATGGCCGCTGCGCCATCGCCGTCGCGGCTGCCGAAGTTGCCCTGGCCGTCGATGAGCGGGTAGCGCTGGGCAAAGTCCTGCGCCATGCGCACCAGCGCGTCGTACGCCGACTGGTCGCCATGCGGGTGGAAGCGGCCCAGCACGTCGCCCACCACGCGGGCGCTCTTGACCGGCTTGGCCGCCGTATTGCGCGTGGGGCCGCTGTAGCCCAGGCCCATGCGGTCCATCGAATACAGAATGCGCCGCTGCACGGGCTTGAGGCCGTCGCACACATCGGGCAGCGCACGGCCCTTGACGACCGACAGCGCGTATTCAAGGTAGGCGCGCTGGGCATAGCCCGCCAGGCCCAGGGAGTCGCCCCCGTCATCGCCTGCGGTGGTGAAATCCAAAGTCGGTTGGTCGCTCATTCGTTAACTACAGGTTCTTGATTCAGGTTCTGGTCGCGTGTCTGTGCGACGCGGGTGGGCGGCAGGTTGCCCCTGTTGGTGGCACCGCCCGAGAGCTCCATGCGTACGCGGCCAGGCGCTGCACGCTGTGCCAGCACGGGTGCCGGGGGCTTGAGCTGGGCATACAGGCCCAGCACGGTGCGCACATAGTTCTGCGTTTCTTTGTACGCGGGGATTTGATTGCCCGCGCGCTGTACCGCACCTTCACCGGCGTTGTAGGCCGCCACGGCCAGGTCCATGCGGCCGGGGAACAGGTCCAGCAGGTGGCGCAGGTAGCGGGTGCCAGTGGGCACATTCACCGCCGGGTCGGCCAGCTTCTGTTCCACCGTGCGCTTGGCGTCGCTGCTCACGCCAAAGCGGTTGGCCGTGGCGGGCATCACCTGCATCAGGCCCACGGCGCCCTTGGGCGATACGGCGGTGGCGTCAAAGCCGGATTCGGTCGCGATCACGGCCTGCAGCAGCTCGTAGTCCACACCGTGTTTGACGGACGCAGCGCGCAGGTGGTGTTTGACGCGTTTGTAGTCGGGGGCGATGTCAAAAAAGGCCAGCAGGCGCGCGCCCGCTGTGGGCAGCGCATAGGGCATGGGCGACGCATTGGCAGGCGCATCGCGGGTGGAGTCAAAGTCGTTGCCGCGAAAAAACAGCTGGTAGCGCGGATCGACCTGCTCGGCCGCAAAGTGCGTCACGCCGCGCTCGTCCACATGCGCCCACAGGTCCGCATGGGCCATTTGCTGCACAAAACATAGCAACAAACCCAATACAGACAAGCGCAGGGCACTGTTTTTATTCATATTTTGATCACAAACACCGGGCGGAGCGCGTCGATGCGGTCAGATATCGATCTCGACCGCATCGCCATGCAGCTCCATCAGCTCACGGCGCGCGGCGGCTTCGCCCTTGCCCATGAGCTTGGTGATGAGGCCTTCGGTGGCGGCAAAGTCCATGTCGCCCAGTTGCACGGGCAGCAGGCGGCGGGTGTCGGGGTTGAGCGTGGTTTCCCACAGCTGCTCGGCGTTCATCTCGCCCAGGCCCTTGAAGCGGCTGATCTGGCACTTCTCTTTCGGCACACCGTCCTTGGCGCACTTGTCGAGGATGGCAGTCAGTTCGCCATCGTCCAGCGCATACATCTTGGCGGCGGGCTTCTTGCCGCGCGCGGGTACATCCACGCGGAACAGCGGCGGGCGCGCCACGTAGATGTGACCGGTCTCGATGAGCTTGGGGAAGTGGCGGAAGAAGAGCGTGAGCAGCAGCACCTGGATGTGCGAGCCGTCCACGTCGGCGTCACTCAAGATGCAAACCTTGCCGTAGCGCAGGCCGCTCAAATCCGGCGTGTCGTTGGGGCCATGCGGGTCCACGCCGATGGCCACCGAGATGTCGTGGATTTCGTTGTTGGCAAACAGGCGGTCGCGCTCCACCTCCCAGGTGTTGAGCACCTTGCCGCGCAGCGGCAGGATGGCCTGGCTTTCCTTGTCGCGGCCCATCTTGGCGCTGCCGCCGGCCGAGTCGCCCTCGACCAGGAAGACTTCGTTGTGGGCGATGTCCTTGCTTTCGCAGTCGGTGAGCTTGCCGGGCAACACGGCCACGCCAGAGCCCTTGCGCTTTTCGACTTTCTGGCCCGCCTTCTGACGGGTTTGGGCAGCCTTGATGGCCAGCTCGGCCAGCTTCTTGCCGTATTCCACATGCTGGTTCAGCCAGAGTTCGAGCGCCGGGCGCACAAAGCCGCTCACCAGCCGCACCGCGTCGCGCGAGTTCAGGCGCTCCTTGATCTGGCCCTGGAACTGCGGGTCGAGCACTTTGGCACTGAGCACATAGCTGGCGCGCGCAAACACATCCTCGGGCAAAAGCTTCACGCCCTTGGGCAGCAGGCTGTGCAGCTCGATAAAGCTCTTGACGGCGTTGAACAGGCCGTCGCGCAGGCCGCTTTCGTGCGTGCCGCCCGCGCTGGTGGGAATCAGGTTGACGTAGCTCTCGCGAACCGGCTGGCCGTCTTCGGTGAAGGCCACGCACCAGGATGCGCCCTCGCCCTCGGCAAAACTCTCGTTGTTGCGGTCGGCAAAACCCTCGCCTTCAAACAGCGGGATCACCGGGTCGCCGTTGAGCGTCTGCATCAGATAGTCGCGCAGGCCGCCCTTGTACTGCCAGGTTTGCGTCTCGCGGGTCTTCTCGTTGACGAGCTGCACGGTGACGCCCGGCATCAGCACGGCCTTGCTGCGCAGCAGGTGGGTGAGCTCGCCCATGGGCAGCGCGCTGGACTCGAAATACTTGGCGTCGGGCCACACGCGCACCGAGGTGCCCTGCTTGCGCTCGCCGGCCTCCAGCGGCCGGGCGACCAGGGGTTCGATCACGTCGCCGGCCGAAAACACCAGGCGCGCCGCCTTGCCTTCGCGGTAGCTGGTGGCCTCCAGCCGGGTGGCCAAGGCGTTGGTCACACTCACGCCCACGCCGTGCAGGCCGCCGGAGAAGCTGTAGGCACCGCCCTTGCCCTTGTCGAACTTGCCGCCCGCATGCAGCCGGGTGAACACCAGTTCGATCACCGGGGCGTTTTCCTCGGGGTGCATGCCAAACGGAATGCCCCGGCCGTCGTCTTCTACGCTGACCGAGCCGTCGGCATGCAGCGTGACGCGGATCTTCTTGCCGTGCCCGGCCAGCGCCTCGTCGGCCGCGTTGTCCAGCACTTCCTGAACGATGTGCAGGGGGTTGTCGGTGCGGGTGTACATGCCCGGGCGTTGCTTGACGGGCTCCAGGCCCTTGAGCACGCGGATCGAGCCTTCGGAATATTCGCTGGCGGATGCAGAAGACGGTTTGGCAGACATGGGGCGGATTGTAGTGCGGCAACGCAGCAATAGCTGGATATAAAACCAGCTCCACCTTCGCCCCTGGTACCAACTGTATTGGTCCCCGGTGTATCAGCACGTTTCACGCAATCTGGCTACATTCCTGCGCATGCATACGAATCCTCCCAAACTGTCCATGTTCCAGGTGCTGGCCTGCGGCGCGGCCATCGTGACCCTGTCGATGGGCATCCGCCACGGCTTCGGGCTTTGGCTCTTGCCCATCACCCAGGAGATGGGCTGGACGCGCCAGTCGTTCGCACTGGCAATTGCCATCCAGAACCTGTCCTGGGGCCTGATCGGAATTTTTGCGGGCATGGTGGCCGACCGGTTTGGCGCGTTCCGCGTGCTGATGGGCGGTGCCGTGCTGTACGGCCTGGGCCTGGCGGGCATGGCACTGTCGCCCACGCCCACGCTGTTTGCACTGACGGCGGGCGTGCTGATTGGCGCAGCCCAGGCGGGCACCACCTACGCCGTGATCTACGGTGTGCTGGGGCGCCAGATTGCACCCGAACGCCGGTCCTGGGCCATGGGTGTGGCTGCTGCGGCAGGCTCGTTCGGCCAGTTCCTCATGGTGCCGGTGGAAGGCTGGCTGATTGCCGGACTGGGTTGGCAGCAGGCGCTGCTGGCGCTGTCCTTGATGGTGCTGCTCATCGTGCCGCTGGCCTTTGGGCTGCGCGAGCCCAACTTCGCGGGAGCGGCCCCGGTCAAGCGCGAGCAGACGATCCTGCAAGCGCTGGGCGAGGCGTTCCGCTACCCCAGTTTCAACCTGTTGATGGCGGGCTACTTCGTCTGTGGATTCCAGGTGGTGTTCATCGGCGTGCACATGCCCAGCTACCTCAAGGACCACGGCCTGTCGCCCCAGGTGGCCAGCTATGCACTGGCGCTGATTGGCCTGTTCAATGTGTTGGGCACCTATGTGGCCGGCACGCTGGGCCAGCGCATGCCCAAGCGGTTCATCCTTGCTTTTATCTACTTTGCGCGGGCTGCGGCCATCAGCGTGTTTTTGCTGGTGCCGCTGTCGCCGCTGTCGGTGTATGTGTTCTCGGCGGTGATGGGCACGCTGTGGCTATCGACCATCCCGCCCACCAACGCCACCATCGCGCAAATCTTTGGCGTGCAGCATCTGTCGATGCTGGGCGGCTTCGTGTTCTTCAGCCACCAGATCGGCAGCTTCCTGGGCGTGTGGCTGGGGGGCTATCTGTACGATGCGACGGGCAGCTACGATATCGTCTGGTACATCGCCATCGGCCTGGGTGTTTTTGCCGGGCTGGTAAACCTGCCGGTCCGGGAAAGCCCCATCCAGCGCGGCGCAGCCCAACCTGCCTGACCATCCCCTGCAAAGAACTTCTTCATGCCCACCGTCAGCGCATCCACCACCCCGCCCGGCAGCAGCGTGCCACGGGTATGGCGCTGGCTTGGCTGGATCACGGCGGTGGTGCTGTGCCTGGCGGTGTTTGGCATGTACACGGTGCCGGACTTCATGGTGATGCTGGCCGACCAGATGTGGGCGTGCTTCTAAGCCCGCGCCTCTCTCTTTCAAGTCTTTTTAGCCGCCAGCGCTTTATGGACAAGCGCTGATAGCTATATTTTCAATAGCACATGCACGGTAACGAAGCTCCCTCCGACTGGGTCCGCCGCTGGTCCCACCTGATTGCGCCGGGCAGCACGGTGCTCGACGTGGCTTGCGGCGCCGGGCGCCACCTGCGCTGGCTGCGCGGCCTGGGGCACTCCGTGGTGGGGGTGGACCGCTCTGCCGAGGCCCTGGCCGCTTGCGAGGGTCTGGGTGAACTGGTGCTGGCCGACATCGAGAGCGGCCCATGGCCCTTTGCAGGCCGCCAGTTTGGTGCCGTGGTGGTCACCAACTACCTGTGGCGGCCCCTGCTGGCCACCTTGGTGGAGAGCGTGGCCCCAGGCGGTGTGCTGATCTACGAGACCTTTGCACACGGCAACGAAACCGTAGGCCGCCCGGCCCGGCCGGAATTCCTGCTGCAGCCCGGAGAACTGCTGGCCGCCTGCACGGGACTGCGCACCGTGGCCTATGAAGACGGCTTCCAACAAAACCCCGACCGTTTCGTGCAACGCATCACGGCCGTGCGGGAACTCCCGCCGCCTGGGGGACCCTCACGACATCTTCTGCCCATGTGGGCTAGTTAGAATGCTCTTTTACCGTTTACCACTGCGGACATGACCTCTTCCTCCGTCGCTCTCACCGGCAGCATCGTCGCCCTCGTCACTCCCATGCACGAGGACGGTAGCGTGGACTACCCGGCCCTGCGCAAACTGATCGACTGGCACATTGCCGAAGGCACCGACTGCATCGGCGTGGTGGGCACCACGGGCGAGTCGCCCACCGTCAACGTCGAAGAACATTGCGAGATCATCCGCGTGGCCGTGGAGCAATCTGCCAAGCGCGTGCCCATCATGGCGGGCTGTGGCGCGAATTCGACCGCCGAAGCCATCGAGCTGGCCAAGTTCGCGCGCGGCGTGGGGGCCGACAGCCAGTTGCAGGTCGTGCCGTACTACAACAAGCCTACGCAAGAGGGCCAGTTCCAGCATTTCAAGGCGATTGCCGAAGCCACGGGCGACCTGCCCATCGTGCTGTACAACGTGCCCGGCCGCTCGGTGGCCGATATGCAGCACGACACCGTGCTGCGCCTGACCCAGGTGCCCGGCATCATCGGCATCAAGGAAGCCACCGGCAACATCGAACGCGCCCAGTGGCTCATCCGCGATGTGCCCCAGGGGTTTGGCGTGTATTCGGGCGACGACCCGACCGCTGTGGCGCTGATGCTGTGCGGCGGCCACGGCAACATCAGCGTGACGGCCAACGTCGCCCCGCGCCTGATGCACGAACTGTGTGTGGCTGCCCTGGCGGGCGATGCACGCCGGGCCATGGAAATACAGTTCAAGCTGATGCCGGTGCACAAGAACCTGTTTGTGGAAGCCAACCCCATCCCGGTCAAGTGGGCCATGGCCCGCATGGGCCTGTGCGGTGGCACCATGCGCCTGCCCATGACGCCGCTGACCACCAGCAACGAGGCTGTGGTCGAATCTGCGCTGCGCACCAGCGGCCTGATCTAATCCGGGCTGCGCCCGCTCCCCGAGACACTCTCCAAGGATTTCCGCGTGAAAGCTGCTACCACCCGCCTGAGCCTGTTGGCCCTTGCCATGGCCCTGTCTGCCTGTGCCGCCCTGGAGGGCGACAAGATCGACTACAAGAGCGCGACCAAAGGCTCGACCCTGGAAGTCCCGCCAGACCTGACCCAGCTGTCGCGCGATTCACGCTACAACGTCCCAGGCGGCACCGTGTCGGCCGCCGCCATGCAGGCTGGCCAGGCCGCACAGCCATCGGGCACCGCCAACGCTGCGGCCCTGCAACTGGGCGACGTGCGCATCGAGCGCGACGGCAACCAGCGCTGGCTGGTCGTCAATCGCCCGGCCGACAAGCTGTGGGAGCCCGTGCGCGACTTCTGGCAGGAAAGCGGCTTCAACCTGGCCCAGGCAGAGCCCAACGTGGGCATCATGGAAACCGACTGGGCTGAAAACCGGGCCAAGCTGCCTCAGGATTTCATCCGCTCGACCCTGGGCAAGCTGCTCGACTCGCTGTACTCCACCGGTGAACGCGACAAGTTCCGCACGCGCCTGGAGCGCAACGCCAACGGCGGCACCGAGATCTACATCACCCACCGCGGCATGATTGAGGTCTACGGCAACGTTTCCAAAGACAGCACCGTGTGGCAACCCCGCCCCTCCGACCCTGAACTCGAAACCGAATTCCTGCGCCGCCTGATGGTCAAGCTGGGCGTGAGCCAAGAGCAGTCCAAGGCAGTGGCTGCAGCCCCCGCCCCACGCGCTCAGTCGGCCCGCATGGCAACGGTAGACAACAAACCCGTGGTCCAGCTTGACGAGGGTTTTGACCGCGCCTGGCGCCGCATCGGCCTGGCCCTGGACCGCACCGGCTTCACGGTGGAAGACCGCAATCGCAATGAAGGCACCTACTTTGTGCGCTATGTGGCTCCCAATGCCGAGAAGAAGGAGCCAGGGTTCTTCGGCAAACTCTTCAGCTCGTCCAACGCCACACCTCCACTCAAGTACCGCATTCTGGTGCGCAGCCAAGGGGAGTCCACCACGGTATCGGTGCTCAACGAAGCCGGCGTCCCCGAATCGTCCGCCAATGCCGAGCGCATCGTCCGCGTGATTGCCGACGATCTGAAATAAGCGACGAACCGCGCACCTCTTCGCTCCCCCTGCCTGGGCCCGGGGCCCAGGCAACAGAGGTGCTGCGCGGCAAGCGCCTTCAACCACGACATGCTGCGTTTCAAGAACCTGGGTAGCGGCAGCACGGGCAACGCCACGGTGGTGGAAGGCAGCAGCGGCACACAGGTACGCCGCCTGCTGATCGATTGCGGATTCGGCATCCGGCAACTGCAGACCCGCCTGGCGCAAGCGCAGTTGCAGATCGAAGACCTGGATGCCGTCTTCATCACCCACGAACACTCGGACCACATCGGCTGTGCACTGGCCGTGGCCGTGCGCTACCGCATCCCGGTATGGATGAGCCAGGGCACCTATGCCGCCCTCGGAGCCCCCGACTTTGATGGCATGCTGCGCATCGCACACGACATGCAGGCTCTGGACCTCGGCACCTTCAGCGCCCTGCCCTTCACGGTGCCCCACGATGCGCGCGAGCCGCTGCAGCTGCGCTGCTCGGACGGCGCATCCCACCTGGGCGTGCTCACCGACCTCGGCCACGCCAGCGACCATGTTCTGCAGCAACTACAAGGCTGCCATGCGTTGATGATTGAAGCCAACCACGACCCCGCAATGCTCGAAGCATCCCGGTATCCGACCTTCTTGAAACGCCGCGTCGGGGGACCGTATGGGCACTTGGCCAATTTTGCGGCAGCCGACATCCTGCGTGCCATGCGACACCCTGGCCTTCAGCGTGTGGTGGCCGCCCACCTGAGCGCACAGAACAATGCACCCGGCCTCGCTCAACAGGCGCTAGGCCTTGCACTGGAGTGGCCCGCCGAGGAAATCACCGTCGCCAGCCCCACAGAGGGAACGCCCTGGCTGGCAGTTGCAGGATGAAGTGACTCCGGTCACGCCGCAAACGACCAACTCCGGGGAAGGAAAACGCACCCCAAAAGAAAAAGCCCCGACCTTGCGGTGCGGGGCTTTGGGTCGACAGCAGGTTTTGCAACCCGCTGCGGCCTGCAGCGAATTACTTGGCTGCGGAAGCGCCAGTAGCAGCGGTAGCAGCAGCGTCAGCGGCAGCCTTGGCAGCATCGGCAGCAGGTGCAGCAGCAGCCGAGGCAGCGTCGGAAGCGGCAGGAGCGGCTTCAGAAGCGGCAGGAGCTGGTGCTGGAGCTGGAGCTGGAGCTTCCACGGCAGCTGGTGCTGGAGCAGGAGCGGGCTCTTCCTTCTTGCCACAAGCGGCGAGTGCAGCAGCAGCGATCAGGGCGGCCAGAACGAGAGAGTTCTTCATTTCGATTTTCCTAGTTGGACAGACAGAATCTTGAAAAGCCACGGCGTCAGGCTTTTGGGAAGCCCCGGTACGCTTTGGCACAATGCGCTTGGCTTGCACCTTTTCGGCGCAGCCGCTGATTATATTGGTATTTAGTCAATACAGACTAACACTGACGAAACCTTTACGCCCAATTGACAAGGCGCAAAGCGCGCATTTGGCTCATAACCCCAGCGTCGATGCGGGGAAACCGGGCGTGCTTTTGCTGCGCACCCACTCATTGAGTGTCTCGCGCAGCAGCACACGGCGATCTGGTTCAAAGCCTGCAACCCCCACGCACCGCTCCGGGTCCAGCCGTTGCATCACCCAGTGCGGGGACCACAATGCACTTGGAATATCCAGGGGATCAGCCGCCGGGCTGCGACGGCAATTGATGATGTGGTCCCAGGTGCCCCGCCAACGCACAAAACGCGCGTGCCGACGGATCACATCATCGTAGCTGCACGCCAGCATGGTGAAACGCCGGCTTCCATGGGCCCAATCCTGCAAGGCCTCCACCACACTGCGTTCGCCCAGGGGCCAGTCATGGAAATTCGCATCGCTGATCACAATTTCCTTCCAGCCATCACGGGCGGCTGTGGCAATCGCGTCGCGCACCATTTGCTGAAACGCTTCACGGCTGCTGAAACGGCCCACCGGGAGATCGGGCGGCGAATCGGCGGAAGTGGCAGAAGTCTCGGTCACGGCGGTGTCTCCTGGGGTGCTTCGATCTATCCAGCCCAGACGTGGGCCCAGCCCGCATCACACCAGGACGACAGCAGCTCCAGCGCGTCGTCACTGGCGCGCGCAAGCTCGCGGGCGGTCAGCTGGCGTTCGTCAGCCAGGCGGCGCATTAGCGTTGCATCGCGGCCTGCCGCGCGGTAGCTCTCGCCATTGATGAACACATGGTGAGTGTCGTACATCATGCGGCTGCGGCGGTCCAGGCGCACCCCTTCCAGCATCACGCCTGTATCGCCGGGTTCGAACCACACATTCGGCTTGGGCTCAGTCAGATATTCCCCCAGTACGCGCTCCAAAACAAGGGGCTGCGCCAGTGCGCGGCTCAAAGCATCCCGCGCGAAGTCCTGCAAACCCGCCGGAATGGCCGCAGGTTGAGACACAGCTTCCTGCTGGGCATCGCGGTACAGCAGGGGCTTGTCTTGATCCGCAGCATCCTCGGCCAGGCGCACCAACAATTCCTGGCCCAATTCGGCGCGGGACGGCACCTTAAAGCCGATCGAATAAGTCATGCATTCGCCCTCGGCGATGCCATCGTGTGCATAACGCGGCGGCAGGTACAGCATGTCGCCCGGCTCCAGCAGGTACTCCTCTTCAGGCTCGAACTGCGCCAGCACTTTGAGTGGAATACCTTCGCGCAGCGTGAGATCCTTCTGGCGGCCAATGCGCCAACGACGCGTTCCGTGGGCCTGCAACAGAAAGACGTCGTAACTGTCGAAATGCGGGCCCACACCACCGCCGTCGGACGCATAACTGATCATGAGGTCATCAAGCCGCGCCTCCGGCACAAACCGGAACTGCTGCATCAGCGCATGCACGGCGTCGTTGTGCAGGTCAACGCCCTGCACCAGCAAAGTCCAATCAGGCTGCTGGAGCGCAGGCAGGGCACGCCTTTGAAAGGGTCCATGGCGCAGCTTCCACGCCCCTTTGGCCAGTTGCACGAGGCGGGACTCCACGCCCTCCTGGGCGGCCAGCGCGAACAGCTCCGACCGCAACACAGGGGGAGCAAACTGGGGAATGGCCTGGCGCACCAGCAAGGGCTTCTTCTGCCAATGGCGGCGCATGAACTGCTCGGGGGTCAGGCCACCGAGCAGGGTAAGGGGTTGCTGGATATCCATGGGAACTGGTCTGCCCCTTTGCGGAGCCGTTGGTCAAACTGCGACAATTCTCCTATGGAAATTACCCAACAATGTGTGGTCGCACTGACCTGGACACTGAAAGACACCCTTGGCGAAGAACTGGATGTGCTCGACGATCCCGTAGAGTTTCTGGTGGGGGGCGACGACCTTCTACCCCGCATCGAAGAGGCTCTTCAAGGCCACGGCCCCGGTGCCACGCTGGCATTGCACCTGGAGCCCGAAGATGCGTTTGGTGACTTCAACGACCAATTGCTGTTCCTGGAGCCACGCGATCTTTTTCCGGCAGAGATCGAAGAGGGAATGACGTTTGACGGCGCCGCGCTGCCCGAGGGCTGCAATCCCGATGCCCCCCGTACGGGGCTCTACACGGTCACGGAGATCTATCCGGAGCATGTGGTCCTGGATGGCAATCACCCGCTGGCGGGGATTGCGCTGCGCTTGCAGCTGACCGTACAGGCCGTGCGGGAAGCCACCGAAGAGGAAATTGGCCGGGGCAGCGCTGGCACAGGCTTTTTTCGGGTACAGCCGCAGGCGCCTGGCAGCAACCTGCTCCACTGAGCTGGCGAAAGGAAGGCCCTGGACGGTTGTTCAGAGCCTAGCCAAGCCCGCATGGTCGATTAAAGGCGTGAAATCTGGCCGTTGTACAGGCGTACACGGTCGCCAATGCGAAGATCGCCGGGGCTGCTTACGTCGTAGACGCGGTAGCCGCCGTGATCGAGTTGCACCGACAGGCGGTAGCCCTGTACTTCCTGGCTGTTGTTGCGGCCCTCAATGGCATTGCCTGCTACTGCGCCTCCAACAATGCCCACGCCGGTTGCGGCGGCACGACCGGAGCCCTTGCCAATCTGGTTGCCCAGAACACCACCCACCACGGCGCCGATCACAGCACCAGCCCCGGAGGTTTGGCCTTGCGACCGCCCCTGCAGCACTTCAATATTTGAAACCCGACCGTACTCCGTTCCGGCCGGATTGTTCGGGTAGGCCGGCGCCGTTTGGTAGCCGCCCGAGTAGCCCCCCGAATATTGTGGCGCAGGGGCCGATCGGTTGTGGCCGCAGGCGGTCAACGAGCCCACAAGGATCACGGCGCCAGCGATGGCGAAAGAACGGGTAATTTGCAGCATTTTCGTACTCCTAAAGTCAGGGGGTGCACACGGCTTGCAGGGAATCCAGCCTTGGTGCGCATACCTAGATTGGAACAACGCCCCAGCCCCCTGTCCCGTAGACGCAGGGGCTGCGCCTGCGTCAGTAACAAACCCATCCAAAGGTAAGCGGCGTCTTACAACCCCAACCTGCCCCGACCCCATTCAGCCCGGTGCTCAGGCCTTCCCGGTTGACCCGTAGCCACCCTCGCCTCGCTGCGTCGCTGCAAACTCAGTCACCACGTTGAACTGCGCCTGCACCACCGGAACGATCACCAGCTGTGCGAGCCGCTCCATGGGCTCCAGCGTGAATGCGGTGCCGCTGCGGTTCCAGGCGCTCACCATGAGCTGCCCCTGGTAGTCGCTGTCAATCAGGCCCACGAGATTGCCGAGCACGATGCCATGCTTGTGGCCCAGACCCGAGCGCGGCAGGATCAGCGCGGCGTACCCGGGGTCTTTGAGGTAGACGGCAATGCCCGTGGGCACCAGTTGCCAGGCATTCGGCTGCAGGGTGAGCGGAGCATCCAGGCAAGCGCGCAGGTCCAGGCCAGCACTGCCGGGGGTGGCATAGGTGGGCAATTGGTCCGCCATGCGCGGATCCAGAATCTTCACGTCAATCTTCACGGCTATTTCTTCTTTCCAGTTGTGCGCTGCTGGGCCACTTGCCGCAGCCGCTCCTGCAAGGGCTCCACGCCAGACGCGGCCCCGAAGGCTGCGGATGATAGGGCCTTGGGAGCCACGTCAATCAAACGCCCCAACCCCCACCAGGTGGCCGCCATGACCGCGAGCCCCGGCAAAGACCCTTGACTGAACATGAACAGCGCCACCCCGTGCAAGGCAATCAACACCAGCAGCACGGCGCGCACCGCACGCACAACGCCCAGCAAAGGCTTCAGAACCAGAGCGAGATCCGGCGGACCGGACTGGGGCGCCGGGCGCACCCCACCCGCCCCAGCGGGCTTCTGGGCGGTGGTGGAGCCAGGGGCTGGAGCTTGTACACCTCTGGCAGGTGCAGGCGCGGTCAGCCGTTCCACGTAGCGTGCAAAGTCGCCATCGGGCGGCGTATCCCATTCAGGCTTGGTGGCACCAGTCTTCATACGGCCTCCCGGCAAAGACCTCTAGGAACCCACAGGGGACAACCGCGCCGCAATCTCCCCGATCAGCTGCTGGGCCAGCACCCGCTTGGAAGCCCGGGGCAGCTCGCGGTGCCCTTGGGCGTCCACCAACAGCAGGGCATTGTCATCCTGCCCAAAGGTGGCAGGGCCAATGTTGCCCACCAGCAGCGGCACCCCTTTGCGCGCACGCTTGGCCGTGGCGTGGGTCAACAGATCATGGCTTTCGGCGGCAAAACCGACACAAAAGAGATCACCCTCCAGGGCATGCGATGACTTCGCCACCGTGGCCAGGATGTCGGGGTTCTCCACGAAACCCAGGGTCGGGGTCTGGCCCGATCCGTCTTTCTTGATTTTCTGGGAGGACTGGCTGGCGGGCCGCCAGTCCGCAACGGCAGCGGTGGCAACGAACACCGACGCCGCCTGCACATGGCGCTGTACAGCCGCCAGCATCTCCTGGGCCGACTGCACATTCACACGCTGCACCCCACGTGGCGTGGGCACATGCACAGGCCCAGCGACCAAAGTGACTTCGGCACCGGCCTCGCGGGCCGCACGGGCAATGGCAAAACCCATCTTTCCGCTCGAGAGGTTGGTGATGCCACGCACGGGATCGATCGCCTCAAAAGTGGGCCCCGCCGTCACCAGCACCTTGCGCCCCGCCAGGACCTTGGGCGCGAAGAAGGCAATCAACTCTTCCAGCAGCTCCACAGGCTCAAGCATGCGGCCATCGCCAGTATCGCCACAAGCCTGGTCTCCGTTGCCCACACCCAGCACCACCGCGCCATCCTGCGCCACCTGGGCCAGGTTGCGCTGCGTGGCCGGATGGGCCCACATCTCGCGGTTCATGGCCGGAGCCAGCAGCAACGGCACCCGCTGCGCAGGGCGGGCCAGGCACAGCAAGCTGAGCAGCTCATCCGCCCTGCCCTGCACCAGCCGCGCGATGAAATCGGCGCTACATGGCGCTATCAGGATCGCGTCGGCCTCACGGCTCAGGTTGATGTGGGGCATGTTGTTGGGCTCGCGCGCATCCCACTGCGAGCCGTACACCGTGCGGCCAGACAGCGCCTGCATGGTGACTGGCGTGATGAATTGTTCAGCCGCCTCGGTCATCACCACCTGCACGGTGGCCCCCTCCTTGATGAGCTGGCGGCACAGATCAGCCGCCTTGTAGCAAGCCACGCCCCCGCTCAGACCCAGAACAATGTGTTTGCCAACAAGCTCATTCATGGGGCGAATTTAGCAGACGGGGGTGACCCTGCCCGGGTGTCGCCGGGGTGCCATCTATAATCCAAATTTCCCACCACCAGGAGACCTCTCGCGAGAGGCCCCCTTCAGACATGACCAAATTTGTCTTCGTCACCGGCGGTGTGGTGTCTTCCCTCGGTAAGGGAATCGCCTCAGCCTCCCTTGCCGCGATCCTCGAATCGCGGGGACTCAAAGTCACCCTCATCAAGCTTGACCCCTACATCAACGTAGACCCGGGCACCATGTCGCCGTTTCAGCACGGCGAGGTTTTCGTGACCGACGACGGCGCAGAAACCGACCTGGATCTGGGCCACTACGAGCGTTTCATCGAAACGCGCATGAAGAAAACCAACAACTTCACCACGGGCAAGATTTACCAGTCCGTGCTGGAGAAGGAACGCCGCGGCGACTACCTGGGCAAGACCGTGCAGGTCATTCCCCACGTCACCAACGAAATCCAGGAATTCATCAAGCGCGGCGCTGGCATCGGCACGCCCGATGCCGTGGATGTGGCCATTGTCGAAATCGGCGGTACCGTGGGTGACATCGAATCGCTGCCGTTCCTGGAAGCCGTGCGCCAGATGAGCCTGCGCATGGGCCCGAACAACGCAGCCTTCGTGCACCTGACCTACCTGCCCTGGATCGCGGCAGCGGGCGAGCTCAAGACCAAGCCCACGCAGCACACGGTGCAGAAGCTGCGCGAGATCGGCATCCAGGCCGACGCCCTGCTGTGCCGCGCCGACCGCCGGATCCCTGAAGAAGAGCGCGCCAAGATCTCGCTGTTCACCAACGTGCCCGAATGGGGCGTGATCAGCATGTGGGACGTGGACACCATCTACAAGGTGCCCCGGATGTTGCACGAACAGGGCCTCGATGGCCTGATCTGCGACAAGCTGCGTCTGAACACCCCACCCACCAGCCTCAAGCGCTGGGACGACCTGGTGTACGAAACCGAACACCCCCAGGGCGAAGTCACCATCGCCATGGTCGGCAAGTATGTGGACCTGTCGGACAGCTACAAGTCGGTGAACGAGGCCCTGCGCCACGCGGGCATGCGCAACCATGTGCGCGTGAAGATCGACCATGTCGATTCCGAGACCATCGACAGCGCCGACGCGGCCGCCAAGCTGGCCAAGTACGACGCCATCCTGGTGCCCGGCGGCTTCGGCCAGCGTGGCGTGGAAGGAAAGATCGCCACGGCGCAGTTTGCCCGCGAACGCAAGGTGCCCTACCTGGGCATCTGCCTGGGCATGCAGGTGGCCACCATCGAATACGCCCGCCATGTGGCAGGCCTGGCCAACGCCAACAGCACCGAGTTCGACCCCACCACGCCCCACCCCGTGATCGCACTGATCACCGAGTGGAAGGATGCAGACGGCACCATCAAGAAGCGCGATGAAAACTCGGACCTGGGCGGCACCATGCGCCTGGGCGCGCAGAGCTCGGACGTGTCCAAGGACACGCTGGCCCACAGCATCTACGGCGACGTGGTGACCGAGCGCCACCGCCACCGCTACGAAGCCAACGTGAACTACCTGGACCAGCTGCGCAAGGCGGGCCTGGTGATCTCGGCGCTGACCCAGCGTGAAGAACTCACCGAAATCGTGGAGCTGCCGCAAACCGTTCACCCCTGGTTCATCGGCGTGCAGTTCCACCCCGAGTTCAAGTCCACGCCCTGGAACGGCCACCCGCTGTTCAACGCCTTCATCAAGGCCGCAGTGGAACACCAGCAAGCCGCAAAAAAAGCATAAGGGGACTCAAGCATGCAGCTGTGCGGATTCAACGTTGGCCTGGACCAGCGCTTTTTCCTGATCGCAGGCACCTGCTCCATTGAAGGCCTGGAGATGTCGCTCGACGTCGCGGGCCAGCTCAAGGAAGCCTGCGCGCCGCTGGGCATTCCGCTGATCTACAAGGGCTCGTTCGACAAGGCCAACCGCTCCTCCGGCACCAGCAAGCGCGGCGTCGGCATCGACTCTGGCCTCAAGATCCTTGATGAAGTGCGCCGCCAGCTGCAGCTGCCCATCCTGACCGACGTGCACGACACCTCGCATGTGGCCGAGGTGGCGAGCGTGGTCGATGTGCTGCAAACGCCTGCCTTCCTATGCCGCCAAACGGATTTCATCCGCGCCGTGGCGCAAAGCGGCAAGCCAGTCAACATCAAAAAGGGCCAGTTTCTCGCGCCCTGGGACATGAAGAACGTCATCGACAAGGCCCGGTCTGCAGCTGCCGAAGTGGGCCTGTCGGAAGACCGCTTCCTGGCCTGCGAGCGCGGTGTGAGCTTTGGCTACAACAACCTCGTCGCAGACATGACCAGCTTGGCAGAAATGCGCAACTCCGGCGCCCCTGTGGTGTTCGACGTGACCCACTCGGTGCAAAAGCCCGGCGGCCTGGGCGCCGTGAGTGGTGGGGCGCGCGACATGGTGCCTGTGCTGGCCCGCGCCGGTGTCGCCGTGGGCGTGGCGGGGCTGTTCATGGAAACCCACCCCAAGCCCGCCGAGGCCTGGTCGGACGGCCCCAACGCCGTGCCGCTCAAGCACATGAAGGCGCTGCTGGAGACCTTGGTGGCTCTGGACGATGTCACCAAGAAAAACGGATTCCTCGAAAACAACTTTGGAGCTTGAGACATGAGCAGTGGTTACGTCATCGCATCCGTCACCGTCACCAACCCTGAGCAGTACGAAGAGTACAAAAAGTGGAGCACGCTGGCCATGCAGACGCACGGCGCCGAGGTGTGCATTCGCGGCGGCAAGGTGGAAGTGCTGGAAGGCGACTGGAATCCCGGTCGCACCGTGTTGCTCAAGTTCCCGAGCTTCGAGGCCGCGCGCGCCTTCTACGACACGCCCGAATACCAGAAAGCCAAAGCCGCACGCGAAGGCGCAGCCGTCATGCGCATGGTGTGCGTCGAGGGCGTCTGATCCGGCATGCCCGATCAGCTCATTAATTAATAGCTGCTAGCGCTTGATAGACAAGCGCTAGAGCCCGATTTGATTTAAAACTTCTGCAAAAGGAAAACCATGAGTGCCATCGTTGACATCGTCGGTCGCGAAATTCTGGACAGCCGCGGCAACCCCACCGTCGAATGCGACGTGTTGCTCGAATCGGGCGTGATGGGCCGGGCCGCCGTGCCGTCGGGCGCATCCACCGGCAGCCGCGAAGCCATTGAAATGCGCGACGGCGACAAGGGCCGCTACCTGGGCAAGGGTGTGCTCAAGGCGGTCGAGTACATCAACACCGAGATCAGCGAAGCCGTGCTGGGCCTGGACGCCTCCGAGCAGGCCTTTTTGGACAAGACCCTGATCGACCTCGATGGCACCGAGAACAAGAGCCGCCTGGGCGCCAACGCCATGCTGGCCGTGTCGATGGCCGTGGCCCGCGCGGCCGCCGAAGAGTCCGGCCTGCCCCTGTACCGCTACCTGGGCGGCATGGGCAGCGTGCAATTGCCCGTGCCCATGATGAACGTGATCAACGGCGGCGCACACGCCAACAACAGCCTGGACCTGCAAGAGTTCATGATCATCCCCGTGGGCGCTCCCACGTTCCGTGAAGCCGTGCGCTGGGGCGCCGAAGTGTTCCACGCGCTCAAGAAGATCCTGCACGACAAGGGCATCAGCACCGCCGTGGGTGACGAAGGCGGCTTTGCCCCCAGCGTTGAAAACCACGAAGCAGCCATCCGCCTCATCCTGCAAGCCATTGAAGCCGCTGGCTACACGGCGGGCGAGCAGATCGCCCTGGGCCTGGACTGCGCCGCGAGCGAGTTCTACAAGGACGGCCACTACGTGCTGGAAGGCGAAGGCGGCCTCAAGCTGACTGCGCAGCAATGGACGGACATGCTGGCGGCCTGGGTGGACAAGTACCCGATCATCAGCATCGAAGACGGCATGCACGAAGGCGACTGGGACGGCTGGAAACACCTGACCGAACGCCTGGGCGACAAGGTGCAGCTGGTGGGTGACGACCTGTTCGTGACCAACACCAAGATCCTGAAGGAAGGCATCGACAAGCGCATTGCCAACTCGATCCTGATCAAGATCAACCAGATCGGTACGCTGACCGAAACCTTTGCCGCCATCGAGATGGCCAAGCGCGCAGGCTATACCGCCGTGATCTCGCACCGCTCGGGCGAAACCGAAGACAGCACCATTGCCGACATCGCCGTGGGCACCAACGCAGGCCAGATCAAGACCGGCTCGCTGAGCCGCTCGGACCGTATCGCCAAATACAACCAGCTGCTGCGCATTGAGGAAGACCTGGGTGAAATCGCTCAGTACCCCGGCCGCGCTGCGTTCTATAACCTGCGCTGATCCCCATCCAGCCCGAGCGAGCCATGGGCTCCCGCCTTGTGCCTGTGATCCTGCTGGCTCTGCTGGCAGCGCTGCACGCCCAGCTCTGGCTCGGGCGGGGCAGCGTGCCGCGCGTCAACGAGATGCAGCGGCAAATCGATGTGCAAAAGGCGGCCAATGACCAGGCCAAGCTGGCCAACGAGCGCTTGTCGTCCGAGGTGCATGACCTCAAGGAAGGGCTCGACATGGTGGAAGAAAAGGCGCGCAGCGAACTGGGCATGGTCAAGCCCAACGAGGTCTACGTGCAGTTCACGCCACGCTGAGTCCTTGTGCTCGCCCCTCCGGGGTTCAGTGCCCCGGTCCCCAAAAGCCGCCCGTCGGATGTCTTGATGGTGGACTGGGGACGACGCCCCACCTTCTGCCCCCCCCTGCCACCGTGCCCTTCCCGCCCACCCTTGTTCTCCTCGGCGCGCCCGGCACCGGGGCCCAGGCGCTGCGCGATGCGCTCCACGCGCAACTTGCCCCCGGCTCCGCGCAAATTCTCTGCAACCCTGGCCTGCCCTCTGAGGGGGCCGTGGATGCCAGCCTGATTCTGCTCATGGGGCTGGATCTGCCCTGCCCCACCAGCGAGCGGGCCGCACAGGAAGCCGCCGATGCACGTTTGCGTGCGGATCTGACCCAGGTGGGTATGGGCTATCGCGTTGTGTATGGCCACGGTGAGCAGCGCATTGCCAATGCGCTGAATGCTATAAAAAACATAGCTTCTAGCACATACCCATCAAGCGCCAGAGGCAATTTCGATTCAGATTCTGGCTCCAGTACCCGGACAGCGCCCCGCCTGCGCGCCTGGAACTGCGAAAAATGCAGTGATCCCGAATGCGAACACCTACTCTTCACTGCACTGATGGGGCGGGATACAGGCGCCACCTAAAACCCGCGACCCGAGGCATATCCCCAAAAAACGTGGAGGGGATGGAGGTCGAGGGATGAGATCAGGCCTGCTGCACCAGACCGCGCTTGAGCTCCTTGAGCAGCAGCACCACCTGGCTGGAGCCATAGCGGTAGCCGCCATGGAGCACCTGCACGGCCTTGTCCCACTCACCCTGCTGGGCCAGCTCCACCAGCATCGCGGCCTGTTCGTGGAAATACTGGTGGCGTGCCATCAGCACCGCATACGCAGGCTGGTCGCCCAGCAATTCACCGCCCACCCCATGCAGCCAGCGCCCGAGGGCACCCCGGTCACTGCGGCGCACCTCCGCAGGGTCCAGGCCCTCGGTGGTACGGCCTTCCAGGTAATCCATGAGATGGGTTTTCCAGCGCTCGTGGGCATTGATGGCGGCGTCGATGTCAAGGGCCGCCAGCACGGTGTCCGCGCGCAGCGAATCCTGCGCGCCGGAAGCCCGGCTGCTGTCGCACAGCTCCAGTGAAGGCACAGCCTCTTGCCCCCGGCCCCCCCCAAACACACGGCGTAGTAACCCCATAGCTCCTCTTGCACTTGCAGCACCACACCAAGAAAGCGGTGCGGCTGCGGGCCTGCCCCTGGGGCGGCCTTGCAGAGAACCTGCCGTGTGGAAGGCGACATCTTAGGGGCGCACAGCGTGATAAAGCGCGTGCGATTGTCAACGATGGTCATCCGCCCGGCAGTCGGCTGGCCCGTGGAGCGCAGGCAGCCGTGGCTGCGACGGGCGCCGGAAGACCTACCGGATGCCCTACTGGATGCCGGTAGGTCCCGGCGGCTGGCTGACGGTGGGTGGCACAAAAATCTGCGCGGCATCGACCGCGTCAAAGCGGTACTGCTGCCCGCAGAACTCGCAGCCCACCTCGATGTCTTCGCGTTCGGAGAGGATGCTCTCGGCTTCTTCGACGCCCAGGTTGCGCAGCATGTTGCTCACACGTTCACGGCTGCAGGTGCAGGCAAACCGCGGGCCGCTGGCGCCCTGCTGGGGCTCGAAGCGCAGCAGCTTTTCCTCCCAGAACAGGCGGCGCAGGATGGTGTCCACGTCCAGGTTCAGCAGCTCTTCGCGCGTGAGGCTGGCAGCCAGGTGGGCGATCCGGTTGTAGTCTTCGTTGTGGCCGATCTGGTCTTCGTTCTCGCGGTGCGTGAGGCCTGCGGCCAAATTGCCCTCGCCCTTGATCGGCATGCGCTGGATCAACAGGCCCGCAGCCACCTGGTCATTGGCGCCCAGCACCAGGATGGTGTCCAGCTGCTCGGACTGCAGCATGTAGTGCTGCAACACGTCGGACAGACGCTCCAGCTTCTCGTGGCGGTCGCCATACAGCGGCACCACGCCCTGGTAGGGCTGCTGGCCTGGGTGGCGGTCCTTGGGATCGAGCGTGATCGCGCAGCGGCCGCCACCGCCCACATTCACCATCTGGCTCAGGGCTGCGCCCTCTGGCACCTCGCTGTTCACGGTGGCCGTGGCACGCAGGCTCAGGTCCGACTGCACTTCGGCCACGGCGAGCTTTACGGGGCCATCGCCAAACACCTGCAACACCAGTGCGCCATTGAACTTGATGTTGGACTGCATGAGCACACCGGCGGCGGCCATCTCGCCCAGCAGCTCGCTCACGGGCGCAGGGTAGGCACCCGTGCTGGTGTTGCTGGCGCGGCGGCGCAGGATTTCGGTCCAGGCATCGGTCAGGCGCACGATCATGCCGCGCACGGGCAGGCCGTCGAAAAGAAACTTGTGGAGTTCAGACACGCAGGGGTTCCAGGAGAAAAGTGGACGGCAGCAACGAAAAAAAGGTTGCCGCCGCTCAGGCGAGCTTGTGCAGGCCGCTGTGATAGCGGCGCGCGTTGTCGATGTAGTGCTGGGCGCTCTGGCGCAGGCCTTCAATCTGCTCGGGAGTCAGTTCGCGCACTGCCTTGGCAGGGCTGCCGATGATCATGGAGCCATCCGGGAACTCCTTGCCCTCGGTCACCAGCGCGCCCGCGCCCACCAGGCAATGCTTGCCGATCTTGGCGCCGTTGAGCACCACGGCGCCAATGCCGATGAGTGATTCGTCGCCGATGGTGCAGCCGTGCAGCATGACCTGGTGGCCCACCGTCACACGCTCACCCACCACCAGGGGCTTGCCGATGTCTGCATGCAAGACACTGGCATCCTGGATGTTGGAGCCAGCGCCGATGGTGATCGTCTCGGTATCGCCGCGGATCACCGTGCCGAACCAGACGCTGGCGTCTTCGCCCAGCACCACATTGCCCATCACTTGGGCACTGTCCGCCACCCAGGCCGATGCCGCCAACTGGGGCACCATGCCATCGAGTTCGTAAATCGCCATGCACCACTCCAAAAAAGAGGAAAGGCCAGCGTTTGCACAGGCCCAGGGAAGTCGCCAGACGTTACAAAGCGTGCGCCGTGTTCCGCATGGCAGGGCCTAGAATTGTAAGGATGGAGCTTCGCCACCGTGCACTGCAGGTCTTGTGCCTTGCAGACCCTGAACAAAAAGCGGCCGCAGCGCTTGACCTGCAAGCGCAATCAGCTACTCTTTCGATAGCAAAACAATCCCCCACTCCCCCATCCGACGCCAGTGCACTGCCTGGCCGTCCCGAGCGGCCGGAGCTGCTTCGCCATACCGACGTCGCCCGCCGTTCGCCGGCCACTCCACAGGGGCGCGCCATTCTGATCCACGCCATTGCGCACATCGAGTTCAACGCCATCAATCTGGCACTCGACGCGGTATGGCGCTTTGACGGCATGCCCCGCAGCTACTACACCGACTGGATGCTGGTCGCTGGGGAAGAAGCCCGGCACTTTCGCCTGTTGCGCGATCACCTGCGCAGCCAGGGCCATGAATATGGCGACTTCCCGGCCCACCAGGGCCTGTGGACGATGTGCGAGAAGACCCAGCACGACATCCTGGCCCGCATGGCGCTGGTGCCGCGCACCCTGGAGGCGCGCGGGCTGGACGCCACGCCGCAGATTCAGGCCAAGTTGCGCCAAGTGGGTACGCCCGATGCGCTGGCCGCCGTGGGCATTCTCGACACCATCCTGCGCGACGAGGTGGGCCATGTGGCCATCGGCAACCACTGGTACCGCTGGCTGTGCGAGCGCCAGGGGGTAGACCCTGAAGCCCACTACGGCACCCTGGTCAAGCAGTACGAAGCCCCGCGCCTGAAACCCCCGTTCAACGAAGCCGCCCGCCGCAAGGCCGGGTTCACTGACAACGAGCTGCGCTGGCTCCAGCAGATCTGACATGGCTTGCGCAAAACAGGGCTCCGTCAAGCGGCCAGTCCCAAGGCGAGAAGGCTGGCGCTTCCCGATGTATGCAAGCCCTGTCTGAATTCCTGGTTACAGCGCGCGCCCGCAGCGGCTCCTACAATTTGCCGCGCCAGCCCCGCCCGCTGACACTGGCCCCTCTTTCTTCGATACTCCCTCCATGACTTCACTCACTGCCCCCGGCACTCCCACCGCACCGCCCTCCGGCAACCAGTCCTCGGTCGCCATGATCGCGCGGCAGGCCATCGTGAATGCGCAGCAGGTGGTGGTCGGCTATGAGCTGTTCAACCGCTCGCGCAGCGGCGCCGCACACACGGCCGCCACCGACGTGATCCTGGTCTTCACCGCCCTGTCGCACGCAGGCACCGAAGAGCTGGTGGGCAAAAAGCTCATCTTCGTGAACTGCACGCATGAAAGCCTTTCCGGTGGCCACCTCGAACTCGTGGAGCCCGACAAGGTGGTGCTCGAAATTCCTCCACTGGGCCACACTGCGGCCGAAGAAGTCGCCACGCGCCTGCCTATCTTGACCGAGCTGCGCGATCGGGGCTTTCACCTGGCGTTCAACCACACGGTGTTGCAGTCCGCGTACGCCCCGTGGCTGCCGCTGGCGGACTACATCAAGCTGGATCTTTCGGTGCTGGCCGCCGACCAGCTGGCGGTGCTCATCAGCTACGCGGGGCGCCATTCGCAGGCAGAACTCATTGCGGAAAAGGTGGAAACCGCCCAGCAATACGACATGGTCTCCAGCCAGGGCGTGCAGTTGTTCCAGGGCTACTGGTTCGCACGCCCCTCGCTGGTAGAGGCCAAGCTGCTCACGCCATCGCAGGCCAGCATCATCGAACTCATCAACCAGGTGCGCAAACAGGCCAGCACCGACGACATCGAAGAAACGCTCAAGAAAGATGCTGGCCTGGCCTTCAACCTGATGCGCCTGATCAACTCGGCGGGTTTTGGTCTGTCGCGTGAGATCACGTCTTTCCGCCAGGCCGTGATGCTCATGGGCCTGAAAAAGCTGTTCCGCTGGGCGGCGCTGCTACTCACTGCCTCGCGCACGGGCGGTACTCCGTCATCCGTGGGCCAGACCGCCGTGGTGCGGGGCCGCCTCATGGAGCTGCTGGCACTCGAAACCCTTCCCCCCGAAGAAGCCGACCAGGCCTTCGTCGTGGGCATCTTCTCGCTCCTGGACGTGATGCTGTCCATGCCCATGGAATCCGCGCTCGGCCTGCTCAACGTGCCCGAGCCTGTGGCGGCGGCGCTGCTGCGGCGAGAAGGCTTCCTGGGAGACCTGCTGACCCTGGCCGAAGCCTGCGAATCCAGCGACGATGTGGTGTTCGACCGCACGGCGGGCCTGCTGCACCTGACCAGCCAGCAGATCAACTTTGCGCACCTGCAGGCCCTGGCCTGGGCCGACCAACTCACCGACTGAACCCCACATTGATAGATAGGCGCACGCCGCGTGCGGGTCTAGAATCATTGCAGACCCCAGCACATCACTCCAGCAGACCCCATGTCGACCACACCTGAACAAGACGCCCCCGAAGCTGCATCGCCTGCGGTTGACCCTGTAGACGAGAACATCGCCATCATTGCGCGCCAGGCCATCGTGGACGAAAGCCGCGCCGTCTATGGCTATGAGCTGTTTGACCGGTCCACCGCCTCCGACGCCCACACTGCGGCCAGCGATGCGGCCCTGCTGTTCAACGCCCTGTCGTACGCCGGCACCGAGGCCCTGGTCGGCAAGAAGACGGTGTTCATCAACTGCACGCACGACAGCCTCTCGGGCGGCCACCTGGAACTGATCCACCCCGAAAAGGTGGTGCTGGAAGTCCCCCCTCTGCCCGACGGCGCCACGCCCGAGGAGATCGAAGGCCGCATCCCCACACTGGAAGCCCTGCGCACGCGCGGTTTTCGCCTGGCGTTCGACCAGCAGGCCCTCAAGCGTGCCTACACCAGCTGGTTGCCCATGGCCTCCTTCATCAAGCTCGACATGCAGGCCTTCAAGCCTGAACTGGCAGGGCCGCTGGTCAAGTTCTCCACCACCCACAGCAAGGCCACGCTGGTGGCCGAAAAGGTGGAAACCGCCGAACAGTACGAGCTGATGCGCGACCTGGGCGTCAAGCTCTTCCAAGGCTACTGGTTTGCCCAGCCTTCGCTGGTGAAGGCCACCACCATCCGCCCCTCGCAGGCCACGATCATCCAGCTCATCAACCTGGTGCGCAAACAGGCCAGCACGGCCGAGATCGAAGATCTGCTCAAGAAAGACCCCACGCTGTCTTTCAACCTGCTGCGCTTCATCAACTCCTCCGGTTTTGGCCTGTCGTGCGAGATCACCTCGTTCCGCCATGCGGTGATGATTCTGGGCCTCAAGAAGCTGTTCCGCTGGGCGGCCTTGCTCATGACCACGTCCCGTGCCGGCGGCGCGCCCCCAGCCGTGGGCCAGACCGCCGTGGTGCGCGGCCGCCTGATGGAGCTGCTGGCCGCCGAACTGCTGCCGCCCGAAGACTGCGACAACGCCTTTGTGGTGGGCGTGTTCTCGCTGTTGGACACCATGCTGGGGGTTCCGATTGAAAAGGCGCTCGAATCCGTGGCCCTGCCCGAGCCCGTGATGGACGCCCTGCTGCGCGGCACCGGTGTGTTCGCGCCCTTCCTGGAACTGACCAAGGCCTGCGAAAGCGGCGACGAAGTGGCCTTTGCCAAGAACGCCGATGCGCTGCACCTGTCCAACCGCCAGGTCAACTGGGCCCACCTGCAGGCACTGACCTGGGCCGAGAGCCTCAACGAAGACTGATTCGTCCCAGAAACACCTTTGCCTGCACGGGCCCTGGTCATCCAGGGCCCGTGGTTTTTCAGGCGGTCATTGATTTCCCTGGATACCCGCCGCGCGGATGATGCGCGCGTTGTTCTCCGACTCCTGCGCAATCTGGCGCGCGAATTCGGCAGCCGTGCCGCCGGTCGGCACGTTGTCCGTGGCTTCGAGCTTGTTGCGGATGTCGGGCAGGGCCAGCGCCTTGTTCACCTCGGTATTGATGCGCTCCAGCACGGCCACAGGCGTCTGCGCTGGCGCATAGATGCCAAACAGCGAAGACAGGTTGGCAGCAGGCTGGCCCAGCTCTGCCAGCGTGGGCACCTGGGGCAGCGAGTCGAGCCGCGCTGGTGCACCCACCGCCAGCGGCTTGAGCTTGCCCGCCTTGATGTGCTGCAGCACGGCAGGGCCCGCGTTGGTGGACAACACCTCGTACTGGCCGCCCAGCGCGTCGTTCATCTGCTGGCCGCCGCCCTTGTAGGGGACATGGGTGATCTGCACCTGGCTTTTGCCCATGATCTGCTCCAGCATGATGTGGCCCAGCGACGCCTGCCCCGAGGTCGCCCAGCGCACAGCCCCCGGCTTGGCCTGTGCGGCGGCGATGAGGTCCTTGAAATCCGCCGCCTTGCTGGCGGATGTGCCCAGCAGCAGCACGGGTGAATACATCACGCTCACGACCGGCGAAATGTCCTTTTGGGGATCGAACGGCGACTTGCCCAGGTGCGGATTGAGCGCCAGCGGGCTCACCGCCGCAAAGCCCAGGGTGTAGCCGTCGGGAGCCGCCTTGGCCACCGCGTCCACGCCCAGGCTGCCACTCGCACCGGCCTTGTTCTCGATGACCACGGGGGTGCCGAGCTGCACAGCCAGCTTGTCGGCCAGCGCTCGGGCCACCGTGTCGCTCACGCCGCCAGCGGGGTAGGCCACCACGATGCGAATCGGTTTGGCCGTGGGCCACGCCTGCGCCATGGCCAGGGTGACCGTGCTCAGCAGCAACGCGCCGACAAATAGTTTTTTCATGAATGTTTCCTTGGGTGAAAGGGCGTGTATCCGCAGGGGCACCACAACCAGGGCGGGGCGCCTGCGCTACCCGCGCGGATGGTGTTGCGCATGAAGCGATTTGAGCCGCTCGCGCGCCACGTGGGTGTAGATGGTGGTGGTGGAAATATCGGCGTGGCCCAGCAGCAGCTGCACCACCCGCAAATCTGCACCGTGGTTGAGCAGATGCGTGGCAAACGCGTGCCGCAGCGTGTGGGGAGACAGTGGCACGGTGATGCCCGCCACCTGCGCCCATTTCTTTACGATGACCCAGAACATGACCCGCGTCATGCCGCTGCCCCGCTGGGTGACGAACAGGTCGTCTGTCTGCTGCCCGCCCAGGATGGCGCTGCGGCCGTCCTGCAGATAGCGGTCGAGCCACTGGCGGGCCACTTCGCCAAACGGCACGAGCCGCTCCTTGCTGCCCTTGCCCATGACCCGCAGCACGCCCTCGTTCAGGCCCAGCTGAAAGGTCTTGAGCGTGACCAGCTCCGTCACGCGCAGGCCGCTGGCGTACATCAGCTCCAGCATGGTGCGGTCACGCAGCCCGAGCGGATTGCCGACGTCTGGCGCATTCAGCAGGGCTTCCACCTGCGCCTGCGACAAGGTCTTGGGCACGCGCAGGGGCTGGCGTGCTGCCTGCAGCCGCACCGTAGGGTCAACCGTGATGCGCCGCTCCCGCAGCGCCCAGTGAAAGTAGCGGCGCAGCACCGTGAGGCGCCGGTTGGCAGATGTAGCGCGGGTCTGCGCATGCCGGGCGGCGAAGTAACCCTGCAGATGGTGCTCGGCCGTGCCGTCCAACGCCAGCGGAGGCTGTTGGTCGGCCAGCCACTGCGCGTACAGCGTCAGGTCACGCCGGTAGGCGGCCAGCGTGTTGCGCGAAAGCCCGTCCTCCAGCCAGAGGGCGTCCACAAAGGCGTCGATGGCGGTCAGGCTGGTGGCAAGCATGCAAAAAACGATAGCACGTAAAAAAGCCGCCCGTGGCAACGGGCGGCTTTGACTGAGAAGAATGGAATATGGCGCTTGCTTATTCCAGCGTCAGCTTCTGCTTGGCGACCACTTGCTTGTAGACCGCGAACTCGGCCTTGATCTGCTCGGCAAACTGCTCGGGCGTGTTGCCCACCACGATGGAGCCGGTGTCTTCGATGCGCTTCTTCACGGCCGGGTCTTGCAGTGCGGTGCGCACAGCGGCGTTGATTTTGTCAACGATGTCCTTGGGCAGTCCCTTGGGGCCCAGGATGCCGTAGTAGGCCATGCGGTTCACTGGCTCCAGTCCCAGTTCCTTGAACGTGGGCACATTGGGCAGCGCGGCAACGCGCTGTGGCGCGGCCACGGCAATGGCCACCAGACGGTTGTCCTTGATGAAGGGCAGCGCGGATGGAATGTTGTCAAAGATGATCGGCACTTGGCCGGCCACGGTGTCGTTCAGAGCCGGGCCCGCACCACGGTAGGGGATGTGCGTGACGAAGGTGTTGGACAGGCTCTTGTACAGCTCCATCTGCAGGTGGCCGATGCCGCCCGTGCCCGACGATGCATACGAGTACTTGCCGGGGTTCTTCTGCACTTCGGCCACAAACGACTTGTAGTCCTTGGCGGGGAAGCTGGGGTTCACGGCAATCAGATTGGGCGTGGCCGCAATGTTGATGATGGGCGTGAAGTCCGTCAGCGGGTTGTACGGGGTCTTGGGGTTGATGGCGGGGTTGGCGGCCGTGGTGGACACGGTGGCCACGCCCAGCGTGTAGCCGTCTGGTGCCGAGCGTGCCGTTTCAGCCGCACCCACGATGCCGCCGCCACCGGCCTTGTTCTCCACGATCACGCTCTGGCCCAGGGCCTTGCCCAGCGGGTCGGCGATCACGCGCGCAATGATGTCGGTGGTGCCACCGGGTGCAAACGGCACCTGCAGCTTGATCACCTTGTTGGGGTAGCCCTGGGCGGCTGCGGTGCCTGCGGCGGCAGCCAGTACGGTCAGCGCGAGCCATTGACGACGATGCATGGAGTTCTCCTTCGAGCGGGGGTAACAAACAGCGCTGATGGTATGCGCAATGGCTGCCTTGGAGCCCTGCGGATTCCACATAAGGGCTAACCCGCAGAGACTGACACGGATCAAGTATTCTCGGCACGTGAATTACGCCCAGCTCCTGATCCCGGACTTCTCCCTCATCCTCTGCGGATACCTCATCTGCCGGTACACCGCCCTCAACCGCTCGGTATGGCAACCCGTGGAGAGCCTGGTGTACTACCTGCTCTTTCCCGTGCTGTTGTTCCAGTCCATCGTCAAGAGCCCGGTGGACATCGGCGCTGCGTCCGGCCTCATCGCAGCCGGGCTGACCATGGGCGTCGCGGGCATTGCACTGGCCTACAGCCTGCCGCACTGGCCGTGGCTGGGCAAGCACATCGACGCACGCGACCACGCGGCCAGCGCGCAGGTAGCGTTCCGCTTCAACTCGTTCATTGGCCTGGCCATTGCCGAGCGCCTGGCGGGCGCCGAGGGACTGCTGATGATTGCCGTTCTGATCGGCGTGTGCGTGCCGCTGTTCAACGTGGCGGCCGTGTGGCCCATGGCGCGGCATGGCCAGCACAGCTTTGCGCGCGAGCTGGTGCGCAACCCGCTCATCGTCGCCACGGTGTCTGGCCTGGTGGCCAACCTGCTGGGCTTTCAGATTCCGGAATGGGCCAGCCCCACGGTCAGCCGCATCAGTGCGGCGTCGCTCGCGCTGGGGCTGATGGCAGCCGGCGCAGGCCTGCAGTTTGGCCTGCTCTCGCGCGGCAAGGCGCTGAGCGTGGCGGTGTTGTCCATCCGGCACCTGGTGCAGCCGCTGCTGGCGTTTGCGATGGCTCGGCTCTTCGGGCTCAATGCCGTGCAGACCACCATGCTGCTCGCTTTCTCGGCCCTGCCCACTGCCTCTACCTGCTATGTGCTGGCAGCGCGCATGGGCTACAACGGGCCGTATGTGGCCGGGCTGGTGACGCTCTCCACATTGCTGGGCATGGTCAGCCTGCCGTTTGCGCTGGGGTTTCTCCGATGACCGATTCCCGCAGAGCCCTGGGTTCCGACGCCTTGGCAAGCCGCCGCGCGTTGATGGCAAGCCTGGGGGCACTGGCGCTTGTGCCGTTGGTGGGCTGCGGGCGCAAAACCCCGCGCGCGCAATGGTTGCCGCCCGATGCCACCGTGCTGGCCCTGGGCGACTCGCTGACATCGGGCGTGGGTGCCTCGGCCGACACCGCCTACCCGGCCGTGCTGGCACGTCTGACAGGCTGGAAGGTGGTCAATGGTGGCATTTCGGGTGACACCTCGGGCGATGCGCTGGCACGCCTGCCGGGGTTGCTGCAAAAGCACAAGCCGGCGTTGGTGATCGTGAGCATTGGCGGCAACGACTTTCTGCGCCGCCAGAGCGCCACCGCCACCCGCAGCAACATCCGCCAGATCTGCACCGATGCTCAGGCCAGCGGCGCACAGGTGCTGCTGGTGGCGGTGCCCGAGCTGACAATGCTGGCGGCGGTAGGCCGCCTGAGCGACCACGCGATGTACGAAGAGATCGCCGGCGAACTGAAAGTGCCGCTGCACAGCAAAGGCTGGTCGGGTGTACTGGGGCAGGAGCGGCTGCGGGCGGACCAGATCCATGCCAATGCTGCGGGGTATGAAGAATTTACCCAGGGGCTGGTGATGACCCTCAAAGACACAGGTTTGCTGGCGCGGTAGCCGCAAGAGCAAAAGCAACACGCCGCAGCAAAGCGGCACCAATGCTCTTATTTTGATAGCTGTTTGCGCTTATCCATCAAGCGCTAGGTGCCAATTTCACTCAAAATTCAGCGCCCAGACCACATGTTCGCGCACCAGCTCGCTGGTGTCGTCGGCGCGGGACTGCAATGCCGCACGCACCGCCTCGTCGCCCGTCGCCCGCAGCGCATTGCCCAGCGCCACAGCCACATTGCGCAGCCAGCGCTCGTGGCCAATGCGGCGGATGGGGCCGCCTTCGGTCATGCGCAAAAAGGTGGGCTCGTCCCACGCAAACAGGTGCACCAGCTGCTGGCCCGCCAGGCCCTTGCGCTCGTCAAAGTCCGGCAGGCGGCTCACCTGGGCAAACTTGTTCCAGGGGCAAATCAGCTGGCAGTCGTCGCAGCCGTAGATGCGGTTGCCCATCAGGGGCCGCAACTCCACGGGGATGGGCCCGGCGTGTTCGATGGTGAGGTACGAGATGCAGCGCCGCGCATCAACGCGGTGCGGCGCAATGATGGCCTGCGTGGGGCACACGTCAATGCACGCGCTGCAGCTGCCGCAGTGCGCGGTGACGGGCGCGCTTTTGGGCAGGGCCATGTCCACATAGATTTCGCCGAGGAAGAACATCGACCCCGCCTCGCGGTTGAGCACCAGTGTGTGTTTGCCGCGCCAGCCCTGGCCGCTGCGCGCGGCCAGCTCCGCCTCCAGCACGGGGGCCGAGTCGGTGAACACGCGGTGGCCAAACGGTCCAATCGCCTCGGCGATGCGGTCACTGAGTTTTTGCAGGCGCGCGCGCAGCACCTTGTGATAATCCCGGCCTCGGGCGTAGACCGACACGATGCCCTCCTGCGGGCGCTGCAGGCGCGAAAGCTCCGCCGTCTGCCAGCCATCGGGCGCGTCCATGGCGGTATCGCGCGGCAAGTAATCCATGCGCGCCGTGATCACGCTCACGGTGCCGGGCACCAGTTCGGCCGGGCGTGCGCGCTTCATGCCGTGGGATGCCATGTAATGCATGTCACCATGGAAGCCCTGCGCCAGCCAGGCCTCAAGCCCGGGCTCTGCCGCAGACAAGTCCACCCCCGCCACGCCGATTTGGGAAAATCCCAGCTCGCGGGCCCACTCCTGCATTTGAGGAACGAGTTGACTGTTGCACCACATACCGGCCAGATTGTAGGAAGCGGCAACCATGCTGCTGCCGAAACTGCGCGCCATTTCACCTGGCACAGCGAGGACGACACCACCGCCTTCGCGCAGCGCCTTGCCGCGCAGCCCCTGCTGGCCAATGCCTTTGTAACCCTGCACGGCGACCTGGGCGCGGGCAAGACCACGCTGGTGCGCCACCTGCTGCGCACCCTGGGCGTGCAGGGCCGCATCAAGAGCCCCACCTACGCCGTGGTGGAGCCACACGAGGCCCCGGGCCTCGCCATCTGGCACTTTGACTTCTACCGCTTTGACGACCCGCGCGAGTGGGAGGATGCGGGTTTCAGGGACATTTTTGCCAACCCCGGTCTCAAGGTGGCAGAATGGCCGGAAAAGGCTGCAGCGCTTACCCCGCTTGCGGACCTTGCTATCCACATTGAAGCAATCGACGACACCGAAAGGAAAGTCACCGTGCACGCCCACACCCCATCGGGCGTGCCTTGCTGCAAGCACTCTGAGACGCCGTGAACGAACCCACCCTGCCCGCCCGCCCACCCGCTGCCCCCCTGCCCTCGCGCCGCGCTGTGCTGCAGGCAGGCAGCCTGGTGCTGCTGCTGGGCACGCAGCAGATTGCACGGGGCGCCACCATCCTGGCCGTGCGCGTGTGGCCCGCCCCCGAGTATTCGCGCGTGACCATCGAATCCGACGGTGCGCTGGTGGCCAAGCAGTTTTTCGTGACCACCCCGCCCCGGCTGGCGGTCGACATCGAGGGCATTGACCTCAGCCCTGAACTGCGCGAGCTGGTGGCCAAGGTCAAACCAGACGACCCCAACATTGCCGGTATCCGCGTGGGCCAAAACGCACCCGGCGTGGTGCGGCTGGTGGTGGACCTGAAACAGGCGGCCATGCCCCAGGTGTTCACCTTGCCACCCGTGGCCGCCTACCAGCACCGGCTGGTGTTTGACCTGTACCCCGCCGCGCCGGTAGACCCGCTGGAGGCGCTGATTGCCGAGCGCCTGCGCGAGGCCCCCGCCAAGCCCGCCCCCGCACCCAATCCACCGCTGACGGCCGCAGCTGCTGCCAACGCCGCCGCAGCGCGCGCACCCGCAGCGCCCGAGCACGACCCGCTGGGCGATCTGATTGCACAACGCAGCCAGCGCCCCGGCCCGCCCGAGCCCCCACCCATGGTGGCCACCGCGCCGCCACCGCCAGAACCCGCGCGGCCTGGCAACCGTGCCACATCCACCCAGACCGACCGAATCATCATCGTGGCGCTAGACCCCGGCCACGGCGGCGAAGACCCCGGCGCCATCGGCCCCGCAGGCACCCGCGAAAAAGATGTGGTGCTGCGCGTTGCGCACCTGCTGCGCGACCGCATCAACGCCACCACCGTGGGCGGCAACCCGATGCGCGCTTTCCTCACCCGCGACGGTGACTTTTTCGTGCCCTTGGGCACGCGGGTGGAAAAGGCCAGGCGCGTGCAGGCCGACCTGTTCATCAGCATCCACGCCGACGCTTTCACCACTCCCGCAGCGCGCGGTGCCAGCGTATTTGCGCTCAGCCAGGGCGGTGCCTCCAGCACCGCCGCACGCTGGCTGGCCAACAAGGAAAACCAGGCCGACTTGGTCGGCGGGCTGAACGTGCAGAGCAAAGACCGCCATGTGCAGCGCGCACTGCTGGACATGAGCACCACCGCTCAGATCAACGACAGCCTCAAGCTGGGCAGTGTGCTGCTAGGTGAGATCGGCAACGTGGGCAAGCTGCACAAGCCCCGCGTGGAACAAGCAGGGTTTGCCGTGCTCAAGGCGCCCGACATTCCGAGCGTGCTGGTCGAAACCGCCTTTATCAGCAACCCCGAAGAAGAAAAGCGCCTGCGCAGCAGTGCCTACCAGGAGCAACTGGCCGACGCGCTGATGCGCGGCATCACGCGTTACTTTGCCAAGAACCCGCCACTGGCGCGCAGCCGGTCGGTGTAGCAAGGTCAGGACCTTGCGCGCGGGGCGGCCAACCCACCTTGCGCGCACTGCCAACTGCAGGCACAGTAGCCTGCATCGGCCGGGCGCGCACCGCGCCCCGGCAAGCAAGGAGAAATGCCATGGCACTACCCCACGCCCAATCCGGCCAGATCGTCAGCATGCGCCCCCTGGGCGACCGCTTGCCCGAAACCGTCACCACCGCCATCCTCAAAGCAGGTCAGCTTGAAGTGATACGCGTGGTGCTGCCAGTGGGCAAATCCATGAAAGAACACCAGACCCCCGGCGAGGGCACCGTGTTGTGCATTGAGGGCATGGTGGAATTTGTCAGCGAGCACGGCGTTCAGCAACTGCGCGCGGGCGATTTTGTGCACCTTGCGCCCCGCGCACTGCACTCGCTCAAAGCCGTGGAGGATGCATCGCTGCTGGTCACCATGTGCCTCAAGCCTACCCAAGCAGCATAGGCCCATCAGCGGATCAGCGTCCGCTCAGCGCCCCAGCCGGAACACGCTCACAATTTCGGCCAGCTTGGCAGCCTGGTGCTTGAGGCTGTCGGCCGCTGCAGCGCTCTGCTCCACGAGCGCCGCGTTCTGCTGCGTGACCTGGTCGAGCTGGGTGACGGCCTCGCCCACCTGACTGATGCCGATGGTCTGCTCGCCCGTCGCACTCGATATTTCGCCGATCAGGTCACTCACGCGTTTGACCTGGGCGACGATGTCTTCGATGCTCTGCCCCGCGTTACCGACCAGGTGCGTACCAGCATCCACCTTCTCCACGCTGGCACCAATCAGGGCCTTGATCTCCTTGGCAGCCTCGGCACTGCGCTGTGCCAAATTGCGCACCTCGCTGGCCACCACGGCAAAACCCCGGCCCTGCTCGCCCGCGCGGGCGGCTTCCACAGCGGCATTGAGCGCCAGGATGTTGGTCTGGAACGCGATGCCATCTATCACCGCAATGATGTCGGTGATCTTGCGCGATGCGGCCGAAATGTCCTGCATCGTGGCCACCACCTGGCCCACCACCTCGCCACCCTTCACGGCCGCAGCCGATGCGGTGCCCGCCAGCACGGCGGCGCGCTGGGCAGTGTCGGCATTGTTCTTCACGGTGCTGGTGATCTCCTCCATCGAGGCTGCGGTCTGCTCCAGATTGCTGGCCTGCTCCTCGGTGCGCTGGCTCAGGTCGGCATTGCCCGAGGCGATCTCGCTGGAGCCGGTGGCAATGCTGTCGCTGCTGTGGCGCACATCGCCCACGATGCGCACCAGCGAGGTCTGCATGGCCTCCATCGCCCGCATCATCTCGGCCACCTCGCCCCGCCCGCTGGCATGGATGGGCTGCGACAGATCACCCTCGCCAATGCGCTGGGCGACGGCGCTCACTTCCCCCAGCGAGCGGCGGATGCGCTGTACCACCACCCACGACAACACCACCAGCAGCGCCAGCCCCGCCACACCCGCCGCCAGCACGGTCATGCGGTAGGACTGGATCAAGCCCGCCGCCTCGGCCGCCTGCTCGGCCGAGCGTTGCACCTGGTAGTTCACCATCTTGTCGGCCACGGCGTTGTACTTGTCCAGCACCGGGGCAAAGCTGCCCAGCGCATAGGCGCGCGCCTGGGCCATGTCGCCCGCCTTCTTCAGCGCGAGCGACTTGTCCCGTGTCTCCAGGTAAGACTTGCGGATGGTGGCCAATTCCTCCTGGATGAGCAGCCCCTGCGGGCTGCTTTCCAGCTCGGTGTAGCGCTTTTGCACCTTGCTGGTGTCAGCGGTGGTGGCCGCCACGACGTCCTTGAAGTAGTTCTGCAGGTCATCGCCCTCCGTCTGGACGATGGAGAACACCCGCGTGGAGTTGACGGCAATGTTGCTGCGCCAGCGCAGTGCCAGCTGCAGCCGCTCGACCTGCTCGGTGGCCAGGCGGTCCACCGTATTGCCCAGGGTCTGTACCCGCACCAGGCTCAGGGCCAGGATGAGCACCAGCGCAAAAACAGCCACCCCCACAATCAATCCAATCTGTTGCGCAACCGTCAGCTGCGCCCCCATCCCCCGTGGTTGCTGGTCCATGGTGTCCCCTTTTGTAGATGTATGTGATGGGTTTGCAGAGAGAAGAAATGATCTTCCTGCGCCCGCCCGTTGGCAACCACCCCACGGGCCACGTAAACCCTGATCACCGGCCTCTGGCCCATGGGCCAAGGACGCCTTAAGGCCAAACGCAGCGCCCGCCCCGCACGAGGCCCCATGTCCTACAGACGCTTGCCACAGCTGCCTACGCCGGGCCCCAGCCGCCGAATGGATAGTGAAACCACAGGTCGAGCCCCAACGCACCCGCTGCTGGGACCCCAGGCCTGACTCCATTCATAAAGGACTCCTGCCATGAAAATCCGTCACATCCTTCTTGCCACCACCTGCACTGCAGCCCTTGCTCTGGGTGGTTGCGCTTCCAATCCGTCGGGCGCCCAGGTGGGCACAGGTGTAGGGGCCGTAGTCGGCGGTGTAGCTGGCAACGCTGTCTTTGGCGGGCCCGTAGGCACCATCGGCGGTGCGGCGGCCGGTGCCCTCATCGGCCATGAGATCGGCGAAGACCGCGATCAACGCAAGCCCTACCGCCGTTAATTCCCCCTCTGTGCCTGACCCTCTGGGCATCAGGCACAAAAATAGCTTCTAGCGCTTATTTTGTAAGCGCTAGAAGCTATATTTTTTATAGCAATTGCAATCGATAAATCAGGCCGCCTTGGCCTGCCGCCCAGCCCGCCAGGCGCCAAAAATTGCGATCAGGCCGGGCACAAAAATCATCGCCCAGATGATCTTGTCCAGGTTCTCCTTGACCCAGGCAAAGTTGCCAAAGAAGTAGCCAGCGGAGCAAATGCCCAGCACCCAGATGAGTGCCCCGGCCACGTTGAACGCTGTGAACTTGGCCCGGCTCATCTCGGCCACGCCCGCCACAAAGGGCGCAAACGTGCGGATGAAGGGCATGAAACGCGCGAGGATGATGGTGATACCCCCATAGCGCTCGTAAAAATCGTGCGCCTGATTGAAGGCCCGGCGGTTGAACCAGCGCGAGTCCTCCCACTGGAACACCTTGGGGCCAAAGAAGCGGCCAATCGAATAGTTGCATTGGTCCCCCAGGATGGCCGCCGCAATCAGGATGGCGCAGGCCAGCGGAAAACTCATCATCCCCGCGCCACAGAGCGCGCCCACAATGAACAGCAGCGAGTCGCCGGGCAAAAACGGCATGACCACCACACCAGTTTCGACGAACACGATCAGGAACAACAGCGCATACACCCAGGCGCCGTAGGTTTGCACAAAGGCTTCGAGGTACTTGTCGACATGCAGGATGAAGTCGATCAGAAAGGTCACCAGTTCCATGGGGTAGCCGGTGGGGGGCACCGGACGCAAAAAAGTTGCGGGCATTATCCCCATCGGCCAAGAGGCGCTGGCCGATACCCCTGCGCGGCCCCCGCCCTAAAATTGGCCGGGTGAACGACACCACCCCCACCCTTGCAGCGGCGCAGCCTGCCGATTTCACCCCCCTCCACAACCGCCGCCCCATCCGCGACCTGCCGGACGAGCTGATCAGCCAGATCGCCGCCGGTGAGGTGGTGGAACGCCCCGCCTCGGTGGTGCGCGAGCTGGTGGACAACGCGCTGGATGCAGGCGCCACTCAAATCACCGTGCGCCTGTCGGCCGGCGGCGTGCGCCTGATCACCGTGGAAGACGACGGCGGCGGAATTCCACACGAAGAGCTGCCGGTGGCCCTGCGCCGCCACGCCACCAGCAAGATCACCAACCTGAATGACTTGGAAACCGTGGCCACCATGGGCTTTCGGGGCGAGGCGCTGGCTGCGATTGCCTCGGTGTCGGAGATGTCGCTGCTCTCCCGCCCCATCGCCCAGTCCAACGCCTTTTTGCTGGACGCCCGCAGCGGCGAGCTGCGCCCCGCCGCGCGCAGCACCGGCACGACGGTGGAGGTGAAAGAGCTGTTCTTCTCCACCCCAGCGCGCCGCAAGTTCTTGAAAACCGACGCCACCGAGCTGGCCCACTGCATCGAATCCATGCGCCGCCACGCGCTGGCCCGGCCCGATGTGGGCTTTGCCATCTGGCACGAAGGCAAGCTGGTGGAGCAGTGGCGCGCCACCTTCGTGCCCGGCCAGGGGGATGCGCAGGACGCACTGGCCCGCCGCCTGTCGGACGTGCTGGGCGAAGACTTCGTCACCCAGTCGGTCGCCGTGCAGCACCGCATGGGGCCGGTCACCGTGACCGGCCGCGCAGGCCTGCCCGACGCCGCGCGCTCACGGCCCGACCACCAGTATTGCTACGTCAACGGCCGCTTCGTGCGCGACAAGGTGCTCACCCACGCCGCCCGCAGCGCGTACGAAGACGTGCTGCACGGCCACAAGCAGCCCATCTACGCGCTGTATGTGGAGATCGACCCGGCGCGCGTGGACGTGAACGTGCACCCCACCAAGATCGAAGTGCGCTTCAGAGACAGCCGCGAGGTGCACCAGGCCGTGCGCCACGCCGTGGAGAACGCGCTGGCAGCGCCCCGCGCCGCAGCGCTGGCGGCGGCTGCAGGGGCTGCCGCTTCAGCAGACACGGGCTCCACGGCACAGGCCCCCATTGAGAATTTCAAGCCAAATCAGCCTCTAGCGCTTAACAGACAAGCGCAAGCAGCTATCAAATTTGAAGAACGTGGCCACCATGTGGCCGACCTGCAGGCGCTGTGGGGGCCAAGGAAAGAGGACGCAGCCACACCGTCTGCAGAGCTCACCGCACCGCTGGTGAACTGGGGCGCTGCGGCCAACACCGGCGAGGCAGATGCCATGCCGCAGCCCGTGACGCCCACGTCATTCGCCCCCCCTGCTGCGGCCTGGGCCAACAACAGCACCGCGAAAGAAACCACCTGGCCCCAGGGCCAGGGCGGCAACGACACCGCCTGGCCGCTGGGCAAGGCCGTGGCCCAACTCCACGGCGTCTACATCCTGGCCGAAAACGCCCAGGGCATGGTCATCGTGGACATGCACGCCGCGCACGAACGCATCGTCTACGAACGCCTCAAGTCCCAGGTGGACAGCGGCGCCCGCATTGCCAGCCAGCCCCTGCTGATCCCCGCCACCTTTGCCGCCACCCCGCAAGAGGTCGCCACCGCCGAAGAATCGGCCGAGGTATTGGCCACGCTGGGCATGGAAGTCGTGCCGTTCTCCCCCAAGACCCTCGCCGTGCGCGCCGTGCCCACCACGCTGGCCCAGGGCGACCCCGTGGAACTGGCCCGCAGCGTGCTGGCCGAACTGGCCGCCCACGACGCCACCACCGTGGTGCAACGCGCGCGCAACGAAATCCTGGGCACCATGGCCTGCCACGGCGCCGTGCGCGCCAACCGCAAGCTCACCATCGACGAGATGAACGCGCTCCTGCGGCAGATGGAAACCACGGACCGCAGCGACCAGTGCAACCACGGACGGCCAACGTGGCGGCAGCTCAGCATGAAGGAACTGGACGCGCTGTTCCTGCGGGGCCGGTAAGGTAACCGCAAAAAGATCGGCCCGAGGGCCGATGGACCACCTGCACATCAAGCCCAGGGGCCGCCACAACCGGCACAGCCCCAGGCCAGAGCACCCGTGGAACCGGCTTTGCCGGCCCACCGGGTACGTCCCCCTTGGGGGGGGAGGCGCGCCGCGCCTCAGGGGGCTTCAGTTATCCCGCGCCGCCTTGGCATGGTCCGGGAAGTCGCTGAACACGCCATCCACGCCCAGTTGATAGAACAGCTTGTATTCCGCCTTGGGGTCGCCCTTGAAGTCCGACGCCAGGCGCTTGGCCTCGCTGCGGAAGGTGTAGGGGTGCACCAGCAGGCCTGCGGCGTGGGCGTTTTTCACCACGTCGGTGGCGGGCATCATCACGCGGTCGCGTTCGTCGATCTTGCCGTCACCATTGAGGTCGTCGGCCTTGCCGTCCTTGTTGGCGTCCACCTGCTTGGAGGGGATGAGATAGGGCTTCCAGGGGCCGATGCCGTCGGCGTAGGTCTTCACTTCCTTCAGGCCCGCAGGCGTGAGCAGGCTGGCGAAGGTGCGCGTGTCTCCCGCCACGGCAAAGTCGTACGGTTTGTCATAGGGGGCGGTCAGGTCCATGCTGCCGTCGGGGTTCACGTCGTTCGCGTCCACCAGTTGCACCAGGCGGATCTGGGTCTTGGTGCGCAGGTACTTGAGGTTGGAGACCTCAAACGACTGCACGATGACCGGCGAGCTCTTGGCGGTGTAGCTGTACTTGGCCAGGATGGTAAGCAGGCGGTCTTCGAGTGGCAGGCCCAGGCGGACGTGGTAGGTGGGGTGCTTGGTTTCGGGGTACACACCCACGGTGCGGCCCGCCTTGGCGCCTTCGCTCTTGGCCAGGTCCAGCACTTCTTCCAGCGTGGGGATCTGGTACTTGCCGTTGTGCGACTGGTCGCGGTCGGCCAGGGGCTGGATGGCGCGCAGGGTCTTGATTTCGGCCAGGGTGAAGTCCGAGGCGAACCAGCCTTCTTCTTCCACACCATCGACCACTTTCTTGGTCTTTCGGCTGGCAAATTCGGCGCGGGTGGACACATCGGTGGTGCCGGTGATGTTGGGCTCGTGGCGTGCAATCAGCGCACCGTCCTTGGTGGCGACCAGGTCAGGCTCGATGAAATCGGCGCCCATCTCGATGGCCCGCTTGTAGCCTTCGAGCGTGTGGTCCGGCAGGTAGCCGGCGGCACCCCGGTGGCCAATCACCAGGGGCTTGTCGCCGCTCAAAGTGGGATAGGGGTTGTCATCGCTGCCACCGCAAGCAGCCAGCGTGGCCACCAGGGCCAGCGCACCCAGTTTCGCACCAGAAATGTGCATGCTCTTCTCCTCGTTGTGTTTAGAACCGCCGAACTGTGGGCGCCCCCTGTGACAAGGCGATGACGCCCGCTTTGCAAGCGGATGACAGCTTCACCGCAGCATCCGCACGCACCAAAAAGTGGCAATCACCCTGCCACATTCCCCACCATTGTGCAGAGTCATGCGCATAAACGTATAACTTTTAGACATAATTCGATGTTGCAGCGCGCCATGGCGTGCCACCGCCCCTTGATCTTCAGAAAGTTTTTTGAAATATGAAACACGCGTCCGCAGGCAGCTTCCTCTCACACGTCGCCCTTCGCAACCCGGGGCAGCCCGAGTTTCTGCAAGCTGTCACCGAGGTGATGGAAAGCCTGTGGCCCTTCATTGAAGAACACCCCCGCTACGCCGAGCACGGCCTGCTGGAGCGCCTGGTGGAGCCCGAGCGCATCGTCATGTTCCGCGTGTCGTGGGTGGACGACCACGGCAGCGTGCAGGTCAACCGGGGCTACCGCATTCAGCACAGCATGGCCATTGGCCCGTACAAGGGCGGCATCCGGTTCCATCCGTCGGTCAACCTGTCGGTGCTGAAGTTTCTGGCGTTTGAGCAGACCTTCAAGAACGCTCTGACCACCCTGCCCATGGGCGGCGGCAAGGGCGGCAGCGACTTTGACCCCAAGGGCAAGAGCCCGGGAGAGGTCATGCGCTTTTGCCAGGCCTTTGTGTCCGAGCTGTTCCGCCACGTGGGTGCCGACACGGACGTGCCCGCCGGCGACATCGGCGTGGGTGGCCGCGAGGTGGGCTTCATGGCCGGCATGATGAAAAAGCTCAGCAACCGGGCCGACTGCGTGTTCACCGGCAAGGGGCTGTCGTTTGGCGGCTCGCTGGTGCGCCCCGAAGCCACTGGCTACGGCACGGTGTACTTTGCGCAGGAAATGCTCAAGTCCAAAGGCCGCTCGCTCGACGGCTTGCGTGTGTCGGTCTCCGGTTCGGGCAACGTCGCGCAATACGCCGTCGAAAAGGCCATGGAACTGGGTGCCAAGGTGGTCACGGTCTCGGATTCGAGCGGCACCATCGTGGACGAAGACGGCTTCACCCCTGCCAAGCTGGCCGAACTCATGGAAGTGAAGAACCATCTGTATGGCCGCGTGAGCGACTACGCAGCCCGCACCGGCGCCACATTTGAAGCCGGTGTACGCCCTTGGCATGTACCAGTGGACGTGGCCCTGCCCTGCGCCACCCAGAACGAGCTGGACGCGAACGACGCTGCGCTGCTGATCAAGAACGGCGTGGTCTGCGTGGCCGAGGGCGCCAACATGCCGTCGACCATCGACGCAGCCAAGGCGTTTGAGGCTGCGGGCGTGCTCTATGCCCCGGGCAAGGCCAGCAACGCAGGCGGCGTGGCCACATCGGGCCTGGAGATGAGCCAGAACGCCGCGCGCCTCTCATGGCCGCGCGAAGAGGTAGATGCGCGCCTGCTGCAGATCATGCAGGGCATCCACGCTGCCTGCCTGCACTACGGCAAACGCAGCGATGGCACGGTGAGCTATGTGGACGGTGCCAACATCGCTGGTTTTGTGAAGGTGGCCGACGCTATGCTGGCGCAGGGCGTGGTGTAACCCCGGTTCCGAAGGCAAGGCAACCGAAGATGGGACAAGAAGGCGCGTTGCCCGCCATTTCGCCCCATTTGCAGGAAACGGGCACAAACCCTGCTTCGCCGGTCAGAACTTTCTGACGCGAAGCCGAGTCTGTCTCCACCATGAAGCGCACCCCCCTCCTGGTTACCCTGACCTTGGCCATCGCCGTGACGGCGGGCTGCGCCACCCTCGACGCCAAGCAGCGCGAATGGATCTTCCAGCCCAGCGACCGCAGCTGGGGTGGGGCGCAATCCACGGCAGACATGCAGGATGTGTGGATTGATTTCCAGTCCGACGCCAGCGGCAAGGCCGAGCGCCTGCATGGCCTGTGGCTGGCCCATGAGGGTGCCGATGCGCCGGTGCTGCTCTATTTGCACGGTGCACGCTGGAACGTGGCGGGCTCGTCGGGCCGCATCCGGCGCATGCAGGAGCTGGGATTTTCGGTGCTGGCCATCGACTACCGGGGCTTCGGCCAAAGCAGCGCCGGGCTGCCGTCCGAGGCGACCGCCAGCGAAGACGCCCGCGCCGCGTGGGACTGGCTGGCCCAGCAGCAACCGGGCAAGCCCCGCTACATCTTCGGCCACTCGCTGGGCGGCGCCATTGCCATCGACCTGGCCCGCCAGGTGTCCGACGAACAGGGCACCATGGTGGAAGGCACGTTCACCAGCATCCCCGATGTGGTCAGCACCTTCAAGTGGGGCTGGTTGCCAGTGTCGGGCCTGATCACGCAGCGATTTGAGTCCGTCCGCAAGGTGGCCGAGATCGGCTCGCCCCTGCTGGTGGTGCATGGCAGCCAGGACAGCCTGATCCAGCCCGCCCTGGGCCGCAAGCTCTTCGAGGCGGCGCAGGAGCCCAAGCAGTTTGTGCTGGTGGAAGGCGGGTCGCACCACAACACCAACTCGGTAGGGCAACCAGCGTACCGGCAAGCCATGGCATCGCTGTTCAAGCTGAGGTAGAGACACCCCCCTGAGGCGCTGCGCGCCTTCCCCCCGCTCTCGCAGCGCTGCGCGCTGTGGGCAGGGGGACGCAGCCCTCGCTGCGGGGCGGCCCTTGCTCGGCTGCCCTGGCCTGGGCCGCGCCGGTATCGAAGGCCCTGTCTGGTACGCTCCAGCGGTTATGTCCGCTCCCTCTACCGCAGCTGCTGGCGCTGCTCCCCCTGCCTCCATCAACCCAGGCATGGCCATCCTGGTGCTGGCCATGCTGCTCTCCATTCAGCCCGTCACCACCGACCTGTACCTGCCCGCATTGCCCGCCCTCACGCGCAGCCTGGGCGCGCAGATGGCAGCGGCACAGCTCACGCTCAGCGGGCTGCTGCTGGCGTTTGGCTGCTCGCAAATGGTGTGGGGGCCGTTGTCAGACCGCTTTGGCCGCCGCCCCATCCTTCTGGCGGGGCTGGGCATCTACACCGTGGCCTCGCTGGGTAGCGCCTTTGCGCCCACTATGACACTGCTCATCGTGTGGCGCATTGCCCAGGGTGCCGCCATGGGCGCGGTGGTGATGTGTGCCCGGGCCATCGTGCGCGACCTGTACACCCCGCTCGATGGCGCGCGCGCCATGTCCAAGGCACTCACCGGGCTCGGGATTGTGGCCTGCATCTGCGCACCACTGGGTGGGGTGCTGAGCGAGTGGCTGGGCTGGCGGGCGGCGCTGATGGCGCTCACGGTGTATGCCGTGGCCACGCTGGCACTGGTGGCGCTGCGCTTGCCCGAGACCCTGGCACACCGCAACCCGAAAGCCCTGCAGCCCCGTGCACTGGTTGGCACCTGGATGCAGGTTTTGCGCAGCCCCACTTTCTGGGCGTTCTCACTGCAGACCACAGCCACCTATGGCGGGCTGTTCACCTTTCTGGCCGCGTCGTCGTTCGTCTTCATCGACGTCCTGGGCCTCACGCGCACGCAGTTCGGGTGGACGATGGCGTCGGCCTGCGTGGCGTATCTGGCGGGCACTTTCTTGTGCCGGCGCCTGCTGGTACGCCAGGGCCTGCTGCGCACGGTGGCCATTGCTGGCGCGCTGAGCGTGAGCGGCGGTACGCTGATGGCGGCCGTGGCCTTCATGGGCTGGCACCAGCCGTGGGCGCTGCTGCTGCCCTTTTACCTGTTCATGCTGGGCCACGGCATCCACCAGCCCTGCGGCCAAAGCGGTGCGGTGGGGCCGTTCCCCAAGGCGGCTGGCGTGGCGTCCGCGCTCAATGGTTTCATGATGATGCTGGCCGCGTTCGGGATTGGCGGCTGGCTGGGGATGCGGCTGGACGGCACGGTGTGGCCGCTGGTCAACGGCATCTGGTTCTGGTCGGTGGTGCTGGCCCTGATCTCGTGGACGCTGGTGCAAAAATTTGGAGCGCCGCGTGAGCATGCCTGAGCCCCTGCTGCACACCGCTCTGCCTGCCATCGCTCTGGCAGGCCCCACAGCCTCGGGCAAGACGGCGGGAGCCCTCGCGCTGGCCGCTGTGCTGGGCAAGCAGGGCACGCCGGTGGAGATCATCAGCGTGGACTCGGCCCTCGTATACCGGGGCATGGACATCGGCACCGCCAAGCCCACGCCCGACGAGCTTGCCGCTGTCCCGCACCACCTTATCGACATCCGCGACCCGCTGCAGGCCTACAGCGCGGCCGAGTTCGTGCAGGACGCCACGCGGCTCATCGCCGAGATCCGTGCGCGCGGCGCCCTGCCGCTGCTGGTGGGCGGCACCATGCTGTACTTCAAGGCGCTGTTTGACGGCATTGACGACATGCCCGCCGCAGACCCTGCCGTGCGCGCACAGATCGAAGCCCAGGCCGCCGAGCAGGGCTGGCCCGCACTGCATGCCGAGCTGGCCCGCGTAGACCCCGTGACAGCCGCACGCCTGGCCCCGGCCGACAGCCAGCGCATTCAGCGAGCGCTGGAGGTGTGGCAAGTGTCCGGCCAACCCTTGTCGAGCTTTCACACTACTAAAAAGATAGCTGGTAGCGCTTGCGGGATAAGCGCTAGTGCCTTATTTTCCTTAGAACCTGACGACCGCGCCTGGCTGCACGGCCGCATTGCCCAGCGTTTTGACGCCATGCTGGCCAGCGGCTTCATCGACGAAGTGCGGGCCCTGCGCGCGCGCGGCGACCTGCACCCGGACCTGCCCTCCATGCGCTGCGTGGGCTACCGCCAGGCGTGGGAAGAGCTGGACTTCCAGGCGGCCAAGGGCCCCGACGCGCCGCTGAACCTCGCCTTTTTGCGCGAGCGCGGCATTGCGGCCACACGCCAGCTGGCCAAGCGCCAGATCACCTGGCTGCGCAGCATGCACGAGCGCCACACCATCGCCTGCGACCAACCCCACGCCGTCGCCCAGCTCGTGCAGGCCGTGCTGCAGCGGCTGCAGCAGCAGCCGGGCGGACAAGAACCCGCCACCCCATGACACTGCTGCGCGCTGAACAACTGGGCAAACACTACGGTGAAACGCCGGTGTTCTCGCACGTGAACTTCACTGTCGAGCCGGGCGAGTTCGTGGCCATCGTGGGCGATTCGGGCGTGGGCAAGTCCACCCTGCTCAACTGCCTGGCCGGGCTCGACACCTGGGACACCGGCCGCATCACGCACGGCGCCACCGACCTGGGCCAGCTAAGCGACACAGAGCGCGCCCTGTGGCGCCGCGCCCATGTGGGTTTTGTTTTCCAGGCCTTTCATGTGCTGCCGCACCTGGACGTAGCGCAGAACGTGGCCCTGCCGCTGATGCTGCTGGGCCAGAAAGACCCGACGCGCGTACAGCAGATGCTGGACGCCGTAGACATGGCCGACCTGGGCGCGCGGCTGCCGCAGCAGCTCAGCGGGGGGCAGCTGCAGCGCGTGGCGATTGCCCGTGCTCTCGTGCACCGCCCCGCCCTGCTGCTGGCCGACGAACCCACCGGCAACCTCGACCCCACCACCGCCGCCCGCGTGATGGACCTGCTGCTGGCGCAGACACGCGGGCATGGGGCGTCGCTGGTGCTGGTCACGCACTCCGACGCGGCGGCAGCCCGGGCCGACCGGGTGCTGCGGCTGCGCAGCGACGGCATCAGCGCGGGCGAATAGGCCGCCCGGTCCGATCAAGGCTCCAGTCGTGGCGCCCTGAAGTGCCCGTCCTGGTGCCATACCACGGCACGCACCTCGCCGCTGGGATAGCGCTCAAACTCCAGCTCGGCCCGTACCGCGTCATACGCAAACCGGTCTGGCTGCCCTGACAGCGGATAGACCGTGAAGCGCGGCTGCGAGCCCAGGCGCACCTGCAGGCGACCGTCTTCAGCCTGCACATCCAGCACATTGCCGCCGCGCAGCCGGTAGCGGCCCAGGTAAGGGGCCAGCACGCCCTGGGCCTGGGGTGGTACCAGTCCAAGCACCGGCTCTTCGGACCGGGTTGCCGTCAGGCGTGCTCCAAAGCGCGTGTAGTGAAGCACTGTGGGTCGGCCTTCCGTATTGCGCTCCAAGCGGAACTGGCGGCCGGTGGCTGGCTGCGTGAACGCATCCGGCCCCAGCACCTGCAGCGGCTCAAACACCCCACCCGTGGGGCGGGCTTGCAGTTGCCCATCCACCATGGCAAGGCTCAGGGCGACGGCAGGAGATACGCGGTACACCCCTTCGTGCGGGGTAAGCACGGTCGCATCGGTGGCGGGCTGACCGGGCGGCACGGGGTAACGCTGCTTCAACAGTGGCGTCATCACATCCTGCTGCGCGGCACGCGCGTTGCCCACCAAGGCAATCACCGCCTCACCCCTGTCGGGCGCCAGCAACCACACGCTGCGAAAACCCCCGGTACCGCCGCCATGCAGCCAGGTGCGCACCCCATCGCGCTCGCGCAGCATGATGGCGTAGCCGATCTGGCCACCGTCGTGGTCCGCAAGCGGTGTGAACAGGCGCTCGGCCGCTGGGCCCAAGGGCCCTTGCGCGCCCGCCAGCAGCGCGCGGCTGAGCACCAGCATGTCGGCCGTGGTCGAGCGCAAGGCGCCCGCACCGGCAAAGGCATCAAACTCCCACACCGACACCGGCGTCTCACCCTCGTGCGGTGCAGCAAGGCGGGGGGCCTTGTCGCCCAGCGACTGCACCGTGTCCTGCATGCCCAGCGGGCCGGTGATGCGCTCGTGCACCAGCACCGCCCAGGGTTTGCCGTAGCGCTGGGCCAGCAGCTCGCCCAGCACCGCAAAACCGAGGTTGCTGTATGCGCCAGCGCACGGCGGCGACTGGGCCAGCCGCGCATCGGCCAGGGCTTGCCACAGGCGGGGGCGGTCGTAGCGCAGATAAGGATTGGCGGGATCGGAATTGTGGCGGAAGTCCGCCGGCATGCGCGGCAGGCAGGAGGTGTGGGTCACGAGTTGGCGCAAGGTGATGGCGGCCACCGGGGCGGGCAAGGCGGGAGCCAGCGCGGATGAGCCATTGAGCAGCCGGCCCAGCGTGTCGTCCAGCGCCAGATCGCCGCGCTCTACGGCCTGCGCCAGCAGCAGGCCGGTAAACACCTTGCTGATCGAGCCCACTTCAAACAGGGCCTGCGCGGGTGCCTCCGCCACGCGGTTGCGGGCTGTGCCGAAAAGGGCACGCCCCCCGTGCCACACGCCCACCTCAGCCGCGCCGCGCAATGGGCCCAGCGCTGCAGCCGCCATGGCGTCCGCGGGGCCCGACCAGTCGAAACGGGGTGGAGGGGCAGGCACAGCGGGTGTGGTTGCAGCGTGCCCGGCAAACGCTATCCACAGCGCCCCGGCAGCAAGGGCTTGCCACGCAAGGCGGCGTACCGGGGCAAGGATTCCATCACTGCAAACCATTTGATCGCCTTCCTGAAAGGCACCACGGTACGGGTGCCATGGCCGGCATGGTCGCATGCACTGGCTGTGGGCAGGCTTAAGAATTTGTTCAAAATCTACTGGGGAGCGCCATCCGGTGGCGCTCCGGACGGCCATCCGCCGCTCCATGGGCAACAGAGATCCCGGCCACGCAGCCCCATGGATGGGCAGGCGGCAGGCCGTTGGCGGGCGACCCAACCGCCGTTTGAGGTTCGTCTTGCGGCCACGGAATCAACCAACCCACTCGCCCTGGGAGGGGCGGTGGATTGCATTTTTTCGCGCAAGTCCGATGGAGTTACTCGATGTTCAACCGCTGCGCCGCCTTGTTCACCTTCTTGGGCAGGTTCAGCGTCAGCACACCGTTGTCGTATTTGGCCTTGGCTTGTGCAGCGTCCACGTCGGCAGGCAACTGGAAGCTGCGGGCCACCGCGCCGTAGTAGCGCTCCGAGCGCAGCACCTTCTCGCCTTCGCGCTTTTCATCGTGCTAGCGCACCTCGGCGCGCAGGCTGACCACATTGCCTTCGAGCGAGACATGGATGTCTTCCTTGGCCACGCCGGGCACTTCGGCCAACACGGTGTAGCCGTCCTCGGTTTCCTTCACGTCCACCTTGATCTGGCCGGGGCTGGGCAGGTTGTCGCCGTGCAGCGGGCGCACGTAAAAGCCCGGTGCAATGTCCTTGAAGAAGTCGTCAAACAGACTGCCGCGTGTCACAAGAGAGTTCATGGTTTTGCTCCTGAAAAGGGGTTGAGACAAACAACTGGGCCTGCGCAGGAGGGCGGGCCCCTGAGAAGGTGTGAACGAACCCCACATGCCCGCTCATCCCGCCAAAACGCTCCCGCTCGTTGTTGCAAATGCTCGCCATAGCCCGAGCTATGGCGGCGCTTTGCGCCTAGATCGGAAACGTTTTGGCAGCCTGCTCGGGCACGCGGGGCTCATTCACACCTTCTGGCTCCAAGATAGGCGCAGCCTTTCGGCACTTCAAGAGGATGCAAAACGCAAGGTTGACCTGCATCAAACGCTGCTGGGACCAGCCCCTGCGGCCACAATGCAGGCCATGCTTGCATTGCTCCGCACCTTCTCCTGGCAGGACCTGCGCCACCACCCTGGCGCAGCGCTGCGGCGGTGGCGGCGGTGATGCTGGGCGTGGCGCTGGCGTTTGCGGTGCATGTGATCAATGCGTCGGCGCTGGACGAGTTTTCGCAGGCGGTGCGCGCCGTCAACGGTCAGCCCGACCTGGAATTGCGCGCCATGCAAGGCGATCTGCCCGAGGCGTTGTATGGGCAGCTTGCCACGCACCCCCAGGTGGCGCGCGCCAGCCCGCTGCTGGAGCTGTCGGCCGTGGCGCGAGCCCTTCGGCCGCTGCCGGGTGCTGCTGCAAGCGCGCCCTCCCCCGCCAGCACCCCGCTGCGCGTGCTGGGCGTGGACGCCCTGCTGCTGCCCACCATGGCGCCCGCCCTCATGCCGCGGCTCTGGACGGGGGCCGACCGGCTGGCCCTTTTTGCACCGGCCACCGTGTTCCTCAATGCGGCGGCGTTGCAGGCACTGGGTCTGCCCACCACGGCCCCCACACTTTCCCCTTCAACAGAACCGGCGCCGCAGTTGCTGCTGCAGGCCGGGCTGCAGCAATGGCCGGTGCAGGTGGCGGGCACGGTGGCCGCCGGGGGCGCCCCCCTGGCGGTGATGGATATCGGCGCCGCGCAGGACCTGTTTGGCCGCGCGGGCCAGCTCAGCCGCATCGACCTGCAGCTGCAGCCCGGCACCGACCGCAGCGCGTGGGAGCAAGCCGTGCGCGCGCTGCCCGGCTGGCCCACGCAGGTGGTGTTTGCGCAACCGGGCGACGCGGCGCAGCGCATCAGCAATCTGTCGCGCGCCTACCGAGTGAACCTCACGGTGCTGGCGCTGGTGGCCTTGTTCACGGGCGCATTTTTGGTGTTTTCGGTACTGGCGCTCAGCGTGGCGCAGCGTGCGCCGCAGTTTGCGCTGCTGGCCGTGCTGGGCGCCACGCCGCGCCAGCGCCTGGCGCTGGTGCTGGCCGAATCCGCCGTGCTGGGCCTGGTGGGCAGCGCCGCCGGCATCGCCCTGGGCACGGCCCTGGCCGCTGCCGCGCTGCGCTTGCTGGGGGGCGACCTGGGCGGTGGCTACTTTGCAGGGGTGCAGCCTGTTCTGCAGTGGAGCGCGCCAGCAGCCCTGGCCTATGCCGCGCTGGGTGTGCTGGCAGCACTGGTGGGTGGCTGGTGGCCCGCGCGCGCCGCGCAGACACTGCCGCCCGCGCAAACCTTGAAAGGCCTGGGCACCGTGTCAAGCCAGGCGGGCAAAGGCTGGATAGGTATTATTTTGATAGCTATTGGCGCTGTACTGACGAGCGCTCCGCCCATTTTTGGCATACCACTTGCCGCGTACCTGGCCATCGGCCTGTTGCTGGTGGGTGGCATTGTTGTACTGCCCTGGGCCATGGCCTGGCTGTTGCACCACCTGCAGCCGCTGGCCGCACGCCACGCCCTGGCGCTGCTGGCGCTGGAGCGCGCGCGGCGCATGCGTGGCACGGCCGCTATCGCAGTGGGCGGCGTGGTGGCCAGCCTGAGCCTGGCCGTCGCGCTGACGGTGATGGTGTCGAGCTTTCGCGGCTCGGTCACGCAGTGGCTGGACGCAGTGCTGCCATCGCCCCTGTATGTGCGCTCGGCCCTGGGTGTGCCGGGCAGCGAGGCTGCACTGCTGCCTGCGGGCTTCGCCGAATCCGTCGCGCAATTACCTGGACTGGCGCGTGTGCAAGCCCTGCGCGCGAGCCCGCTGCAGCTGGATGCCACGCGCCCCGCGCTCACGGTCATGAGCCGCCCACTGGGTAACGATCCGGCGCAAAGTCTGCCACTGGTGGGCGAGGCCCTGCGCGTGCCCGCGGGGCGCACCGGCGTCTACATCAGCGAGGCGGTGGTGGACCTGTATGGGCTACGCCCTGGTATGGAGTGGCCTGCACTTTCTGATGCTTTTAGCCCCCTGGCGCTTGATAGACAAGCGCAACCAGCTATCTTTTATATAGCAGGCGTATGGCGCGACTACGCCCGGCAGTCGGGCGCCGTGGCCATGGACCGCACCGTATGGCTGCGCCTGACCGGCGATGCCCGCACCAGCGACCTGGCGCTGTGGCCCGCCGAGGGAGCAGACATCGCAGAGTTGCAGGACTCGATCCGCGCAGTGGCAGCCGCGCAGGCGGGCCGTGTGCCCAAGGCCCGGAAGAGCGCCAGCGCGGTGGACGGGGCCCTGGTGGAGTTCGTCTCCGCAGGCGCTATCCGTGAACGGTCGCTGCGCATCTTCGACCGCAGCTTTGCCGTCACCTACTGGCTACAGGCCGTGGCCATCGGCATCGGCCTGTTTGGTGTGGCCGCCAGCTTCAGCGCCCAAATCCTCGCGCGCCGCAAGGAGTTCGGCCTGCTCGCCCACCTGGGCCTCACGCGGCGCCAGATCCTGGCTGTGGTGGCCGGCGAAGGCGCCGCCTGGACGGGCGTAGGCGCGGCCGCAGGCTTGCTGCTGGGCCTTGGCGTTTCGGTGGTACTGGTGCACGTGGTCAACCCGCAGAGCTTTCACTGGACCATGGACCTCAGCCTGCCTGCCGGGCGGCTGCTGGGCTTGTGCGTGGCCGTGGTCGCATCGGGCACCGTCACGGCGTGGCTGGCGGGGCGGGCTGCGGCGGGGCGGGATGCGGTGATGGCTGTGAAGGAAGACTGGTAGCCAGCGGAACACAGCCCCGCAACGGCCCAGCAGGCAATGCAACAAATTGGTGCAGACACGTCACACCGACCAAATTTTGTTTGCAAATTGCAAACTCTTTCACGAAGATAGTGGACACGCTACAAAAATCATCGCGCTGTAACCAGCACACAGGCCGTGGGCACCCGCCCGAAACGCGCTTCACTGTGGTGCAGCGTTTGCCTGATCAACGAGGGAAAATCCAATGCAACGAAAGATTTCACGCCTTTTGGCCGGTTGTGCCATGGCCTTTTGCTTGTGCGCCCCTGCGGCAGCGCAAATTGTCATTCCACCCGGATCCTCGCTGGACGCTCCAAGTGGCTCCATCGTTGATTTGAGCTGTAGCACCGTGGATATGCAAGGAACGCTCAACATCGGCGGCACGCTGAGTGTAGACAGCGACGTTACCTTCGGCTCCAGTGCCATCGTCTCCGGTAGCAACGGGATCATCTCGGTGGGTGGCAATCTCACCGCCACAGGCCCCATCGATACCGGCAACAACACGGTGGTGCTGCGCGACGGCTGCATCGGCAACACCAGCCAGATCAGTGGCAATTTCGTGTTCCAGAACCTGACCTTGTCCAGCACCACGGGCCGCACCTTTGTCATCCCCGCAGGCGCCAACATCACCGTGCTGGGCACCCTGACTCTGCAAGGAGCGCCCGGTCAAAACATCCAGCTGGTCTCCTCGGGTGGCGGCACTGCCGTCATCAACCTGGGCCCCGGCGCAACGGTGACCCGCAACAACGCCACTGTCAATGGCGGCGTGCAAATCGGCGGCGCGGCAGCAGCCACCAACATTCCCACTTTGAGCGAATACGGCCTCATGCTGATGGCATTGTTGATGGGCTTGGCAGCCTTGTGGCACCAACGCCGTGCCCCAGGCGCAACGGGCAATCGACGCTTCTGAAACTGCCGGAACCAGGAGTTTTCATCCATGAAGTCATCTTTTCATCCCCTGCGTCTGATCTGCGCCCTGAGCGCTGTCTATGCGCTGCACACCCCCCTGGCCCTGGCTGCCGATCTCAGCTTCACCCCGCCCAGCGGCGGCGGTTTTGTGATCAAGAGCCCGGGCGGTGCCCAGGAACGGTTTCGTGTGCAGGGCACTGGCGAGGTCACCGTCCCCGGCTTGAACGGGGCCCCCACCGCCAACAACCTCACCTGCTTTGATGGCGCAGGGCGCCTGGGGCCTTGTGCAGCTGGTATTGGCTCTGGCGCCACGGGTGCCACAGGCCCCACCGGGGCTACCGGCGCAACGGGTGCATCCGGCCCCACAGGGGTCACGGGCGCCGCAGGAGCTACAGGCGCAACCGGCGTCACAGGCCCAACAGGTGCCACAGGGGCTACTGGCGCTTCTGGCACCGGTGCCACGGGCGCAACAGGTGCGACCGGTGCCACTGGCGCTACCGGTGCAACGGGCGCCACAGGGCCTACCGGAGCAACGGGTGCCACCGGTGCCGACAGCACCGTGCAAGGGCCTACGGGGCCCCAAGGTATCCAGGGCATTCAAGGGCCTGTCGGCCCTACCGGTGCAGACAGCACCGTGCCCGGGCCACAGGGGAACATTGGTGCAACTGGCGCCACAGGGCCAACCGGCGCTACGGGCGCCACAGGGGTTGCTGGACCACTGACGCTAACGACGGTAACCAACAGTGATTCATGGCCCGCGAATACTGGCGCAGTCTCTCTGACTGCGACTTGCACGGCAGGAAAAACAGTGGTCAGTGGGGGATGCCGAATTACGTTAAACCCCGGAGACCATTATTTAGGTGGGAGCTATCCAGCTGCAACCGACCAGTGGACCTGTGAGATGAGTATTTTTGCCAACCCGGCTGCAGCCATGGCCTACGCCATCTGCCAGTAGTTGAGGACCTTCCCCATCGCGTAACGCACATGGGGCATGGATGCAACAACGCACATGCCCCGTCCAACGCAGGGGATGCAATGTTTTTGTGATGAACCCCTGAAACCAGCCAGTGTGGGGCAGGCGGCTTCATCACGGCTCGGTTCGCCTTCGCGACTACCGACAAGCAGCGGCTTGCATCACGGGGTGATGCCTGACTAGGCATTGTCTCGGTACACCTCCCAGAGTTTCATCCAGAAGCCACATCCTCCACGAACACAGCACACCACCATGAAGCCCACATACCAACCACGCTACCTGTTCGCTGTAATGGGAGCCGCCTACGCACTGCACGCCCCCCTGGCCCTGGCTGCCGATCTCAGCTTCACCCCGCCCAGCGGCGGCGGTTTTGTGATCAAGAGCCCGGGCGGTGCCCAGGAACGGTTTCGTGTGCAGGGCACTGGCGAGGTCACCGTCCCCGGCCTGAACGGGGCCCCCACCGCCAACAACCTCACCTGCTTTGATGGCGCCGGGCGCCTGGGGCCTTGTGCAGCTGGTATTGGCTCTGGCGCCACCGGTGCGACAGGCCCTACCGGGGCTACCGGACCCACAGGCGTTGCCGGCCCCACAGGGGTCACCGGCGCGGCAGGAGCGACGGGCGCGATGGGCGCTACAGGCCCCGCAGGTGCCACCGGAGCGACTGGCGCCTCTGGCACAGGTGCCACTGGCGCAACAGGTGCGACCGGAGCCACTGGAGCGACTGGCCCTACCGGGGCCACCGGGGCAACAGGCGCCACTGGCGCAGACAGCACGGTGCCCGGCCCCCAAGGTATTCAGGGCGTTCAGGGAGTTCAAGGACCTGTCGGGCCAACTGGGGCAGACAGCACTGTGCCAGGGCCACAGGGCATCCAAGGTACTCAAGGGATTGCAGGCCCCACAGGGCCAACGGGGGCAACCGGAGCAACAGGGGCGGCAGGAGCTGGAGGGTATCGCTGGCAGAGCATCGTGGTGTCCACTGCAACCACCACGTCGGGCTACATGAATGGCGCCACTGTCACCGCAGGTGCCAGTTTTTTTGCAATGCCCTCAAGCTGCACCATCGGCAGCGTCAACGTACGGACCGCAAACTCTTTCCCTGCGCTAACGGCAACCTTGCTCAAGGGCAACGGCTTTGTGGCCCCCAGTGCTGTCAGCTCCTGTGCCGGCGCACCTTGCACTATCGCGGCAAACCAAGCGTTTAGTGCAGGCGATTCTTTCGCAGTCACATTGGATGCTGGCGGTGCTCAGCTCGGAACCACCAGCGGTGGGCTTTCCGTTGAATTTTCGTGCCAGTAACAGTGCGTGGTGCACTCGTGGCAGCCACTTACACCGATGGATGAAGACTGACGAGTACTCGCCCCAACACAGTCCCTTTCTGAAGTAACCCCCTCAGCCAGCACTGCACACCATGAAGCCCAGATCCACAAAGCCCACGTACCAACCGCACTATCTGTTCGCTGCGCTGGGAGCCGCCTGCGCACTGCACACGCCGCTGGCCCTGGCGGCGGACTTGTCCTTCACGGTCCCCAGCGGTGGCGGGTTTGTGGTCAAGAGCCCCGGCGGCCAGGAACGGTTTCGTGTGCAAGACAGCGGTGAGGTGCGCGCCCCCGGCCTGAGCAGCGCCACCGCCAACACCAACCTCACGTGCTTTGATGGCCCCACAGGCCGTCTGGGGCCTTGTGCAGGGGGTATCGGTTCTGGCGCCACCGGGGCGACAGGCCCTACCGGGGCTACCGGACCCACAGGCGTTGCCGGCCCCACAGGGGTCACCGGCGCGGCAGGAGCGACGGGCGCGATGGGCGCTACAGGCCCCGCAGGTGCCACCGGAGCGACTGGCGCCTCTGGCACAGGTGCCACTGGCGCAACAGGTGCGACCGGAGCTACGGGGGCGACTGGCTCTACCGGGGCCACCGGAGCAACAGGCGCCACTGGCGCAGACAGCACGGTGCCCGGCCCTCAAGGAATCCAGGGTGTGCCGGGAGTTCAAGGACCTGTCGGGCCGACTGGTGCCGACAGCACCGTGCCCGGGCCACAGGGTATCCAAGGGACTCAAGGGATTGCAGGCCCCACAGGGGCAACAGGGGCAACCGGCGCCACTGGGGCCGCGGGCGGGGGAGGCGGCGGCATCCTGTTCGGCACCGCGGCGATCATGCCAGCGACGACCGACTCGGCCGCTTTTGTGCCTTTTGGTATCGGAGGCATGTCTGGCGGCAACTTTGACTATTCGCGATGCGCGTTCACTGCAGGGTCGGCCTGCACCATCGACCCAACGGTGTTCGCCAATGCCTCGTCCCCAGCCTTTGCGACCTGCACCACCACAAAGATGCACGTGAGAAACTACACGGCAGTGCCAACGATTCCCCTGACGGTGACGCTCTATAAGAACGGTGCCTCGACGGGTCTGAGTTGCACGGTGGGCGCTACACCTGCTGCCACCTGCACCAGCACCACGGCGGTGGCCCTCTTGCCCACTGACGACATTGCGCTGCATATGAGCACAACCAACGTTGGCGGCTTTACCTCTAGCGGAAACGCGATCGAAGGAACCGCCATCAGCGCCGTGCACTGCGAGTGATTCAAGAGGTCGGCCCCGGCATATGCCGGCCCCAATCAATGCGATCCTTGGCTTTCTGGTTGCTTGCTTGCAGATAGGATGGAGACACCGCCCCCGCCAGAGGACAACTGGCAGGGACCGCGCAGACTGCCAACACCAGCCTGCGCGCAATCTGCCGGGGTACGGATTCCCCGCCCTCTAAAGCCCACGCTGAAGACCTATGCGACACATGCCCCCCGTCGTGCTCAACATGATCATCAAGAACGAAGCACCGGTGATCACCCGGTGCCTCGCGTCCGTCAAGCCGTTGATAGATCACTGGATTATCGTGGACACGGGCTCCACCGATGGCACGCAGGACATCGTCCGCGATTTCATGCAAGGCGTTCCCGGCACGCTGTTCGAGCGCCCCTGGAAAAACTTTGCGCACAACCGCAACGAAGCGCTGGAGTTGGCGCGCCCCTATGGCGGCTATCTGCTCTTCATTGATGCCGACGAGCAACTGCGTGTACCGCCCGAATTCGCCTGGCCCGCGCTCTCGGCCGACGGCTACACCTTGACCTGCCACATGGACGGCTGGGAATACCAGCGCAACAGCCTGATTGCCACACGCATCGGCTGGCACTGGGAGGGCGTGCTGCACGAATACCTGACCGCCAAGCAGCATGGCCCCTGGCAAACGCTGCAGGGGCCTGTCATCCACGTCTCCCATGATGGCGCCCGTGCACGCGACCCGGAGACCTACCTGCGCGATATGGCCTTGCTGGAGCAGGCCGTGCGGGACGACCCCACCAACACGCGCAACGTGTTCTACCTGGCCCAGAGCTGCCGTGATGCCGGGAAGATCGAGCCCAGCTTGTTGTGGTACCAGCGCCGGGTGGATATGGGGGGCTGGGAAGAAGAGCGCTGGTACGCCCTGTTCCAGATCGCCGTGCTGCACGAGCGCAACCAGGCCCCCGCCGCCACCGTGCGCGATGCCTATCTGGCCGCCTACGCAGCCCGCCCCCAGCGGGCTGAACCGCTGTGCGAACTGGCCCGCTACCACCGCGAACGTAGCGAACATGCGCTCGCCACGGTGTTTGCGCTGCAGGCGTCGCAGATTGCGCAACCCGCAGACATTCTTTTTGTGGACACGCAGGTGTACGCCTGGCGTGCACTGGATGAGCTGGCCGTAAGTGCCTTCTACACCCCCCACCGCGACCTGGGCCGTGCCGCGCTGCAGCGGCTGCTGGCCGAACGCCGCTACCCCGAGGCACAAGCCCAGCGCATAGAGGCCAACCAGGCGTTCTACGGGCTTTGACCACCCTGGTGACCCGACGGGGGCTGCGACAATGCAGTCCATGCAGAAACAGCCCTCCGCTTCCCCCTGGCTCCACGAAGCCATCGCCCGCATCGAAGCCGACTACCAGCGCAGTGCCGATACGCACCTGATCCCACTGCGCCTGCCTGCCTTTGCCGTACATGGCATTGACCTGTACCTCAAGGACGAATCCACGCACCCCACAGGCAGCCTCAAGCACAGGCTGGCACGGTCGCTGTTTTTGTATGCGCTGTGCAATGGCTGGGTGCATGAGGGCTCGACCATCGTCGAATCGTCCAGCGGATCTACCGCAGTGAGCGAGGCCTACTTCGCGCGGCTGCTGGGGCTGCCGTTCGTGGCGGTGATGCCGCGCACCACGTCGCCCGAAAAAATTGCGCAAATCGAGTTCCATGGCGGGCGTTGCCACTTTGTGGACAGCGCAGGCGCGGTGTACGACGCGGCCCGCACCATTGCCGCCGAAACTGGCGGCCACTACATGGACCAGTTCACCTATGCCGAGCGCGCCACCGACTGGCGGGGCAACAACAACATTGCCGAGAGCATGTTCACGCAGATGGCGCGCGAGCCGCACCCTGTCCCGCGCTGGATTGTGGTGGGTGCAGGCACGGGCGGCACCAGCGCCACCATTGGCCGCTATGTGCGCTACCAGCGCCACGCCACGCAGGTGTGTGTGGCCGACCCGGCGGGTTCGGTGTTCAGCGCGTATCACCGCACGGGCGATGCCACGCTGACGGCGCCAGGATCACGCATCGAAGGCATTGGCCGCCCGCGTGTGGAGCCGAGCTTTATCCGCACGTTGGTGGACCGCATGGTGGATGTGCCGGATGTGGAATCGGTCGCTGCGATGCGTGCGCTGTCGCAGTTGCTGGGGCGACGCGTGGGGCCGTCGACCGGTACCAATTTTGTGGCCATGCTGACGCTGGCCAGCGAGATGCGCGAGCGGGGCGAGCGCGGCTCCATCCTGTCGCTGCTGTGTGATGCGGGTGAGCGGTATCTACCCACGTATTTCAATACACAGTGGGTGGATCAGTGCTTTGGCGATTGCTCGGCCGCGCAGCAGAAGGTGGATGCGTTGATGGGCTGAGCGCCCTGCCCCATCCCGCAATTCCATCCCGTACCTTGATCCCCACACCATGCACAGCTCCACACGTCGCCAGTGGCTGATGGGGGCCAGCCTGCAGGCAGCGGGGCTGGGCGCGCTGCTCTGGCCGGGTGCGGCGCAGGCGCTGCCTGCGCGCCCGCTGGCCTTTCCGCGCGACCACGGCAGCCACCCGGAGCTGCGCACCGAGTGGTGGTACATCACCGGCCATGTGCAAGCGCAGGGCCAGCCGTGGGGGTTTCAGCTCACGTTTTTCCGCTCACGTGTGGACGCCACACAGGGCCTGCAGTCGGCGTTTGCTGCCAAGCAGCTGCTGTTTGCGCATGCGGCCATCACCGATGTGAAAGGCCAGCGCCTGCAGCATGACCAGCGCATTGCGCGCGCGGGCTTCGGTGTGGCGCAGGCCAGCCAGGCCGACACACACATCCGCCTGCAGGACTGGACGCTGGAGCGCGGTGATGTGCCCCACAACACGCCCGGTGAGGCGCCGCGCAGCCGCTACACCACGCGCATCACCGGCAGCGAGCTGGGGCTGGAGCTGCAGTTTGACAGCACGCAGCCCGTGCTGCTGCAAGGCCAGCAAGGCCTGTCGCGCAAGGGGCCGGATGCGACGCAGGCCAGCTACTACTACAGCCAGCCGCAGCTGGCCGTGAGCGGGCACCTGACGGTGGCGGGCCGCCGCATGGCGGTGGAGCCGGGCACCGGCCGCGCGTGGATGGACCACGAGTGGAGCGAGGCGCTGATGCACCCCGAGGCCCAGGGCTGGGATTGGATCGGCATGAACCTGGCCGATGGCAGCGCGCTCACGGCCTTCCGCCTGCGGCGCGCGGATGGGTCGGCGCTGTGGGCCGGAGGGTCGTGGCGGGCACCCGGGCAGGCCGTGCAGGTGTTTGGTGCGCAGGCCGTGGTCTTCACCCCGCTGCGCACCTGGGCCAGCCCGCACAGTGGCGCGCGCTACCCCGTGCAGTGGCGGGTGGCGACGCCCGTGGGCGAGTTTGAGGTGCGCGCCCTGCTGGACAACCAGGAGCTGGACAGCAGCGGGTCCAGCGGCGCGATTTACTGGGAAGGGCTGTCCGACCTGCTGGACGGCAGCGGACAGCCCGTGGGCCGGGGCTATCTGGAGATGACCGGATATGCAAAGCCGCTGCGCCTGTGAGGGCGACAGCGGCTTTTAAGCAGCATCCAGGTAGCAGCCCGCCGTTGCAGGCCATGACGGGGTTAGTGCTTGGCCGTGTTGCCCGCGCGGCGCTGTGCCAGCCAGGCAATGATCTCGCCCATGATGCCCCGGCGGAAGGCCAGCACGCAGATCACGAAGATCAGGCCCGTGACCATGGTGACGGATTCGCCCAGGGTCTTGAACCACTCCACACTGGTCAGCGCCGCCAGCAGGTTGCCGAATTCACCGATCTTGTTTTCGAGCAGAACCACCACGGCCGAGCCGATGAGCGGGCCCGACAGTGTGCCCAGGCCGCCCACCAGCGTCATCAGGATGACCTGGCCCGAGGCCGTCCAGTGCACGTCCGACAGCGTGGCAAAGCCGAGCACAAGCGTCTTGAGGGAGCCCGCCAGCCCCGCCAGCGCAGCCGACAGCACAAAGGCCAGCAGCTTGAAGCGGTGCGTGTCGTAACCTAGAGAGATTGCGCGGGGCTCGTTCTCTTTGATTCCCTTGAGCACCTGGCCGAACGGCGAGTGGATGGTGCGCACGATAACGAGGAACGCAGCCACCACGATGACCAGCGCCACGTAGTACATGACCAGATCGTCCTTCAGATCGATCAGGCCAAAGAGCTTGCCGCGCGGCACGCCCTGCAAGCCGTCTTCCCCCCCGGTGAAGGGCGCTTGCAAGCACACAAAGAACAGCATCTGGGCCAGCGCCAGCGTGATCATTGAAAAATAAATGCCCTGGCGGCGGATGGCCAGCCAGCCAAACAGCAGGCCCAGCAAAGCCCCCCCGGCCGTGCCCAGCAGCAGGCCCACCTCGGGCGTGAGGCCCCACACCTTGATGGCATGCCCCGCCACGTAGGCCGCCCCGCCCAAAAATGCTGCATGCCCGAATGACAGCAGGCCGGTGTAGCCCAGCAGCAGGTTGAACGCCGAAGCAAACAGTGCAAAGCACATGAGCTTCATCACAAAGATGGGATAGGCACCAAGGAAGGGGGCGGCAATCAGGCCCAGCAGTAGCAGGCCGTAGCCGATGGTGGCAGTGTTCTTGAGATTCATGCTGGCTGCCCCTTATTTTTCTTTGCCGAACAGGCCGGCGGGGCGGATGAGGAGAACGATGACCATGATGACAAACACCACGGTGGACGATGCTTCGGGATAGAAGACCTTGGTGAAGCCTTCGATGACGCCCAGGCCCAGCCCGGTCAGGATGGAGCCCATGATGGAGCCCATGCCGCCAATCACCACCACGGCAAACACCACGATGATGAGGTTCTGGCCCATGAGCGGCGTGACCTGGTAGACCGGGGCCGCCAGCACGCCAGCGAAGGCAGCCAGCGCGGCGCCAAAGGCGTAGGTCAGGGTCACCATCACGGGCACGTTGATGCCGAAAGCTTCCACCAGGCGTGGGTTTTCAGTGCCAGCGCGCAGATAAGCGCCGAGCTTGGTCTTCTCGATCACATACCAGGTGGCCAGGCACACCACCACCGAGGCCACCACCACCCAGGCCCGGTAGTTGGGCAGGATCATGAAGCCCAGGTTGGTCGCGCCTTCCAGCAGCTCAGGGGTGTCATAGCCCAGGCCCGACACGCCATAGATGGAGCGGAACACGCCTTCAATCAGCAAGGTGAGGCCGAGCGTGAGCAGCAGGCCATAAAGATGGTCCAGCTTGTAGATCCAGCGCAGCAGCAGGCGCTCGATCAACACCCCGAACAAGCCCACCACCAGCGGCGCCAGCACCAGCATCCACCAATAGTTGATGCCGAAGTAGTTCATCGCCATCCAGGTCATCAGGGCGCCCGTCATGAACAGCGCCCCGTGGGCGAAGTTGATGACGTTGAGCAGGCCAAAGATCACGGCCAGGCCGAGACTGAGGATGGCGTAGAACGACCCATTGACCAGCCCCAGAAGGAGCTGGCTCAACAGGCCCGGCAATGAGACACCAAAAATTTCCATGGGAGGCAGCGGCAGGTGGAGGGGGTTCAGGTCAGGGGGCACAACGCGCCAGGCCAGCCCATCTGGGCGGCTGTGCGCGTTGAGTCCGGCTCAGGGCTTTACTTCCAGAGCGCGCACTTGCTCTCGGCCTTGGTGGTGAACACCGTGTCGCCGGGCAGCTTCTTGACGAGCTTGTAGTAGTCCCAGGGCTTGGTGGACTCCGAAGGCTTCTTCACTTCCATCAGGTACATGTCATGCACGTAACGGCCATCGGGGCGCAGTTGGCCCGACGCAAAGAAGTCGTTCATCTTCATGCCGCGCCATGTGGCCATGACCTTGTCGGCATCCACCGTCTTGGCCGCTTCCACGGCCTTGAGGTAGTTCATCGTGGCGGAGTAATCGGCCGCCTGGATTTCGGTGGGCATGCGCTTGGTCTTCTCGAAGAAACGCGCGGCAAACTTGCGCGTGTCGTCGTTCAGATCCCAGTACCAGCTGGTGGTGAATTGCAGGCCTTCGGTGTTGCGCAGGCCCAGGCTGTGCACGTCGCTGATGAAGATCAGCAGACCCGCCAGCTTCATGCTCTTGCCAATGCCGAACTCCTTGGCAGCCTTGATGGCGTTGATGGTGTCGCCGCCAGCATTGGCGAGACCCAGAATCTGTGCCTTGGAGTTCTGCGCCTGCAGCAGGAAGGACGAGAAGTCGGACGCGTTGAGCGGGTGGCGCACGGTGCCCACCACGGTGCCGCCCTTGGCCTTGACCACCGTGCTGGTGTCGGCTTCGAGTGCATGGCCGAACGCATAGTCTGCCGTGAGGAAGTACCAGGACTTGCCGCCGGTATCCACGATGGCCGAACCCGTGCCCTTGGCCAACGCCACGGTGTCATAGGCATAGTGCACGGTGTAGGGCGTGCACTGGTCGTTGGTCAGCGCCGAACTGGCGGCGCCATTGTTGATGTACACGCGTTTCTTTTCGGCCGCCACCTTGGCCGATGCCAGGGCCGTGCCAGAGTTGGTGCCACCAAACAGCATGGTCAGGCCCTGGGTGTCGATCCACTCGCGGGCCTTGGAAGCTGCGATGTCGGCCTTGTTCTGGTGGTCTGCGGTGAGCAGCTCGATGGGCATGCCCAGCACCTTGCCGCCAAAATCATCAATCGCCATCTGGATGGCCACCGCACCGTTCTTGCCCTCCACGTCGGCGTACAGGCTGGACATGTCGGTGATGAAACCGATCTTGACCTTGTCTTGCGCATGCGCGGCCGAGGTGGCCAGGCCAGCGGCGCCCAGCACCAGTGCCAGCGCTTTGAGTTTGTTCTTCATGGATTGTCTCCTGTGGGTGTGGTTGAAGAAAACGGGAAGCAAGACTTCGGGGCGCGTTCAAACGCCCAGCAGTTCGGTGAGCACGGGCATCTTTTCTTCCAGCTCCGACGCGCCGAATTTTTCGACGATGCGGCCGTGCTCCATGACATAAAAGCGGTCGGCAAGCGGCGCTGCAAAGCGGAAGTTCTGCTCGACCATGACCACGGTGTAGCCTTTCTCGCGCAGCATCATGATCATGCGGGCCAAGGCCTGCACGATGACCGGTGCCAGGCCCTCGGAAATCTCGTCGAGCAGCAGCAACTTGGCGCCAGTGCGCAGAATGCGGGCCACGGCCAGCATCTGCTGTTCGCCGCCTGACAGACGCGTTCCCTGACTGTTCTTGCGCTCGGCCAGGTTGGGGAACATGGCATAGATCTCCTGCACCGACATGCCGGGCGTGCCGGTCTTCAGTGCCGGGGGCAGAAGCAGGTTTTCTTCGCACGACAGGCTGGAGAAGATGCCGCGCTCTTCCGGGCAGTAGCCCACGCCCAGGTGCGCAATGCGGTGCGTGGCCATGTGGATGGTCTCCACACCATGGATCTTGACCGAGCCCTTGCGCGCACCGGTCAGGCCCATGATGGCCCGCATGGTGGTGGTGCGGCCCGCGCCGTTGCGGCCCAACAGCGTGACGACTTCACCGGGCTGCACGACGATGTCCACACCATGGAGCACGTGCGACTCGCCGTACCAGGCTTCGAGGTTCTTGATTTCGAGGGCGGGAGCGGCAGCCATCAATGCGCTCCTTGGAGTTGACCGTCGGTGGTGCCCATGTAGGCTTCCATGACCTGTGGGTTGTTCGAAACTTCTTCGTAGGGCCCTTCAGCCAGCACTGCGCCGCGCTGCAGCACGGTGATGCGGTCCGCAATGGTGGAGACGACCTTCATGTTGTGCTCGACCATCAAGATGGTGCGACCGGCAGAGACCTTCTTGATCAGCTGGGTGACGCGGTCCACGTCTTCGTGGCCCATGCCCTGTGTGGGCTCGTCGAGCAGCATCAGCTCGGGTTCCATGGCCAGTGTGGTGGCAATCTCCAGCGCGCGCTTGCGGCCGTAAGGCAGGTTGACCGTCACCTCGTCGGCCAGGTCTTCCAGGCCCACTTCGGTCAACAACTGCATCGCGCGGTCGTCCAGCTGCGACAGGGTGCGCTCGCTGCGCCAGAAGTGGAACGATGTGCCCAGCTTGCGCTGCAGGCCCAGGCGCACGTTCTCCATCAGCGTGAGGTGGGGGAACACCGCCGAGATCTGGAACGAACGAATCACGCCGCGCCGCGCGATCTGTGCGGGCTGCTCTCGCGTGATATCGTGCCCGTTGAACCGGATGGTGCCCGAGGTGGGCGTGAGAAACTTGGTCAGCAGGTTGAAACACGTGGTCTTGCCTGCGCCGTTGGGGCCGATCAGCGCATGGATGGAGCCCCGGCGGACGGCCAGATTCACATCGCTGACGGCGGTGAAGCCCTTGAACTCTTTGGTCAGGCTGTGGGTTTCAAGAATGACGTCGCTCATTGCGCCTGGGTCGCTCCGTTGGGTGCTGGGGAAAGAAGCCTTGGCCAGCAAGGTCCTCATGCATGCGTTGTGATCGCAGTGCATCGTATGCCCCCCTACCCCGCAGTAGATACTGGGACTAATGCCTATGTATAAACGCCTACGCTTTCGGACATCGCGACCTGCGGCGGCGCCCATGGCAACGGTGCACAGGCACGGCATCGCCCGCCCTTGCTGGTTTTGGAGGCGATACCCCGCACAAAGCAGCCTGTGGCTTGCCCCCGCTCACGGGTCAGCCCGCCAGGCAGAACGCTGACTTTTTTCTTACATCTTGTCTTGCCGGTGACACGATGGCGCGCCCAGCGGCTCATGGACGGTCCCTCTACACTGACCCCCATGGCTTCCACCCCCACTCAACCCTCCAGCGGCGCCCCACGCTCCCTGACGGGCCTCCTTCCCTTTCTGCGACCGTACCGCGCACGCATCGCGCTGTCGGTGGTGTTCCTGGTACTGGCAGCGCTTGCCACCCTGGCCTTCCCCCTGGCCTTGCGCAACTTGGTCGATGGTGGCCTGGTGAACCCCGACAAGGGGGCCCAAACCATGGCACTGCGCAATCATTTCGAGGCGCTGTTTGCCGTGGCGGTGGCACTGGGGGTGTTCTCCGCCGCGCGGTTTTACATGGTGAGCTGGCTGGGCGAGCGGGTGACCGCCGACCTGCGCAACGCGGTGTACGGCCATGTGCTGCAACAAAGCCCGCAGTTCTTTGAGACCACCCAGACCGGCGAAGTGCTGTCGCGCCTGACCACCGACACCACGCTGGTACAGACCGTCGTCGGCTCCTCCCTGTCGATGGGACTGCGCAACGCCGTGATGGGGGTCGGGGCGTTGGCCATGCTGGTGTGGACCAACCCCTACGTCATGTCGGTGGTCATGGTGGCCGTGGTGCTGGTGGTGCTGCCCACCATGTGGATCGGCAGGCGCGTGCGGCGCCTGTCGCGCGACAGCCAGGACCGGGTGGCCGATTCCAGCGCCATCGCGGCCGAGGTGCTCAATGCCGTGCCGGTGGTGCAAAGTTACACGGCAGAACCTCGCGAGACCACCCGCTTCATGCAGGCCACCGAGAACGCGTTCCAGGTCGCCATCAAGCGCACCGGGGCCCGCGCCCTGCTCGTGGCCTTCATCATCATTGCAAACGCCGCACTGCTGCTCTGGGGGCTGTACCGGGGCACGGAGGCGGTGCTGGCGGGCAAGATGACAGCCGGGCATCTGGGGCAGACCGTGGTGTATGTGATCTTGCTGGCCGGTGCCGTGGCCGTGCTGGGCGAGGTCTATGGCGATCTGCTGCGCGCTGCGGGCGCCACGGAGCGGCTGATGGAATTGCTCGCGACCCGATCGCCCGTGGCAGACCCGATCGCGCCGCAGGACCTGCCTGTGTCGGAACGGGGGCTGGAGGTGGAGTTTGAGAACGTGTGGTTCCACTACCCCTCGCGCCCCGACCAGCCCGCGCTGCACGACTTTACGCTGCACCTGACGCCGGGCGAAACGGTGGCGCTGGTGGGCGCCAGCGGCGCAGGCAAAACCACGGTGTTCCAGCTGCTGCAGCGCTTTTACGACGTGGACACCGAGGCACAGGGCCAACCCCAGGGCGCCATCCGGCTCAACGGTGTGGACATCCGCCAACTGCGCCTGGAAACCCTGCGCTTGCACACGGGCACCGTGCCGCAGGACGCCGTGATTTTCTCGGCATCGGCCATGGACAACATCCGCTACGGGCGCCCCCAGGCGACAGACGAAGAAGTCATTGCAGCCACACGTGCCGCCTTTGCACACGACTTCATCATGGCGCTGCCCAAGGGCTATGGCACTTTCCTGGGTGAACGGGGCGTGCGGCTGTCCGGCGGCCAGCGACAGCGCATTGCCATTGCCCGGGCCATGCTCAAAAACCCGCCCCTGCTGCTGCTGGACGAAGCCACCAGCGCGCTGGACGCAGAGAGCGAACGCATGGTGCAGGCTGCGTTGGATACCGCCATGCAGCGCCACACAGGTCGGCGCACCACGCTGGTCATTGCCCACAGGCTGGCCACGGTGCAGAACGCGGACCGCATTGTGGTGCTGGAACATGGGCGCATCGTTGAGCAAGGCACCCACACGGCCCTGCTGGCGCAAGGCGGCGTCTATGCCCGCCTGGCGGCGTTGCAGTTCACGGTGTAACGCCCGCTCTGTCAGATCGCGGCCAGCAGTGGGGGTTTACAGAGGGTTTCCGGCCAGGCCCGGGTCGCCCGTCATATCGATATCAAATTGATAGCAATACTATCTTACCCATCAAGCGCCAGCAGCCTAAAACATTTAGTATTTTGGCCCCAAGTATCAACGACCTACTGGAGCGTTTCCTTGGCGGCGGCGGGCAGAGGCAAGGGCATGACGGCGATCCCCTCCTCCAGCAGCTCCATCGCCTCATCCGGAGTGGCCTGCCCGCGAATCGCACGCTCCTGCACCTCACCGTGGTGCATGCGCCGAGCCTCCTGCGCAAAGCGCGCACCCACATCCTCGGTATTCGCGACGATCTTGCGGGCAAGGTCCAGCCAGGCAGCCTGTAATGCGGGGGGAAGTGCGGGAGGGTTTCCGACCTGGAGACTGCCGCCCTCGGGTGCGGCAGACGGTGCAGCTGGCTCGCGCGCCCCCAGGTTCAGCCGGGGAGCACTCAAGCGTTTTTCAATGTGATCGTCCGCGCACAACGGGCATTGCACCAATCCACGTTGCTTCTGGCCCTGGAAATCGTCTTCCGACGCGAACCAGCCTTCAAAGACATGGCCCTGCCGGCATTGGAGATCAAGCACCTTCATGGCAAACCTTGGGCACGCCGACCATCAGCCGTGGCGGCGCAGCAGGTAACGGTAAACAAAACCTGGAAAGGCGAGTGTGAGGAACAGCGTCCCGGTGATCGCATAGAACTCCCAGCCTTGCGAAGCAATCTGCCCGGCCCTGCGCTCCAGCAACAGCGCCAAGCCACCCACCAGAAAGTACAGCAGGATCAGCTCGCCCAGGCGGCCCACCAGCGGCTTTCTCGGGTTGGACTGTGGCCCCACCGCCAGCCAGCGGTGGTTGACAAAAGGCAGGTTGGCAGCAATGAACGCTGCCACGATGACCAGCCAGACGGACCCGGTAAGCGACACAGGAACAGCAGGCAGTGGGGAACGCTTAGGTGGCCAGCGCGCGCACGACAGCGTCAGCGCAAAGGGCCATCAAGCCGCCGGGCAGAAGGCCCAGCACCAGCAGGAGCGCGCCGTTTAGGGTCAGCACAACACGCACATCCGCCGGGGCGGACACGTTCGAGGCCGTCAGCGGTGCATCGAAGTACATGACCTTCACCACCCGCAGGTAGTAGAAGGCGCCGATCAGCGACATGATCACCGCGAACACCGCCATCGCGATGTACAGAGTCTGGCCTGAGGCCACCAACGCCTGCAGCACGGCCAGCTTGGCGTAGAAACCCACGAGCGGCGGAATACCGGCCATCGAGAACAGGCAGACGGCCATCACACCGGCGTACAGGGGGCTGCGCTGGTTGAGGCCAGCAAAGTCCGAAATTTCCTCGCTTTCGAAGCCTTCGCGGGCCAGCAGCAAGATCACGCCAAAGGCTGCCAGCGTGGTGAGCACATAGGTCACCACGTAGAACATCGAGGCGCTGTAGGCGTTCTCAACGGCCGTAGCATCCACATTGCCGTTCACCACACCCGACATCAAACCCAGCAGCACAAAGCCCATTTGCGAGATGGTGGAGTACGCCAGCATGCGCTTGAGGTTGGTCTGCGCGATGGCGGCCAGATTACCCACGAGCAGTGAGCCAATCGCCAGCACTGCCAGCATCTGCTGCCAGTCGATGGCCAAGGGCAACAACCCGTCCACCAGCAGGCGGATGGTGATGGCAAACGCTGCCAGCTTGGGCGCACCACCGATCATGAGCGTGACCGCCGTGGGGGCACCCTGGTAGACGTCGGGAATCCACATGTGGAAAGGCACAACACCCAGCTTGAAGGCCAGGCCGGCAACCACGAACACGAGGCCGAAAACCAGCACTTGGTGGCGAATCTGGCCCGAATTGACGGCCTTGAACACCTGACCGATATCGAGCGAACCCGTGGCGCCGTAGATCATGGACAGACCGTACAGCAGGAAGCCGCTGGCCATGGCGCCAAGCACGAAATACTTCATGGCCGCTTCTGTGGCCGTGGCGTTGTCACGGCGCAGGGCCACAAGCGCGTAGCTCGACAGGGTCAGCAGTTCCAGGCCCAGGTAGATCACGAGGAAGTTGTTGCCCGAGATCATGATGAACATGCCCAGAAGCGCAAACATCGACAAGGTGAACATTTCGCCGCCACGCATCATGCCGCGATCTGCCGCGTAAGGTCGGGCATAGACCAGCGTGATCATCATGGCCACCGTGGCAAAGCACTTGAGCCAGTTGCCCATGGCATCGCTCACCACCATGTTGCCAAACCCATAGAAGGTGTTGCCGCTGCTGGCGTACATGGCCTGCAGCCCAGCCACCACGGCCAGCGTGAGCAGGGTGAGCACGTAGGTGGCGGTGCGGCGGGCGCTGTGCACGCCCAGGTCGACCAGCGCGATCACGCAGGCCATGGTCAACAGCACGATTTCGGGATAAATCGCGAGCCAGCTGATGTTGTCAATCATCTTCTTGAATCTCTTAGTTCAGCTTGGACAGCGCAACATGCTTGAGCAGTTCCGCCACCGAGGTGTCCATCACGTCCGTGAACGGACGGGGATACAGGCCCATGGCCAGTACGGCAATGCCCAGCAAGGCAAGCACCAGGAATTCGCGGCTGTCGATGTCGGTCAGGCCCTTGACGTTGTCATTGCCCACTGGCCCCAGGTATACGCGCTTGAACATCCACAACGTGTAGGCGGCACCAAAGATCAGCGCAGTGGCGGCGGCCAGACCGATCCAGAAGTTGGCCTTGACGGCGCCGAGGATCACCATCCACTCGCCCACAAAGCCGGCAGTGCCTGGAAGGCCGCAATTGGCCATCGCAAACAGCAGCGCAAAGGCCGTGAAGTTGGGCATGGTGTTGACCACACCGCCGTAAGCGGCGATTTCACGCGAATGCACGCGGTCATACAGCACGCCAATGGACAGGAACATCGCGCCCGAGACAAAGCCGTGGGCAATCATCTGCACCAGGCCGCCAGACACGCCCAGGTCGTTGAAGATAAAGAAGCCCAGCGTCACAAAGCCCATGTGCGCCACAGACGAATACGCCACCAGTTTCTTCATGTCCTTCTGGACCATGGCCACCAGACCCACATAGATCACGGCAATCAGCGACAGGGCAATCATCAGCCAAGCCCACTCGCGCGAGGCATCGGGGGCGATGGGCATCGAAAAACGCAGGAAGCCGTATGCGCCCAGCTTCAGCATGATGGCGGCCAGCACGGCGGAGCCTCCGGTGGGCGCCTCCACGTGCACGTCGGGCAGCCAGGTGTGCACCGGCCACATGGGCACCTTCACGGCAAACGCCGCAAAGAAGGCAAAGAACAGCAGCGTCTGCGCCGTACGGCTCAGCGGCAACTGGTGCCACGTGGCAATGTCGAAGCTACCGCCCGACTGGTTGTACAGGAAGATCAGCGCGATCAGCATCAGCAGCGAACCGAGCAGCGTATACAGGAAGAACTTGAAAGCCGCGTAGATCTTGTTGGGGCCACCCCAGATACCGATGATCAGGTACATCGGAATCAGCGTGGCTTCGAAGAACACGTAGAACAGCATGCCGTCCAACGCCGTGAATACGCCAATCATGAGGCCCGACAGGATCAGGAACGCTCCCATGTACTGGTTGACGCGCTCGGTGATGGACTCCCAGGAAGCCACCACGACGATGACCGTGATGAATGCCGTCAGCGGCACGAACCAGAACGAGATGCCATCCACACCAAGGTGATAGTGGATGTTGAAGCGTTCGATCCAGGCAGCCTTCTCGACAAACTGCATCGCCGCCGTGCCCAGTTGGAACCCATCGTACAGGGGCAACGTCACCAGGAAGCCAACCACGGCCCCCACCAGCGCCAGCCACCGCACCGCGCGGGCATGCTCATCCCGCCCAATGGCCAGCAGCAGTACACCGAAGGCAATCGGTGCCCAGATTGCAAGACTCAACAGACCCATTTGTTGTTTTCCTTATTTGATGAGCTGCAACAGAGCATCGCCCCAGACAAACCAGGTCATCAGCGCGAAGACACCCAGGATCATCACCAGCGCGTAGTGGAAGATAAAGCCCGACTGCATCCAGCGCACGATGCCGGAAACTCCACGCACCAACTTCCAAGAACCGTTCACGAGAGCGCCATCGATGATGGCCTGATCGCCTACCTTCCACAGCCCGACACCCAGCGCACGAGCACCACGGGCGAGGATGTTCTCGTTGATCCAATCGAGGTAATACTTGTTCTCCAGCAAGGTGTACAGCGGCTGGACACGTGCCTTGATGCCCGCAGGCAGCGCAGGATTGACCATGTACATGTAGTACGAAGCAGCTACCCCCGCCAAAGCAAGCCAGAAAGGCGCTGTCTGCAGACCATGCAGTGCCATCCCCACCGGACCGTGGAAGATTTCTGCCAGCTTCGCCATGGCCGGGTGCTTGGCCGCATCGACAAAGATCACGTCCTTGAAGAAGTCACCAAACAGCATGGGCTGGATGAACATGAAGCCCACCACCACCGAAGGAATGGCCAGCAGCACCAGCGGCACCGTCACCACCCAGGGGGATTCGTGTGGCTTGGCATCGTGCCCGTGGTGATCATCATGACCATGGTGGTCGTCATGGTGCGCATCCGGGTTCTGGTCGTAGCGCTCCTTGCCATGGAAGACCAGGAAATACATGCGGAACGAATAGAACGCCGTGATGAACACACCTGCGAGCACGGCAAAGTGCGCAAAGCCGGCTGCGGGCAGTTGGCTGAAGTGCACGGCCTCAATGATGCTGTCTTTGGAGTAGAAGCCCGAGAACAGCGGTGTACCGATCAACGCCAGCGAACCCAGCAGTGAGGTGATCCAGGTAATGGGCATGTACTTGCGCACGCCGCCCATCCAGCGGATGTCCTGGTTGTGGTGCATGCCCATGATGACCGAGCCGGCCCCGAGGAACAGCAGTGCCTTGAAGAACGCGTGAGTCATCAGATGGAACACGGCCACCGAGTAGGCCGATGCGCCCAGGGCCACAGTCATATAACCCAGCTGCGACAGCGTGGAATAAGCCACCACACGCTTGATGTCGTTCTGGATGATGCCCAGAAATCCCATGAACAGCGCCGTGATGGCACCAATCACGAGGATGAAATTCAGGGCCGTATCAGACAGTTCAAACAGGGGCGACATGCGCGCCACCATGAAAATGCCCGCGGTCACCATGGTTGCCGCGTGGATCAGCGCCGAGATAGGGGTTGGACCTTCCATCGAGTCGGGCAGCCACACGTGCAGCGGGAACTGGGCCGACTTGCCCATCGCGCCAATGAACAGGCAGATGCAGATCACGGTGATCAGCATCCAGTCGGTGCCGGGGAATGGCAGACCACCCAGTTCACCCGTCTTCGCGAACACTTCGCCGTAGTTCAACGTGCCAGCGTAGGCTGCGATCAGGCCAATGCCCAGGATGAAACCGAAGTCGCCCACCCGGTTGACCAGAAAGGCCTTCATGTTGGCAAAGATCGCCGAAGGCTTGTTGAACCAGAAGCCGATCAGCAGGTAAGACACCAGGCCCACGGCTTCCCAACCGAAGAACAGCTGCAGCAGGTTGTTGCTCATCACCAGCATCAGCATGGAGAACGTGAACAACGAGATGTAGGCGAAGAAACGGTTATAGCCGTCGTCCTCTTCCATGTAGCCAATGGTGTAGATGTGCACCATCAGCGACACGAAGGTCACCACCACCATCATCATGGCGGTGAGGCTGTCCACCAGGAAGCCCACTTCCATCTTCAGACCACCAACAACCATCCAGGTGTACAGCGTCTCGTTAAAACGCGCGCCATCGATCGCAACGCTCTTGAGCGTCATCGCAGACAACACGAACGCCACGAGCACGCCCAGGATCGTCAGGGTATGGCTCAGGCGTCGGCCTATCCAGTTACCACCAAAGGTCGTACCAAAGATGCCGGCCAGCAAAGCACCCGCCAGCGGAGCCAGTGGCACGGCCAGGAGCGTTGAAGCAGAGAGGGTTTGACTCATTCTTGAGAACCTTGGGAATACGGGTAGCCCATCAACCCTTGAGGGTGTTGAGGTCTTCCGCGTTGATGCTGGACTTGTTGCGGAACAGCAGCACCAGGATGGCCAGGCCGATGGCCGATTCGGCTGCCGCCACGGTCAGGATGAAGAACACAAACACCTGGCCGTGCATGTCGCCCAGATAGTGGGAGAAAGCCACGAAGTTCATGTTCACCGCCAGCAGCATCAATTCGATGGCCATCAGCAGCACGATCAGGTTCTTGCGGTTCAGGAAAATCCCGATCACCGCGAGCGCGAACAACATCGCGCCCAGCGAGAGAAAGTGTCCCAATGTCAGCGTCATGCTTTTTTCTCCTCGGCGGCAGGCTCTGCCTGCGCTTCGTCCACCGGCTTCTGGGTCACTGCGACCTTCACCACTTCCAGGCGGTCCGCAGCACGGACGCGGATCTGCACCGAAGGATTGATGGCCTTGCTGTCCTTGCGCTGGCGCAGGGTGAGCGCAATGGCGGCAATCATGGCCACCAGCAGAATCACAGCTGCGATTTCAACGGGATAAAGGTATTCGGTGTAAAGCAGCTTGCCCAACGCCTTGGTATTCGAATACGGGACCACCTGCCCCGCAGCATCCACCATGGTGGCGACGGCCTTGGGCTCGTCCATGCCACGAAAACCGCCCATCAGCACCGCGGCCATTTCCAGCGCAATCAAAGCCCCTACCGTGGCGGCCAGGGGAAAGTGCTTCCAGAAGCCTTTGCGCACCGTGTCGATGTGAATATCAAGCATCATCACGACGAACAGGAACAGCACCATTACCGCGCCCAGATACACGAGCACCAAGGCAATGGCGAGGAATTCGGCTTTGAGCAGCAACCACACCGCTGCCGCCTGCGAAAACGCGAGGATGAGATAGAGCACGGCATGCACAGGATTGCGCGCAGTGATCACCCGGAAGGCTGCAAACAGCAGCACAACCGAGAAGAGGTAGAAGAAACCAGTCTTGGCGTCCATGAATCGGGTCTTTATAGAAAGTCTGGCAAAGAGGCTGAAGCCTTCACCGCTCAGCGGTACTTGGCGTCCGCAGCCTTGGCTGCCGCAATTTCACCTTCGTACCGGTCGCCCACGGCCAGGAGCATGTCCTTCGTGAAATACAGATCGCCACGCTTTTCGCCGTGGTATTCAAAGATGTGCGTCTCCACGATGGAATCCACCGGGCAGCTTTCTTCGCAAAAACCGCAGAAGATGCACTTGGTCAGATCGATGTCATAGCGAGTGGTGCGGCGGGAGCCATCGGCACGGACGTCCGACTCAATCGTGATCGCCATGGCGGGGCAAACGGCCTCGCACAACTTGCAGGCGATACAACGCTCTTCCCCGTTGTCATAGCGGCGCAGCGCATGCAGACCGCGAAAACGGGGTGAAAGAGGCGTTTTCTCTTCCGGGAACTGCACAGTCACCTTGCGGCGAAAGGCATAGCGGCCCGTGAGGGCCATACCCTTGAGCAACTCCACGAGCATGAAGCTCTTGAAGAAATCCTTGAACGAAAAAGGTGCAGCAGCAGCAACAGCAGTCATTTGTGTCCCCGCTTATTTCCAGATATTCCAAGGCGAGAGCAACCACCCGCCGACAAACAACAAATACACCAGCGTGACTGGAATAAAGATCTTCCAGCCCAGACGCATGATCTGGTCATAACGGAAACGGGGGAAGGTCGCCCGGATCCAGATGAACATGGACACCACAAGGAAGGTCTTGATACCCAGCCAGATCCAGCCGGGAATCCAGTTGAACAACGCACTGTCGATGGGGGGCAGCCAGCCGCCAAGGAACATCAGTGCAGCCAGGATGGAAACGAGCCACATGCTGGCGTACTCAGCCAGGAAGAAGATCGCAAAGCCCATGCCGGAATACTCCACCATGTGGCCGGCCACAATTTCCGCCTCGCCTTCCACCACGTCAAACGGGTGGCGGTTCGTTTCAGCAACCCCAGAGATCAGGTAGACCAGAAAAATGGGCAGCAGCGGGAGCCAGTTCCAGGACAGGAAGGTCAGGCCCTTATCCGCAGCCATGCCACGCCCCTGCCCCATCACGATTTCGGTCAGGTTCATGCTTCCGGAAACCATGATCACGACCAGGAAGCAGAAGCCCATGGCAATTTCGTAGCTCACCATCTGTGCGGAAGCACGCAGCGCACCGAGAAAAGCATACTTGGAGTTCGAGGCCCAGCCAGCGATGATCACACCATAGACCTCGATCGAGGTGATGGCCATGACCAGCAGCAGACCTGCATTCACATTGGCCAAGGCCACATCGGGGCCAAAGGGGATAGCCACCCAGGCAGCCAGTGCCGGCATGATGGCCATGACAGGTCCGAGGACAAACAAGCCCTTGCTGGCCGCCGTGGGCTGGATGATTTCCTTGGTCAACAGCTTCAGCGCGTCAGCGATAGGCTGCAGCAACCCCATGGGACCCACGCGGTTAGGGCCATGGCGCACCTGCATGAAGCCCAGGAGCTTACGCTCCCACAGCGTGAGGTAGGCCACCGCACCCATCAAAGGCGCCAGGATACAAACGATCTTGATCAGGATCCAGAGCACCGGCCAGACGATGCCAGACCACCACCCAAAAGAAAGCAGGTTCAGGCCCGCGTTGTAGATCGCGTCGATCATGCGGCCACTCCTTCACGTGCCATGCGCGCGTCGGCAGTGAGCTGCAACGACGTGGAACGGCGCACCAGGCCGTCCAGTTGATAGATGGATGCGACCACGGGTTCACCTGCTGCGGCTGTCGCAGCAACTGGCACCGTCTTCACAGCGTTGGACATCTGAGCAGCCGCCAATTGCGTGACCGTGCCCGCAGGGGCATTCGTGGCACGGACCAGCACGTCCTGCGAGGTTTCAAAGTCGAAGCCCGGCACACCCAGCAGATTGGCCAGAACGCGCAGAACCTTCCATGCAGGGCGGGTGTCACCCAGAGGGCGTACTACGGCATGGAAGCTCTGCAGACGGCCTTCCGCATTGACGAAGCTGCCAGACGTTTCGGTGAACGGCGCAATTGGCAACAAAACGTCACTGAACTCCATATTGGCCTTGAAGGGGCTCAACGTGATCACCATGTCTGAACCAGACAGCGTGGCAGCAGCACTGGCGCCCGCAGCGGAGTCGTACACCGGCTCAGTATTGAGCAACAAGGCTGCCTTCAGACCACCGGAAAGCATCTGGCCCGCATTCAAGCCACCATTGACAGGATGAGCCCCCACGAACTGAGCACCCACCGTATTGGCGGCTTCCGTCAGGTAGCCGACGGATGCCCCCGTGTTCTCACCAATCCAGTTGGCCAGCGCCAGCAATTGCGTAGCTTGTGCATGGTGCGCAGCCGCATTGCCCAGCAACAGCGCCTTGCGTTCGCCACCCAGCAGGGTACGGGCGATCGCCAAGGCACCCTCGGTCACGGCACCTGCCCCCGCAGGCGCAGAAGCACCCTTTTCCTGCGCCACCGCAGCAGCGATGCCGCCAAGCGCCGCCACCCATTGGGCAGCAGGCTGCAGCAGGGAGTGTTTCACCGGCATTGCCCAGTCAGCCAGGGCCGAATCGACCACACTGACCTGACAGCCGTGGCGTGCTGCCTGGCGAATGCGCTGGGCGAACAACGGATGGTCCTTGCGCAGGTTGGAGCCCACCACAAGCACACTCTGCAACGTGGACAACGAGGCAATGGACGTGCCAAGCCAGCGGATACCTTCGGGCGCTGCAAATTCAGCATTGCGCAGGCGGTAGTCGATGTTGTCACTGCCCAGACCACGCACCAGCGCAGAAGCCAGGTACAACTCTTCGACCGTGCTGTGCGGGCTCACCAGAGCGCCAATGCTGTTGGCGCCGTGGTCGTTCTTGATGTTCTTCAAACCGTTGGCGACGTATTCCAGTGCGGTCTGCCAATCGACCTGCCTCCACACCCCGCCCTGCTTGAGCATCGGCTGGGTCAGGCGTTCGTCGCTGTTGAGCGATTCGTACGAGAAACGGTCACGGTCGGCAATCCAGCATTCGTTGACAGCCTCATTCTCGAACGGCACCACGCGCATGACCTTGTGGTTCTTGACCTGAACAATCAGGTTGGAACCGGTCGAATCGTGGGGGCTCACCGAACGGCGGCGCGACAACTCCCAAGTACGGGCGCTGTATCGGAAAGGCTTGCTCGTGAGCGCACCGACAGGGCAGATGTCGATCATGTTGCCCGACAGCTCGGAGTCCACCGTATCACCGGTGACCGTTGTGATCTCCGAGTGCTCGCCGCGATGGATCATGCCCAGCTCCATCACGCCGGCCACTTCCTGACCAAAGCGCACGCAACGGGTGCAGTGAATGCAACGGCTCATTTCCTGCATGGAAATCAGCGGGCCAACATCCTTGACAGGCACCACGCGCTTTTCTTCTTCGTAGCGCGAAGAAGAGCCGCCGTAGCCCACGGCCAGGTCCTGCAACTGGCATTCACCGCCCTGGTCGCAGATGGGGCAATCCAGCGGGTGGTTGATCAGCAGGAACTCCATGACCGACTGCTGGGCTTTGATGGCCTTGTCGCTCTTGGTGCGCACGATCATGCCCTGCGTCACCGGCGTAGCGCACGCAGGCATGGGCTTGGGAGCCTTTTCCACATCCACCAGGCACATACGGCAGTTGGCGGCGATCGAAAGCTTCTTGTGGTAGCAGAAATGCGGAATGTAGGTGCCCGCCTTCTCGGCTGCATGCATCACCATGCAGCCTTCAGCGACTTCCACTTTCTGACCGTCCAGTTCAATTTCAACCATATGTTTTCTCGCGATCAGACGGAGGTCGCGGCCTGCGGGGCCTTGTTCCGGATCAGTGCCTCAAACTCGGGACGGAAATGTTTGATCATGGCGCGCACAGGCATGGCAGCGGCATCGCCCAGCGCACAGATCGTGCGCCCCTGGATGTTGTCTGCCACCGAATTGAGCAGGTCCAGATCGCCTTCGCGCCCCTGACCGTGCTGAATACGGTCGATCACGCGCCACATCCAGCCCGTGCCTTCACGGCATGGCGTGCACTGGCCACAGGACTCGTGGGAATAGAAGTACGACAGGCGCAGCAAGCTCTCCACCATGCTGCGGGAATCGTCCATCACGATGACGGCACCCGAGCCCAGCATGGAGCCAGCCTTTGCAATGGAGTCGTAATCCATCGTGCATTCCATGATGATGGAGGCAGGCAGCACCGGGGACGATGAGCCACCGGGAATCACTGCCTTGAGCTGGCGCCCCTTGCGCACGCCACCGGCCAGTTCGAGCAGCTTGGCAAACGGCGTACCCATGGGCACTTCGTAGTTGCCGGGCTTTTCCACATCGCCCGAAACCGAGAAGATCTTGGTGCCACCGTTGTTGGGCTTGCCACACTCCAAGTAGGCTTGGCCGCCATTGCGGATGATCCACGGCACGGCCGCGAAGGTCTCCGTGTTGTTGATGGTGGTGGGCTTGCCGTACAGACCGAAGCTGGCAGGGAACGGCGGCTTGAAGCGCGGCTGGCCCTTCTTGCCTTCGAGCGATTCGAGCAGCGCAGTTTCTTCGCCACAGATATAGGCACCGAAGCCATGCGCCGCATGCAGCTGGAAGCTGAAGTTGCTGCCAAGGATCTTGTCACCCAGGTAACCGGCTGCGCGCGCTTCTTCCAACGCTTCTTCAAAGCGGTCGTAGGTCTGGAAGATTTCACCGTGGATGTAGTTGTAGCCCACGGAGATGCCCATCGCGTAGGCCGCGATGATCATGCCTTCGATAACGATGTGCGGGTTGAACTGAAGGATGTCACGATCCTTGCACGTGCCAGGCTCGCCTTCATCGGAGTTGCACACGAGGTACTTCTGGCCCGGGAACGAGCGGGGCATGAAGCTCCACTTGAGGCCGGTGGGGAAACCCGCACCGCCACGGCCGCGCAGGCCTGATTCCTTGACAGTGGCGATGACCTGGTCCTGCGTGAGCGGTTCGCCGCCATCGGTGCCCAGGATTTTGCGCAGCGCAGCATAGCCGCCGCGCGCTTCGTACTCTTTGATGCTCCAGTTCGTGCCATCCAGGCCCGCATAGATCTGCGGGTTGATATGGCGGTCGTGGAAGCAGGTCTGGACGCCCGTGGCCTGGAACTGCGAGAGGATCTGTGCAGCGGTGGTCATGCTTGTCCCTCCGCCGCGCGCAGGCCGTCGACCAACTGGTCGAGCTTGTCGTTGTCCATGAAGCTGCACATCGTGCGGTCATTGACCAGCATCACGGGCGCATCGGCGCAGGCGCCCAGGCACTCACACTGCTGCAGGGTGAACAGGCCATCGGCCGTGGTCTCGCCCATGGTCACACCAAGCTTCTTTTCAAGGTGGTGCAGCGCCTTCTGTCCGTCGCGCAGCTGACAAGGCAAGTTGGTGCACACGTTGAGCTTGTACTTGCCCAACGGCTGCTGGTTGTACATGTTGTAGAAGGTAGTGACTTCATGCACGGCGATCTGGGCCATGCCCAGATACTCGGCGATCACCGCTTCACTTTCAGCACTGACAAACCCCTGCTCCTGTTGCACGATAGACAGGCAGGCCATCACTGCAGACTGCTTCTGCTCGGCGGGGTACTTGGCCACTTCACGCGCAAAACGCGCGCGGGTCGATTCGGTAATCATCGGTCAATCTCTCCGAACACGATATCCATGGTGCCAATGATGGCCACGGCGTCCGCAATCATGTGGCCGCGAGCCATTTCGTCCAGCGTGGCCAGGTGCGCGAAACCAGGCGCACGGATCTTGAGGCGGTACGGTTTGTTGGCGCCGTCGCTCACCAGGTAGATGCCAAACTCGCCCTTGGGATGCTCCACCGCAGCATAAGCCTCACCCTCTGGCACGTGAAACCCTTCAGTGAAAAGCTTGAAGTGGTGGATCAACTCCTCCATGTTGGACTTCATGGATTCACGAGCGGGCGCAGCCACCTTGTGATTGTCAGTAATGACAGGACCCGGATTGGCTTTGAGCCAATCCACACACTGCTTGATGATGCGATTGGATTCGCGCATTTCCTGCACGCGTACCAGATAGCGGTCGTAGCAGTCACCTGTCTTGCCCACGGGCACGTCGAAGTCCATGCGGTCGTAGACATCGTAAGGCTGGGTCTTGCGCAGATCCCATGCGATGCCAGACCCACGGATCATGGGGCCGGTCATGCCCAGGTTCAGCGCACGCTCGGGTGGCACCACACCAATACCCACGGTGCGCTGCTTCCAGATACGGTTGTCGGTCAGCAGGGTCTCGTACTCGTCTACGCAACCGGGGAAGCGCTTGGTGAAGTCGTCGATGAAATCAAGCAAAGAACCTTGGCGGTTCTGGTTCATGGCCTCCAGGGCCTTGGCGTTCTTGATCTTGCTGACCTTGTATTGCGGCATGGAGTCCGGCAGGTCACGGTACACACCGCCTGGACGGAAATACGCTGCATGCATACGCGCGCCAGAGACCGCTTCGTACATGTCGAACAGGTCTTCGCGCTCGCGGAAGGTGTAGATCAGGATGGTGGAGCTGCCGCAGTCGTTGCCATGCGAACCCAACCACATCAGGTGATTCAGCAGGCGCGTGATTTCCGAAAACATCACGCGGATGTACTGCGCACGCAGGGGCACTTCCAGGCCCAGCAGCTTTTCGATGGCCAAGCAGTAGGCGTGCTCATTGCACATCATCGAAACGTAGTCCAATCGGTCCATGTAGGGCAGCGACTGGATGTAGGTCTTGTGTTCGGCCAGCTTTTCGGTGGCGCGGTGCAGGAGACCGATGTGCGGGTCGGCTCGCTGTACGACTTCGCCGTCGAGCTCCAGCACCAAGCGCAGCACACCGTGCGCCGCCGGATGCTGCGGACCAAAGTTCAGGGAATAGTTCTTGATTTCAGCCATGGTGGTTCACATGGGGCGCGGGCGCCTTAGTGCAGGCCTCCGTACTTGTCTTCGCGGATGATGCGCGGCGTGATCTCCCGCGGCTCGATCGACACGGGTTCGTAAACCACCCGGCGCAGCTCTGCGTCGTAGCGCATCTCAACATGACCAGACAGCGGAAAGTCTTTGCGGAAGGGATGGCCAATGAAGCCGTAGTCGGTCAGGATGCGGCGCAGGTCGTTGTGGCCGTCGAACACAATGCCGAACAGATCAAACGCTTCGCGCTCGTACCAGTTGGCGGAGTTCCACAGGTCGGAGACCGAGGCCACCACCGGAAAATCATCATCGGCGCAGAACACCTTGACCCGTACACGCTGATTCAGACTGACGGACAACAGGTGCGAGACCACGCAGTAGCGGGCTCCTTCACGCACGGCATCAGCATATGCCGAATAGTCCACACCACACAAATCGATCAGTTGCTCAAAGCGGCAACCTTCAGCGTCACGCAACACGCGCATGGATTCGAGGTAATCAGCCGCATCAACAACCAAGGTGACCTCATCCAACGCCACCGTGATCTGACGCACCATCGCCCCCAGGGCGGCGGCAATATTGTCTTTGAGTTTTTCAGGCCGAATGGCAACAGCGGTCATCATCAACCCTTCAGACACGAGCAATGGTGTTGGTACGGCGAATCTTTTGCTGCAGCTGGATGATCCCGTAGATCAAAGCCTCCGCCGTGGGCGGGCAACCTGGCACGTAGACATCCACCGGAACAATGCGATCGCAACCACGCACCACGGAGTAGCTGTAGTGGTAGTAACCGCCGCCGTTCGCACACGAGCCCATCGACAACACCCAACGCGGCTCGGACATCTGGTCGTACACCTTGCGCAACGCAGGCGCCATCTTGTTGCACAGCGTGCCGGCCACAATCATGAGGTCAGACTGGCGCGGGCTCGCGCGGAACACCTCCGCCCCAAAACGACCGATGTCGTAACGTGCCGCCGCAGCATGCATCATTTCGACGGCACAGCAAGCCAAGCCGAATGTCATCGGCCACAGAGAGCCGGTCTTGGCCCAATTCACCACCGAGTCGTAACTCGTGGTGATAAAGCCTTCCTTCATCACGCCTTCAATCATTGCATCATCCTTGTTGAGGCTCGCTCATTCCCAATCCAGGGCACCCTTTTTCCACTCGTAGGCAAAACCCACAACCAGAATGGCCAGGAAAATAACGACCGCCACGAAACCAGCGATCCCCACCTCATGCAGCGTCACCGCCCACGGGAAGAGGAATGCAATTTCGAGATCGAACAGAATGAAGAGAATGGCCACAAGGTAGTAGCGCACATCAAACTTCATGCGCGCATCCTCGAAGGCTTCAAAGCCACATTCGTAGGGAGAGTTCTTCGCGGCATCCGGGCGGTTGGGGCCCAGTATGTAGCCGAGTACAAGGGGGACAACGCCTACGGCGATGCCGACCAAGATGAACAAAAGGACGGGGAGGTACTGATCGAGGTTCATCTTGAGGATGTGCTCACCGCTGTGGCCTTGCCCGTCAGGACCCGAGCCGGGTCATGCAGGCAGGCCTTTGTTTTGGTGCCGTCGGCGAGACTCGAACTCGCACAGCTTTCGCCACTACCCCCTCAAGATAGCGTGTCTACCAATTTCACCACGACGGCTGATTTTTGCATCTGGATGGCATGAGGAACCTTGCGGTTTTGGCTTTCCAGACAATCCGGAATTCTACTCCGGAAAAACCCTGCTTCGGCTTACGAAGCCCAATTTAGTGCAGATTATTTGGTGGGGATCTGCGCTGCACCCGAGGCGGGCACGGCAGGAGCCACAGCAGCATCCGAAGCCGACAACGAAGGCGCACCTGCAGGCACTGCAGCAGCGGGATTTTCCAGCACGCTACCCGAACTGGCAGGACGCGCATTGCCGAAATAGGCCAGTGCCAGCGTTGCCACAAAAAACACCGCAGCCAGCACCGCCGTAGTGCGCGACAAGAAGTTGGCGCTACCGCTGGCACCAAACAGGCTTCCGGAACTGCCACTGCCAAACGCTGCACCCATATCGGCGCCCTTGCCATGCTGGATCAGGATCAGGCCAATCATCCCCAAGGCCGTCAGCATCTGCACAGCCAACACCACATTCACGATCACGTTCATTCTCTGTTCACTCCTGATTGAATAGTTTGAAGGGCAGCCTCAACGGGCGGCCGCAATGATTTGAAGGAAATCGGGCGCTTTCAGCGAGGCACCGCCAACAAGGCCACCATCGATATCCGGCTGGGAAAGCAACTGGGCGGCATTGGCCGCATTCATGCTGCCGCCGTACAGCAGGCGGATTCGATCCGCATGCTCGCTGGCCGCAGACAGCTGTGCCCGCAGCACTGCATGCACTGCCTGCGCCTGCTCGGGCGACGCCGTGCGGCCCGTGCCAATGGCCCAGACCGGTTCGTAAGCCACCACCACTTCGCTGATGCAGTGACCATTGAGGTGGATCACCGCCGCCAGTTGGCGCTTGACCACAACCTCGGTCTGCCCAGCTTCGCGCTCCTGAAGAGTCTCGCCCACGCAGACGATAGGCGTGATACCTGCCGCCAGTGCGCGTTGCGCTTTCTCGGCGACCACCACATCGGTTTCACCATGGTATTGGCGGCGCTCTGAATGCCCCACGAGCGCGTACCGCACACCAAAGTCTTTCAACATGGCGGCCGACACCTCTCCGGTATAGGCACCTGCTTCGTGCTGCGATACATCCTGGGCAGCCACAGCCACCAAAGAACCCAACGCAGCAGCCTGCACCTGCGCCAGATAGGGCGCCGGCACCGCAACGGCCACGTCACAAACCGCGTCAGCCAGCCCCGCCAAGATGCCTTTCAGCAAAGCATCGTTGGCAGCCAGACTGCCGTTCATCTTCCAGTTGCCTGCGATGAGTTTTCTCTTGTTTTTCATGATCACCACGTCAAAACAATCTTGCCAATGTGCTGATTTGACTCCATCAGCGCGTGGGCCTTAGCAGCCTCTGTCGCCGCAAATGTGCTGTGAATGACGGGCCGCACACGCCCCGCCACCAGCAGAGGCCACACATGCTCGCGCAATGCGCGCGCAATCGCCCCCTTGAATGCCACAGAACGCGGACGCAAGGTGGAGCCAGTAATGGTCAGCCGGCGGCGCAGCACCAAACCCGCATTGAAGTCGCTCTTGATGCCACCCTGCACCGCAATGATGACAATGCGGCCGTCCTCAGCCAGGCACTGCACCTCGCGCGCCACGTAGTCACCTGCCACCATGTCCAGCACCACATCCACGCCTTTGCCCTGCGTAATGCGATTGGCTTCTGCCACAAAATCCTGCGTCTTGTAGTTGATGGCCTCGTGGGCCCCCAGCTGCAGGCATGCCGCACACTTTTCGTCGCTACCCGCAGTTGCAATGACCGTTGCACCAAAGGCCCGCGCCAATTGAACAGCTGTCACACCAATACCACTGGTACCGCCTTGCACCAGCAGGCTCTCACCCGCCTGCAGGTGCCCCCGGTCGAACACATTGCTCCACACGGTGAAGAACGTCTCGGGCAGTGATGCAGCCTCGACATCGCTAAAGCCATCAGGCACCGGCAGGCACTGCACCACAGGCGCCACGCACCATTGGGCATAACCACCGCCCACCACCAGCGCACAAACGCGGTCACCCACCCGGATAACCGCCTCGGCCATGGCTGCAGCATCCCCCGACTCCACCACTCCCGCGACTTCCAGGCCCGGCAGGTCAGACGTGCCGGACGGAGGGGCATAGTGCCCCATCCGCTGAAGCACATCGGGGCGATTGATACCGCTGGCAGCCACACGGATCAGCAGCTCACCGACACCCGGCTGCGGCACGGGGCGTTCACCCAGGCGCAATACCTCGGGCCCGCCAAAGGAAGTGATCTCGACAGCACGCATATTGCGATTCATGGGACGGTTAATTTTTGAGTGATTTTGGCCGCCAGCGCTTTATTCACAAGCGCAAGCAGCTACAAAATCAATAGCAAACAACCCAATCAGCCAACGATCTGCCCGGAACCGCCGTCCGAAGGCAAGGACTGTTGCTGTTGCTGCTGATCCGCTGGCTGACGGCCCCCGTCACGACCATGGTCACGGCGTGGTTCGCGGTCGCCGCGCTCTGCTGGAGCAGGACGGTCGCTGCCGCCGGCAGGACGATCGGCCAGCACCTTCATCGACAGCTTGACGCGGCCCTTCTCGTCGGTTTCCATGACCTTGACCTTCACGATCTGGCCTTCGGTCAGATAGTCACCCACGCGCTCAACGCGCTCGTGGGCAATCTGGCTGATGTGCAGCAGGCCGTCCTTGCCTGGCAGCAAATTAATCAGTGCGCCGAAGTCCAGGATCTTGGTCACAGGGCCTTCGTAGATCTTGCCAATTTCGACTTCGGCCGTGATCTGCTCAATCCGCTTCTTGGCCTCATCGGCCTTGGCTGCGTCAGTGGCGGCGATGGTGATGGTGCCGTCTTCCTCGATGTTGATCTGGCAGCCGGTTTCTTCGGTCAGCGCACGGATCACCGCGCCGCCCTTGCCGATCACGTCACGGATCTTCTCGGGGTTGATCTTCATGGTGTACAGCTTGGGCGCGAAGTTCGACACTTCGGTCTTGGCTTCACCCATGGCCTCTTGCATCTTGCCCAGGATGTGCATGCGCGCTTCCTTGGCCTGGGCCAGGGCGACCTGCATGATTTCCTTGGTGATGCCTTGGATCTTGATGTCCATCTGCAGCGCGGTAATACCGGCCGTGGTGCCCGCCACCTTGAAGTCCATGTCACCCAGATGATCTTCATCACCCAGAATGTCGGTCAACACGGCAAAACGGTTGGCATCCTTGATCAGGCCCATGGCGATACCCGCCACATGCGCCTTCATCGGAACGCCCGCGTCCATCAGCGACAGGCAGCCACCGCAGACCGAGGCCATCGACGACGAGCCGTTGGATTCGGTGATTTCGGACACCACGCGCATGGTGTAGGGGAATTCTTCCTTCGTCGGCAACACGGCAATCAGAGCGCGCTTGGCCAGACGGCCGTGGCCGATTTCGCGGCGCTTGGTCGAACCCATGCGGCCCACTTCGCCGGTGGCAAAGGGAGGCATGTTGTAGTGCATCATGAAGCGGTCTTCATACTCGCCAGCCAGCGCATCAATGCGCTGAGCGTCGCGCTCGGTGCCCAGCGTGGTCACCACCAGCGCCTGGGTTTCGCCACGCGTGAAGAGCGACGAGCCATGGGCGCGAGGCAGTACGCTGCCACGGATTTCGATAGGGCGCACGGTGCGCGTGTCGCGGCCATCAATGCGGGGCTCACCAGCCAGGATCTGGCTGCGAACGATGCCGGCTTCGATATCGAACAGCATGCCTTCAACCTTGACAGCGTCGAATTCAACGCCTTCAGCCTTCAAGGCTGCCATCACGGCCGCATAAGCTTCACGGCAAGCCTGCGTGCGGGCTTGCTTGTTGCGGATCTGGTAGGCTGCGCGCAGCTTGTCGTCGGCCAGGGCCACCACCTTGGCGATCAGGGTTTCGTCCTTGGCAGGGGCTTCCCACTGCCATACAGGCTTGCCAGCATCGCGCACCAGTTCGTGGATGGCGTTGATGGCCACATTGCCTTGCTCGTGGCCAAACACCACGGCGCCGAGCATGATTTCTTCGGACAGTTGCTGTGCTTCGGATTCCACCATCAGCACGGCGGCCTCTGTACCCGCCACCACCAGATCCATCTGCGAGTTCTTGCGCGCAGTCTGACCAGGGTTGAGCACGTATTCGCCGTTGATGTAGCCCACGCGTGCGGCGCCGATGGGGCCGTTGAACGGGATGCCAGAAATGGCCAGGGCTGCACTGGTAGCGATGAGGGCTGCGATGTCAGCGTCCACTTCGGGGTTCAACGACACCGTGTGGATGACCACATGCACTTCGTTGAAGAAACCTTCGGGGAACAGCGGGCGGATCGGACGGTCGATCAGACGGCTGGTCAGGGTTTCGTGCTCGCTGGGCTTGGCTTCGCGCTTGAAGAAGCTGCCGGGGATCTTGCCTGCAGCGTAGGTCTTCTCTATGTAGTCCACCGTCAGGGGGAAGAAGTCCTGTCCTGGCTTGGCACCCTTGGATGCCACCACGGTGGCCAGCACCACGGTGTCATCAATGTTCACCAGCACAGCGCCGGACGCTTGGCGGGCGATCTCACCCGTTTCCATGATGACGGTCTTGTCACCCCATTGGAAGGTCTTGGTGACTTTGTTGAAAATGCTCATGTTCAGCTCCTGTTTTAATAGCTGGTAGCGCGCTACCAGATTGGCTTGGAGAGCAATTCAGAACACGATGCCATTCCAGGGAACCTGCACACCAACCCATGGCGGCAACTTCATTGGAATGACACAGCTTCGCTCTGTTTTGCGACTCCGAAGTAAAAAACGCCTGAGCTAGCGGACTAACCCAGGCGTTTTCGCATGCGATTGCAATTACTTGCGCAGACCCAGCTTGGCGATCAGCGCGGTGTAACGGTCAGCGTCCTTGGCCTTCAGGTAGTCCAGCAGCTTGCGACGACGGCTCACCATGCGCAGCAGGCCACGGCGACCATGGTGGTCCTTGGCATGCGTCTTGAAGTGAGGGGTCAGTTCGTTGATGCGGGCGGTCAGCAGGGCCACCTGCACTTCTGGGCTACCAGTGTCATTGGCAGCACGGGCGTTCGCCTTGACGACTTCGGCCTTGATGGAGGATGCGATCATTATTTTTCCTTGATAAGGCCCGCAAAGGAAGCTGGGCCGTGGTTTTTACTTGCGCCAGCGGCTGGAACGGCTGCAGGCGTGCGTCTTGCACCATGCAAAACCTAGTGATTATAGCCCCGGTAGCAATTGGACCTTGCCAAGCAAGACACGATCTAGAACACTCGCACCCAACACCACAATCACCCAGCAACACAGAAAGCCTCCAATGACGCAAGCCTATGCAAACAGAGCGCGCAGACTTTTCCGACTCTCCCGGCAACACATTGCTCTCTCCACAGCTCCTGTCGCAATGGCCTTCTGCTTGCTGGCCAGCCCCGAAATCACTTGGGCCAAAAGCACCCAAAACAACCAAATTGCCACGACCAGCAGTTCTACGAAGAAAAAAGGTGTGACCAAAGTAACCCACCAACGAAGTGCCTCTGAAGAAACACCTGCCGAGCGCGATCGAAGGATGTATCGCGAATGCAAAGGCATGCACAACGCTGGGGCATGCAGGGGTTACACGCGGTAGTTCTCCCGTCAGACGCCGCTCATCGCCAAGTCAATGCCACTCATCAAGTGCAGACGAACGGTATCAGAAAAATCCAAATAGTATTTCGCCATGCAGCAAATGCAAACCTCTTATCGCGCTCGCTTCCTGTGGCGCAACCTCAGCACAAGCTACTCACGGGCCAACCGTGGGTTCACTATCGTTGAGTTGATGGTGGTCGTTTTGATAGTGGCCATTCTGGCCGCACTGGCACTACCCAGCTTTAATCCAATCATTGAGCGCTGGCGCGTACAGCAGGCACTTAAAGGCCTGGAATCCAGCATCTACTATGCACGCGCGGAAGCTATCAAGCGAGCGAGTACCGTCTCAATCCGCAAGAACCCTACAGGCACTGACGGCTGCACACTTGCTCCAGGTAATGCTGATTGGGATTGCGGTTGGTTCGTTTTTGTAGACACGAATAGCAACGGAGTTTTCGACGCAGGCGAAGAAGTTTTACAGAGATTTACTGCCCCACGGAACACTCAGGTTACGCGCACAGCCAATTCTGCAAGTATGCAATTTGATCGTTGGGGCCGGATCACAGGCCCCTTCGTCGGCTTCAGCCTAGTTCCCCACAATAAAAACATTTCTGATCTGGCTGCTCGCGGCCTTTGCGTAAGTTCTGGGGGACGAATCAGAACCATCAAATCCGAAGAACTGCCATGCACAGCCGGCTAAACCCCATGCCACACATCGCCCCACGTCAGCAGCGCGGTATCACGCTTATCGAATCCCTTGCCGCCATAGTAGTTGCAGCACTGGGCATCGTTGGCGTTCTGGGTATGCAGATGCGAACCCTCAGCGACACCCAAACGAGCGCCTACCGCGCACAAGCCATTCGCCTGATTGAGGATCTGAGCGAGCGCATGAAAACCCATCCCAATGCACTGGGGAATATTGACAGCTATGCCGTCGGCTGGCGCGCCGGTCCCGCCCCCACCCCGCAAGCCGCCAAGCTCTGCCAGGGCGCCACCGAGTGCACACACGCAGAGTTTGCGGCTTATGACTTGCGCGAATGGAAACGCACACTGGAGCGAAGCCTCCCATTGGGTGATGCCGCCGTTTTTTTTGCGCCAGCCGAAACCGTAGCCGGTAGCCGCCGCCAATTGGGCGTGATGATCCGATGGCGCGAAAACGAGCGCAGCACAGACAACGCGTATCTCGCAGATTTACTGACAACGGCAAACAATCTGGGGGGCGATGCGGGGGCACCTCTCTGCAACGCCAGCCCCACATCTACACCCAGGTACACCTGCCACCTCCAATACATACCTGTCGGTAGCCGTTGCGCCCCTTACTTTGCCGACTTCACTGTGAAGTATTTCTGCCCAGGGCCGCAGTCCTGACATCGTCTGACTCTACTCGCTTCATTTTTCTATCAGGCAAGCCCGGCATGAAATACTCCACTTTAAGGCCCAACACTCAGCGCGGCGTGACGCTGCTTGAGCTGCTGGTTGGCATCACAATTGGCCTGCTCACGATCGCCGTGGCGATGGGTGCGCTCATGGTGTCGCGCGGCGTCACTAGCAGTGTGGGTGATGTCAGCGACCTTCAGCAGCAAGCCTCCTACGCCTTTCGCGTCATTGGCTCACAGCTGCGGCAGTCTGGGTCCATCAAGCTCAAGTTATCGGCGGCCCAACTGGATGACAACACTCCAGTGCTAGCAGGCGAGGCAGTGGCGTTTGAGACTGACTACACCGACGGCACCAGCTCATTCACCTTGTCGTCAGATACGCTGAGCGGGCTGGACTCCCCCGGAGCCAGCGAATACAAATTGACCACAGGTTATCGCAACTACAAAGAAAACGTTTATCTACGCAAGGATCCTAGTGCGCCCCCGGCGCCTGAATCCGTTTTGCGCGACTGCCTGGGTGAAGAGGGCACCTCCACCCTGCTTCGAAGCCAGTTTGTGTTGAATGCAGCAACGAACGAATTGCGTTGCGCTGGCACCGGTGCACCTCAGCCGATTATTAGGAACGTAGCCAACTTCCAGGTTCGTTACCTGATGCAAACGGCCGCAGGCACAGGCAACCCCAACCTGCGTTATGTCAATGCGGCTACCGTAGGCGCTCCCGGCACCCCGGGCTGGGCCCAGGTGTTTGCTGTGGAAGTCTGCCTGGTACTTTACGGCAGTGAGAAATTGAATCTTCCTGCAGGAAGCACCTACACAGACTGCGACGGCGCCACGCCAGTGGACCTGATCACATTGGCAGAACCCCGAAACCAGCGGGTGCACATGGTGTTCCGGAACGTCTACCAACTGCGCAGCCAAGGGCTGTCAGGCTAACCCACCCACAGTATTGCCATGCAACGCATGCCCTTCCCCCATTACTACTCACGACAGCCGCAACGCCAAAGAGGTGTAGCACTGTTTGTTGTTATTGTTTTTGTGATGCTTTCGATGCTGCTAGCACTATGGGCATCGCGCACCTCCATGTTTAGCGAAATGGTGGTTGGGAACGATGCCGATTACCAGCGCGCTTTTGAGGCTGCACAGGCACTGATACAGGATGCCGAACTCGACATCCGCGGAGAAAAGGCGGACGGTAGCGACTGCCGCATTCCAACACCTACAGCGTGTCGCGGAGGAAGATCTAACGTTGCGCAAGTTCCCTTAGAAACATCCGAGGCGGCCGTATTGTTGGCCGATCTAGAAAACATCACCACCGGGCCTCGCTGCATGAATGGACTTTGCCTGAAGCGGACAGGGCGTCAGGATTTCTGGAATAACGCCAGCGACAAAGCAGACCCCCTAGTTGACTTCACGCTGGCTGAAATGACCGTCGATACAGTGGGTGCGCGCTACGGCCAATACAGTGGTGCGCAACTGAGCTCCGACCCCAACGAGCCCAAAGGCAATCCTATTTTGAGAGACCAGTCAGCCAACAACCGGGGCGGCTGGTACTGGATTGAGGTTTTGCCCTACATATCGGATTCAGATAAAGGCGCTTTGATTTCCGGAGGTCCAAATCATTTGCCACTGAATATGCGACCCAATGTCGTATACCGCATTACCGCTATAGCCTATGGACGCAAAGTAAGACGCCAAGCAGGGGTCGACGTCCCGGTAACGATGGCCGTGCTGCAACAGACCTACGCCCGCCAGAAGGTCAAGAACTAGCTGCAAGTTCAAAAATGATAGTTTTTGTCGCTTGATGCAAAAGCACTAAAGCTTAACTTACCTCCATTCGATCAGGAGCACACCATGCCCCAAGCCGTTCGCAACCATAGATATTTCAAAAAGAACCTGATTGCCATGGCCGTTGGCGCGGCGTTGGCGCCACACGCCAGTTGGGCGTTGGATTTTGCCCAGTCCCCGCCTGGCACCAAGGAGCCCTATGTGGCACCCAACATCATCATCTCGCTCGACGATTCGACGAGTATGAACGCCAAGGACATGATTGGGAATACAAAGACCCGCACGCAGGTACTTAAGGAATCGTTGCTAGAGGTTTTCAGCGACACCAGCTTACTGCCTGACGGGAAAATCCGGTTTGCCTGGCAAACCATGGGCAACTGTACAAAAGTGGGAGGCGTGGCTTGGGCACCCAATTTGAATGCTGCAGCAGCCACGGCTACTACAGCTACCAACAAAAATGTCATGCGAAAGCTGGATACGACACACCGGTCGAATTTCCTCTCGTACATGAACAATTACACGGCCTGCACCAACACACCTACTCACGATATGGTGCAACGCGCGGACCAGTATATGCGCGCCACTTTGCACCAAAATGGCCCATGGGCTTCTGCACCGGGAACAACCAGCACGCCATATCTTGGATGCCGGCGTAACTTCCACATTTTGTTGACCGATGGTGGCTGGAATGGCACAGAGCGGCAAACAACGCCGCGCAACTATGACAACCAAAATATCACTTTTGCAGGTGATAACACGCAGTACAACAGTGCGAATACTGACACCCGGGTTTATCGCGACACCGAAAACTATACAACCATTGCCGACTGGGCATTCAAAAGCTGGTCGGACCCGCTGCAAACCAGTGGCCTGACAGGCTCTGTCACGCCACGATCTGATTACAACACCGCTCCAACTACAGAAACCTTTAAGAACAGGGTGACCAACTCCACTGCCACACTGAATAAATATTGGAATCCACGCTACAACCCTGCCACCTGGCCACACATGGTCACCTACACCATTGGTTTTAGTACCGATGCGGCTCCCAAGAGAAACTACAACAATGCAGGCACTGATCAGGGAACAATTACCGCGCCTTCCTCCTTGCTGCCGTACGACTTTGACGGAAGTTTTGCTGAATACGCAAATGGTACCTACTCATGGAAAGCCCAGAGTAGGGACAGGGGCCACGACATGTGGCACACCGCAATCAATGGCCGAGGTCGTTTTTTCTCTGTAGAGAAGGGTGAGGATCTGGCCAAAGCATTTCGCCTGATCATCGGCGACATCAGTACGGCCACTGAACCTGATCGAGGGTCCACGGCCACCAGCGGAAGCAATGCCTCACGGAATGATGTTGCCAAATATATTGCCAACTATATACCAGCAGAAGCTTGGAGAGGTTATGTCACTGCCGAAACAGTGAAGCCGGACGGAACTACGGTTCCTACGCCCGGCTGGGCTGGAAAAAACACGGCAGAACTTCTTGACGAAGCAGGATTCAGCGTTAGTAGCCGCCTGATTCTGAGCTATAGCACCCAAACTAATCTGGCGACTAGTCAGGAAAAGGGAGGTATTCCTTTCCGATGGGCAGCCGACGAAAGCAATCTCAGTACAGCACAGAAGAACCTCCTAAATCTCAAGAAGGACGGTAGTAGCGATACGCTCGGACAAGATCGGCTTAACTATATCCGCGGTGATCGCACCAAAGAGGGCACGGCTATGCCTCCCAACTACACCGCCACCAAACCATTCAGAGAAAGAAAATCACGCCAGGGCGATATCGTTAACTCGGAAGTATGGTATATCGGAGCGCCATCAAGCAACTATGCATGGAAGGGTTACGCGGCCTTCACTCGGGCACACAAAACCCGTCTGCCAATGATCTACGTTGGTGGGAACGACGGCATGCTGCATGGCTTTTCAGGGGTAGACGGTACTGAAAAGTTGGCTTATGTGCCCAAAGGGGTGATCCCTGTATTGGGGCGTTTGGCAGATACCGACTACAACGACAATCATCGCTATTATGTGGATGGTTCCGCCATGAGTGGCGATGTGGATGTCAACGGGGGCAAAGACCCTAGCGACCCCGACTACGGCATTTACGCTCCGGATTGGCGCACCCTGCTGGTGGGCACCCTGGGAGCGGGCGGCAAGGGCTACTTTGTGCTGAACGTTACGAACCCAGGCACTACAGCACCAGCCCCAGGCGACTTTACAGAAGCCAATGCCCAACAGATTGTGGTGATGGACAAAACGCGCCATGCGAGCGAATCCGTGGCGACCGTCGCAGCTTGCGAAGACACAGCCATCACCCCTGCGGCGAATAAAGAGGCTTGTTTGGCAGCAGCCGACATGGGTCACATCTTCGCCAAACCTGTGCTTGACGAGAACAACCCACAGCGCACCACGCAAATTGTGCGCATGAACAATGATCGCTGGGCTGCGGTGATGGGCAATGGCTACAACAGCAAGAGCGAACGGCCCGTGCTGCTAGTGCAATACCTGGACGGTGGCAAGGAGTTGTTGCGGCTGGTCGCAACGGGCACAACAGCAACGGGCAGCCACACCAACACGACCGACAACGGTCTATCTGCCCCGCGCTTGGTAGACATCAACAGTGATGGCCGTCCTGATGTGATCTATGCGGGCGACCTGAAAGGCAATGTATGGAAGTTTCTCATAGCGGACAGGGACGAGAGCAAATGGGGCGTAGCACGCTGGGGCAGCCTGGCCGATAGCACCACCAACCACACCACCAACGGGGTGCCGCTGTTTACCGCCAAGGGAGGAACAGAGGGCTCGCCCAACTCTCGTACCCTGGCGCAGTCCATCACAGCAGTGCCTACAGTGCGCGCCAATGATCGCAAGAAAGAAATTGACGATGGAGGCGGCAAAAAGAAGACTGTAGCCGTGGGCGGCATGATGGTGGCTTTTGGAACCGGACGCAACATCGCTACCGACGACCCACAGAATGCCAACAAACAAACACTTTACTCTGTGCTAGACAACACGAGTTACAAGCTGACTGGGGCTAAAAAGGATCGCGTAGCAGTCTGCGCTTCCACTTCAGACACAGCGTGTGAGGAGCTGGTGAAATCCACCGACGACCTACCAACACCTGTAACCCAGGCGAGTTTGGTACAGCGCCAGATTCCCACTACATCCGTCTTTACGCGCGATGGTCGTCAGTTCTGGACTATCGATGCAACTACGGCGTTGGACTGGACCACCAACAAGGGTTGGTACATGGATCTGCCTGAAACACGCGAACGCCTGCTCAAGCCTATGGAGTTTTATGACAGCAGCAACATGCTGTCGGTGTTCTCTCAAATCCCCGCCAAAGGCTCACTGGTGGACAACAGTGTGGAGACTTGCGAAGCGGGCTCTGTGGAAAAGGAACGTCAGTATTGGACTCTGATCAACATCATGGACGGCAAACGCCCGAGCGTGCAGATCATGGACACCAATGGGGATGGTAAGTACAACCTAACCTCTGACATGGGAGCTTCCCGCATGTCAGTGGCCGCAGGCTCGCACACAATGATTCAACGCGGAGACAAAATTCGTATCAGTGGCAAAAAGGCCGACGGCACCGAAGACGGCGAGGACAACGCAACGTTCCCAGAGCAGAGCATGCGCCCAAGCTGGCGGCAACTGCGCTAAGCTCAATCTCCATCAGGAGTAGTTTTTATATGAAACGACAACACCGTGGCTTTACGCTCGTCGAGATCATGGTTGTGGTGGCCATTATTGGCATTCTCACAGCCATAGCCATGCCTAGCTACAATGAGTACATTCGTCGTGGGCACCGTGCAGACGCCCGTGCCGGACTGTTACAAGCACAGCAATGGCTCGAGCGTGCGTCAACAGCCACTGGAACATATCCAGTCGTACTGCCGGCACACCTTACGTGGGTTGGGGACACCACCAAGCGATACACGATTAGTTTTCAAGCAGGAAATACCAACTCAGCCTACACCTTGATTGCAACCCGCCGAGCACCTGGCCCTCAAGCAACAGATCGGTGCGGAGACTTCACTCTCACCAGCACAGGTATGCGTGACGCAATCAATCTGACCGGTATCACTGCGGCAGAATGCTGGAACAAATAGCCTCTGAGCTACTATCCCGGGCGCCATGATTGATTTAGCGCCATCCCACACCCACCAAGCGCTTGGGCTCGCAACCCAAGCGCTTTTTGTTTCCAACCCCAACCCGCGTGTTGGTTGCGTCCTTGTTTCTCCCGGTGGCGAGGTCATAGGCCAAGGCTCGACGCAGCGCGCTGGCGGCCCGCACGCTGAAGTCATGGCGCTGCGTGATGCCAAGGATAGGGGACTGGACACCCTGGGCGCTACGGCCTATGTCACCCTGGAGCCCTGCTCCCACCAGGGGCGAACGGGACCTTGCTGTGATGCGCTGATCCAGGCTGGCATTGCCAAAGTGGTTGCTTCGTTGGCAGACCCCAACCCCCTGGTAGGCGGGCGCGGGTTTGACCGGCTGCGTGCGGCAGGGGTGGAGGTGGTGGTCGGCCCTGGGGCTGAAGAATCCCGAGAACTCAACATTGGTTTTTTCAGCCGCATGATCCGGGGTACCCCCTGGGTACGGCTGAAAGTTGCAAGCTCGCTGGATGGCACCACCGCCCTGAACAATGGCGCCAGCCAGTGGATCACGTCCCGCGCTGCGCGGGCGGATGGACACGCGTGGAGGGCCAGGGCGTGTGCTGTATTGACGGGCATTGGCACCGTGCTGGATGACAACCCCCGGCTAGACGTCCGCGAAATTCCCACGCCACGCCAGCCCCATGTGGTGGTGGTGGACAGCCAGTTGCAGTTGCCGACCGACGCCAATCTGCTGATGAAAGGGCGCGATTGTTATGTCTACACAGCCTCCGACAACGAAACCAAGAAGACAGCTTTGCAAGCCTGTGGGGCTACGGTGATCCACCTGCCCAATGCGAACGGCAAGGTCGATCTTTCGGCAATGCTCCAGGACCTGGGCCAACGGGGCATCAACGAGCTGCATGTAGAGGCTGGGCACAAGCTCAATGGCTCTCTGGTCCGAGAAGGCCTGGTCGATGAGCTGTTGCTGTACCTGGCACCACGGCTTTTGGGTGCGGGACGGGGGATTGCAGACTTTGGCCCGCTGACGGCCTTGGCCGATGGGCTGGCGCTGGAATTCAAGTCCGTAGAGACCTTGGGCGCGGACTTGCGTGTTGTGGCACGGGTGCAGGGGCGCGACAGTTTCTAACACCTCCACCCTTCCCGCAGGCACGGGCTTCGCAGTGCGGATGGTGAAAGACAAACGGGTGGGGCGAGGCAGAACAGCAGCAGGTGGACTCTCACAGCGTATCCCAGTTGGAATGCCTGCAAGACAATGCTCTGCACCATCGCGCCATAGGCCCTCATCTGCGCAGCACCAAGATATGCCAGATAGCTACCGTCACCCAGCTCAACCACCTGTCCCGGCAAATCCCATTGCCCCCTACCCCTCCGCATCACACCAAAACAGTGCAAAACAACGCACCATTCCTTGGCGCGATTTTTGCTTCAAGTTGGTGCAAATCTGGTAGCCAGGCTCAAAACGCACCAGAACAGATCAACCAATCGCGCGAGGACGTTATGGAAGCACTCAAACAGGGCACTGATGCCCTGTTCATTCTTCTGGGGGCCATCATGGTGCTGGCCATGCATGCAGGGTTTGCCTTTCTGGAACTGGGCACGGTTCGCAAAAAGAACCAGGTGAACGCGCTGGTCAAGATCCTGGTGGACTTTTCGGTGTCCACCGTGGTGTATTATGTGGTGGGTTACAGCGTGGCCTATGGCACGCATTTCTTTGTGAGTGCGGAATCGCTGGCGCAGCAGAACGGCTACGCATTGGTCAAGTTCTTCTTCTTGCTCACTTTTGCGGCTGCCATTCCGGCGATTGTGTCGGGCGGGATCGCGGAGCGGGCCAAGTTCTGGCCCCAGCTGATGGCCACGGCGGTCATTGTGGGGTTTGTGTATCCGTTCTTTGAAGGCGTTGCCTGGAACCAGCACTTTGGGGTGCAGGCCTGGATCAAGGGACTGACGGGCGAAGAGTTCCACGACTTTGCGGGCTCCATCGTCGTGCATGCCATGGGCGGGTGGATCGCCCTGCCGGCCGTGATCCTGCTGGGCTCGCGCGCCAACCGCTACCGCAAGGACGGGGCCATCTCTGCCCACCCGCCTTCCAACATCCCGTTTTTGGCGCTGGGCGCCTGGGTACTGGTGGTGGGATGGTTCGGCTTCAATGTGATGAGCGCGCAAACCGTGGACAAGCTCTCCGGCCTGGTGGCCGTGAACTCGCTGATGGCCATGGTGGGAGGCACGTTGGCGGCGTTGGTGCTGGGCAAGAACGACCCGGGCTTTGTGCACAACGGCCCGCTGGCCGGGCTGGTGGCTGTGTGCGCGGGCTCCGATCTGATGCACCCGCTGGGAGCGCTGGTGGTGGGTGCCGTGGCAGGAGCAATCTTTGTGGTGATGTTCACGCTCACCCAGAACCGCTGGAAGATCGATGACGTGCTCGGCGTGTGGCCGTTGCATGGCCTGTGCGGCACATGGGGCGGGCTGGCTGCAGGCATTTTCGGCAGCAAGGCGTTGGGCGGGCTCGGTGGTGTGAGCTTCTCGGCCCAGTTGATTGGCAGCGCCCTGGGCGTGGCCTGGGCGCTGGTGGGTGGCCTGGTGGTGTATGGCATTCTCAAGAGCACGGTGGGCCTGCGGCTCACGCAAGAAGAGGAATTTGACGGGGCTGACCTGACGATCCACAAGATCAGCGCCACGCCAGACCGCGAAGTGAGCTGGTAAACCCGGTAAGACGCTGAGGAGGCAGCTGCCAGCCTGGGCAGCCACTGTGGCGGAGTTGGCGCCGCGTCTGACAAGCGCGGCCACCGCCACACGGTCACAATCGCGCCATGCTTTTATCGACCCCTGCCATTCCAGCGTTTCTGGGCACCACCGCCCGCTACGGCTGGCTGGCGCTTTTGGCCCTCACCATCGCAGGCACAACCAGCGGCTGCGCTGGCCTGCCCAAGGATGTGGAGCGGCCGGTGTCGAGCGCTCTGGCCTCCCCCGCAGGGACACTCCTGGGCCAACTCGTCGAGGAGCGCCGGGCATCGGCAGGCGGCCGCCACCCCTCGGGGTTTCTGCTGCTCAGCGGACCACAGGCGGCGTACAGCAGCCGCCTGGCGCTGGTGGATGCCGCGCAGAAAACGCTGGACCTGCAGTACTACGCCATCCATGCCGACGCCAGCACCGAGCGCCTGCTGCTCAGCGTGGTGGCCGCAGCCCGGCGCGGCGTGCGGGTGCGGGTGCTGCTGGACGATTTTCACAGCGTGGGCCGGGATGCGCAGGTGATGCGCCTGGCCTTTGTACCCAACATCGAGATGCGCATGTTCAACCCGCTCACAGGGGCACGGGGCTCGCCGCTGGGGCGCATGTTCAGCGCGCTCAGCGACTTCTCGCGGGTGCAGCAGCGCATGCACAACAAGCTCTTCATCGCCGACAACGCCATGGGCGTCACCGGGGGCCGCAACCTGGGGGACGCCTATTTCGGCAATGCTGACTCCGGCAATTTTGTGGACCTGGACGTGCTGGCCGCAGGGCCTGTGGTGCAGGATCTCTCCCGCAGCTTCGACAGCTATTGGAACAACGAGCGCGCCTACCCCGTGCAATCGCTGGTCACGCGGGAGGAGCTGGACACCCTTCGTGAGCGCATGCGCAACTCGGATGCCGTGCAGCGCGAGCGTATCGCAGGCCAGGGTGGCGCCCTGGCACCGGACAGCCAGCCCGTGCAAGACGGCCGGCGCACCACCGCCGCCCAGCGTGCGCGCATCTGGGACTACCAGCCCATGGACCTGGCGCAAGCGCAGTTCACCTGGGCCCCTGCGGCGGTGCTGGTGGACAAGCCAGCCAAGATTCCGCCCGATGGCACCTCCCTCGCCGCACTGCCTGAAAAGCCCCCGTCCCGGGCCACCCCCCTGGCCGTCGTGTCGCGGGGCGCTGCGCGTGCGCCCGCCAAGCCCCCCACCGAAGCCCTGACCGTTGCTGCCGGGGCTGCTGCCCCCCCCGAATCGTCAGCGTCCAATACCACCCACGGCATCCCATCGGCCCCTGCAGCAGTGTCGACCCCCGACCCTGCAACTCTTGATGCCCAGACCGATACCGTGGTGGATGGGCTGCTGCACCTCATGGGACAGGCGCGGCGCGATCTGCTCATCATTTCGCCCTACTTCGTGCCAGGGCCCGACATGAAGCAGGCCTTTGCAGCCGCACGCGCGCGGGGCGTTCGGGTGCGGGTGCTCACCAACTCGCTGGCCTCCAACGATGCACCCATTGCCCACGCAGGCTATGCGCGCCACCGGCCCGATCTGCTGGCCATGGGCGTCGAGCTGTACGAAATGCGCAGCGAGCTCACGGGCGTGCTGCGCGGGGCACTGGGCTCCACGGGCAGCACTGGAGGGCGTGATGGGATCAGCGGTGCGGCCAGTTCCGTAGGCAGCTCGCGCGCCATGCTGCACTCCAAGATTCTGATCATGGACGGCCGCCTGCTGGTGGTGGGTTCGATGAACCTGGACATCCGCTCGCAGCGCCAGAACACGGAGATCGCGCTGCTGATCCGCAGCAGCGACCTGTCACGCCGCGCCACCACGCAGATCGAAACGGCATTGCGCGAAGCCGCTTGGCATGTGCAATTGCGCGATGGCGGCCAACTGGTGTGGCATGCCCCTGAGGGCAGCGGCCTGCCAGATGCCACCACCGAACCCGATGCCAGCGCGCCACTGCGGCTGATGCTGCAACTGCTGGGCCCGCTGGCGCCTGATCACCTGCTCTAGGGATGGCCTGCATAACTCCCTGCGGTCGGTGATAGCGCGGTCTCGGGCGGTCCGCTGCGTTGCTTTTCTTGCCAATAGCTGGGCTATTGGCTGCAAAAAGGCGCCTTGCGGCCCATCCCGATCCGCACTACCACTGACTCGCGAGGGTTATGCAGGACAGCCCTAGATCAACCCTCGGCTGGCTGCAATGCATCCACCCACGCGGTGATCGCACGCTGGTCCGTCATCGTGCGCACGTGCTGGTAGGCCACCTCAGCCTCCGGGAAGCGCCTGCGCAGGAGGTTGAGCCATTGTTTGAGCCGCCCCGCCCGCTGGCGCGGTTCCAAGTCGTCACACACCAGTTGCCAGAAGGCCGCCAGGTGCGGCAGCAGGTCGGCCCAGGCCACCGTGTCCGCGCCGGGCTGCCCCGCATCCGACGCGCGGATGGCCCGGGCCAGGCCGGGGTCAGCCACCATGCCGCGCCCGAGCATCAGCGCATCGCAGCCCGACACTTCGCGGCAGCGCTGCGCGTCGGCCACGGTCCAGATCTCGCCATTGGCCACCACGGGGATGCCGACCGCCGCGCGGATGGTGGGGATGTGCTCCCAATACGCTGGGGGCCGGTAGCCGTCGGCCTTGGTGCGGGCATGCACCACCAGCTCAGCAGCGCCGCCCGCCTGCATGGCCTGCGCACATTCGCGCATCAGACCGGTGTCGTTGAAGCCCAGGCGCATCTTGGCAGACACGGGCAGGTGCAGAGGCACGGCGCGGCGCACAGCGGCCACCACGGTGGCGATGCGTTCGGGCTCCTGCAGCAGCGCCGCGCCCCCGCCGTGGCGGTTGACAACCTTGGCCGGGCAACCAAAGTTCAGGTCGATCCCCTCGGGCCCCAGGGCCGCCAGGCGTGCGGCGTTCTCAGCCATGCAGACGGGATCAGAGCCCAGCAGCTGCGCACGCACCGGCACACCGGCCAGCGTGCGGCTGCCGTTGTGCAACTCCGGCACGTAGCGCAGAAACACCTTGTCCGGCAGCAGCGTGCCGGTGATGCGGATGAACTCCGAGACGCAGCGGTCCACTCCGCCCACGCGGGTCAGCACATCACGCAGCACAAAATCCAGGAGCCCCTCCATGGGGGCAAGCAGCAAGGTCATCGCGAGAAAGGCCACCGGGCCCAGCACCCCAGCACAGAGCGCAGCCCGCACACAGCCAAAATATGAATCAAAAAGGGCCCTAGCGCTTGATGGATAAGCGCAAGCAGCTATTAAATATATAGCAAATACTGCTTTTGCAGCCATGCTACGACCAGGGGCAGCCCGCCATTGTGCGGCAGCGAGGTCATCACAGCGTCATGGCGGCTTGCTGCAATCACCGCCATTCACCCGTGAATGGAGAACCCCATGCTGCTACAAAAAACCGAAAAAGCCCGCCTGGAACTCTTGCCCGGCGTACGCACCCTGAGCCTGCGGGAGCGTTCTCTGCTGCTCTTGGTGGATGGCAAACCGCTGTCCGACCTGCAGGCCATGTACAACGGCATCGGCGCGCAGATTGTCGACAACCTCATGCGCCAGGGTTACCTGGCCGGCCCGGCCGAGCTACCGCCGCCCTCCGTCGCGCAAACCGCTGCACACAACAAGCCATCCATCCAGCGCCCGGAGCCCGGCGATGCCCTGCGCTCGCTGGCCGGTGCACGCATGTACCTGTTCGACACCTGCGAGCGTCTGTTTGTGCGCCGCGACCCCGTGCTGGCGCAGCAGTTTCGCGAGGCGTTGCGCGCCGCCAAGGACCGCGCGAGCATGCTGGACGTGGGCGAAGCCATGTTTGAAGAAGTAGCGATGACCGCGGGGGCCGAACGTGCTGCCAGCCTGCGCGAAAGGTTCGAGCAGTTGCTGCCTTCTGCGCCTTCGGCCTCCGAGCCGTTTGACTCGACCCAACCCTCAGCACTGGCTTGAGGGGTAGGTTTTTTGAAACATGACTTGCGCAAAGCGGGGTTCAGGCAAGCGGTTCACCCCATGGCGAGGCGGCTGTTGCATCCCGATTTGCGTAGGTCCTGTGAAAATGACTCCGTGGTCAGGCCGCAGCCAGCCGCCACAACGATGTGACCTCCGCCGCGCGGGCAGCGTGCAGGGCATCCCCCGCATCGGCCGCCTTGGCATGGTGCGGCTTCACATCGTGCCGGCCACGCACCACCAGCCCCCCATCGGCAATCCATTCGAGCAGTTGCGCGCGTGGGCGCAGGCCCAGGTGTTCGGCCAAGTCCGACAGGATCAGCCAGCCCTCGCCGCCAGGCTCCAGATGGTCGGACAAACCCGCCAGAAAGCCTTTGAGCATGCGACTGCCTTCGTCGTACACCGCGTGCTCAATGGGCGAACTGGCCCGTGCGGGCACCCACGGGGGGTTGCACACCACCAGGGGCGCGCGGCCGGGCGGAAACAGGTCGGCCTGCAGCAGCTCAACCTGTGGCATGACACCGAGGCGCTGCAGGTTCTCCCGCGCGCAGGCCAGGGCGCGCGGGTCCTGGTCGGTGGCCACCACGCGCTGCACCCCACGGCGTGCCAGCACGGCAGACAGCACCCCCGTGCCCACACCAATGTCAAAGGCCAATGTCTTGCTAGGCAGTGCCGTGTCGGCCACCAGGCCCACGTATTCGCCGCGCACGGGCGAGAACACGCCGTAGTGCGGGTGGATGCGGTTGAGCGGTGGAGCGCCAAGCGCTGGCACTTCTACCCCCTTTTTGCGCCATTCGTGCGCGCCCACCAGGCCCAGCAACTCACGCAGCGTGGCCACCGAGCGCTCGCCCGTGGCCGGGCCCCAGGCTTCGGTACAGGCCTGGCGCCAATCGGGCGCGCGGCGCAGGTCAATGGTGTAGTCGCCTTCGAGCGGGATGAGCACCGACGCCAGCACCCGCGCGCGCTGCGCCTGCGCCTGGCGGTGCAGATGAAAGGCTTCGGCGGGGGTGGCGGCAGCAGCTTTTTCGGCGGCCTTGGCGGCGGACTTGCGGGGTTTGGCCGATTTGCCCGCCTTGCCGGACTTGGCATCGGCCCGGCGCATCAGCGCCTGCAGCAGCATGCGGGCGTTCTGGAAGTCGCCCTGCCACAGCAGACCCGTGCCTTCACAGGCCATGCGGTAGGCCGTGTCGGCGGCCAAGGTATCGTCGGCGGTGACAACCCGGCGCGGGGCCGGGGCACCACTCTCGGAGCGCCACTGGGCTTGTTGAATCTGGCCCTGGCGGCTCCATTCGATCATAGGAAGAAGTGTGGGCATCAGATTGCTATTGCTTCGGGCGTTAACAGCAGCCCGTGAAACTGGCGCGGCCCCTGCCTAGGCCGCCGCGCAAGGGCCGCCCCGCCGCGCAAGGGCCGCCCCGCCGCGCTGGCGGCGTCCCCCTTCCCGCGCAAAGCGCGAGAGAAGAGGGAAGCGACGAAGTCGCTCAGGGGGTTGTTGTTCATCCTACGCGTTGATGGGGCGCTTCAGACGCACTTCTTCGATCTTGACGCCCCCCACCACAGCCGTCTTGGCGGTGGAGAGTTCGCGCTTGAAGCCCGCCAGTTCGTGGAACCGGATGGCGCGCTCGTTGCGCAGCGGCACCCAAGCCGTAACGTTGGTGCAACCTTCTTCCTGCAGGCCGTCGCGGGCAGCATCCCACAGAGCCAGACCCACGCCTTGGTTCCAGTGGGTAGGTGCGGCGTAGATGGCCCAGATTTCACCAGTGGTGGGGCGGGATTTTTCATCGCGCGAGCGGTCGTAGCCGACAAAACCGACGATCTTCTCGCCGTCCACGGCCACCTGGACCTGGGGCTCGCAATATTCAATGGCCTCGCGCCAGTAAGCCTGGCGTTTTTCGACCGACATGGATTTCAACTGCTCGTCTGGCACCAGCCCTTTGTAGACCTCTTGGGCTGAGACGGTATGGATCTGGGCAATGGCTTTGGCATCGCGAAGCGTGGCGGGACGAACCTGGATACTGGACATGAAAAAACCGAACGAAAACAGGGAAAGAAAAAACGAAAGGACCGGCATTGTCGCCGCAAACGGTTTTTCCCCCTGTCCGGCCCCCTCGCAAACCCTCTGTGGGCCCCTCTCAAATGCCTGTGTACATAGCATTGCGGCGCCGGTAAAGCGGCTGCCGCTGCGGGCTGCGCCGCAAGGCAACGCCCAGCAGCGGGCGCCAAGCAGGATCTCAGGCCAGCACCATGGAGCCCGAGAGCGTAGTCCCCGCCGCACCAGCTGCCGCCGCTGCACGCTGCACCAGCGCGCGCTTGTTACGGGGGCGCGGCACATGCACGGCCGGAGGCGCGCCGTTGATGGCCGAGAGCCCCAGCACCAGCGTGACGGTGCGCGAACACCCTTCCTCGCGCTCGTCGCTCGCATAGGCGCGGTAGCTGCCGTTGCCTTGCCCGTGGCGGCGCTGCACCGTGTGGAAAGCCACACGCACGCCGCTGACGCGGTGGCCCCCAAAAGGCAGCACGCGCAGCCGCGCATCGCAGTCCAGCGCCAGCCCCAGATTGCCATCGCGGTTGATGAGATCGGTGCGGATGGCTCGCCATGTCTGCCCCTCGTCCATCGAAAACTGCCAGGTGCCTGCCTGGGCGTCCAGGTGCTCGATCACCACGCCAGCCGACGCCTGCGTGCCCGGACAGTTGTCTTCCACGATCTGGGCCAGCGTGTTGCCCCCCAGCCCCGTGCTGCCCTGCGGCGAAGCGATGGCCCCCGGTCGTCGTTCGCCGTGGTGGCGGGACACATCGGAAGCGGCTGAACCTGGGTGAAGTGCATTGGCAGTCATGGGAAACCCTTTGAAAAACGAAGGTTGCGCATTGATGGATGGTTGGTACGCACCCCCTCAGGTGCTTTTCAATGCTTGACGGAAAGTCTAGAAAGTGCACAACGGAGCGTCCATCGCACAAATGGACTAGTCCGCAACAGTGTGTTGTGCGCAATACTTGCTCATGACTTACGCAAAACAGAGCTCAGGCAAACGGTTCGTCCCAAGGCAAGGCGGGTGTTGCATCCCGGTTTGCGCCGGGGCTGTTGCTGTATGACTGCCCGCCTTTTGCTGGTGGACGACCACAACCTGTTCCGCACCGGGCTGCGCCTGATCGTGCAGGACCACCCCCGCGTGGGCACGATTGCCGAGGCGGGCTCGATTGCCGAAGCCTGCGCGCTGCAGCTGGCCGACGCCGACCTGGTGCTGCTGGACATTCAGCTGCCCGGCATGAGCGGCCTGGATGGGCTGCGCCTGTTGCGCCAGGCCTGCCCCCGGGCGCGCATCGTGCTGGTCTCGGCCAGCGTGGCGCCCGATGCGATCCATGAAGCACGCGCCCGGGGCGCCGATGGTTTCCTGCCCAAATCCGCCAGCGCCGAAGACATCTTGGAGGCCATTTCGTGCGCCTTGTCGGGGCAGCCGTGTTTTCCGATCAACAGCGGCAACAGCGCCACCACGCGCGGGCCAGACACGCCGTCGCTGACAGCTCGCCAGCTCGACGTGCTGTCACTGCTGTGCACCGGCAAGCCCAACAAGGTCATCGCACGCGACCTGGGCCTGAGCGAAAACACCGTGCGTGTGCACGTGGCGGCCATCTTTGCGCAGCTGGGCGTCAACAGTCGCAGCGCCGCCTTGCTGGCGGCCCAGCGCCTCGGCCTGTCCACCCCCCAGCTCCATGACTCCCTCTGAGGCCCTGCCGGTGCAGCCGGATGCCGCCCAGCCCCCCACCCGCTGGGGATGGCCGGCGTGGGAGCGCGATGAGGTGCTGCGCGAGCAGGTGGCCCTGCTGCGGCACAACTTTCCGATGACGCTGCTCGCGTCGCTGGCCACTGCACTGGGCACGCTTTGGGTTATGGCGCGGGTGGTCGAGCCACAGGCCATTGCCCTGTGGGTGGTGTCACACGCGCTGGTGGTGGCGGGTGTGTATCTCACCTTGCGCAGCATTGCACCGTTTGCAGACCCTGCACCGCAGGCGGCGCGCAAGCTGATCACCTGCATGGCCGCCATGGGGCTGAGCTGGGGCAGCCTGGGATATGTGGTGCTCGGCTGGGGCACCCCCGAGAGTGTGATCTACGCCATCGGCATCATCAGCACCGTGTCGTCCGGCGCGCTGGGGCTGGGCGCCCCGCTGTACCGCGCGTATGTGACCTACCTTACCTGCGCCATTGGCGGCGTGATGATGGCAGTGGGGCTGGCCGGTGGGCCTGTGTTGTGGCCTGCGCTGTTTCTCACCGGTGTCTATTACGCGCTGACCTGCATGCAGGCTCGCACCGCCGACCGGGCCACACGGCGCAGCATTGCGCTCAAGCTGGAAAACGACCGGCTGGTGAACCAGTTGCGCGCCGAATCGCAACGCGCCCTCGCGGCCCAGGAGGCCGCCGAGAAGGCCGACCGCGACAAATCCCGTTTCCTGGCCGCTGCCAGCCACGACCTGCGCCAACCCTTGCATGCGATGGGCCTGTTCCTCGAATCGCTGCAGCGCAGCCCGCTCAACGACCACCAGCTCACCGTGCTGGGGCACGCCCATGCCGCCTCGGGCGCGGCGGCCGAGATGCTGACCACCCTGCTCGACTATTCGCGGCTGGAAGCCGGTGTGGTGAAGGTTCGGCCCGATGCCTTTGCCGTGCAGCCGCTGCTGACGGCGCTGGAGCAGGAGTTCGGCGTACAGGCCGACACGGCGGGGCTGGTGTACCGTACACGGGAGACGTCGGCAGCCGCCTATGCCGACCGCTCGCTGGTCGGTCTGGTCATGCACAACTTCATCTCCAACGCGCTGCGCTACACCGCCAAAGGCGGTGTGCTGATTGCTTGCCGCACGCGCGGCAAGCGCCTGGCGCTGGAGGTCTGGGACACGGGGCCGGGCATCCCCCGGAGCCAGTGGGACAACATCTTCAAGGAGTTCCACCAGCTCGGAAACCCCGAGCGCGACCGCCGCAAAGGTCTGGGGCTGGGGCTGGCCATCGTGCAGCGACTTGCGCGCGAGATGAACACCTCGGTCGAGGTGCTGTCGCAGCCGGGGCGGGGTTCGGTGTTCCGGCTGTGGCTTGACCGCTGGCAGGGTGCGCTGGAGGACGACACCGCGCCTGCGCCCGATACCGTCAGCCTCGTGGGCCTGAAGGTGCTGGCCATTGACGACGATGAGGCCGTGCGCCTCGGCATGCAATCGCTGCTGCACAGCTGGGGCTGCCAGTGCATCACCGCAGAGTCGAGCGCCGATGCGCTCGAATGCCTGGAAGACATCACACCCGACATCATCATCACGGACTTCCGCCTGCGCCACGAAGAGACCGGCAAGCAGGTGCTGCAGGCCCTGCGCGCCTACCTGGGCACCAGCGTGCCCGCCATCATCATGACGGGCGACACATCCCCCCAGCGCCTGCGCGATGCGCAGTCCACCTCGGCCCTGCTCCTGCACAAGCCGGTGTCTACAGGCCAGCTGCGCGATGCCATGGTGCAGCTCATCACCCAGCCGCAGCCCGTGCCACCGGACAGCATGCCACAGGACGACGACGAGGGGACGGCTACAACCAGCGCCGCAGCAGCCCCATGACCTGGTCAAACCGGGCGCCATAGGGCGGGTAGAACAGCGAGCCCATGGACCAGCGCGACTGCACCAGCACCGACTTCTGGTGGCAAAAACGCAGGAAGCCTTGCTCGCCGTGGTAGGCGCCCCAGCCACTGTCACCCACGCCGCCAAAGGGCAAGTTGTCGTGCGCAATGTGCATCAGCGTGTCGTTCACCGTCACGCCGCCGCTCACGGTGCGGCGCAGCACATCGTCGCGCACGGCCTCGCTCTGGCCAAACCAGTACAGCGCCAGCGGGCGCGGCCCGGCATTGATGTGGGCGATGGCATCGTCCAGCCGTTCGTAAGAGATCACGGGCAGGATGGGGCCAAAAATCTCTTCCTGCATGAGCTGCATCTGCGACGTAGCGCCAAACACCAGCGTGGGCAGCATCTGGCGGCTGGCGCCGTCGCCCAGCGTGCCCACCGTGTTCACAACGGGCTTGCCAGCAGCGGGGTCAATGGTCTGCACTTCGGCCCCCTGCGTCTGGGCCTGCTGCAGCATGGTGCGCAGGCGGGCGTGGTGGCGCGGCGTGATGATGGACGCGTAGTCGGCGTTGCCCTCGATGGTGGGAAACAGGCGCGCCACGGCAGCCCGGTAGGCCTGGGCAAACTCACCCTCGCGGCCGCGCGGCAGCAGCACATAGTCGGGAGCAATGCAGGTTTGCCCTGCGTTGAGCAGCTTGCCGTGCGCAATCTTGAGCGCCGCATCCGCCATGTCGCAGTGGCCGTCGATGATGCAGGGCGACTTGCCACCCAACTCCAGCGTGGTGGGTGTCAGGTTCTGCGCCGCCGCCTGGGCCACCTTGCGGCCCACGGCGGTCGAGCCGGTAAACACCAGATGATCGAAGGGCAGGGAGGCAAACAGGGCCGACAGGTTGGCATCGCCCTGCACCACACAGAACTCGTCGGGTGAAAAAAACTGTGCCACCAGCAACGCCAGCTGGGCCGAGGTGTGGGGTGTCAGCTCGCTGGGCTTGAGCATCACGCGGTTGCCCGCCGCCAGCGCCGTGATGGCGGGCGCCAGGGCCAGCTGCACCGGGTAGTTCCACGGGGCAATCACGCCCACCACGCCCAGCGGCTGGCGCTGGATGTGCGCACTGGCGGGCTGCAGGAAGATGGGCGTGCGAACCTTGCGGGGCTTCATCCACTTCGCCAGGTGACTCAGCGTATGCGACAGCAGGGTGCGCAGCACAAAGAAGTCGGCCACCTCGGTCAGGCGTGGCGAGCGCATGCCAAAGTCGGCCTGCACGGCCGCTGCCAGCACCGGGCCATGCTCGTTGAGCATCTTGGAGATGCGCAGCAGCCGCTCGCGGCGCACCAGCAGTGGCACATCCACATGCGCGCGGCTGGCCTGGCGTTGAAGATCGAAATGGGCGTGGATATCGGCGGGTGTCATGGTTGGATCATAGAAGACACCCCGACAGGCGCGTCACGAAAAAAGCAGAGGCGACACCGGTGCAGGTGCCCTGTGGCTCGGCGCTGGATGGGGCATGGTGCGGGGCAGCGCCCGGTCAGAAACGCCCCTTCAGCGCACTTCGCGCGCCTCGACGTCGGTGACCTCAGCGGCGCCAGGCAGGATGCCACCTCGGCGCGATGCTGCGGTCTCTTCGCTGGCGTCAGGCGCCGCTGGCGCGGCGCCACGGCGGCCCGAGGACCAGCGCTCGGTAGAGCGAAACACCGTGCTGAAGCCCGTGCGCGGGTCCATGCGCATCACCCACGGGGTCACGGGGCGGCCAGTCAGGCGAGCCCAGCCCGCGCGCAATGCCCAGACCAGCGCGAGCACCATCACCGCCACCAGCAGGCTGGCAAACAGCACCAAGCCCATGGCGACGACCACTACCCGCAGCAAAAGGCGCACAACGCCCGCAACAAAATCATTCAAACGTCACCTCTCCTTCACATCTGGGAAGAGGGGAAAAGGGGTTACACCCTTTTCCCCTGGTCCCGATCAACCCTGCGGCGCGGCGCTGAACTGGAACACCCCCGGTTCCAGCACCGGGTTCACGCTCACAGCGATCACGCTCTTGGGAGGGAACTGTCCTTCCAACAGCAGCTTGGACAGCGGGTTCTCAATGCGCTGCTGGATCGCCCGCTTGAGCGGCCGCGCACCAAATACCGGGTCGAACCCCACCTTGGCCAATTCTGCCAAGGCAGCATCGGACACCTGCAACTCCAAATCCATCTTCGCCAGCCGGGTTTGCAGCAGTTGCAGCTGGATCTTGGCGATGGAGGCGATGTGCTGCGCATCGAGCGCGTGAAACACCACGGTCTCGTCGATGCGGTTCAAAAACTCGGGCCGGAAGTGGTTCTTGAGCTCGCCCCACACCGCATCCTTGATGTCGTCAGAGTCCTGCCCAACCATGGCCTGGATCAGGTGCGAGCCGATGTTGCTCGTCATCACGATCACCGTGTTCTTGAAGTCCACGGTGCGGCCCTGTCCGTCCGTCAGACGGCCATCGTCCAGCACCTGCAGCAGCACGTTGAACACGTCGGGGTGGGCCTTTTCCACCTCGTCGAGCAGCAGCACGCTGTAGGGCTTGCGGCGCACGGCCTCGGTCAGGTAGCCACCCTCCTCGTAGCCCACGTAACCGGGCGGCGCGCCGATCAGGCGGGCCACGGAGTGCTTCTCCATGAACTCGCTCATGTCGATGCGGATCAGGTGGTCCTCGCTGTCGAACAGAAAGCCCGCCAGCGCCTTGCACAGCTCGGTCTTGCCCACGCCCGTGGGGCCCAGGAACAGGAAGGAGCCCGTGGGCCGGTTCGGGTCACTCAGGCCCGAGCGCGAGCGGCGGATGGCGTTGGCCACCGCAGCAATCGCCTCTTGCTGGCCCACCACGCGCTCGTGCAGCTTGGTCTCCATCTGCAAGAGTTTGTCCTTTTCGCCCTGCATCATCTTGGCCACGGGGATGCCCGTGGCGCGGCTCACCACCTCGGCAATTTCTTCGGCGCCCACCTGCGTGCGCAGCAGGCGGCGTGTGGCGGGTGCGCCGTCCTTGCCAGCCTCTTGTGCCTGGGCTTCTTTGAGCTGCTTTTCCAACTCTGGCAGCTTGCCGTATTGCAGCTCGGCCACCTTGTTGAAGTCGCCCTTGCGGGTGAATTCTTCGATCTGGAATTTGAGCTTGTCGATGGCCTCGCGCACATGCGCGCTACCCTGCGCCTGGGCTTTTTCGGACTGCCAGATTTCGTCGTAGTCGGCGATTTCCTTTTGCAGCTTGGTGATCTCTTCCTCGATGAGCGCAAAGCGCTTTTGCGAGGATTCGTCCTTCTCGCGGCGCACCGCTTCGCGCTCGATCTGCAGCTGGATCAGGCGGCGGTCGAGCTTGTCCATCACCTCGGGCTTGGAGTCCATTTCGATCTTGATCTTGGACGCCGCCTCGTCAATAAGGTCAATCGCCTTGTCGGGCAAAAAGCGGTCGGTGATGTAGCGGTGGCTCAGCTCGGCGGCAGCCACGATGGCCGGGTCGGTGATGTCCACGCCATGGTGCACTTCGTACTTTTCCTGCAGGCCGCGCAGGATGGCGATGGTGGCCTCCACCGTGGGCTCGCCCACCAGAATCTTTTGAAAGCGCCGCTCCAGCGCTGCGTCTTTTTCGATGTACTTGCGGTACTCGTCGAGCGTGGTGGCGCCCACGCAGTGCAGCTCGCCACGGGCCAGCGCGGGCTTGAGCATGTTGCCCGCGTCCATCGCGCCCTCGCCCTTGCCTGCGCCCACCATGGTGTGCAGCTCGTCGATGAAGACAATGGTCTGGCCTTCGTCCTTGGCCAGCTCATTCAGCACGCTTTTGAGGCGCTCTTCAAACTCGCCACGGAACTTGGCGCCTGCGAGCAACGCAGCCATGTCGAGCGACAGCACGCGCTTGCCCTTGAGGCTTTCGGGCACCTCACCGGCCACGATGCGCTGGGCCAGGCCCTCGACGATGGCAGTCTTGCCCACACCGGGTTCGCCGATGAGCACGGGGTTGTTCTTGGTGCGGCGCTGCAGCACCTGGATGGCGCGGCGGATTTCATCGTCGCGGCCGATCACGGGGTCAAGCTTGCCCAGCCGGGCGCGCTCGGTCAGGTCCATGCAGTATTTGGCCAGGGCGCCGCGCTGGCCTTCGGCCTCGGCGCTGTCCATCTTCTGGCCGCCGCGCACGGCTTCAATGGCGGCCTCCAGGCTCTTGCGGGTGAGGCCGTTGTCCTTGGCAATCTTGGCGGCCTCGCCCTTGCTGTCGATCACGGCCAGCAAAAACAGCTCGCTGGCAATGAACTGGTCGCCGCGCTTGATGGCCTCTTTCTCCGTGGCCTGCAGCACACGGCCCAGCTCGGGGCCGCCTTGCACCTGGTCATTGCCCTGCACCTGCGGCAGGCGCTTGACGGCGGCTTCCGCCGCTGCCAGCAGGCCGGGTACGTTGGCGCCCGCACGCTGCAGCAGCGCCTTGGGTCCGTCGTCCTGCTTGAGCATGGCCACGAGCATGTGCACGGGCTCGATGTAGGCGTGGTCGTTGCCCAGCGCAATGCTCTGTGCATCGCTCAGGGCTTCCTGGAACTTGGTGGTGAATTTGTCGAGACGCATGTGGATGTCCTCCGAATTGCGCTGCACTTGGGGCAAATCTTCTGGAATTTCAAGACGACGCCCCAGCGCGGGCCTTGCGCCAGATCAATCCTCGCCCAGGCGCCCTGATGCCTTGAACCGATTCATTTGACTACCGCCGGCTCAGACCGCCTGCGCTGAGCCCGCAAAGCAAAAAAGCGCAGGCGGTATTCCGCCTGCGCTTTTTAGGGTCCACCAGGAATTACTTGGCGGGAACGACGATCACGGTATCGCCCTTTTTGCCATCGGCTCCCGTATCGCCCGTGGCACCGGTAGCGCCGGTGGAACCCTTGGCACCGTCATAACCGGCAGCACCCGAGGAACCGGTGGCGCCAGTGGCACCCGTTTCGCCCGCAGGGCCGGGAACGGCCACCGTGGCACCGGTCGAGCCGGTTGCGCCCGTGGCGCCAGCAGGGCCTGCCGGGCCCGGGACCACGACCACGGGGGCAGCAGCGGGAGGGGCCACAACCGTTTTCTCGCAAGCGGCAAGACCAAAAGTAACGATAAGTGCAGCGAGCAGCAGGGATTTTTTCATGGGAAGCCTTGTAGGAGATGAAGCGCACGCGATGATGAAACTGTGCGGAGAGTTTCTTTCTGGCTGCAACTGTGGCGTTCAACAGTCACTGCCAGCGGTAGCGCTAATTTATCGATGCCCCCCCTGCCGCCTTGTAGGACGGCCCGACGACTGCTTGTGGTTCCTGGCGATGCCTCACCGCAACCCAGTGAGCCGACGAAGTCCTGGTGCAGCCGAAACCTTCCATCCACCCCATTCACAATCACTACAAAATTTATAGCTACTAGCGCTTTACCAATAATCGCTAGCGGCCAATATTGCTCAAAATCTTGTTTGAGCCACCGCTCCAACAAACCGCGCAGACGTGCGTCGGCCGCCCCGCAACGCCAGCAGCCCCAGCAGCGCGGCCAGCCCACCCAGGCCCCAGGTCGACAGGGTGGGGATGGCCGCCGGGCTGGGCGCCAGCAGCACGGGGACCACCGGGTCGTTGATGGTGCCGTCCTGCGCGCCAAAGCTGTTGTCGCCCCAGCCGCCGTCCGTCACGTCGTAGGTCACGGTGTTGCCGCTGATCTGCAGGTTCACGGGGTCGTAGTAGCGGCTGGACAAGGGGCTGTCGGGTGTGGGGCCGTACTTCTTCACCGTGAAGCCCGTGAGGTCTGGAAAGGTCACCGCCACACGCACCGTCTCACCCGGCTGGCAGTTGATGAGCCGCAGGCGGAACGCCCCGTGCGGCAAAGTGGCGCCGGGGTACGGCGCCGGTGCCGCCACCGGGCCGGTGCCCGCCAGGTCCAGCTGGCAACCCGCGCTGCCATCCACCACGCCCACGTTGACCGGCCCCGACCCGGTGTTCGTGGGTGTGGGCAGGGTTTCAAATCGCGCCTGCACCGTGCAGGCAGCCGTCACCGCCGCCGTGGTGTAGGTGCTGCCCGCCAACGCGCCGCCGCAGCCCGTGACGGCGGCAATGCGGTAGCCCGCAGTGGGGGCGATGGTGAAACTGCCCACCTGGCCTTCGGTCACGTTGACGACCCCGGCGGGGCTGATGCTGCCGCCGCCCCCCGCCGTGGCAGTGACAGCATGCTGGGGAGCTTGCCCGCGTTCGACGGTGACGGTGTAGGTGCGCCGGGCCACGCCGTTCTGGGCCAGCACCTCCACCTGGATGACACTGGAACCCACCGCCAGCGGCAGCGGCGCAGTTGCCGCGCCACTGGTCACCGGCACTCCATTGACCGTGATGGACGCCCCAGCCTGGGCTGCGACGGGGGTGAGTGACAGTTGAGCCACCCCATGCGGCACCGTGACGGTATAAGCCGTGACGCCGCCCGCAAAGGCCGGGCTGAGCGCCCCCTGGGACAGCGCCAGCGACGCGAGCGCAGCATTGGGGGATGGGGATGCATTCATCAGCACAGCGACGCCCCCGTTGCCGTTGGCCATAGCGATGTCGGTCAGGCCGTCCCCGTTGAAGTCGGCCATCACCATCTGCTCGGGCGTGCCGCCCCCATACCGCAAGAATGCGCCCCCCAGCCCGCCGGGCGCCCCCTGGCCGCGCATGATGGCAAGCTCGCCCGAGGTTGCGTCAGCAGCCACCACATCAGGCGCACCATCGCCGTCAAAGTCGAAAGAAGCGAGAACGCTGGCCGCGATCCCGGGGTTATAGATCCCGGCAACGCTCAACGGCTGCCACTGCGTTGAGATCAGCGATGCGATCTGCGTACCTCCAGATGTAAACACACCCGATTGGCCAGCCTGGCTCCACCCGGCGACAGCCCTGAGGGCCCCAATGCCCACGGGCAGATAAGTGGGATCCTGTGGAACCGGGCTGGCAGAGGACCCCGATCCGGCAGTCAACCCGGTTCCTACCGTACCCGCCGATGTGGCGGCCACAAGGTCGGCAAGGCCATCCTGGTTGACATCCAGGGAAGTGAACCCCGTCACGTTGTCCCACGTCGACATGTTCAGCTGCTCGATAGTGCCCTGCGGGCTCACGCCCACCCACCTGATGCCTTCGTAAACGCCTGCCGTCTCCAGCGCCCATACGGCTGCGTACGCAGGTTTGCCGGGGCCCTGAAAGGAGCCCATCGTCACCGACATCGGTGCCAGGGCAATGAAGGACTGCTGCCCGGCCGAAGTGAAGCCGCCGAACCCATTGCCGAGGAAAACCATGACCGTCGAATCGGTCTCGTTCACCACGGCCAAGTCCGCATGCCCATCGCCATTGAGGTCGCCCGCTGCCAGGGAGCTTGGGCCCGCCCCAGTCTCAAGCCGGGTGCGGTAGTCAAATGCGCCCGTGCCGTCGCCGCGCAGGATCCAGACTGAATCTTCATCACGGTGGATCACGGCGAGGTCAGCGCGACCGTCCTCATCGAAATCGGCGGTCGCTATCGCCCGGATATAGCGCTCGGGGTCTGCGTAACTGCGCGCTGCAGCGAATTGGCCCGCGCCATCTCCACGCAGATAGACCAGATGGCCGCCCTGGCCGCCCTGGTCGTTCGACACGACGATGTCCGGATGCCCATCACGGTTGAAATCGGCCACCACCGGTCTACGCACATCCTCGCCAACGGCGTATTCCTGGGTCTGTAAGCTGAACCTGCCACCGGCAAGGCCCGGCACGACCAGCACCGTGCCGCTGTAACGGGACAACACCAGGTCGGGAAAGCCATCGCCCGTGACATCCACGATCTGCCCGCCGCTGAAGCGCCCATAGGCTATACCCACGTTTTTGCGCGAGAAGCCTCCTTGCCCGTCTCCGATCAGGAGGACAGGGCTGGTGAAACTGTTCTGCACCAGCGCAAGGATGTCCTGGTGGCCATCGCCATCGGCGTCACCGACCGCCACAAACGGGGCATCCTCATCGCCGGTCAGGCGCTGCGAGGCCGCAAAACCGCCCGCACCGTTTCCGAGCATCAGAAACACACCATCGCCGGAGCCCAGAACGACATCGGCAAATCCGTCCTCGTTCCAGTCGCCAGAGACGATGTGCCGAGCTTGAATACTCAGCCCGATGCTGGTGCCGGGACGCGCGTCAAAACGCCCGCTTCCGTCGCCCCACAGAATAAAAATACCGCGTGCCGACCACCCCCCGGTAATAGCAATGGCCAGGTCGAGCCGCCCATCGCCATCGAAGTCCGACACCGTCAGGCCGGTCGGGTTGGGGCCCACGGCAAAGGCGACCGCAGCGGACAAGCCGCCATTGCCGTCCCCCAGGCGGACCACCACGTTCCCGTTATTGAAACTGGTCACGGCCACATCCAGATGCCCGTCACCATTGAAATCGGCCGCCACCAAACCGTAGGGAGCCCCGCCCATGCTGAATACACCCGCCTCGGAAAAGCCTGCAGTGTCCCCGGTGCTGAGCAAAATTTTGACGCTACCGCCCGAATAATCGACCACCGCAAGGTCGGGTCGGCCATCTTCGTTGAAATCGCCTGCCGCCACCTCCGTGGGCCATCCCCCCAGGCGCAAGCTGGTCGCGGCCACAAAAGACAGGTCTGCCCGCGCCTGTCCCGCGACCGCCAGGCACACGCTGAAGACGGCCAGGCAAAACCACCCCGCGCGCCGCAGTGCTTGCGCTACACATGCCATGAAGAACTCCTCCCTGTTCAGGCCCTATCTGGGCAGGAGGCGATTCTCGAAATGGACGTGGCTGCGCACAAGTCCAAACATTGCATCGATCTGGATGCACCTCCCTGACAGGAGGAGTAGGCGTACCTCCAATACCCCTGGGAGCGGGGCTGCAGCGATTCAGGCGTTGTTCGCCACGATGCCCCAGCGCGCCAGCGCCGCATCGTCGCTCACCCGCGCATCCACCCAGCGCGCGCCCTGGGCGGTTTCTTCCTTCTTCCAGAACGGCGCCTGGGTCTTGAGGTAGTCCATCAAGAACTCGCAGGCCTGAAAACTCTGGCCCCGGTGGGCACTGGTCACCGCCACCAGCACGATCTGGTCGAGCGGCTGCAGCAGGCCCACGCGGTGGATCACGCGGGCGCCAAAAATATCGAAGCGCCGAAAGGCCTCGTCCACCATGGCTTCGATGGATTTTTCGGTCATGCCGGGGTAGTGCTCCAGCTCCATGGACGACACCTGGTCGCCCTCGTTGCGATCCCGCACTGTGCCCATAAAGCTGCACACTGCGCCGATGCCTTTGTTTTCGCGGCGCAGCGCAGCGACTTCGGTGGACAGGTCGAAGTCCTCGGTCTGGATGGAAACGCGGGGCAGGGTCATGGCAAAAAACTCTCTACGGGGCGTGTGGAAGTCAGACAAAAAGAGTCTTCAGGGCGAGCGGTGCAACCGGGGCGCGGCCAGCAGGGCACGCGCTTCTTCCACCACCTTGTTCAACTGCGCCAGTGCGGGCGACGGAGGCAACTGGGCCAGCAGGGTCTGCAAGCGCGTGACGTCACCGACGGTGGGCGCGACCTTGATCTGTGCGATGGCGGCGGGCAGGTTGCCGCCCCGGACCAGCGCCAGCACCTTGGTGGGCCATTCACTTTTGTTGCGTGCCATAAATAGGTCAAAAGGTTTGTCTGTACGATTCGCCCGCACTGTACCCGCACTTGCTCGCACCACAGCCACCCCTGCACCTTAAGCCCATGGCCACACAAACGATTCAGACCGCTCATTACAAGCTCTACCCGTCCCCGCGCAATACGGTCCGCAACGTGTTCGAGCACCAGGTGTTCGTGCCCCACCCCTACGCCCTCATCGACCTGGATGTGATGGAGCTGGCGGGCAAAACCACCCTGTTTGGCGCCTGCCGCCTGTCGGACATGAAAATGGGCCAGGTGGTGACCTTTGAGTTGGCGTCCGACCAGGCCAAGTTCGAGCGCCTGTTCACGCCGGACTGAATCAGCAACCCTGCACCGCAACACGCCCCATGGACCTGCAAGAATCCTTCGAGGCGCTCGACTCCCGAGCCCCGGACACCTATGCCCAGGCCGTAGAGGCCTATTGCGACGGCATTTTGCGGCTGCACTGGAACGAGCGCCTCATCAACAAGATCTTTGGCCGGGCACTCCAGTCGCATGCGGCGGGGCGGCTGGTGGTGCAGCACTACCAATGGCAATTGCGGGGGGCTCCCCGGCCCACACTGGCACTGCTGCAGCGGCGCATGCCCGGGGGTGCGCGCACGCTGGCCACGTTCTTTGCGGTGCTGCGCCTTGCCGGTATGGTGGCGGTGGACATTGACCCCGACGACCGCCGGGTGCGCTACCTGGTGCCCACCCCCGGCTGCTGGACGGCCTGCGCACCTGGGTGCGGCACCACCTGCACTGCGCTGAGGCCCTGGGCGCCCTGCCCCCAGGCCATGCACAGCGGCTGGACAGCGATACGGACTACTTTGCCGCCTTTTTGGCCGGGGCCGACCACATCCTGGATCGCCTGGCCGAAACCCGGGGCCGGTTTGGCGGCTGGGACTGGTTTGACCAGCGCGACGGCGGTGGCCGCATTGCCATGCTGCTGTTGCGCGAACACTGCCGGGTGCACCGCCCTGGAGAAGAAGGGTCCACGCCGTTTCCCCTGCGGGCCAGCGAGCTTGCGCAGCGCCTGGGTTTTTCGCACTCGCATGTGCGCAACCTGGTCAATGAAGCCACAGCGCAGGGCCACCTCACCCAGGACGCGCCCCGGGGCCTCGTCGCGCTCACACCCCGCTTTCAGGCGGAGCTGCAAATCTGGCTGCAGCACCTGCTGGGCTGGTTTGCAGAGACAGCGGCCATGGCGCAGCACCACCTGCAAGCCCGCTCACAAGCACCCACGCACAATAAGGCCGCTGGTGTGCACAACCCCTGACTGCACCGCTCTGGCGGGCTTTTTAACTGCCCCCGAACCGCGCCCACCACCCAACAAGCCATGTACGACGACAACCAGATCCACGTGCCGCCCTCCTTCATGGCGGTGTACACCGACACCCGAGGGCGCCTGACGGAAAAGGCGGACGGCGTGCGCGCCCGCTACGAACTGTGCGAAGACCTGGCAGGCCACCTGGTGGAGCACGCGCAGACGCTGTACCACGTGCAGGCGCCTTCCGAGACCGAGATCCTGCAGCGCATCCACGCGGGGCTGTGCACGGCCGAATCTGGCGTGGCGGTGGCCGAAGCGACATGGATCGTCACCCGGCTGGCCGAGCTGCTGGTGTGGCAATGCCCCGTGCTGGTTCCGCTGCAGCCTGAATCTGCAGCCGACGCGGCCCAGCCACCGCAGGCAGGCTGACCAACCTTGGGACACGGTGGGCGCTTGGCTATACTGCGGCCCATGTCCACGCACACCCCCTTTGCCATGACCGCCGCACTTGCGGTGGCGTTGCAGTGCGTGGGCAAAACCAAAAAACCAGAGCTCATCTGACCGGAGCTGTGGTTCCGTCCGGATGAGCGACGGAACCACCTGGTAGAGAAATTTCCTTTTCTCGTTTCACTCCCCGGCATTCCGCGCGCGCTCCCTCCGGACGGTTCTTCCCCTGGTCGAACCCTGAAAGGACGCTTCGCATGTCTGCCACCGATACCGCTACCTCCCACCAGCCGCTGTTCAGCGGGCTCTGGATCGCCTTGGTCACACCGTTCAAGGACGGCGCCGTGGACCACCCGGCCCTTGCCGCCCTCACCACCCGGCTGCGTGCCGACGGCGTTGCGGGCTTCGTTGCCTGCGGCTCGACCGGTGAGGCCGCAGCCCTCGACAAGGCCGAGCAACTGCAGGTACTGGAGACCGTGCTCGGCGCCGCCCAGGGTTTGCCCGTGGTGATGGGCGTATCGGGCTACCACCAGGGCCAGGTGCTGGAACAGGTGCGGACCCTTGCACACTACCCGGTTGCAGGTCTGCTGGTGTCCGCCCCGCACTACATCCGCCCCTCGCAGGAGGGCCTGCTGCACTGGTTCCGCACCCTGGCCGACGCCAGCGCGGTGCCCCTGCTGATCTACGACATTCCGTACCGCACGGGCGCCACGCTCACCACCGAAACGCTGCTGGCGCTGGCGGCGCATCCGCGCATAGAGGCCATCAAGGACTGTGGCGGCAACACGGCCAAGACGCAGGCCCTGATCGCCGATGGACGGCTGCAGGTGCTGACCGGTGAAGACGCGCAGATCTTCCATACGCTGGCCCTCGGCGGCGCAGGCGCCATCTCTGCCTGTGCACACTGGCAGACGCCGCGTTTTGTGGAGTTGATCGCGTTGCTGCGCTCAGGCGACCTGTCCGCAGCACGCCCGGTGTGGCAAGCCTTGCAGCCCTGGGTGGACGCATGTTTTGCCGAACCCAACCCGGCCCCGCTCAAGGCCATGCTGGCGCATGCAGGGTGGATGCGCAGCGAACTGCGCGCGCCGATGATGCCGGCCTCGGAGGCGCTGCAAGATCGTTTGAAGGCGCTTTGAGGTGACGTGCCAGAGCGTGCGAGAGCGCCCGGGCTAACCGCCCGTCACCGGCGGGAAAAATGCCACCTCGGCCCCATCGGCCAGGGTGGCGGATTCATCGCTCAAGGTCTGGTTGAGCGCCATGCGCACGGCCCGGCCACGCGCGAGGCTGCTGGCATGGGCGCCGCCGCGAGCGATGAGTTCATCGCGCAGCGCACCCAGCGTGGTGGCAGCGGTATCGACCGCCTCGCTGCCTTGCCCAATGGCCTCGCGGATGGAGGCAAAGTAGCGCACGGTGACCGTCATGACAAAAGCTCCGAAAAGGCAATGAACCGCACCGTGTCGCCGGATGTAATCGTCTGGCCCGCCGGGTTGTCCACCACACCATCACCCCAGGCGGCCGAGGTGAGCACGCCCGAACTCTGGTTGTGGAACAGATCCAGCCCACCTGCCGCGTTGTGGCGCACGCGCAGAAACTCGCGGCGTTTATCGGCCTTGGGCCAGGCAAAATCAGCGCGAGCAGCTATGGGTTGAGGAGCAACGTCCACCACACCCTGCAGTCGCAGCACAAACGGGCGCACCAGCAGCGCAAAGGTCAGAAAGCTCGACACCGGGTTGCCGGGCAGGCCCATGAAGTGTGCGGCGCCACCGTCACGCGGGATCTGGCCATAGGCAAACGGCTTGCCGGGCTTCATGGCGATCTGCCACAGGTCGAGCGTGCCCAGCGACTCGACGGCGGGCTTGATGTGGTCTTCCTCGCCCACACTCACGCCGCCGCTGGTGAGGATGAGATCGTGCGCTGCGCTCGCGCTGCGCAGGGCGTCGATGGTGGCGTCGCGCCGGTCGGGCACGATGCCAAAGTCCGTCACCTCGCAACCCAGGCGCAGCAGCATGGCGCGCAGAAAGAAGCGGTTGCTGTTGTAGATGGCACCAGGGCGCATTTGCTCCGGCGGCACCTCGCCGGGCATGACCAGTTCATCGCCCGTGGAGAACAGCGCCACGCGCGGGCGGCGGGCCACCTGCAGTTCGTGCAAGCCGATGCTGGCGGCCAGGCCCAGCTCGGCCGGGGTCAGGCGTGTGCCGGCCGACAGCACCACGGCACCACGGGTGATGTCCTCGCCCGCGCGGCGGATCCACTGGCCCTGTGGGGGCACGGCGTTGATGCGCACTTGGCCCAGGCCGTCGCCCGTGGCGAGGGCTTCGCAGTCTTCCTGCATCAGGATGGCATCCGCCCCCTCGGGCACAGGCGCGCCGGTGAAGATGCGGGCGGCGGTGCCCGGCAAGAGCGGATCACCCGCGCTGCCCGCAGCAATGCGCTGCGAAACAGGCAAGGTGATCGGCAGCGCCACACCCACGGCCGCCACATCGGCGCAGCGCACGGCGTAGCCGTCCATGGAGCTGTTGTCCTGCGGCGGCACCTGCAGGGCCGACACACAGTTTTGCGCCAGCACGCGGCCGTCCGCGTCAAACGTGGTAACCGTTTCGGTCCAAGGCAACGGTGTGGCCTTGGCCAACAGGTCGGCCAGCGCCTTGTCAAGCGGCTTCAGGGGCTTCATTGGGGGGCGCATGGCACCAGGCCTCCGTGCAGTTCCCAGTTGTACTCAAAGCGGTGTTCGTATTGGAGCAGCCAGTCCACCACCTGCGCCGGGCTGTTGAGGTCCAGCAGGGGCAACTGTGTGGGCACAGGCAGGCCCTGCGGTGCATCGGTGGCCACGGCGACCACAAAATCGTCTTCGGGGTAGCGCACGGGCTTGGCCACCTGGCCGGGTTCGGGGGCACGCCAGACCTCGATCTTGAGCAGGTCGCTGTCCTTGAAGCCCTCCACCAGCACCCAGTCCACGCCCTGGTACAGCTCAGCCAGCAGGTGGTGCACGCTGAGCGTGGCGGGCTGCTCGAACTCGCGCACCAGCATCAGGCGCTTGTCCGATGCCGCGACCACCTCGAAGGCCCCTGCCTCGCGGTGGCGGTACGTGTCCTTGCCCGGGTGGTCGATGTCGAAACTATGGTGGGCATGTTTGACCACCGACACGCGCAACCCCCGCAGCCGCAGCTCGGGGATCAACTGCTCGACCAGCGTGGTCTTGCCACTGCCGGAAAAACCGGCAAAACCGACAACCTTCATCCACTGCTCCTTGGTTAGCTATTGTATTTATAGCTGCTAACGCTTACCAGACAAGCGCCAGGGGCATTTTTTGTTCAAACCCAGCATCCTGAGCCGCTCCCGCTCCCGCATCCGCAGCGACAGAGCGGCTGCGGATTGCCCACCCTAGAGGGCGGGCGTGCAGTGGCGCTCGATGTATTGCTTGACCAACTGCACGTTGGCCGGCATCACCTGCACGCGCTTGGGCAGGTCTTCAATGCCCGCGAACTTGGCGGGCCGCTCGGGCGCATGACCCAGGGCTTCGACGATGGTCTCAGCAAACTTGATGGGCAGCGCGGTCTCCAGCACGATCATGGGCACCTTGGGGTCCTGGTGGTGTTCGCGCGCCACCTTCACACCGTCGGCCGTGTGGGTGTCGATGGTGACGCCGTGGCGCTCGAAGTTGTCCTTGATGGTGGCCAGGCGGTCGGCGTGCGTGCTCTTGCCACTTTCAAAACCGTATTTGGTGGCGGCATCGGCAAACAGCGGCTCGGCGCTCAGGTCGAACCTGCCATAGGCAGGCAGCGCTTTGGCAAACAACGCGTTCGTGCGCTGGCCGTTGCGTCCCAGCAGGTCAAAAATGAACCGCTCGAAGTTGCTGGCCTTGCTGATGTCCATCGAGGGGCTTGATGTCTCGTGCGTGTCGGCTGCGGCGCGCACGCGGTAGGCGCCGGTGCGGAAGAACTCGTCGAGCACGTCGTTCTCGTTCGTGGCCACCACCAGCTTGGCAATGGGCAGGCCCATCATGCGCGCCACATGGCCCGCACACACGTTGCCAAAGTTGCCGCTGGGCACCGTGAAGCTGACCTTCTGGTTGTTGGTCTCGGTGGCCTGGATGTAGCCCGCGAAGTAGTACACCACCTGCGCCAGCAGGCGCGCCCAGTTGATGGAGTTGACGGTGCCAATCTTGTACTTGCGCTTGAAGGCCAGGTCGTTGCTGACGGCCTTGACGATGTCCTGGCAGTCGTCGAACACGCCTTCGATGGCGATGTTGTGGATGTTCTCGTCCTGCAGGCTGAACATTTGCGCCTGCTGGAACGCACTCATTCGGCCGTGCGGGCTGGTCATGAAGACGCGTACGCCCTTTTTGCCGCGCATGGCGTACTCGGCCGCGCTGCCAGTGTCGCCGCTGGTGGCGCCCAGGATGTTGAGTTCTTCACCGCGGCGGTTCAGTTCGTATTCGAACAGGTTGCCCAGCAATTGCATCGCCATGTCTTTGAAGGCCAGCGTGGGGCCGTTGGACAGGGCTTCGAGCCACAGGCCGTCTTCGAGGTGGCGCAGGGGCACGATCTCGCCCGTGCCAAACACCTCGGCGGTGTACGTCTTGGCGCACAGGGCCTTCAGATCAGCGGCGGGGATGTCATCGATGTAGAGCGACAGGATCTGAAACGCCAGCTCGGCGTAGCCTTGCTCGTGGTAAGCCTTGCGCAGCTTTGTCAGCATCGCGTCGCTGACCTGCGGGTAGTGCTCGGGCAGGTACAGGCCGCCATCGGGCGCCAGGCCTTCGAGCAGGATGTCGCAGAAATGCTTGCTGTCGGCGTGGCCGCGTGTGGAGATGTACAGCATCAGTTCAGTTCCTCCTTGCGGATGCGCGTGATGGGCGCCAGCACCGTGGGCAGGGCCTGCATCTGGGCGATCACGGCGTCCATGGTGCCTTCGCGGGTGTCGTGGGTCAGGATGATCAGGTCCGTTTGCGTAGATCCTTCACCACCGACTTCGTCAGCCTCACGCTGCAATACTGCGTCGATGCTCACACCGGCCTCGGCCAACAGGCCGGTGACCTTGGCCAGCACACCGGCCTGGTCGGCCACGCGCAGGCGCAGGTAGTAGCTGGTGACCACTTCGCTCATGGGCAGCACGGGCAGCGTGTCCATGGCATCGGCCAGCGTGTTGGCCTGGAAGGCCAGGTGCGGCACGCGGTGCTCAGGGTCGGCCGTGTGCAGGCGCGCGATATCCACCAGATCGGCAATGACGGCACTGGCGGTCGGCTCGCTGCCCGCGCCCTTGCCGTAGTACAGCGTAGTGCCCACGGCATCGCCCTGCACCACCACGGCGTTCATGGCGCCTTCGACGTTGGCGATCAGGCGCTTGGAGGGCACGAGGCTCGGGTGAACGCGCAGTTCGATGCCCTTGTCCGCGCGCTTCGTGATGCCCAGCAGCTTGATGCGGTAGCCCAGTTGCTCGGCGTACTTGATGTCGGCCGCGCCGAGCTTGGTGATGCCTTCGACATAGGCCTTGTCGAACTGCACCGGGATGCCAAACGCAATGGCACTCATCAGCGTGACCTTGTGCGCGGCGTCCACGCCTTCGATGTCGAAGGTGGGGTCGGCCTCGGCGTAGCCCAGGCGCTGTGCTTCCTTGAGCACCACATCAAAGTCCAGCCCCTTGCTGCGCATCTCGGACAGGATGAAATTGGTGGTGCCGTTGATGATGCCGGCGATCCACTGGATGCGGTTGGCGGTGAGGCCTTCGCGCAGCGCCTTGATGATGGGGATGCCCCCCGCCACGGCCGCCTCAAAGGCCACCATCACGCCCTTGGCCGATGCAGCCGCGAAGATCTCTGTGCCGTGCACGGCCAGCAGCGCCTTGTTGGCGGTGACCACATGCTTGCCAGCGGCGATGGCTTCGAGCACGAGCGCGCGGGCGATGCCATAGCCACCAATCAGCTCGATGACGATGTCGATGTCGGGGTTGGCAATGATGGCGCGGGCGTCGTTGACGACCTGGATGTCAGCACCCACTACCGCTTTGGCGCGCTCCACGTCCAGATCGGCCACCATGGTGATCTCAATGCCACGGCCAGCGCGGCGGCTGATCTCGTCCTGGTTGCGCGCGAGCACGTTGAACACGCCGCTGCCGACGGTGCCGATGCCCAGAAGGCCTACTTGGATGGGTTTCATGGGATTTTTATCAGTCAAAATGGGCTCTGGCGCTTATCCATCAAGCGCTAGCAGCTATGAAAAAATGAGTTTCTGCACCGTTCAACGTGCAAGTTACGCAGCCGCCGCCATTTGCACGCGCTTGCGGTATTGCTCCAGGAAGCGTGCCACGCGGCCAATCGCGTCGCGCAGATCGTCTTCGTGCGGCAGGAACACGATGCGGAAATGGTCCGGCGCCGCCCAGTTGAAGCCTGTGCCCTGCACCAGCATGACCTTGGTCTCCTGCAGCAGCTCCAGGAAGAACTGCTGGTCGTCCTCGATGGGATACACGGCGGGGTCAAGGCGCGGAAACATGTAGAGCGCCGCCTGGGGCTTCACGCAGGTCACGCCCGGAATGGCCGTGATCAGCTCGTACGCCAGATCACGCTGCTTGCGCAGGCGGCCGCCCTCGCCTACCAGTTCATTGATGCTCTGGTAGCCACCCAGCGCCGTCTGCACCGCCCACTGGCCAGGCACGTTGGCGCACAGGCGCATGTTCGAGAGCATGTTCAGGCCCTCGATGTAGTCCTTGGCGGGCTTCTTGTCGCCCGACACCACCATCCAGCCCGCGCGGTAGCCACACGAGCGGTAGCTCTTGGACAGCGAATTGAAGGTGAGTGTGAGCACATCCTCGCTCAGCGAGCCAATGGCCGTGTGCTTGGCGCCGTCGTACAGCACCTTGTCATACACCTCGTCGGCAAAGATGACCAGGCCATGCTCGCGTGCAATGGCGACGATGCCCTTGAGCAATTCGTCCGAATACAGCGCGCCCGTCGGGTTGTTGGGGTTGATGACCACGATGCCCTTGGTGCGGGGCGTGATCTTGGCGCGGATATCCTGAAGGTTGGGCATCCAGCCGTTGGCTTCATCGCACACATAGTGCACGGGCGTGCCGCCCGACAGGCTGGCAGCGGCGGTCCACAGGGGGTAGTCGGGCGAGGGCAGCAGCAACTCGTCGCCGTTGTCCAGCAACGCATTGGTGGCCATCACGATCAGCTCGCTGGCGCCGTTGCCCAGGTAGATGTCGTCCAGCATCACACCCTTGATGCCCTGCTTTTGGGTCTCGTGCATGACGGCCTTGCGCGCCGCAAAGATACCCTTGCTGTCCGAATAACCCGCAGAATTGGGCAGGTTGCGGATCATGTCCAGCTGAATCTCTTCCGGCGCATCAAAACCGAACACCGCCAGGTTGCCGATGTTGAGCTTGATGATCTTGTGGCCGTCTTCCTCCATCTGCTTGGCCGCGTCCATGATGGGCCCCCGGATGTCATAGCAGACGTTGGCGAGCTTGGCGGATTTTTGGACGGTTTTCATGCGCTGACGGTGGTGCAGTGGGGTCAGGTGGCGGCCAGAGCGGCTGGCACCTTGGCGAAACCTATAATTTGACCACAGATCACAAGCGCGCCCGGGCCCTGCGCCGGGCCTACCCGCAGCGCCACCGCCTGCAACCGACGCCAACACCCATGAAATTCCAGCCCGACCGCTCGAACGCACAAACCATCAGCGGCTACGGCCCCGGCTGGATCGGCGTGGATGCCGAGAAGATCACGCACAGCGTCATCATCGGCTCGTCGGGGCTGCGCCAGGCTTGGCCCTGCACGCGCTTTGAAGACCTGACGCCCGAACACTTCGCGCAATTGGCAGCACTGGAGACAGAGCTGGTCATTTTTGGCAGCGGCACACGCAACCGGTTCCCGCCACCAGCGTGGCTGGCGCCGCTCATCGCCCGCCGGCTGGGGCTGGAAACCATGGACACCCCTGCCGCCTGCCGCACGTACAACATCCTTGCCAGTGAAGGGCGCAACGTGGTGGCAGCACTGATTCTGGAAGCCTGAGCTGCAGGCCCGCAACCACCGCGACAAGCTGCAAATCCGGCGCTTGCACCTATGCAAGGCCTTGCCTAAATGCCCGCCACTGCGGGCCGGACACACTGTCTTACATTTGGCCGAAGAGTGAATTCGGGGTAAAATCGCCGGTTGCGGTCGGGGGCACCACCAAGAGCAATAACACACTAGCTCCCCCGGCTTACCAACGACTACATCCTGAGAGATTGAAGTGATATGGCGATCGTTGTCAACAAACCCCTCCCTGAATTTGAAGCCAACGCTACCGGTGGACTCAAGGTCTCCAACACCTCCCACCTTGGCCAAATTCTGGTTCTCTACTTCTATCCCAAGGACAACACGCCTGGCTGCACCACTGAGGCCATGCAGTTTCGCGACAAGTACAAGGACTTCGTGAAGGCAGGCGCTGCCGTTTTCGGCGTGTCCCGCGACAACATGAAGTCGCACGACGAATTCAAGGAAAAGCTGGAACTGCCCTTCGAACTCATCGCCGACACCGAAGAAAAGATGTGCCACATGTTCGGTGTGGTCAAGAACAAGATCATGTACGGCAAGAAGGTCAAGGGCATTGAGCGCAGCACCTTCCTGATCGGCCCCGACGGCCTGCTGGTGCAAGAGTGGCGCGGCCTCAAGGTTCCCGGCCACGTGGACGAGGTCCTGAAAGCCGTCAAATCCATCAAGGCCCTGAAAAAGGCCGCCTGATCTGCACATTGGGGCATCGGCGCGACACCCCGCTTGTTTTGCCCAGGCAAGACATCCGGAGTAGGCATAATGGTTTTATGCCCCTGGTTATCGCAACGTTTGCCCTCCTCCAAAAAGCCGCCTTGGCCTCCAGGCGGCTTTTTGCTTTCTGACCCACCCATTACCCCTTTACCGACCGAGGCCCTGCCACCATGCCCCTGCCCCCCGCCCCCAGCCGGCGCGCTGCACTCCTCGCGCCAGAAGCCTTTGAAGTCGCAGCCCGCCCCCGCGTAGCTACCACCTCGGCCAACGAAGCCGTTGCTACGCCCCAGCGCACCACCACCGCTACAGCCCCCACCCGCGCCGGACGCAAGGCAGACAGCGTGGCCTCGTCGCTGGCAGCGCCTGACACAGCCCCATTGGTCCAGATTGAGACCCGAGCACGTACACCCCAACCCTCCGCCGCCCCCGTGGCCCGAAGCACCGGCACGCGCAAGGCACGCAGCACCGACACACCTGCCGCCGTCACCGCCAGCGCCGCCCCGGCCACCGCGACCACCACACGCACCCGCAAATCCGCACCGCAAGGCCCGACCAAGCTCTTTGTGCTGGACACCAACGTGCTCCTGCATGACCCAACCAGCCTCTTCCGCTTTGAAGAGCACGACATCTTCCTGCCGATGATCGTGCTGGAAGAACTGGACGGCCACAAGAAGGGCATGACCGAAGTGGCCCGCAACGGCCGCCAAGCCAGCCGCACGCTGGATGCCCTGGCTGCCGCTCAGGGCGCCGACATGGCCAAGGGCCTCAAGCTCGACTCCACCGGCCAGCGTGCTGCGGGTGGCCACCTGTTCTTCCAGACGGTGCCACTGGACTACAGCCTGCCCACCAGCCTGCCCCCGGGCAAAGCCGACAACCAGATCCTGGGCGTGGTCGAAGCCCTGCGCAAGCTGCACGCACCGCGCGAAGTGGTGCTGGTCTCCAAAGACATCAACATGCGCGTCAAAGCCCGCGCGCTGGGCCTGACTGCCGAGGACTACCAGAACGACAAGACGCTGGAAGATGGCGACCTGCTCTACGCTGGCGTGCTGGCCCTGCCCCCCGACTTCTGGGCCAAGAGCGGCAAGAACGTGGAAAGCTGGCAAAGCGGCGCCCACACCTATTACCGCATTGGCGGCCCCATCGTGCCGCAGCTGATGATCAATCAGTTCGTGTACTTCGAAGCCCCCGGCGAGCCCAGCCTGTTTGCGCGCGTGAGCGAAATCCGCGAGAAAACAGCAGTGCTGCAGACGCTCAAGGACTACGGTTCGGCCAAAAATGCCGTGTGGGGCGTGACCACGCGCAACCGCGAGCAGAACTACGCCATGAACCTGCTCATGGACCCCGAGATCGACTTCGTGACCCTGACCGGCACGGCCGGCACCGGCAAGACCCTGCTCGCCCTGGCTGCAGGCCTGACCCAGGTGCTGGACGATCGCCGCTACACCGAGATCATCATGACCCGCGCCACGGTGAGCGTGGGCGAGGACATCGGATTCCTGCCCGGCACCGAAGAAGAAAAGATGGGCCCCTGGATGGGCGCGCTGGACGACAACCTGGAGTTCCTGGCCAAGGGCGACGGCGGCAACGCGGGCGAGTGGGGCCGCGCTGCCACCAACGAGCTGATCCGCAGCCGCATCAAGATCAAGAGCATGAACTTCATGCGCGGGCGCACCTTCCTGAACAAGTACGTGATCATCGATGAGGCGCAGAACCTGACGCCCAAGCAAATGAAGACGCTGATCACGCGCGCAGGCCCCGGCACCAAGATCATCTGCATGGGCAACCTCGCGCAGATCGACACGCCGTACCTGACCGAAGGGTCATCCGGGCTTACCTACGCCGTGGACCGTTTCAAGGGCTGGCCGCACAGCGGGCACATCACGCTGGCGCGCGGCGAACGCTCGCGCTTGGCAGATTTCGCCAGCGAGGTGCTCTGAGTTGGCTGCAGGCTGGGTTGCAGCACTGAAGCTGGTGCCCTGGGGCGACGTCATCGAGGCAACGCCCCAGATTCTCCAGGCGGCCAAGAAGCTGCTGGGCACCACCCGAAAAGGGAACGCTGAAGCTGCTGCGGGAGCACTCGAAGGCGCTGGGGGCGAACCCGACATTCCCGTGGCCTTGCAGCTGGAACATCTGCGCGACCGGGTGGCAATGCTGGAGCAGGAGCAACAGGAATCCGCCGTGCTGATCCAGTCACTGGCCGAACAGAATGCCCAGGTGGTGCAGGCGGTAGAAGTGCTGCGCCAACGCCAGCAACGGCTCACTGTGGCTGTGGGTGTTCTTGCAGTGGGATGTGCAGGTTTGCTGGTGTGGGTACTGCGACCGTAACGGAACTCCGACCAACACCATCTACCTCGGTCAAAAACTCCTAATTTGATAGCTACTTGCGCTTACCCAATAAGCGATAGTGGCTATTTTTATTAGAAATCGTCGCCCGAACCCATGGCCAGGTTCTCGAAGCGCGTCTGGTTCTTCTGGAAGAACAGCTTCACGGTACCCGTGGGGCCGTTCCGCTGCTTGCCGATGATGACCTCGGCCACGTTGGGCTCCTTGGAGTCCTTGTTGTAGTAGTCGTCGCGGTAGATGAACATGATGATGTCGGCATCCTGCTCGATAGCGCCCGACTCGCGCAGGTCGGACATCATGGGGCGCTTGTCGGTGCGCTGCTCCACCGAGCGGTTGAGCTGAGACAGCGCGATCACCGGGCACTGCAGTTCCTTGGCCAGCATCTTGAGGCCCCGGGAAATTTCACCAAGCTCGGTCGCCCGGTTGTCCGAACTGGCCGCCGAACCAGAGCCGCTCATCAGCTGCAAATAGTCGACCACGATCAGGCCCAGCTTGCCGCACTGGCGCGCCAGGCGCCGCGCGTTGGCGCGCAATTCGCCGGGCGTGAGGCCGGGGGTCTCATCAATGTGCAGCGAGACGGTGCGCAGTTTTTCAATCGCCTCGGTCAGGCGCGGCCACTCGTCATCGGTGAGCTTGCCGGTGCGCAGATTGCCCTGGTTCACCCGGCCAATCGAACCCACGATACGCACCGCCAGCTGGGCGGCGCCCATTTCCATCGAGAAGATGGCGACCGGCAGGCCCTCATTGAGCGCCACGTGCTCGGCAATGTTCACAGCGAACGAGGTCTTGCCCATGGAGGGGCGCGCTGCCAGCACCACCATGTCGCCCGCCTGCAGACCCGAGGTCATGCGGTCCAGGTCCGCAAAGCCTGTGGGCACACCCGTCACATCCACAGGGTTGTCCGCCATCTCCTGCACGCGGTCGAGCAGGTCGATCACCAGCGTATCCAGCGACTGGAAACCCTGCTTAGTGCGCGAGCCTTCCTCGCCAATGGCAAAAATCTTGGACTCGGCCTCGTCCAGAATCCGTTCGACCGTCTTGCCTTGCGGGTTGAACGCATTGGTGGAAATTTCGTCGCTGGCCGTGACCAGCTTGCGCAGGATGGCACGCTCGCGCACGATTTCCGCATAGCGGCGGATGTTGCTGGCGCTGGGCACGTATTGCGCCAGATTGTTCAGATAGGCCAGCCCACCCATCTCTTGCACCTTGCCCTGGTTCTGCAGGTGCTCGAACACGGTGATCACGTCGGCCGGCTTGCTGGCGTTGATCAGTGCGCCGATGGCCGAGTAGATCATCTGGTGCTCATGGCGGTAGAAATGGCTTTCTACCAGCAGGTCGCCCACGCGGTCCCAGGCGTTGTTGTCCAGCAGCAGGCCCCCCAGCACACTGGACTCTGCCTCGATGGAGTGCGGCGGCACGCGCAACTGGGCGATTTCGCGGTCGGGCACCGGCGTGAAGCCATCGTCAAGGGACGGGAAAACAGCAGACATGAAATCCTCGGAGCTAACCCGGCATGCTAGCGCCCATGTGGCGCGCCGTCATGGCACAAGTCTGTGGATAAAGTTGGGGCAACCAGTGGGCAACCGTGTACAAACCACAGCCGCACAAAAAACAAAAGCCGCCCGAAGGCGGCTTTGCGTGAAACACCGAAGTGAATCTCAGGCGGTTTCGCCGTAAACCGACACGGTCACGTCCACCACCACATCGGTGTGCAGAGCCACGCTGACAGTGCTTTCGCTCACGACCTTGATCGGGCCGTTGGGCAGGCGAACTTGTGCCTTGGCAATCTTGTAGCCTTGCTTGCTCAGCTCTTCGGCGATGTCGTGGTTGGTCACGGAACCAAACAGACGACCGTCCACGCCAGCCTTTTGCGTCAGCTTGACGGTGGTGCCAGCCAGCTTTTCGCCTTGGGCTTGGGCTTCTGCCAGCTTGGCAGCTGCGGCCTTTTCGAGTTCAGCGCGCTTGGCTTCGAACTCTGCCTTGGCGGCTTCCGTGGCGCGGCGGGCACGGCCAGCGGGGATCAGGAAGTTGCGGGCGTAGCCGTCTTTGACCTTGACGATTTCACCGAGGTTGCCGAGGTTCACAACCTTGTCGAGCAGGATGATTTGCATGGGTTGTGCTCCTTAGATCTTGTGCTGGTCGCTGTAAGGCACCAGGGCCAGGAAGCGCGCGCGCTTGATGGCGGTGTTCAGCTGACGCTGGAAGATGGCGCGCGTGCCGGTCAGGCGTGCGGGGATGATCTTGCCGTTTTCGGCGATGAAGTCGCGCAGCGTGTCGACATCCTTGTAGTCGATTTCTTCAACACCGGTCACCGTGAAGCGGCAAAAGCGCTTGCGCTTGAACAGCAGGGACTGGGTGTTGCGCTTTGGGCGCTTGTCTTTGTTGAACTTCTTGAACGTGGCCATTGCGGACCCCTTGGAAAATTAATTTTGTTGAATATCCTGGATGTGCAGCACTGCGGTCTTGCCATTGCGCGGGTTGGCCAGAAATCCATGGAAAGTCCAGAGACTTCCGATGTTCTGCCGTGCCAGTCGCTCGGCCATCGCTCCAAAGGCAATGGCTTTCATGGCAGCCTTGACTTCGCGGGGGTGGCCTGCCTCGGTTTGCTGGGACTCGTGTTCGAGGCGCAGCGTAAGGGCAGGCAATCCGGCGGGCGTGTAGCGCAGGGGTTCAGCCTCTGCGATACAGGCGGTCAAAGCGACGCGGTTCTCCACTCCAACGGGCTAGATCAGCGCTCGGCGCGATCTGGGCGCTCGCCACGCTCGCCGCCAGCAGCTGCATATTCAGCTTGGCTGGCCTTGCGGGCTTCTTCGCGCTCGACAGTCTTCATCATGGAAGATGGGCCCGTGTCGGCCTTCTTCTTCTGAACCGTCAGGTGGCGCAGCACGGCGTCGTTGAACTTGAAGGCGTGCTCCAGTTCAGCCATCACGGCCTGGTCGGCTTCGATGTTCACGCACAGGTAATGGGCCTTGGCCAGCTTGTTGATCAGGTACGCCAGTTGACGGCGGCCCCAGTCTTCCACGCGGTGCACCTTGCCACCGCCAGCGGTGATCATGCCCTTGTAGCGCTCCAGCATGGCGGGAACTTGTTCGCTTTGATCCGGATGGATCAACAAAATGATTTCGTAATGACGCATGCATACTCCTTTTGGGTAAGACCACCCACTGCGTCTTGAAGTGGTGTGGCAAGGGAAAGCCTGCGATTATAGCCCGGCCTGCGTCGCTTGTACACTCAGTGCTTCGCCGCCCCTGTGCAGGCGTACAAAAAGATGCCATAGATGCGTCCAGCCCCTTGCAAAACCAGTGGCTGGGCCGACATGTAATACAACAAACCGCGATGCATACGGGGCCCGAGAGACCATACCCCTGGTGCAGACCTTGATTTGTGGTGTCACGCCCCCAGATCCCGCGCGTACCGTTCATTTACTTCCAGACCAAGACATGTCCGACACCAGCCAAACCACCCCCGCACAGAGCGCCCCCGCCCCCGAAGAAGTCGAAGCCGCCATGGCTGCCCACGCCTCTGACGAGCTGGCACGCCTGCAGGGCGAGTTGGCCGAGCTCAAGGCCAAAAGCGCTGATCTGGCCGACCAGTTCCTGCGCGCCAAGGCCGAGGCCGAAAACGCCCGCCGCCGCGCCGAAGACGAGGTTTCCAAAGCCCGCAAATTCGGTATCGAGAGTTTTGCCGAGAGCCTGCTGCCCGTGGCCGACAGCCTGGATGCCGCCCTGGCCATCAAGGAAGCTACGCCCCAGCAGCTGCGCGAAGGCGCCGACGCCACCCTGCGCCAGCTGACGTCGGCACTGGAGCGCAACAAGGTGATTGCCATCAACCCGGCCGCTGGCGCCAAGTTCGATCCGCACCAGCACCAGGCCATCAGCGTGGTGCCTGCCGAGCAGGAAGCCAACACCGTGGTGGCTGTGCTGCAAAAGGGCTATGTGATCGCCGAGCGTGTGCTGCGTCCGGCCCTGGTCACCGTGACGGCTCCCAAGTAAGCCTCAAAAAAATCGACCCGGAAGACTTGAACCACACCAAGTTATCCACAAGTTACTAGCCATCCAAACCATTCAAGCATTCGGAGAAAAATCATGGGAAGAATCATCGGCATTGACCTGGGTACGACCAACAGCTGCGTCTCCATCATGGAGGGCAACACGACCCGCGTGATCGAAAACAGCGAAGGAGCACGCACCACGCCCTCCATCGTGGCCTACCAGGAAGACGGCGAGATCCTCGTCGGTGCCTCGGCCAAGCGCCAGGCCGTGACCAACCCCAAGAACACGCTGTACGCCGTCAAGCGCCTGATCGGCCGCAAGTTCACCGAAAAAGAAGTGCAAAAGGACATCGACCTGATGCCCTACAAGATCGTGGCCGCCGACAACGGCGACGCATGGATCGAAGTGCGCGGCAACAAGCTGTCGGCCCAGCAAGTGTCTGCCGACATCCTGCGCAAGATGAAGAAGACGGCTGAAGACTACCTGGGCGAGCCCGTGACGGAAGCCGTCATCACCGTGCCCGCGTACTTCAACGACGCACAGCGCCAGGCCACCAAGGACGCTGGCCGCATTGCGGGCCTGGACGTCAAGCGCATCATCAACGAGCCTACCGCCGCGGCCCTGGCCTTCGGCCTGGACAAGCAGGAAAAGGGCGACCGCAAGATCGCGGTGTATGACCTGGGTGGCGGCACGTTCGACGTGTCCATCATCGAAATCGCCGACGTGGACGGCGAAAAGCAGTTCGAAGTGCTGTCGACCAACGGCGACACCTTCCTGGGCGGCGAAGACTTCGACCAGCGCATCATCGACTTCATCATTGACGAGTTCAAGAAGGAGTCGGGCGTCAACCTCAAGAATGACGTGCTGGCCCTGCAGCGCCTGAAGGAAGCGGCCGAGAAAGCCAAGATCGAACTGTCGAACTCGGCCTCGACAGACATCAACCTGCCCTACATCACGGCAGACGCATCGGGCCCCAAGCACCTGAACATCAAGCTGACCCGCGCCAAGCTGGAACAACTGGTGGAAGAGCTGATCGAGCGCACCATCGCTCCTTGCCGCATGGCCATCAAGGACGCTGGCGTGTCGGTGTCTGACATCCATGACGTGATCCTGGTCGGCGGCATGACCCGGATGCCCAAGGTGCAGGAAAAGGTCAAGGAATTCTTCGGCAAGGACCCCCGCAAGGACGTGAACCCTGACGAAGCCGTGGCCGTGGGCGCCGCCATCCAGGGCCAGGTGCTGTCGGGTGACCGCAAGGACGTGCTGCTGCTGGACGTGACGCCCCTGTCGCTGGGTATCGAAACCCTGGGCGGTGTCATGACCAAGATGATCACGAAGAACACGACCATCCCGACGAAGTTCGCACAGACCTTCTCGACGGCTGATGACAACCAGCCTGCCGTGACCATCAAGGTCTACCAGGGCGAGCGCGAAATGGCTACCGGCAACAAGCTGCTGGGCGAGTTCAACCTGGAAGGCATTCCACCTGCGTCCCGCGGTGTTCCGCAGATCGAAGTGTCGTTTGACATCGACGCCAACGGCATCTTGCACGTGGGCGCCAAGGACAAGGGCACGGGCAAGGAAAACAAGATCACCATCAAGGCCAACTCGGGCCTGTCGGAAGAAGAAATCCAGCAGATGGTGAAGGATGCCGAGCTGAACGCGGCCGACGACAAGAAGAAGCTGGAGCTGGTGCAAGCCCGCAACCAGGGTGAAGCCGCCGTGCACAGCGTGAACAAGAGCCTGGCCGAACACGGCGACAAGCTCGACGCAGGCGAAAAGGACGCGATCACTGCTGCAGTCAAGGCACTGGAAGAAGCCTTGAAGGGCGAAGACAAGGCCGCGATTGAAGAAAAGACCACGGCGCTGATGGCTGCCAGCCAGAAGCTGGGCGAAAAGATGTACGCAGAGTCCCAGGCAGCGCAAGCTGCTCAGGCAGCCGGGGGTGCAGAGGCCGCAGGCGCATCGGCTGGTGGTGCGTCAGCCAAGCCCGCAGACGACGACAACGTCGTCGATGCCGAGGTGAAGGAAGTCAAGAAGGGCTGAGCACGCCCCCGTTGACCCCAGCCGCCGCGCGGGGCCCTTGACGGGGCTTGCGCGGCGTTCCTGTTCCAACCGGGCTCAGAATGACCATGTCCAAAAGAGACTTTTACGAAATCCTGGGCGTTCCCAAGAACGCCTCGGACGAAGAAATCAAGAAGGCCTATCGCAAGCTGGCGATGAAGCACCACCCTGACCGCAACCAGGGTGACGCAGCCAAGCCTGCCGAAGAGAAGTTCAAGGAGGCCAAAGAGGCCTACGAGATGCTCTCCGACCCGCAAAAACGTGCGGCCTACGACCAGTACGGCCACGCCGGGGTAGACCCCAACATGCGCGGCCCCGGCGGCGCGGGGGCGGAGGGGTTTGGTGGTTTTGCCGAGGCCTTTGGCGACATCTTCGGCGACATGTTTGGCCAGCAGGGCGGGCGTGGGCGCGGTGCCGGCGGCCGACAGGTGTACCGGGGCAGCGACCTCAGCTACGCCATGGAGATCACGCTGGAAGAAGCCGCGCGCGGCAAGGATGCGCAGATCCGCATCCCCTCGTGGGAGAGCTGCGACACCTGCCACGGCAGCGGTGCCAAGCCCGGCACCAGTGCCAAGACGTGTGGCACCTGCCAGGGCGCAGGCACGGTGCAGATGCGCCAGGGCTTCTTCAGCGTGCAGCAGACCTGCCCGCATTGCCGGGGCACGGGCAAGATCATCCCCGAGCCGTGCACGACCTGTCATGGCCAGGGCAAGCTCAAGAAGCAAAAGACGCTGGAAGTGAAGATCCCTGCGGGCATCGACGACGGCATGCGCATCCGCTCCACCGGCAACGGCGAGCCGGGCACCAACGGCGGCCCACCGGGTGACCTGTACATCGAGATCCGCCTGAAGAAACACGACATCTTCGAGCGCGATGGCGACGACCTGCACTGCCAAGTGCCCGTGAGCTTCATCACGGCTGCGTTGGGCGGAGAGATCGAGGTGCCCACGCTCGCGGGCAAGGCAGCGATCGACATTCCTGAAGGCACCCAGGCCGGCAAGCAGTTCCGCCTGCGTGGCAAGGGCATCAAGGGCGTGCGCGCCAGCTATCCGGGCGACCTGTACTGCCACATCGCCGTAGAGACCCCCGTGAAGCTCACCGAGCACCAGCGCAAGCTGCTGCGCGAACTGGAAGATTCGCTCAAGAAGGGCGGCGCCCGCCACTCGCCCAGTGGCGAGAGCTGGACGGACCGGCTGAAGAACTTCTTCAGCTGACCGCGCACCGGCATCCCATCGAAAACCGCTTGTGGCCTTTTGGCCCAGGCGGTTTTTTCTTGACGCAGGGCAAGAAACTCCCGAAGGCCCGTGCGATGCACGCACAGCGCAGTAGGATGGGTCTCATCAATGATCACCCGGGAGCTTGGGCACATGAACGTCAACATCACCTTCCTGGGCGGCTCCGGCACGGTCACCGGCTCCAAGTACCTGGTGCGTTACAACGGCAAGAGCCTCCTGGTCGATTGCGGCCTGTTCCAAGGTTACAAGCAACTGCGCCTGCGCAACTGGCAGCCCCTGCCCGTCACGCCGCACCAGATCGACGCCGTGGTGCTGACCCATGCCCACCTGGATCACAGCGGCTACCTGCCGCTGCTGGCGCGCGACGGCTACACCCACGCCATCCACTGCACACCGGGCACACGCGACCTGTGCACCATTCTGCTACCCGATAGCGGGCACCTGCAGGAAGAAGACGCGGCCTTTCTCAACCGCCACCAGCTCAGCAGCCACAGCCCCGCCCTGCCCCTGTACACCCGGCTCGACGCGCTGCATTGCCTCAAGCAGTTCCAGATCCACCCATTTCACAAGGCGTTTGAGCCCCTGCCCGGCTGGCGCGTGACGTTTTCGCCCGCAGGCCACATCCTCGGCGCAGCCAGCGTGCTGCTGGAGGTGGGAGGCCGACGCATTCTTTTCTCGGGCGACCTGGGCCGGCCCGATGACCTGCTCATGAACCCGCCCGACGCACCACCCCAGGCTGACACGGTGCTCATCGAATCCACCTACGGCGACCGCGAACACCCACCCGAAGGCTTGCTCGACGAACTGGGCCCCGCCCTGCAGCGTCTGGCAGCGCGTGGCGGCATTGCCGTGGTGCCGGTGTTTGCCGTGGGGCGCGCGCAGGTGGTGCTGCACGCCATCGGCCTGCTCAAGGCGCAGGGCGTGGTGCCCGCCTCCCTCAAGGTGTTTCTGGACAGCCCCATGGCCGTCAGCACCACGGGGCTGTTCCAGCATCACATGCAGGAACACCGCCTGAGCGGCCGCGAGGTGCAGGCACTGGAGCATGGCGCCACCATGGTCCAGACGCCCGAGCAATCCAAGGGGCTGGCCAAGCTTCATGGGCCCATGGTCATCCTGTCGGCCAGCGGCATGGCCACCGGGGGGCGCGTGCTGCACCACCTGGCACTGCACGCGGGCGACCACCGCAACATGATCATCCTGACCGGCCACCAAGCCCCAGGCACCCGTGGTGCGCGGCTGGCAGAGGGCGAAAAAACCATCCGCATCCACGGACAGGACGTGGCGGTGCGCGCCGAGGTGGTGCGGCTGTCCTCTGCGTCAGCCCATGCCGATGGCAACCAGCTCATCGCCTGGCTTCGCAGCATGGGCCACGCGCCGGACCAGGTGTATGTGGTGCACGGCGAAATGAGCGCCTCGGACCTGCTGCGCCAGCGCATTGAGCATGAGTTGCGCTGGCGTGCCGCTGTGCCAGAACACGGCAGCACCTGCACCGCCTGAGCCACGTTAGCTTTCTGGGCCTCAGCGGTTCTACCCTCGCGCAGAAGGGCAGTGCCGCCATCGCGTATCGCGATGTCAAAGCGGCAATAATGGGGAGAAAATAGGCAACCTTCTCATTTCGAGAAGTTAAAACCCCATGAAAAGCTCCGAGCGCAGTTTTGCGCGCCGTATCGACCTGACCTCGCTGCAACTGTTTGTGGCGGTGTGCGAGCTCGGCAGCATTGGCCGCGCGGCTGAGCGCGAATTCATTGCCGCATCGGCCGTCAGCAAGCGCCTGTCGGACCTGGAAACGGCCGTGGACACCGCCCTGCTCTACCGCCACAGCCGGGGCGTCACGCTCACACCCGCAGGCGAGAGCCTGCTGCACCATGCGCGCACCGTGCTGTTTGGCCTCGAACGCATGCAGGGCGAGTTGAGCGAATACGCAGACGGCGTGCGCGGCCATGTCCGCATGCACGCCAACATCTCGGCCATCTTCCAGTTCCTGCCCGAAGACCTGGGCGCCTTCGCGCGCGAGCACAGCCAGATCAAGATCGACCTGCAGGAGCACCTCTCCAGCGACGTGCTGCATGCCGTGCAGGAGGGCGCCGCCGACTTGGGCATCTGCAACATCGGCATGGCCAGTGGCAACGGTGCCCTGGAATTGCAAAGCCGCCCTTACCGCGCCGACAATCTGGTGCTCGTTGTACCCCTGGCGCACGACCTGTCTGCGCTGGACGCTATCAATTTTGAAGAAGTTCTGGACTGGGACATCGTGGGCCTGCATGCCAACAGCAGCATCAGCCTGGCCATGCGCGCCGCCGCCGCCGCCGCCGGGCGCCCGCTGCGACAGCGCATCCAGGTCACAGGGCTCGATGCCATGTGCCGCATGATCGACAACGGCCTGGGCGTGGGCCTGCTGCCCGACCGGGCGTTTGCGCTGATGCGCGGCGTGGGCAACCTGCAAGCCATCCCGCTGACCGATGCCTGGGCCCACCGCGAGCTGCGCGTGGTGGCTCGCGACTTCGACGCCCTGCCCGTCACGGCCCGTTTGCTGGTGGAACACCTGTCACCCCGGCCAGACCCCGACACTAAAATCCAATCACCCACCTGAAAAGCAGAAAGAAAGCCACGCCATGGGACGCACCCTGTACGACAAGATCTGGGACGAGCATGTCGTCCACACCGAAGAGGACGGCACCTCCATCCTCTACATCGACCGCCATCTGGTACACGAGGTGACCAGCCCCCAGGCGTTTGAAGGCCTGCGCGAGGCGGGCCGCAAGGTCTGGCGCATGAGCTCCATCGTGGCCACTGCCGACCACAACACGCCGACCACCGGCTGGGAAAACGGCTACGACGGCATCACCGACCCGATCAGCAAAGAGCAGATCACCACGCTGAACGACAACATGGCGCAGATCTCGCCCGCTGCGTTCTTCCCCTTCATGCACAAGCGCCAGGGCATCGTGCACGTGATCGGCCCCGAAAACGGCGCCACCCTGCCCGGCATGACGGTGGTGTGCGGCGACAGCCACACCAGCACGCACGGTGCATTCGGCGCATTGGCCCACGGCATCGGCACCTCCGAGGTCGAGCACGTGATGGCCACACAGACGCTGCTGGCCAAGAAGGCCAAGAACATGCTGGTGCAGGTGGACGGCACGCTCGCCAAGGGCGTGACGCCCAAGGACGTGGTGCTGGCCATCATCGGCAAGATCGGCACGGCCGGCGGCACCGGCTACACCATCGAATTTGCAGGCTCCGTCTTCCGCGCGATGAGCATGGAAGGCCGCATGACCGTGTGCAACATGGCCATCGAAGGCGGCGCGCGCGCTGGCCTGGTGGCGGTGGACGACAAGACCATTGAATACGTCAGGGGCCGCCCCCTGTCGCCCACGGGCGTCGAATGGGACCAGGCCGTGGCGTACTGGAAGACGCTGCACTCCGATGCCGACGCGAAGTTCGACACCGTGGTGAAGCTCGACGCCTCCGAAATCGTGCCGCAAGTCACCTGGGGCACCTCGCCCGAGATGGTGCTGGGCGTGGATGCCCGCGTGCCGGACCCCGACAAGGAAAAGGATGCCAACAAGCGCGGCGCCATCGAGCGCGCCTTGACCTACATGGGCCTGCAGCCCGGCAAGGCGATCAACGACATCACCATCGACAAGGTGTTCATCGGCAGCTGCACCAACAGCCGCATCGAAGACATGCGCGAAGCCGCTGCTGTGGTGAAGAACCTCGGCCGCAAGGTGGCCAGCAACGTGAAGCTGGCCATGGTGGTGCCCGGCTCGGGCCTCGTCAAAGAGCAGGCCGAGCGCGAAGGCCTGGACAAGATTTTTGTGGCCGCAGGCTTTGAGTGGCGCGAGCCCGGCTGCAGCATGTGCCTGGCCATGAACGCCGACCGCCTGGAGCCGGGCGAGCGCTGCGCATCCACCAGCAACCGCAACTTCGAAGGCCGCCAGGGCGCTGGTGGCCGCACCCATCTCGTCAGCCCCGCCATGGCAGCAGCCGCTGCCGTGCACGGTCATTTTGTGGACATTCGCCAATTCGCCTGAAGGAGCCCGCCATGAAGAAAATCGCCGCCATCCTCATCGCACTGTCTGCCGCCTTGCTGCTGGGCGGGTGCAACACCGTCAAGGGCGTAGGCCAGGACGTTCAACGGGCAGGGGGCGCACTCGAACGCGCCGCCAACAAGTAACAAGGCACCCATGCAGAAATTCACCTTACTCAAGGGCCTGGTGGCCCCGATGGACCGCGAGAACGTCGATACCGACGCGATCATCCCCAAGCAGTTTCTGAAGTCGATCAAGAAGACCGGCTTTGGCGTGAACCTGTTTGACGAATGGCGCTACCTGGACCACGGCGAGCCGGGCCAGGACCCGGCCAGCCGCAAGCCCAACCCCGACTTCGTGCTGAACCAGCCGCGCTATGCAGGCGCCTCCATCCTGCTGGCACGCAAGAACTTCGGCTGCGGCTCCAGCCGCGAACACGCGCCCTGGGCACTGGACCAGTTCGGCTTTCGCGCCGTGATCGCGCCGAGTTTTGCCGACATCTTCTTCAACAACTGCTTCAAGAACGGCCTGCTGCCTATCGTGCTGCCCGAGGCAACGGTGGCCCAGCTGTTCGATGAAGTGCACGCCTTCCCCGGCTACCAACTCACCATCGACCTGGAGCGCCAGGTCATCGTGCGTCCTCAGGGCGAAGAGATTCCGTTCGAGGTGCAGGCCTTCCGCAAGTACTGCCTGCTCAACGGCTTCGACGACATCGGCCTGACCCTGCGCCAGTCCGACAAGATCAAGGCGTTTGAAGCGCAGCGCCTGGCGACCAAGCCCTGGCTGGCGCACACCATGGTGTCGTAAGACACCACAGGCATCAAAAATATCATTTAAATTGGCCTCTAGCGCTTTATCCATAAGCAGTAGTAGCTATCAAAATCAAAGCAAATTCAATGAAAATCGCAGTTCTGCCGGGTGACGGCATCGGTACCGAAATCGTCTCCGAAGCCGTGAAGGTTCTGGAAGCCCTGGACCTGAAGTTCGAGATGGAATCTGCCCTGGTCGGCGGCGCCGCCTACGAGGCCCACGGCCACCCGCTGCCCGAATCCACCCTGAAGCTCGCCAAGGAAGCCGACGCCATCCTGTTCGGCGCTGTGGGCGACTGGAAGTACGACAAGCTCGACCGCCCCCTGCGCCCCGAGCAGGCCATCCTGGGCCTGCGCAAGAACCTGGGCCTGTTCGCCAACTTCCGCCCCGCCATCTGCTACGAGCAACTGGTGGGCGCATCGAGCCTCAAGCCCGAGCTGATCGCGGGCCTCGATATCCTCATCATCCGCGAGCTGACGGGCGACATCTACTTTGGCCAGCCGCGTGGTCGCCGCGTGGCCACCGATGGCCACTTCCCCGGTGCCGAGGAAGCCTTTGACACCATGCGCTACAGCCGCCCCGAGATCGAGCGCATCGCCCACGTCGCCTTCCAGGCTGCCCGCAAGCGCAACAAGAAGGTCACCAGCGTGGACAAGGCCAACGTGCTCGAAACCTTCCAGTTCTGGAAGGATGTGGTCACCGACGTGCACAAGGAATACCCCGACGTCGAGCTGCAGCACATGTACGTGGACAACGCCGCCATGCAGCTGGTCAAGGCCCCCAAGGCGTTTGACGTGGTGGTCACGGGCAACATGTTCGGCGACATCCTGTCGGACGAAGCCTCCATGCTCACCGGCTCCATCGGCATGTTGCCCTCGGCCAGCCTGAACAGCAGCAACCAGGGCCTGTACGAACCCAGCCACGGCAGTGCGCCCGACATCGCCGGCAAGGGCGTGGCCAACCCGCTGGCCACCATCCTCTCGGCCGCGATGATGCTGCGCTTCAGCCTGAACCAGGAAGCCGCCGCCCAGCGCATCGAAGCCGCCGTGCAAAAGGTGCTGGCCCAGGGCCTGCGCACGCCCGACATCTACAGCGAAGGCACCACCAAGGTGGGCACGGCCCAGATGGGTGATGCGGTGGTCAAGGCGCTGGCCGCCTGAACCCTGCCGCTCAGCGGTCACGAAAAAGCGCCGGTCTTCCGGCGCTTTTTTGTTGTGGAGTCCAAATAGCGCCTACAGCCAGGCGTTGTCGATGAACTCCATGATGGAGTAGCGCCGGTCCTCCAGCAGCCGCTCGCGCACGGCCGCCACGATCTGTGCGACGCCCGCGGCATACGGGGCGTCGCCATAGACACGGGTTTCCAGCTTCACGCTACAGGCACCATCCTCAATCAAAACCTCGTGGTACGCATGGCGAGCAAGATGCTCTTGGGGGATCTGCAGCACGCGCTGTTGGACTGCGGCATCGCGCACGGAACGGATCTCGTCCTGTGCAAGGCCCAGCGCCTGCGCCATGCTGACGGCCGTGCCCGGCACCGACGACTTCTGAGCCTGGTGCGACTCGGTCAGCCCGATGCGATAGCCACGGAACAAATGCCCACTGCGATCCAGCATGGCCATGAACTTGAGCATGAGAAGGTTGGTGTTGGGACACAGGACCACGGGAAAACCTACAACCAGGTGTTCCAGCGCTGATCCCGTGGACAGCTCTACCAGCGCAGAGCACGTGGATTCACAGAACGCGCTCACCGCTTGCAGCTCTCGGCCCGAGCCTGCATGCACCACCACCGATTTTTCTGCAGGCAACCCCTCGGCGGCCCAGGGCACAACCTGGCCAGCGTCCCCAGAGGGCAGCGCCCCCAAAAGCTCCCTGGCCAGCTTGCCAGACCCGACAACGATGACTTGCATTTTTCTACTCTCGATGAATCACAGACAAAGCGATAGGCAGGACTGTAGTGCGGTGCAGACCACGGGCGGGGGTTCTCCCCCAAGTCATTGGCTTTTTCTACCGTCTATCCCGCCGATCGCTCCCCAGAGATGCCTGTTGGAACAACGGCACAGAGCCCAAAGCCCGCATCCGCTACAATCTTCGCCTATGTTTGCCGCCCACACGTTCGCCCTGAACATTGCACCCGCCGCCACGGCCGGTGTGGCTGCGCGCGCAACCATCACCAAAACCACGACCATTAAGGGCTGACTCAGCCTGGTTCGTCGTGCGCCCCTCCTGGCCAGACGAGCCAGGCGAGCAGTCCGGTCTGGCACTGTTTCTTACTTAGAAAGGGCGTTGAAATGAGCAAGTTGGTAGGGTTGGTCGGCTGGCGCGGCATGGTCGGCTCGGTCCTGATGGACCGTATGGAACAAGAGAAGGACTTCGATCTGATCGAACCCATGTTCTTCTCCACCTCGAACGCAGGCGGAAAGGCCCCTGCCCAAGCCAAGAACGAGACTGCACTGCAGGATGCGTTCAACATTGAGGCTCTCAAGCGCTGCGAAATCATCATCACCGCCCAGGGCGGTGACTACACGTCCGAAGTGTTTCCCAAGCTGCGCGCCGCAGGCTGGAACGGCCACTGGATCGATGCCGCCTCCACCCTGCGCATGGACAAGGACGCTGTGATCATTCTCGATCCGGTCAACATGCCCGTCATCAAGAACGCCCTGGCCAACGGCGGCAAGAACTGGATCGGCGGCAATTGCACCGTGAGCTGCATGCTAATGGGCGTGGGCGCTTTGTACAAGGCAGGCCTGGTGGAATGGATGAGCACCCAGACCTACCAGGCAGCATCCGGCGGCGGCGCGCAGCACATGCGCGAGCTGCTCACGCAGTACGGCACGCTGAACGCCGAAGTGCGCGCACTGCTCGACGATCCCAAGAGCGCCATCCTGGAAATCGACCGCAAGGTGATCGCCAAGCAGCGCAGCCTGTCAGCCGCTGAAACCGCCAACTTCGGCGTACCGCTGGGTGGCTCGCTGATCCCCTGGATCGACAAGGACCTGGGCAACGGCATGTCCAAGGAAGAGTGGAAGGGCATGGCCGAGACCAACAAGATCCTGGGTATGGGCGAGGGCTTTAACGCCTCCGCCATTCCCGTCGATGGTTTCTGCGTGCGCGTGGGCGCCATGCGCTGCCACAGCCAGGCACTGACTTTCAAGCTCAAGAAGGATGTGCCCGTGGCCGACCTCGAAGCCATGATCGCCGCCGACAACCAGTGGGTGGAGGTGGTGCCCAACACGCGTGAAGCCACCATCCAGGACCTGACCCCCGTGGCGGTGACCGGCACCATGAACATCCCCGTGGGCCGCATCCGCAAGCTGGCCATGGGCCCCGAATATGTGGGCGCCTTCACCATTGGCGATCAGCTGCTCTGGGGCGCTGCCGAGCCCCTGCGCCGCATGCTGCGCATCTTGCTCGACGCCTAAGCCGGCAATCCCCAAAAGCGCGCACTGCCCTCGCCGTGCGCGCTTTTTTACGCCCGGCACCTTGACACACTCAGTTACGCCACGTTGGCAATTGGCAACATTTGAATGCCCCAATCTGGTGCGTCTGAACCTCGCTCAAAGCTTCAGAGCCACCTCAGCTTGTCAGTGCAAAACATTGATGCTATGGTGCTTTTTACATATTTTCACGCGCCGGGGCGGGACCAGACCATGAGAAAAAAAGCACCGCTCGACCGAGCCGCACAAAAACCTAATCAGTTGTTGGCAAACATGCATCGTTGGAAATTTTCTGTCCTGGCGGCTGCGGCCGTAGCGTCCGCTGGCTTTTACGCTGGCGACGCCTCGGCCCTGGCGTTGGGCCGCATCACCGTGCAGTCTGCCTTGGGCGAGCCTTTGCGCGCCGAAATTGACCTGCCCCAGATCACCCCCGCCGAAGCCGACACCCTGCGCGCTACGACGGCTACCCCGGAAGTTTTCCGAGCCCAGGGCATGGAATACACGCCCGCGATCAACAACCTGCAGATCCAGCTGCAGCGTCGCCCAGACGGCACCGCCGTGCTGCGTCTGACGAGTGATCGCCCGGTGAACGACCCCTTCCTCGATCTGGTGCTGGACGCCAACTGGGGCTCGGGCCGCATTGTGCGCAGCTATACCATGCTGTTTGACCCGCCAGCACTGCGCCGCACTGCACCGAATGTGACGGCGTCCCCTCAGATCTCGGCACCTGCCGCGCCGTCGGCGCCCGCCGTGCGCGCACCGGTCGCCCCGCGCGCCACCGAATCCCCTGCCACTGCTGCACCGCCAGCACCACGCCCGGCAGCCGCAGCTCCTCGTCCAACCCCCGCAGACGGCGTCAAGGTGCAGACTGGTGACACGGCAGGCCGCCTGGCGAATGCCTACCGCCCCGCCAGCGTGTCTCTGGATCAGATGCTGGTTGCCATGATGCGTGCGAACCCGGACGCATTCATTCAAGGCAATGTCAATCGCCTCAAAGCTGGCGCGGTACTGCAGATGCCCGATGAAGTTGCGGCGCAGGCAACCCCCGCCCCCGAGGCACGCCAGATCCTGGCAGCCCAGGCCAAGGATTTCAACGAATTCCGTCGCAAGCTGGCAGGTGCCGCACCGACCACGGCAGTGGCCGCTGCAGAGCGCTCTGCGTCAGGCACGGTGCAGACCCGCGTGGAGGACAAGAAACCTGCCACGACCGCACCCGACAAGCTGACGCTGTCCAAAGGCTCCGTGAAGGGCCAGAAGGCCGCCGAGGACCAGCTCGCCAAGGACAAGCAAGCCAGCGAGGCCGCCACACGGATGGCCGAACTGTCCAAGAACATTACCGACCTGAACAAGCTGGGCGCAGCATCGGCCGCTGCTGGCAGTGCCGCGCCTGCTAGCGGTGCCAGCGCCCCCGCTGGCGTGGCCGTGCAGGCCCCTGCAGTCCCCGCAACGCCCACAGCACCCGCCATGCCTGAAACACCAGCATCGGCTCCGGTGCCCGCAGCCAGTGCCCCAGCGGATGTTGCTGTTCCTGCCGAGGCAGCCTCCGAACCCGCCTCTGCACCTGCTCCCGTCGCGTCCGCACCCGCAGCCCCCGTACGGACGCCTGCGCCAGCACCAGCTCCTGTTGAAGAGCCGAGTTTCCTTTCCGGCCTCATGGACGATCCGATCCTGCCCCTGGCCGGTGGTGGCCTGCTGGCCCTGTTGCTGGGTTATGGCGCGTACCGTGTGGTGCAGCGTCGCCGCCAGAACGCTGGCGTAGACAGCTCGTTCCTGGAAAGCCGCATCCAGCCTGATTCATTCTTCGGTGCCAGCGGCGGACAGCGCGTGGATACCGCCAACAGCGAAATGACGACCGGCTCGTCCATGGCCTACTCCCCGAGCCAGCTTGATGCTGGCGGCGATGTGGATCCCGTGGCGGAGGCAGACGTTTATTTGGCCTATGGCCGCGACCTGCAGGCCGAGGAAATCCTGAAGGAAGCGATTCGCCACAATCCGGCCCGCGTGTCGGTCCATGTGAAGCTCGGCGAAATTTACGCCAAGCGCCAGGACCGCAAGGCACTGGAAGCGGTGGCAGGGGATGTGTTCAAGCTAACGCAGGGCGAAGGCCCGGACTGGAACCGCATTGCCGAACTCGGCCGCGACCTTGACCCCGAGAACCGCTTGTACCAGCCTGGCGGCCGCCCCGGCATGGCCGAGGACGAGTCTCCATCGCTGCCCCCAGGTGGCTTCCCGAGCACCTTCACCGGCGGTGCTGGCAATGCGGCTGCCACGGCGGCACTCCCCCCCGATCTCGACCTGGATCTCGATCTGGACCTGCCAGATGACGCACTGACCGACGCTCCCTCGGTGGCACCAGCACCCCCAGGCGGGTTTGCAGCGGCGGCCGCTGCAGCTGCGGCCGCGGCCGCAGGTGGCACCCGTCGCACTACGGACGCCGATGCCAGCGATGAACCACAAACACTGCGCCCGGAACTGGATTTGCCAGAGCTGCCCTCTGCAACGGCCCCAGCCTGGGGTGGTCAAGATACAGCCCCCGGCCCGATGATGGCCCCTCCGCCCGTCGCCAACCTCGACTTCCCGAGCGCAGACGACCTGAGCATGGCGCCATCTGGCCCCATGCCGCTGGCAGGCGACGCCAAGGATTCCGGCCCCATGGAATTTGATCTGGGCGAACTGTCTCTGGACCTGAACGCACCGTCCAAGCCCATGGCAGCCCCTGCGGCCAAGGCACCCGCTCCGGCACCCGAGTTCGTCGATGACGGCTCGGCTGCGGCGCAGGATGATCCGCTGGCTACCAAGCTGGCATTGGCCGAAGAGTTCAACGCCATTGGCGACACCGACGGTGCTCGCACGCTGATCGAAGAAGTGGTGGCCGAATCCAGCGGCGCCCTCAAGACCCGCGCCCAGCGTATGCTGGCCGAACTGGGCTGATGCAGCCGGGTTCTCCCACGGCGCGCTTTCCCCACCCCCAGGCCGCCCCATGACGCGGGTGGCGCTGGGTGTCAGCTACAACGGACAGGCCTACAGCGGCTGGCAAAGCCAGCTGTCGGGCAACACGATTCAGGACAAGCTCGAAGCGGCCCTGGGCCGCTTTGCCACGCACCCTGTCAGCACTTTGTGCGCAGGCCGTACCGACGCAGGTGTGCATGGATTGATGCAGGTGGTGCACTTTGACACGCCGCTGAACCGCCCGCCCTCCTCCTGGGTACGGGGTACCAACACCTTTCTTCCTGCCGATATTGCCGTGCAATGGGCACAGCCCGTGCCGGACGGCTTCCATGCCCGTGCCAGCGCGGTCGCGCGGCGCTACGCCTATGTGCTGCTGCAGTCCCCCGTGCGGCCGAGTGTGGACGCCGGTCGCGTGGGCTGGGTTTTCCATCCGCTAGACCACCAAGCGATGCGGCAAGCTGCGGACTACCTGCTGGGCGAGCACGACTTCACCTCGTTTCGTGCGTCGGCGTGCCAGGCCAAGTCCCCCGTCAAGACCTTGCAGCGCATCGACATTACGCGCCGGGGTCTGGGAGAACCACACCCGGAGCTGGGCTGGAGCTCCTGCTACTGGCGCTTTGAGTTCGAAGCCAACGCGTTTTTGCACCACATGATCCGCAACATCATGGGCTGCCTGATTGCCGTGGGCCAGGGCAACCAGCCTCCTGAATGGGTGGCGCAGGTGCTCGCCGCCAAATCCCGCGATGCGGCAGCGCCCACGTTTTCGCCGGATGGGCTGTTTTTTCAAGGCCCGGTCTATGACGCCGCCTGGGGCTTGCCCCAGCGCACGGCTGCGTATGATTGGTTGCCATGAACGCACAAGACATCTCCAAGCTGCCGCATGCACGCACCCGCATCAAAATCTGCGGCCTGACCCGCGAGCAGGACGTGGATGCCGCCGTGGCGGCAGGCGCCGATGCAGTGGGTTTCGTGCTGTATGCCCCCAGCCCGCGTGCGGTAACACCCGAACGCGCAGCACAACTGGCCAGACGCCTGCCGCCCTTTGTCACACCAGTTTTGCTGTTCGCGAACGAATATGCTACCAATGTGATAGCAGCCAGCGCTTTAGTAGCAGGCGCTACGGTCCAGTTTCACGGTGATGAATCTCCCGAGGATTGCCTGGCCGCCACCCACCAAGGCGCACGCCCCTACCTGCGAGCCGCCCGAATTCCCCTGGGCGACGGTGCGGCCAGCTTTGACCTCGTAAAATACGCCCACGATTACTCTCACGCCCAGGCCATCCTGCTCGACGCCCATGTCGAAGGTTTTGGCGGCAGCGGCAAGGCATTCAATTGGTCACTCCTTCCACCAAGCGTCAGCTCTCACCTCGTTTTGTCTGGTGGACTCACGCCTGCAAACGTGACCGATGGCATTTTGCAAGTCCGTCCGCGGGGTCTCTCGCTGGCGGTTGATGTCAGTTCCGGCGTCGAAGCCGATGGCCCCGATGGAAAGCCCATCAAGGGCATCAAAGACGCACTGAAGATCCAACGCTTCGTTGCCGCCGTGCGGGCGGCCGATGCACAACTTGCAAAGAATCCCCATGAATTCCTATCAGCAACCTGATACTTCCGGCCATTTCGGCCCCTACGGCGGCAGCTTCGTCAGCGAAACCCTGACCCACGCCATCCAGGAACTGCGCGAGGCCTACGCGCGCTACCAAAACGACCCCGAGTTTCTGGCCGAGTTTCACTACGAACTCAAGCACTTCGTCGGTCGCCCATCACCCATCTACCACGCAGCCCGTACCAGCCGCGAAATGGGTGGCGCGCAGATCTACCTCAAGCGCGAAGACCTCAACCACACCGGCGCTCACAAGATCAACAACGTGATCGGCCAGGCCATGCTGGCCAAGCGCATGGGCAAGCCCCGCGTGATTGCAGAAACGGGCGCAGGTCAGCACGGCGTGGCCACGGCCACCATCTGCGCGCGCTATGGCTTGGAATGCGTGGTGTACATGGGTGCAGAGGACGTCAAGCGCCAAAGCCCCAACGTGTACCGCATGAAACTGCTGGGCGCCACGGTGGTGCCCGTGGAATCGGGCAGCAAGACGCTGAAAGATGCGCTCAACGAGGCCATGCGCGACTGGGTGGCCAATGTGGACAACACCTTCTACATTATCGGCACGGTGGCAGGCCCACACCCCTACCCCATGATGGTGCGTGACTTCCAGAGCGTGATCGGCAAGGAGTGCATCGACCAGATGCCCGCCATGTTGGCAGAGCAAAAGGTGCTGGGCGACCAGCCCGATGCCGTGATCGCCTGCGTGGGTGGCGGCAGCAACGCCATGGGCATCTTCCACCCCTACATCCCGTTCGAGAAAACGCGCCTCATTGGCGTGGAAGCGGCAGGCGAAGGGCTGGAGTCGGGCAAACACTCGGCATCGCTGCAAAAGGGCAGCGCGGGCGTGCTGCACGGCAACCGCACCTTCATCCTGCAGGATGACAATGGCCAGATCACCGAAACTCACAGTATCAGTGCAGGCCTGGACTATCCGGGCGTGGGCCCGGAGCACGCCTGGTTGCAGGAAATCGGGCGTGCCGAATACGTCGGCATTACCGACAAGGAAGCTCTGGAAGCCTTCCACTACCTGTGCCGCACCGAGGGCATCATCCCCGCGCTCGAATCCAGCCATGCCGTGGCCTACGCCATGAAACTGGCCAAAACCATGCGCCCTGACCAATCGATCCTGGTCAACCTCTCGGGCCGTGGTGACAAGGACATTGGCACCGTGGCCGACCTGAGTGGCGCCGATTTTTACTGCCGACCCAGCTGCCAGGGGCAGTCCGTCAAGGGCGGCGAGCAATCCATCAAGGTGGTGAAATAAATGAGCCGTATTGCATCCACCTTCTCTGCCCTGCAAGCGCAGGGCCGCAAGGCACTGATTCCCTATGTGACCGCTGGTTTCCCCTTCGCCGACATCACCCCTGCACTCATGCACGGCATGGTGGAGGCCGGTGCCGACGTGATTGAGCTGGGCGTGCCCTTTTCCGACCCCATGGCCGATGGCCCGGTGATTCAAAAGGCGGGCGAAAAAGCCCTCAGCCTGGGCATTGGCATGGTGCAGGTGCTCGACCATGTGCGCGAGTTCCGCAAGCGCAACAGCACCACACCCGTGGTGCTGATGGGCTATGCCAACCCCGTGGAGCGCTACGACCAAAAGCACGGTGCAGGTGCCTTTGTGCGCGATGCGGCGGCCGCTGGCGTGGACGGCGTGCTCATCGTGGACTACCCACCCGAAGAGTGCGAGACCTTTGCCGCCAGCCTGCGTGAGCACGGCATGGACCTGATCTTCCTGCTGGCCCCCACCAGCACCGATGAGCGCATGGCCCAGGTGGCGCGCGTGGCCAGCGGCTACGTGTACTACGTGTCGCTCAAGGGCGTGACCGGCTCGGGCGCGCTGGACACCTCGGCCGTGGAGCAAATGCTGCCTCGCATCCGCCAGCATGTGACGATCCCCGTGGGTGTGGGCTTTGGCATTCGCGACGCCGCCACCGCCCAGGCGATTGGCAAGGTGGCCGACGCCGTGGTCATTGGCAGCCGCATCATCCAGCTGATTGAAGACCAAGAGCACGCCAAGGTGGTGCCAATCACGATCGACTTCCTGCGCGGCATCCGCAAGGCAATGGACGCGTAGACGCATAATGCAGCCCGGCGCGCCGCCCTCATCGGGGCACGGCGCGCCACAGATTCCACCCGGCCTGCCCCCTGCGGCGCCCCAGCGCCCCGGCAGGCCGAGCCACTGAAGAGGAGAACACCATGTCCTGGCTCGAAAAACTTCTGCCCTCCAAGATCCAGCAAACAGACCCCACCGAGCGCCGCCAGGTGCCTGAAGGGCTGTGGATCAAGTGCCCGAGCTGCGAAACGGTGCTCTACAAGGCCGATCTGGAGCAAAACCAGAACGTTTGCCCCCATTGCAGCCACCACCACCGCATTGGCGCCCGCGCGCGGCTGGACGCTTTTCTGGACGCCGAAGGCCGCTATGAAATCGGCCAGGAAGTGCTGCCCGTGGATGCCCTCAAGTTCAAGGACAGCCGCAAATACCCCGAGCGCCTGAAGGAAGCCCTGGAAAACACGGGTGAAACCGATGCCCTCATCGTCATCGGTGGCGCGGTCAAGAGCATCAACGTGGTGGCAGCGTGCTTTGAGTTCGACTTCATGGGTGGCTCGATGGGCTCCGTGGTGGGCGAGCGTTTTGTGCGCGGCGTGGAAACCGCCATCGAGCAGAAGGTGCCCTTCATCTGCTTTACCGCCACCGGCGGCGCACGCATGCAGGAAGGCCTGCTGTCCCTGATGCAGATGGCCAAGACCAACGCAGCGCTGACCCGCCTGGCCAAGAAGGGCCTGCCCTATATCAGCGTGCTGACCGACCCGACCATGGGCGGCGTGAGCGCAGGTTTTGCGTTTGTGGGCGACATCGTGATTGCCGAGCCCAAGGCCCTGATCGGCTTTGCCGGACCGCGTGTGATCGAATCCACCGTGCGCGTGACCCTGCCCGAAGGCTTCCAGCGCGCCGAATTCCTGCAAACCAAGGGTGCCGTGGACTTCATTTGTGACCGCCGTGAACTGCGCAACACCGTGGCCAGCAGCCTGGCCATGCTGCAGCGTTTGCCTGCTGACGCAGTGATGTAACACCACCGGGTGGGTGCGTGCGCAAAGCCTCGTGCTGAGGTGATGCGCCCGCCAAAGCCGCGAGAATACTATTATTTTGATAGCTACTAGCGCTTTATGGATAAGCGCTAGGGGTCAATTTCACTGATATTTTTGGTATCAGATATCCATTTGCCGCGCATCATGCGCAGCCGCCGAAACCGGCGCGACCCCAACCAGGGACGGCAAACAAGGGCCGCCCCGCAGCGAGGCCGTCGTCCCCCTAGGGGGGAAGGCGCCGAAGGCGACTCAGGGGGACTACCTCATGACGCTGGCCTGCAAATGGCCCAGCACGATCATCGCCACCTGCAGCAACACCAGCACGGCCAGCGGCGACAGGTCGATACCGCCCACCAGCGGGATGATGCGGCGAAACGGCCGCAGGATGGGCTCGCACAGCCGGGCAATCACATCGGCCAGGGGTGACCGCGCCTGCACCCACGACATCACGGCATAGACGATCAACAAGCCAATCAGCCCCGACACCGCCACCCGCGCGAGGCCAAACAGTGCCAGCCACGGCAGCCAGGCCCATGCCGAGGCGGCGCCCAGCAGCAGGGTCAGCAAAAAGTACTGCGCCAGCTGCAACAACACGGCTGCCACCAGGCTCGACACATCCCAGCGCCCCACCGGCGGGATCACGCGGCGCAGCGGCATGATGAGCCAGTCCGTCAGCGCAAAAACCAGCCCGCCGACGGGGTTGGAAAACGGCACGCGCTGCCACTGCATGTACAGCCGCAACAGGCATGCCCCGGTGAGCAGGCCACCAACGACGTCGAGCAGGAAAGAGGCGATCTGGTAGAGCATGGATGAGACAAAAAGAAGGGGCCGCCGCGAAAGCAGGCTGCGCCATGGGATGATAGCGAGCCAAGGTATCCCCCTTTCATGACACAACCCCTCACCTTGTCATCCTTGCCCCTTTTCCCTCTGGGCTCCGTGCTGTTCCCGGGTGGCCTGCTCGCCCTGCGCGTGTTCGAAGTGCGCTACCTGGACATGGTGCGCAAGTGCCATCAGGCGGGCGCCCCCTTTGGGGTGGTCGCCCTCACGCAAGGCCGCGAAGTGCGCCAGGCGGGCGCGCCTGAAGAACAGTTCACCGATGTGGGCACCCTGGCCGTCATCGAACAGATCGACACCCCGCAGCCTGGCCTGATCACACTGCTGTGCCGTGGCAGCCAGCGCTTTCGCATCACCCAGCGCAGCCACCTGCCCCATGGCCTGTGGATCGCCGATGTGGGGCACATCGACCCGGATCTGACGGTGCCGATCCCGCAAGACCTGAGAAAGGCATCGACAGCGCTCGCCCAGGTGCTGCACACCCTGAAGCAGCGTGACCCCGACACTCCGACTGCGATTGTCCCCACGGCAGCCCAGCTGGACGACTGCGGATGGGTGGCCAACCGCTGGTGCGAGCTTTTGCCCGTGCCCCTGGAACTCAAGCAGCGCCTGATGGAGCTGGACAACCCGCTGGTGCGGCTGGAACTGGTGGGCGATGTGCTGGAGCGGACCGGAATTGCCCCCACACAATGAGCCGCCGAATCGCTACTGCCCCCTCTTCTTCTCATAGCCCATGCTGAACCGCATCCTGGGCTGGTCGCGCGCAGCCAAGCGCATGGTGGTGGTGGCCATGGACATCTGTCTGGGTGTCATCGCGATGTGGCTTGCCTTCACGCTGAGGCTGGAGACGCCCCACTGGCCCTCAGGCATGCAGTGGCTGGCGTATGCGCTGGCGCCCGCCCTTGCGTTTCCGATTTTTGCCAAGCTGGGGCTGTACCGCGCCATCTTCCGCTACACGGGGATCACGGCGCTCATCACCACGGGCAAGGCCGTGGCCATCTACGGCGCCCTGTTGCTGGGCTGCCTGCTGGCCGCCCAGTGGGAGGGCGTTCCGCGCAGTGTCGGCATTCTCCAGCCGCTGCTGTTCATGCTGCTGGTCGGTGCCAGCCGCGCACTGGGGTGGCTGGCGCTGGCAGGGCGCAGCAGCCATGCGCCGTACCGCCTGCTGATCTACGGCGCTGGCAGTGCGGGCGCCCAGACGGCTGCGGGGCTGGGCAGCATGCGCCAGTACCTGCTCAAAGGGTTTGTGGACGACGATGCCAGCAAGATCGGGCGCAGCATCAACGGCGTGCGTGTGCACGCCTCCCAGGCGCTGCCCGAGGTGGTGCGTCGCTTTGGCATCACCGACGTGCTGCTGGCGCTGCCCAGCACCACGCGCGAGCGACGGCGGCAGATCATCGAAAGCCTGCGCGAGTTGCCCGTGCGGATCCGCACGCTGCCGGGCCTGTCGGACCTGGCCAGCGGCCGGGTGACCGTCACGGACTTCCAGGACCTTGAAATCGAAGACCTGCTGGGCCGGGAGCCAGTGGCGCCGGACCCAGGACTGCTGGGGCGCAATCTGGCGGGCACCGTGGTTCTGGTCACCGGCGCGGGCGGCAGCATTGGCAGCGAGCTGTGCCGGCAGATCGTGCGCGAAGGGCCGCGCCAGTTGCTGCTGGTAGACCATAGCGAATACGCGCTGTACTCCATCCACCACGAATTGGCGGCGCTGGCGCACCAGGGCGAGCATGCATGTGCGCTGGTGCCCCTGCTCGCCAGCGTCACCCACAAGGCGCGCATGGCAGACATCTGCCAGCAATACCGGCCCACCTCCATCTACCATGCGGCCGCCTACAAGCACGTGCCCATGGTGGAGGCCAACGCGGGCGAAGGTATTTTGAACAACGTGTTTGGCACCTTGAACATGGTGCAGGTGGCGCTGGAGTGCGGCGCCAACCATTTCGTGCTGATTTCCACCGACAAGGCCGTGCGCCCGACCAACATCATGGGCGCCACCAAACGTGTGGCTGAGATGGTGCTGCAAGCGATTGCAGCGTCGCACCGCGCGCCTTTCCCGCAGCTTGCCGACAGCTCACCCGCCTGGGCTTGCCCCACCCGCCTGTCCATGGTGCGCTTTGGCAATGTGCTGGGTTCCAGTGGCAGCGTGATACCGCTGTTTCGCAAGCAGATCGCGGCTGGTGGCCCCCTTACCGTGACGCACCCGGACGTCACGCGCTACTTCATGACCATTGCCGAAGCCGCCCAGCTGGTACTGCAGGCAGGGGCGATGGCCGAGGGCGGCGACGTGTTCCTGCTGGACATGGGCGAGCCGCTGCAGATCCTGGAGCTGGCTGAGCGCATGGTGGCCCTGTCGGGATTGACGGTGCGCGACGATCTGCACCCCGAAGGAGACATCGAAATCGTTTTCACCGGGCTGCGCCCGGGTGAAAAACTTTTCGAGGAACTGCTGATTGGAGACAATCCCTTCCCCACCGACCACCCCCGCATCCTGCGGGCGCGTGAAGAATACCGCCCCTGGGAGGAGCTGCAGACCTTGCTCCAGGCATTGCAGAAGGCAGCCCATGCGGGCGACCCCATCGCCATGACCGCTCTGCTGCGACAGCTGGTGCCTGGCTACCACCCCGAAACGCAACCCGTACTGCCATGAAGTCGGGACTTGTACGGGCAACGCTGACCCTGCTCACGGGCAGCGTTGCAGCCCACGCCATCCCGCTGGTGCTGGGTCCGGCACTCACACGCCTCTACAGCCCTGAGGACTTCGGACAGTTTGCACTGCTGTGGGCGCTGGCCACCAACCTGGCGGTGGTGGGCTGTGCGCGCTATGAATTCGCACTCCCCCTCGAAAGCACCGAGCCGCGCGCCGCCCAGCTCATGGCGCTGTGCGCGCGCATCTTGCTCGCTGTCACCACGGCATCTGCTGCAGCCGCAGCCGTGCTTCTGCTGTGGCGCGGCATGCCGATGGTGTGGGCGCTGCCATTGGCGGTGTTCGCAGGCGGCGCTGTGCAATGGCTCACCCTGTGGGCAACACGGTCCCAGCGCTTTGGTCTGCTGTCGGCGGCCAGGCTGCTGCAGCAAGGCGGTGGCGCCATCCTGCAATTGCTGTTCGGATTCATGAAGACCGGCCCGCTGGGTCTGGTGCTGGGCGCCACATTGGCCAGCCTGGGTGCGGCATGGATGCTGGCCAGGCCTGCCCCTGCGGGTGGCTGGGTGGGTCTGTGGCGCCAGCCGTTGGCCACACTCCGGTCCATGGCCCAACAGCACCGGGACTTTCCGTTGCTCAACACACCCCACGCTTTCATGGGGGCGCTGCAGGACACCCTGACTCTGGTGCTGGTGGCGGCCTGGACCGGAGATGCCGCAGCGGGATTCTGGGCGCTGGCGCTGCGCTACCTTAAGGCCCCTGCGACCCTCATCGGCGGGGCCTTGTCGCAAACCCTGTACCCCCGCCTTCTGAAGGCGCAGAGCCCCAACGAAGCGCGCACCCTGGTGCGCCAGTCCCTGCTGGGGCTGGCCGCCCTGGCCTGCCCGCTGGCGGCGGTGCTGCTTGTCTGGGGCCCGGACATCTTTTCCCTGGCCTTTGGCACCCAGTGGGCGCAGACCGGGGAACTGGCCCGGGCCATCGCGCCGTACATCGCCGTGCATTTCATGGCATCGCCCCTCGCAGTGGTCACCATGGCCTGGGGTGCACAGGCGTGGGCGCTGCGCCTGGCGTTGGTTGGACAATGCCTGTTTTTTGCGGGCCTGCTGCTGGGCCTCCATCTGGGCGGGCTGACCGGCGCCGGATGGGGCGTGTCAGCGAGCATGCTGGTCTACTTTGCCTACTATTTCTGGGCGTTGGCAAACTGGAAGGACATCCCCCATGAGAGCCGTGCTTAACCGCTGGCGCCGTCGCCTCTGGCAGGCGCTGTTCTACCGCATGGTGTTCGGGGAAAGCGACCACATGGGTCGCAGCCTGCCCCACACCCGCATTGCCCCCAGCACCTGCATCGAAGGCGCCGAGGGGCTGCGGCTTTCCGACCACGTGTTCATTGGGCAATTCAACTTCATCGACGCCACGGCAGGCCTGCAGATTGGGCAAGGGGTACAGATCACCAACTTCGTCAGCATCGTCACCCACAGCTCCCACCGCGCCATTCGCCTTCTGGGCAGTGGCTACGCCGTCCACGACGGCCCCAAGCCTGGCTACATCAGCGCCCCTGTGGAGATCGGCGCCTACACCTTTATCGGCCCCCACAGCCTGATCGAAGCGGGTACACGCATCGGCAAGGGGGTGGTGGTGTGCGCCTACGCGCAGGTGCGCGGCGAAGTGCCCGACTTCGCCATCATGGCAGGGGCCCCAGCGCGCCAGATTGGCGATGTGCGCGAGCAGGATGAGCGCCTGCTATTGCAGCATCCGGAACTGCGCCCACACTACGAATCCTGGACACGGGCAAGCTGACATGGCCACGCACCTGTGCCTGCTGGGCGATGCCACCAGCCCCCATGTCCAGCGGTGGGCGCGGGAGATGCTCCAGCGCGGCTACCGCGTTTCGCTGATCACGGCACGCCCCGCGTCCATCGATGGCGTCACGGTGCGGACCATCCGGCCTGTGCAGCGCTCGCTCGACTGGCTGTTCCGCGTTCAGGAAACGAGGCGCCACGTGGCCGAACTGGCTCCTGACCTCCTGCATGCCCATTACGTCACCTCCTACGGCTATCTGGCCGCACGTTGCGGCAAACATCCGCTGGTGATGACCGCCTGGGGCAGCGACCTGTTGGTCACCCCCGGCAAAAGCGCCTGGATGCGCTGGCTGACCGGCTGGATACTGCGCCAGGCCGACCTCATCACGGGCGACTCCGCCAGCCTGATGAGCGCAGTGGCCCAATTTCAACCCCACTGCACGAGCGAGGAAATCCATTGGGGTGTGGAACTGCAGCGCTTCCATCCCGTTCCCTGGAGTCACAAGCAAGGCAGCCAGCTGGTGAGCCTGCGCGCGTGGGAACCCAACTACAACATCGACACCATCATCGAAGCGTTCGCCCAGCTGCAGGCGCGATTGCCGGTCGCCGATCTGCGCTTGCACCTGCTCGGCGGAGGCAGCCTGGAAGGCGCCCTGCGCAGCCAGGTGCACACGGCGCAGCTGGACAACAAGGTGCAGTTCCACGGCCGACTCGATGACGCTGGCATGACCCGGGTACTGGGCGAAAGCAAGATATCTGTGTCGGTGCCCAGCAGCGATGCAACATCGGTCGCCATGCTGGAGAGCATGGCGTGTGGCCTCGCCGTGGTGGCCAGCGAACTGCAGGCCAACCGGCACTGGATCGACGCTGAGTGGCTGGTTGCAGCCGGAGATGCCACAGCGCTCGCCGCCCGGCTGGAAGCCCTGATTGCCAATGACGCCATCGCGGAACAAGCCGGGCTGCAAAATGCTGCCCGCATAGCGCAAGACGGCGACCGCGCGGTGCAAATGAACCGCATGCACGCGCTGTACCAGCAACTGCTCCCTACCCCTTGACCCCCCATGCCCACAGGCCTTGACTTGGACAACCTGATCAGCGTGATCGTGCCGTGCCGCAACGAGCGCCAGCACATCGACGCTTTCTGTGACTCCGCCCTTCGCCAGCAACTCCCGGCGGGCTGGCGCATGGAAGTGCTGATTGCAGACGGTGACAGCGATGACGGCACGCGCGAACACCTGATGCAGCGCTGTGCTGCAGACCCCCGGCTCGTGCTGGTGGACAACCCCGGCCGCATTGTGTCCACCGGGCTCAACGCCTGCATTGCCCGCGCACGGGGCGGCACCATTGCCCGCATGGACGTGCACAGCCAGTTTGCCCCCGACTACCTTGCGCAGTGCATCCAGGCGCTTAAACGCACCAGCGCTGACAACGTGGGCGGCCCATGGGTCGCCCACGGAACGGGCCCCACCGGGGCCGCCATAGCCGCCGCCTTCCAATGCCGGTGGGTGGTGGGTGGCGCACGGTCGCGCGATGTGCAATACGAAGGCGAGGTGGATACCGTCTACCTCGGATGCTGGCCCCGCAGCGTGTTTGACCGGTTCGGGCTGTTTGACGAAACGCTGGTGCGCAACCAGGACGACGAGCACAACCTGCGCATGCGCCTGGGGGGTGCACGCATCTGGCAGAGCAGCCTCATCCATTCCACCTACCACCCGCGCAATTCGCTCAGGCACCTTTTCGCGCAACAACGGCAGTACGGCTACTGGCGGCCTTTTGTGATGCGCAAACATGGGCAGCCGGGCTCCGTGCGACAACTGGTGCCTGCAGCATTTTTGGCCAGCGCAGTGGCCAGCGCAGTGGTGTTGCCCTGGTCCGCCTGGCCCGGGGCCGCGCTGAGCCTCGCCTACGCAACCTATCTTCTGGTGGCATCGGTGGCGGCAGTCCGATCGGCCCGCAACTGGGGGCTGCTGCCCCGCCTCCCGGCGACGATTGCGGCGTTTCATGTGGGCTACGGCCTGGGCACCTGGCGAGGACTGTGGGACATTGCACGCTCGCGCGCCCCTTCGTCCGACTTTGCACGCATCACCCGATGACCGACAACGAACCCCAGGCCGTCAAGGCCCGGTACGCCCGGCGCGACACAGCGGCCGACGAAGCGCGCTACAGCCTGTATGCCAACGCTGCGGCGCTGCAGGCGCAGCAGGAGCGCCTGCGCGCCATGGCACGCATCTGGCAGGCCCACGGCTGGAGCAGCCTGGCCCAGCGGCCCATGCTGGAGGTTGGCTGCGGGAGTGCGGGCAATTTGCACGATCTGGTGCGGCTGGGCGCCACGCCCGCTTGCCTGACGGGCCTGGAGCTTCTTCCCGAACGTGCCGCAGCAGCGCGCGCCTTGCTACCAGCAGGCGTGGCCATTGTCGAAGGGGATGCCGCCTTGGCCCCGGTGCAGCCTGCCAGCCAGGATGCCGTGCTGGCGTTCACACTCTTCAGCTCCTTGCTTGACGAGGGCTATCGCCGCCATCTGGCCGACGTGATCTGGCAATGGGTCGCGCCCGGCGGCGGTGTTCTCGTCTATGACTTTGTCGTCAACAACCCCGCCAACAGCGATGTACAGGGCATTCCACTGCGCGAACTGAGCATCCTGTTTCCCGGGGCACAGATACACTCCCGCCGCGTTACGCTGGCACCTCCACTGGCACGACGCCTGCCCGCGCCAGCGATTGCGCCGGCATCCGCACTGCTGTGGTTTCTGCGTACCCACCGCCTGACCTGGGCCGTGAAGCCACGCTGAGCGCGGCCTCGCTCTGGCCCTTTTAGCACGCACCACAATGCCCATGAACTCCCCCGCCGACCTGCCCTTTCTCCCGTTCGCCCGCCCCGACATCGGGCCGGCAGAAATCGATGCCGTCAGCGCGGCCATGCGCTCGGGGTGGGTCACGACCGGGCCCAAGACCAAGGAGTTCGAGCAGGCATTCACCGCCTTCCTGGGCGGCGGTGGTCTGCAGAGCATCGCCGTCAACTCCGCCACGGCGGGCCTGCACCTCGCGCTGGAGGCCCTGGGCATCGGCCCCGGCGACGAAGTGATCGCGCCCACACTGACCTTTACCGCCACCGTGGAGGTGGTGCGCTATCTGGGCGCCGACCCGGTACTGGTGGATGTGGACCCGGTGACCCTCAATATCGACCCGGCCAAGGTACGCGCGGCCATCACGCCCCGCACCAAAGCCATCATGCCCGTGCACTACGGCGGGCTGGCCTGCGACATGGATGCCATCCTGGCCATCGCCAAAGAACATCACCTGAAGGTGGTGGAAGACGCAGCCCACGCCTTGCCCACCACCTGGCGCGGCACGCTGGTGGGGCAGTTGCAGTCCGATGTCACGGTGTTCAGCTTCTACGCCAACAAGACCATCACCACCGGCGAAGGCGGCATGGCCGTCACGCACGACCCGGCGCTTGCGCAGCGCATGCGCACCATGCGCCTGCATGGCATGAGCCGGGATGCATTTGACCGCTTCACCTCCAAAACCCCGGCCTGGTACTACGAGGTGGTCGCACCCGGCTTCAAGTACAACATGACGGACGTTGCCGCCGCCATGGGCGTGGAGCAATTGGCGCGGCTGCCACAGTTTGTGCAGCGGCGCCAAACCCTGGCAAACCGCTACCACGATCAGCTGGCGTCCCTGCCCCTGACCTTGCCCGCCAGTGCACCTCAAGGCGACACCCACGCGTGGCATCTGTATGTCATCCGACTGCGGGCGAGCGCACCACTGGGGCGTGACGAGGTCATCCAAGCGCTGTCGGACCGGGGCATCGGCACCAGCGTGCACTATGTGCCGCTGCACCGGCACCCGTACTGGCGGGACCGCTATCAGCTCACGCCGGAGATGTTCCCCCAGGCCGATGCAGCCTACAAGGTCATGATCAGCATCCCCCTGTTCACCGCCATGGGTGACAGCGATCAGGACCGAGTGATTGCCGCGCTGCACGAGGTGCTGGGCTGACATGCCCAAGCGGCTGTTCGACCTGGTCTTGGCCGCCCTCGGGCTGCTGCTGCTCGCGCCCGTGCTGCTGGCCGTGGCACTGTGGGTGGTGTGGGATTCGCCCGGCCCGGCATTCTTTCGCCAACAGCGCGTGGGCCGCGCAGGCAGGTTGTTTCGCATCGTCAAGTTCCGCACCATGCACCCGCGTGCAGAAGCTGCGGGGCCTGCGATTACCGTGGGGGCCGACGCCCGCATCACCCGGGCGGGCCACTGGCTGCGGCGCACCAAGATCGATGAATTGCCGCAGCTTTTCAACGTGCTGCTGGGCCATATGAGCCTTGTCGGCCCCCGACCCGAAGTGCCGCACTATGTGGCGCTCTACCCGGATTCCGTGCGGGACCTGGTGCTCAGCGTCCGGCCGGGCATCACGGACCGCGCCTCCATCGAATTTCGCGACGAAAGCACTTTGCTGGGCCAGAGCAGCGATCCAGAGCGCACTTACGTAGAGCAGATTCTGCCCATCAAGCTGCGCTATGCCGCCGAGTACGCCCGCTCGCACACGCTTTGGAGCGACTTGAAGATCATCGTGAAGACGGCATCCGCGCTGTGGGGCGATCGCCCGTCCAGGGGATAAGGACCAGTCGGCACCCCTTAGCCGATAAAATCAGGGGTTTGGCTGAACCCAGCCCCATTTCACGCCCCCGCACCGACGGCACCTATGTCAGACCAAAACCACGCCCCCGCTCCCCAGGACGAAAACCAGCTCATCGCCGAGCGCCGCGAAAAGCTCCGCGCTCTGCGCGAAGTCCAGGCCACTGGCGGTGGGGTTGCCTTCCCCAATAACTTCAAGCCCGGCCACAAGGCTGCCCAGTTGCACCTGGAACACAGCACTGCCACGAACGAGTCCCTCGAAGCCACGCCAGTGAACGTCTCGGTCGCAGGCCGGATGATGCTCAAGCGCGTGATGGGCAAGGCGAGTTTTGCAACCGTGCAGGATGGCTCGCTGGGCGACGTGGGCGGGCGCATCCAGCTCTATGTGACCCGTGACGCCGTGGGCGAGGATCTGTACGCCGCCTTCAAGCACTGGGACCTGGGCGACATCGTGGGTGCCGAGGGCACGCTGATGAAGACCAAGACGGGCGAGCTGTCGGTCAAGGTGACCAGCCTGCGCCTGCTCACCAAGAGCCTGCGCCCGCTGCCCGACAAGTTCCACGGCATGGCCGACCAGGAGCAGAAATACCGCCAGCGCTATGTGGACTTGATCACCGACGAGCACGCCCGCAAGCGATTCATGGCGCGCAGCAAGGCCGTGAGCGGCCTGCGCGACTTTATGGTGAGCCACGGCTTCCTCGAAGTCGAAACACCCATGCTGCACCCCATCCCGGGCGGCGCCAATGCCAAGCCGTTCGTGACGCACCACAACGCGCTGGAGCAGGAGATGTACCTGCGCATCGCGCCCGAGCTCTACCTCAAGCGCCTGATCGTGGGCGGCTTCGAGCGTGTGTTCGAGATCAACCGCAGCTACCGCAACGAAGGCATCTCGGTGCGCCACAACCCCGAGTTCACCATGATGGAGTTCTACGCGGCGTACTGGAACTACCTGGACCTGATGGACTTCACCGAGACGCTGATCCGCGAAGTCGCGCTCAAAGCCACCGGTTCGCTGCAGATGACCTACCAGGGCCGCGCGGTGGACCTGACCCAGCCGTTTGCCCGCCTGACGATCCGCGAAGCCATCTTCCAGCACACCGAAGCAGGCGCCCATGTGGACGATGCCGCATGGCTCATCAGCGCATTGAAGAAGCTGGGCATGACCGAAGAGAAGGACAAGCTCTCGGCCCGCACGCTGGCCAGCCTGCAGGTGCTGTACTTTGAAGAAACGGTGGAAGACAAGCTGTGGCAGCCCACCTTCATCATGGAGCACCCCACCGAGATCTCGCCCCTGGCGCGTGCCAACGACGCGCGCCCCGAGGTGACGGAGCGCTTTGAGCTGTACATCACCGGCCGCGAGTTCGGCAATGGTTTCAGCGAACTGAACGACGCCGAAGACCAGGCCGCCCGCTTTCACGCCCAGGTGGCCGCTAAAGACAGCGGCGATGACGAAGCCATGTTCTACGACCACGATTTCGTGCGCGCGCTGGAATACGGCATGCCCCCCACGGGGGGTTGCGGTATCGGCATTGACCGTCTCATGATGCTGCTGACTGACAGCCCCAGCATTCGCGACGTGATCCTGTTCCCCGCGCTGCGCCGCGAGTCCTGAGTCGCGCGTCCCGGATGCCCTCGGGGCATCCCGGACCCGCCCTTTGACGGCCCCAAGGAGACACTACCGTGCCCTTCAGTTCCAGCAACGCCCCTTACCCGGCCAGCCAGCCCTTGCCCTCGGGCAACGCTTTTTCGGTGCTGGTGGTCGAAGACCAGGGATCAGTGCGCGCAGCGCTGGTGGCCGAGCTGCGGCGGGCTGGGGTGTCAGACATCTTTGAGGCGCCCGAGGGCAACGCAGCGCTGCACCTGTTCAAAACCCACCGCCCCGATCTGGTGCTGCTGGACATCCGGCTGCCCGGCCAGGACGGCTACTGGGTGGCCCAGCAGATGCGCGAGAGCGAGGCGGGCGACTGGACGCCCATCATCTTCCTCTCGGGCCTGGACAACGAACTCGATGTGTGGCGCGGTATTGAAGTGGGTGGTGACGACTACCTCGTCAAACCCGTCAAGCCCATCGTGCTGATGGCCAAACTGCGTGCCATGCGCCGGCTGCTGGACATGCGCCGCAGGCTCGTCTCCATGTCGGCCGAGTTGCATCTGGCCAACCAGCGGCTCAACGAAATGGTGGAAATCGATGCGCTCACCGGCCTGGTCAACCGCCGGGGGTTTGACCGCATTTTGCACAACGAGATCCTGGCTGCGCGCCGGGACGGTACGCCGCTCACGCTGATGCTGTGCGACCTGGACCACTTCAAGCTCTTCAACGACGCCAGCGGGCATGTGCAGGGCGATGCCTGCCTGAAGGAAGTCGGCCGCCTGTTGCGCGAGGTGTGCGTGCGCCCTCGTGACATCGCCTCACGCTACGGTGGTGAGGAATTCGCCCTCATCCTGCCCAACACGCCACGCTCCGGTGCCATGACCTTCGCGCGGGCCCTGGGACAGCTGCTCAAGGTGCGCGCCCTTCCACACGCAGATTCACCGCTGGGCAACATCCTCACGCTGTCAGGCGGCATCACCACCTGCGTGCCTGACGACAGCACCAACGCCGAAAGCATGATCATGCGTGCCGACCAGGCGCTTTATGCCGCCAAGGCCCAGGGCCGCAACCGCTTCTTCAGTTTTGAAATGCAGATGGACACCGTGGAGCAACTGCGCAATTGAGTTTCTTTTCTGCCCTCACATTTGACGCCACCGAGCGCAACGCCCGCACCGCCGTTTCGCGCATGCAGCTGCTGAAAACCCGCCTTCCCGACTGGGTACAAGACTGGCTCGAAGTCATCATCCCCGGCACACAGATCCTGCTGATCCTGTTTGTCGCCTGGCTGCTGCAACGGGTGCTGCGCCGCATCGTGCGCCGCGCCAGCGCGCACTACCAGGTGCCCGACGAACTGGTGGTGCCCATGAACGGGCTGATCCGCTGGCTCATCATTGCCAGTGCGGCGCTGCTGGTGCTGGAACGCATGGGGGTGTCGGCCACCGTGCTCTGGACCGCGTTCACCGGGTTTGCCACTGTCGGGGCCGTGGCCTTTTTCGCGGCGTGGAGTGTGCTCTCCAACCTGTTTTGCGCGCTGCTCATCTTCACCGTGCGACCCTTCAAGATTGGCGACTACATCGAGGTGCTGGACACCGCCGAAAAGCCCGGGGCCAAAGGACGTGTGGTGGACATCAACCTGCTCTACACCACACTCGAAGACCATGGCGCTGCGGCGGACCAGGTCGCCTGGCTGCAGATTCCCAATGCGCTGGTGTTTCAACGCGTGGTGCGCAGGTTTCAGGGGGTGCCTCCACCGCCTGCACATCCCGCCAACGCTGCAGAGGCCGCAGAAAGTGCCCCGGCAGCCCCGCCTCCAGTCACGCCAGGGCCTTTCAACACGCCCTAGTCCACTGAAGCCGAGAAATCGGCTGTGCGTGAGGGTCTGGCAGGGTCGCACGCTAGGCGGCGGGCGCAGGCGGGTTGCACACCCGGCGAGCACGGCAACGACGAGGGCGCCGCACCAGACTCCGTGCCAGGGGCTCTCACGGCGTCAGGGCAACAGGTCCAAGGCCTGCAGATAGGCGGGCTGGTACATCAACTCATCCCAGGCCTGGGGCAGGGTTTCGGGCAGCAGCGCCAGGCGGCGGGATTCGCTGTCCACACTCGGCTGCCAGCTGCCCTGGTTCTGGGCCTGTTCCAGGCCGTCGATGAGTTCATCCACGGCCTTGCCATCGCCCACGCTCTGGTTGCACAACAGCACCAGGTCGCAGCCTGCCTCCAGCGCTGCCACGGCGGCATCGGTGTAGCTGACGACCTGGCCGTCCAGACGCCGAGCGCCTTCCATGCTGAGGTCGTCGCTGAAGATGGCGCCGTCAAAACGCATCTGCCGCCGCAGGATGTCCTGCAGCCAGCGCTGCGAGAAGCCTGCGGGGCGGCTATCGACCTTGGGGTAGATCACATGGGCGGGCATCACGCTGGTGAGCGTGCTGCTGAGCCAGGGGTATGGCGCGGCGTCGTCGGCCAGGATGGCCTTCAGGCTGCGCTTGTCCACCGGCACCTCGGTGTGCGAGTCGGCTTTGACAAAGCCGTGCCCCGGGAAGTGTTTGCCGCAGTTGGCCATGCCGGCCTGTAGCAGGCCGTGCATGAGGCTTTTGGCCAGCAGCGCCACCACACGCGGGTCGCGGTGAAAGGCACGGTCGCCGATCACACTGCTTTCACCCCAATCGAGATCGAGAACGGGGGTGAACGAGAAATCAACCCCACAGGCGCGCAACTCCGCACCCAGCACGTAGCCCGCCGCCGTGGCCGCATTGGTGGCGCGCAGCGCGCCGCTGCCAGGCACGGCCTTGGCGCCCTTGCCATCGTCCATCCACATCTCGCCGAGAGCGCGCATGGGCGGTAGGTGGGTGAAGCCATCGGTGCGAAAGCGCTGCACACGGCCGCCCTCATGGTCCACGCAGATCAGCAGATCGTCACGCACGGCCTTGATACTGCTGGTCAGCTGCAGCAGCTGCGCGCGGTTTTCCCAGTTGCGGGCAAACAGGATCACGCCGCCGGTCAGCGGTTGGGCCAGGCGGCGGCGGTCGGCGGCAGTCAGCTCTGTGCCTGCCACGTCGAGGATGAGGGGGCGTGTTCGGTCATAGGGTGTCAAACATCAGGTTGCTATTACAAACATAGCTGCTAGCGCTTATCCATCAAGCGCCAGAGGCCATTTTTAATCCAATTTCTCTACCACACAGAAGCTGGCGGCGTAGTCGGTCTCGTCCGTCACGCTCAGGTGCGCTTTCAGCCCTTTGGCGTCAAACCATTCCTTGAGTGCGCCGTGCAGCACGATCACGGGCTGGCCGCTCGCAAGCTTGGCCACTTCGCAGTGGCGCCAGGTCATGGGCATGCGCATACCCAGGCCGATGGCTTTGCTGAACGCTTCCTTGGCAGAGAACCGCGTGGCCAGGTAGCGCAGGCCGCGGTCGGGCCAACGGCCACTCCTCTCGCGCCAGGTGGCCAGTTCGCCGTCGGCCAGCACCTTCTGGGCAAAGCGCTCGCCGTGGCGTTCCAGGCTGGCCGCGATGCGGCGCACGTCGCAGATGTCGGTGCCAATGCCGTAGATCATGTTTTTTGAACAAAAATGGACTCTAGCGCTTATCCATCAAGCACTAGCAGCTATCAAATCAGGAGTTATCAGGTTGTGCGGCACAACCTGACTGGATGCAGCCCAGGTAGGCCAACACCGTGGCGGCGTAGCCCAACTCCAGCGCGTCGGCAATGAGGGCGTGGCCGATCGAGACTTCGAGCACACCGGGCACCTCGCGCACAAAGGCGGCGAGGTTGTCACGGTTGAGGTCGTGACCCGCGTTCACGCCCAGCCCCACATCCAGCGCGGCCTGAGCGGCGGCGGCGTAGCGCTTGAGCTCAACGTCTTGCTGCGGCGTGCCCCAGGCTGCGGCATAGGGCTCGGTGTACAGCTCCACCCGGTCAGCGCCCACCGCCTCGGCGGCGGCCATCTGCTCGGGCACGGGGTCCATGAACAGGCTCACGCGCACGCCCAATGCTTTGCACTCGGCGATCAGGGGCGCCAGGCGCTCGGCATCCTGCGGAAAGCTCCAGCCGTGGTCGCTGGTGAACTGGTCTTCGCTGTCGGGTACAAAGGTCGCCTGGTGCGGGCGAACCTTGCGGATGAAGTCCATCAGGTTCTGAGATGGATTGCCCTCGATGTTGTATTCGCGGTCGGGCCAAGCCTTCATCAGCGTGGCCAGCTCGAACACGTCCTGGCTGCGGATGTGCCGCTCGTCGGGCCGAGGATGCACGGTGATGCCCTGGGCCCCCGCCTGCAGGCACAGCTCGGCCGCCCGGGTGACACTGGGAATGCCCAGGTGGCGCGTGTTGCGCACCAGGGCGACTTTGTTGACATTGACCGAGAGGGCCGTGGCGTGGGGGGTGCGTGAGGTCTGGTTCATAGGGCCTGCAGATCGATCATGAGCTGGCGGGTGCGCAGCATGGGGCTGCCGCAATGGTATTGCAGCAGGGCGCGCAGCTGGGGTTTGAGTTCTGCAGCCACCGGCGCGCAGGCACGCAAGGTGGCGGTGTAGGTGGCCGCGTCGTCCAGCGCGCGTTGCAACGTCTGCCACTGGCCGCCGAGCAGGCCCACGCGGTCGGCCGAGGAGAAGGCGCGCAGGCCGCCTTCGGGCACCAGCGTGTAGCGCGTCTTGGGTTGCAAGACCTCCAACGTCATGGTCTGAACATCCAGGCCAGGAAGCAAGCCAATCTCGCGCAGCAGCAATAGTTCGAAGCTGCGCAGCACTGGTTCTAACGCATCACCATGTTCGCTGGCCAACACGCGAACCACACCGGCATAGGCATCGAACAGGGCCGCATGTGGATCGGCGCGCGCCAGCAGGCGCAGCAGTAGCTCGTTGAGGTACATGCCCGACAGCAGGGCATCACCCGTGGGCATCACATGGCCGCCCACCCACTCCGCCCCCTTGAGGGTGTGGATGTCTGCGCTGCCATCCCCGGTGAGCGTGTAGGTCACCAACAAGGGCTGGAGCGGCAGTAGCACCGGGCGGAAGTTGGAGCTGGGCTTCTTGGCCCCCTTGGCCACCAGCGCCACACGCCCTTGCTGACGGCAGAAAACCTCCAGGATCAGGCTGGACTCGCTCCAGTCGTAGCTGTGCAGCACGAAGGCGGGTTCATCGGAGATGCGCTTGGCGGCAGCCATTGGCTTCAGGCCCGCAGAAATGCATGCGGCTGGCAAGCGCCAGACAGCTTGTGCCGCCCGGACAAGACAGGGTCGCAGGCGGGCACGGAATTATTCGTAACCGAACGAGCGCACGCGCGCCTCGTCGTCGGCCCAGCCGGAGCGCACCTTGACCCACAGCTCCAGGAACACCTTGGCATCCATGAGCTTTTCCAGTTCCTGGCGGGCTTCGGTGCCAATACGCTTCAGGCGCTCGCCCTTGTCGCCGATCACCATCATCTTATGGTTGTCACGCTCGACCACGATGGTGGCAGCGATCTTGACCAGGCGCTTGTGCTGCTTGCTGGCTTCTTCCTCAAACTTGTCGATCACCACGGTAGAGGTGTAAGGCAGTTCGTCGCCCGTGAAGCGGAACAGCTTCTCGCGCACGGTTTCGGACGCCAGAAACTTCTCGCTGCGGTCGGTCAGCTCGTCTTCGCCGTACCACCAGCCCTGCTCGGGCAGGTACTTGGCGCAGATGCCGAACAGGCGCTCGATGTCGCCCTTGTTCTTGGCCGACATGGGCACAAACTCGGCAAACGGGTGGCGCTCCTGCATGCTCTTGAGCCAGGGGGCCAGCTCGGCGCGGCGGTGCACCATGTCAAGCTTGTTGGCCAGCAGCAGCGTGGGGATGCCGGGCTTGAACAGCGACAGCACCTTGGCATCGGCCAACGTGAAGTTGCCGGCCTCGACGACGAAGAGGATCAGGTCCACGTCGCCAATCGCGCCCATCACGGTCTTGTTCAGCGACTTGTTGAGTGCGGTGGCATGGCGCGTCTGGAAACCCGGCGTGTCCACAAAAATGAACTGTGTCTGCTCGCGCGTACGAATACCGGTAATGCGGTGCCGCGTGGTCTGCGCCTTGCGCGAGGTGATGCTGATCTTCTGCCCCACCAGGGCATTGAGCAGCGTGGACTTTCCCACGTTGGGCTTGCCCACGATGGCGATCACGCCACAGCGCTGGCCAGGCACGGCGGCCGGGGAGCCTGCTGCCGCCAGCATGGCTTCGAGGTCATTTTGCGCACCAACGCGTGTTGGACCGTCTTCATCCGCTACATCTTTGGTAGCATCATTCATAATTTCTTTGCTTTCAATGTGGCCAGCATGGCAGCCGCGGCGGCCTGCTCGCCCGCCCGGCGGGAGCCACCGATGCCGCGTTCGGTGAGGCCCAGTTCGGGAATATCGCACTCGACGTCGAAGGTCTGGCGGTGCGCAGCGCCCACTGTGGCGACGACCTTGTACTGCGGCAGCTTCATTTTGCGGCCCTGGAGCAACTCCTGCAATGCAGTTTTCGCGTCCTTGGATGCAGCCTGCATCTGCGGGTTGATCTCCACGCCCTGAAAAAGGCGGTGCACCAACGCTTCGGCACTCGCGTACCCGGCATCCAGGTACACCGCACCAATCAGTGCTTCCAACGCGTCGGCCAGGATGGAAGGACGTTGCTGGCCGCCCGATTTGGACTCGCCCTCACCCAATCTCAGCACGTCGGAGATCTTGAGGCCCAGCGCCAGCTGGTGAAGCGTGTCCTGCTTGACGAGGTTGGCACGCACGCGAGAGAGATCGCCTTCCGGCAACGCCGACAACTGCCGATACAGCAGGCTCGCAACCGCCAGATTCAACACGGAATCACCCAGAAACTCCAGCCGCTCATTGTGGTCGGCCGAAAAACTGCGGTGCGTGGTAGCGCGCTGGAGAAGGGATGGATCGGAGAAAACATGCTGCAGGCGCGCCTGCAACGCTTGAAGACCGGGAAGCACTACTTGGTCTGTCCTTCAAAGCGGTAGACAAGGAAGGCTGGGCCCGCTAACGCAATCTCACGGGAATACTTATAGGAAACCACGACCTTGTTGTCGCCCCGCTTGGCAACTTCCAGGTCCTTGCCTTGTATGGAGCTGATGTTGTCAATGGCCGCCGCACGGTCAAAGCTGGCTCGGACATCAGACACAGTGGAGGCCTCCTTGGCAGCCTTAGTTGCAGCCTTGTTGATCGCCTGATACTCCAGAAAAATGGGGACAGACTGTCCACCAATCGCAAATACAGCCACGGCGAATACCCCGACGAACACCAAACCAAAGAAAGACAAACCACGTTGCCGAAATGGGCTGGTAGAGCGTTTGATATGCATGTGTTTCCCCCTCAGTGTCCAAAAAAGCTGGTCATCCATCAATGGAACGACCCAATGCGCTTGAGATTACCGAAATTCATCCAGACAAAAAAGGCCTTCCCGACGATATTGCCCTCAGGAACAAAGCCCCAGTAGCGTGAATCGAGCGAGTTGTCCCGGTTGTCGCCCATCATGAAGTAGTGGCCCTCGGGCACCTTGCACACAACACCCTCAACACTGTAACGGCAGTTCTTGCGATAGGCAAAATTGCTGGCGCCTTGCACAAAGGCGGGCACATCCGGGTTGTTCAACAAACGGTGGGGCTGTGCGCCCAGTTGCTCTTCAAACTGTTTGAAGTAGCGCATCGAGTCTTCTTCGAAAAAGTCCGGCAGCGCCTTGGTGTCAATGGCCTGACCGTTGACCGTGAGGCGCTTGTTGATGTAGGCCACCTCGTCACCAGGCACACCCACCACCCGCTTGATGTAGTCAAGGCTCGGCTGGGGTGGATAGCGGAACACCAGAACATCTCCACGCGCAGGCTTGGTGCCCTCGGTGATCTTGGTATGGATCACCGGCAGGCGGACGCCGTAGGTGAACTTGTTCACCAGGATCAGGTCGCCCACCAGCAGGGTGGGAATCATCGAACCCGACGGGATTTTGAAGGGCTCGAAAAGAAACGACCTCAGAACAAACACGGCAACGATGACCGGGAAAAGCCCCGCTGTCCAGTCCAGCCACCAAGGCTGCATGAGCAGCCGCCCCTTGGCCTCCTGCACATCCACATCGACCTTCTGGATGCCCATGCGGTCCAGCTCCGCACGGCGTGCGGTCGCCGCATCTTCGACGGCCTGGGCGGCTCGGCGACGTTGGGGCAGAAAGTAGAAACGCTCGGCCAGCCAGTACGCGCCCGTGACCACCGTGGCCAGGAACAACAGCAAGGCGAAATTGCCTTCGATGGCACCAAAGTACCAGGCCCCGATATAGCCACCAAATGCGGCCAGCACCAGGGATGTGAAAATCTGCATGAACTGGAGCATCAGTCTTCCACCTGCAAAATGGCCAGGAATGCCTCTTGTGGCACTTCGACCGATCCGATCTGTTTCATGCGTTTCTTGCCTGCTTTCTGCTTCTCAAGGAGCTTGCGTTTGCGGCTGACATCGCCGCCGTAACATTTTGCCAGCACGTTCTTGCGCAGCGCCTTGATGGTCTCTCGCGCAATGATGTTGGCGCCAATGGCCGCCTGGATGGCCACGTCATACATCTGGCGGCTGATGATCTCGCGCATCTTGGCAACCACTGCGCGGCCGCGGTACTGCGATTGTGATCGGTGCACAATGATGGACAGTGCATCCACCTTTTCGCCGTTCAGAAGGATGTCCACCTTCACCACGTCGGACGCACGGTACTCCTTGAACTCGTAGTCCATGGAGGCATACCCACGCGACACCGACTTGAGCTTGTCGAAGAAGTCGAGCACGATTTCACCCAGCGGCATTTCATACGTGAGCATCACCTGGCGACCGTGGTACGCCATGTTCATCTGCACACCACGCTTTTGGTTGGCCAGCGTCATCACGGGGCCGACATAATCCTGGGGCATGTACAGATGCACTGTGACGATGGGCTCGCGGATTTCCTCCAGCCGCCCCTGATCGGGCATCTTGGAGGGGTTCTCGACCATGATCACTTCACCATCGGCCTTGACCACCTGGTAGACCACGCTGGGTGCGGTCGTGATGAGATCCTGATCAAACTCGCGCTCCAGGCGCTCCTGCACGATTTCCATATGCAGCAGGCCGAGAAACCCGCAACGAAAACCGAAGCCCAACGCTTGGCTCACTTCAGGCTCGTAGTGCAGCGAAGCATCGTTGAGCTTGAGTTTTTCAAGCGCGTCACGCAGCGAGTCATATTCGCTCGCCTCGGTCGGGTACAGACCGGCAAACACCTGGGGCTGGATTTCCTTGAAGCCGGGGAGCGCCTCGGCGGCAGGGCCCGCATTGTTGGGTAACTTCTTTTCGAGCGTGATCGTGTCGCCCACCTTGGCAGCCTGCAGCTCCTTGATACCAGCGATGATGTAGCCCACCTGCCCTGCGTCGAGCGAGTTGCGCGGCTCGTTGGCGGGCGTGAACACACCGAGATTGTCCGCGTTGTACACCGCACCACTGGCCATCATCTTGATGCGCTCGCCCTTGAGCAAACGGCCATCGACCACACGCACCAGCATCACCACGCCCACATAGCTGTCGAACCAGCTGTCGATGATCATCGCGCGAAGCGGTCCATCGGCATTGCCGCGCGGCGCGGGCACCTTGGCCACAATGGCTTCAAGGATCTCATCAATACCCATGCCGGTCTTGGCGGAGCAGGGAATCGCGTCGGTCGCGTCGATGCCAATCACATCTTCGATCTCAGCCTTCGCATTGTCGGGATCGGCATTGGGCAGATCCATCTTGTTGAGTACGGGCACCACCTCGACACCCAGATCCAATGCGGTGTAGCAGTTCGCAACGGTCTGAGCTTCAACGCCTTGCGAAGCATCCACCACCAACAACGCGCCCTCGCATGCCGACAACGAGCGGCTCACTTCATACGAGAAGTCCACATGCCCCGGTGTGTCGATCAGATTGAGGTTGTAGACCTGCCCATCCTGCGCCTTGTATTGCAGCGCTGCGGTCTGCGCCTTGATGGTTATCCCACGCTCTTTTTCGATATCCATCGAGTCCAGAACCTGGGCCTCCATCTCACGGTCCGCAAGGCCTCCGCAGCGCTGGATCAAGCGATCTGCAAGCGTCGACTTGCCATGGTCGATGTGCGCAATGATGGAAAAATTTCTGATGTGGTTCATCAACGGAAAGCGTCAAGTGATTGAATTAAAACGGAGCACACAAGAAAAAAGGGCGCGTCGAATGGCGACGCGCCCTGAACCAACAATCATTGGCAACTGCGATAGTTGGAGCTTCATTGTAGGCAAAAAGCCCGCAGTAAAAAGCCCATCCGACTGCATCCAAGGGGAGTTGCCAGGGTGCAACAGGGATCTTATCAACAACTTATACACAGTCTGCACAACTACAACGCTGGACAACTTGTGGGTGAGCTGTGGATCGGCTGTGCATGACACCGTCACATCCCGCATCGTGAATCAACGTCCAGCTAATATATGAATTAGCGTTGAACAGGGGCCTCTATTCTATCGAAATCAGTTGATAGACCTTCATAAAGTTAGCCAAGGCTAACTTTCAACATCGAAAGAAGGAAAAGACAAAAAAACCAAAATGCCCACACCTGCGACAAAGGCCTGCTGCAAACGTGGGGAAATGGGTCAACCATCCCCCCACATCTGCCACAACGCCGCTCGTCATCGGCCGGGACGGATCAAGGCATATTGGGCCCACTCGCCGCGCCGATACAGCACATTGATGGGCTTGTTCTTGTCGGCCTTGGCGAGCACAGCCTCAAACTCCTTCACACCAGACACTTCCGTGTTGGCAATCGCGAGAATCACATCCCCTTCGCGCAGGCCGGCACGTGCTGCGGCCTCTGTGGCGGTCGCGACCAGCACACCGCCCTTGATCTTGAGCTCCTTTTTCTGGGCGTCCGAAAGTTCCGTGACCGCCAATCCCATTTGCTGTGCAGCAGCTGAAGCCTTGGGTTTTTCCTCACGCTCCGCCATTTTGGCCGCTGGCTTGTCGGGCTCAATTTCGGCAATGGTGATGCCCAGGTCCCGCGAAGCGCCACGGCGGAACACGGTCATCGTGCTCTTGGTACCAGGCTTGGTATTGCCCACCAGTCGGGGCAGGTCCGCAACCTTCTCGATGGACTTGCCGTCAAAACGGGTGATGATGTCACCAGCCTCCACTCCCGCCTTGTCTGCGGGTGACCCCGCCTCCACCCCGGTCACCAGCGCACCCTGGGCCTTGCCCAGGCCAATGGACTCCGCAACGTCCTTGGTGACCTGCCCGATCTGCACGCCGATACGGCCCCGTGTCACCCGACCGGATGCGCGCAACTGCTCACTCACGCGGATGGCCTCGTCCATCGGAATCGCGAACGAAATGCCCATGAATCCACCCGAGCGCGAATAGATCTGGCTGTTGATCCCCACCACCTCGCCACGCATGTTGATGAGCGGGCCGCCCGAGTTGCCCGGGTTGATGGCCACATCGGTCTGGATGAACGGGAGGTAGTCCCCCGTATCGCGCTGCTTGGCACTCACAATGCCCGCAGTCACCGTGTTCTCCAGCCCGAAGGGCGATCCAATCGCCATCACCCATTCGCCCACCCGCAAACGCCCCACATCACCCACCTTGACGGCGGGCAAGCCCGTCGCCTCGATCTTGACCACCGCCACATCGGTTCGCTTGTCCGCACCAATGATCTTGGCTTTGAATTCGCGCTTGTCGGTCAGCGTGACGATCACCTCATCAGCGCCGTCCACGACATGCGCATTGGTCATCACAAACCCGTCCGCAGTCAGGATGAAGCCAGAACCCACGCCGCGCGGCTGCTCATCGTCTTGCGGCCGCTGAGGACGTTGCTGCCTGGGCACATTGGGGATCGGCACGCCAAAGCGGCGGAAGAACTCCATCATCTCCTCATCCATGCCGTTTGCACTTGCACGGCTCGACGCTTTTTCTACCGTCCGAATATTGACCACCGAAGGACCCACCTGGTCCACCAGATCCGTAAAGTCTGGCAACCCACGAACCGCTGCAGCAGGTTGTGCCAAGGCCGCTTGGGGCAAACCCATGCCGCCAGCAGCCCCTGCGAACATGCATGCAAATGCCAGGGAGCGCAGCGCATTTCCATCGAACTTCGACATCATCGACCTTTCGTGATTGGTAGCAAATACAGTCATCAAACTGTGTGTAACTGTGAAGAGTGTGCGGCCATTTGGTTCCCGTATCGCAAATGCACTTCGCATGCCCCTGCAAACGGCCCCGCCACAGCGCAGGCTCAGAGAAAGCAGCCGCCAGCATCACGCCCGCTGGCTTCAGGGTCAGCGTGTGCGCTCCAACTGACCTGCAAACAGGCGAAGGGTCTGCAAAGGAACCTCCCCCACTGCTGTGAGCCATACATCGGGCAAGACCCGTTGCGCAAGAAGCTGCGTGGCCCCCATACCCGAGACCTGGGGCTGGGAGGGGTGTCGCTGGGGATCAAAGGTCTCAATGAAGAGCGATACCGATGCAAGACCATCGGAGTACAGGCACTGCAAGACACCCTGCGCACCGTCGTCAGCAGACACAGCGCGCCGATGGCAGCTCACCGGAACAAAGCCAGCAACCGGCTGACGAAGCACCCAGCCCTCGGCCGTGGCCGTGGTCTTGACCACAACCGGCGCCACCACTTTGTAACCAGCGGTCGCGTCCATCAGACGTGAAAGCTGCTCCACGCGAACGGGGGCGTTCAAGTCCAACTCCGAGAATGCAGCCTGCTCCAGAACGCGTCCGTTCGCGCCCAAGGTCTGCAGCTTCACGACCAGACCGGTCTCCCGCTCGCTCCACAGCTTGTAGCCAAAACGCAGCGAATCCACGGGTTTGAACCACACCACGTCGGCAACAAATCCGGCAACGCGCTCTTGGCCCACAGGGCGTGCGGCATAGAACTGGGATATGGAAGTGCCCTCTACCACCGGAACTCGTGGAAACAGCCCAGAGGCATCCCGTCGATCCGACCGCACCACACGCGACTGGGGCCAGAACGTACGCACCTCGTCATTGCGCCGAAAAATGGTCCGGGGAGTGCCACTGAGAGCCTCCACGCGCTCCATCTGCTGCGCCCCTTCACAGGCGTGCCAGATGCGTGAACTGGCCATCGCTCCGGAGGCAGCCAGCACCACAAAGGTACCGGCATACGGGCGCGCGCAGGGCGCGCTGTGCATGCGCTCGATCCACTGCAGAATACTGCGCTCCGCAGGCGCGGAAGCCGCCTCTGCTGCAGAAGAAATGCCCCCTCAGCCGGCGAGGCCCCTGCCGATACGGAGAGTCCTGTCACACACAAGGCAGCAACCACCCCGTGTTTGAACTGCTGCGGCAGTGCTTTCAACCAAACGCACAAAACTCCCGGGTAGCTCATCACACAATCTCACCACGCCAACAAGCCACTCCCGGCTCAGCGGCTGGGCGTCTCAAAGGTGGCATTGCGCAAAAATCCTGCAGGCATCTGCAATGCGGATGTGCTGCCAAACTGCTTGTGTGCCGCCAGCAACTCATCCAAGCGAGGGTCCCGAATCATCACCTGCGCTCCGCCATCGGCATCAGCCACTGCGACCACAGGGGCACCGGAGCTGGGGCCATTCGCACCCGACTCGAGAGAGATGGCCAGCTGGGCTCCACCCGTGGCACCGGGTGCACCATTGCCTTGCAACGTGGCCAGAGAGGTCCAACCAATCGCCGCAACTGCCGCCAAAGACGCAAATCCCGCGACCATTTTCCAGCGAAAGACCGACGCATTGGCAGCATCCGCCATTGCCGGGGCCACCACATCCACCTGCTGCACAGCAGCGGCCGCAGGACGTACGACGGGCCCTTCCTTGGCCAGTTCATCACGTAACCGGGCCATGAAGTTCGGATTGGCAGGTTGCGCGAGGTCGGAAGAACGCAATACATCTCCCACCAAATGGTAGAGCTGCCAAGTGGCATGGCCTTCGGCTTGCGCCGCATAGGCCAGCGCGTCCGCCACCTCATCCCCATGCAACTGGCCATCCGCCAGTGCCGACAATTGCTCGCGCCTGCTTATCTCAGCCACCACAGCACCGCCCACCAATCCATCACTTCGTACAGCGTTGTTCATTTCATTACCTCACCACCGTTTGCCTGACTGGTTCTCAAGCAGAGGACGCACTTTTGCCGATATGGCCTCTCGCGCCCGAAAAATCCGTGACCGCACCGTGCCGATGGGGCAATCCATGGCCGTCGCAATCTCTTCGTAACTCAGCCCTTCAATCTCGCGCAACGTTACCGCCTGGCGCAGATCGTCGGGCAACGCCTCCATAGCCGCATTCACGGCTTGCGCGATTTCTCGGGCAGCGAGTACGGTTTCGGGGGTTTCGTCGCTGGTTAGTTCGTGTCCGAGGCGGGAAGTTTCATCTTCGTCCTCGTTCCCCCGCAAAGCGTTCTCCGAGATGACCGGATTGCGTTTCATGTCCATGAGCGCCTTCTTGGCGGTATTGACAGCAATCCGGTAGAGCCAGGTGTAGAACTGCGCATCTCCCCTGAACTGGTGCAGCGCGCGGTAGGCCCGGATGAACGTTTCCTGCGCTATGTCTTGAACGATGTCGGTGTCCCGCACCATCCGGCCAATGAGACGCTCGATACGGCGCTGGTACTTGATGACCAGTAACTCATAGGCACGCTGATCGCCCGCTACCGCGCGCTCCACCAGTTGGAGGTCGCTATCTTCGGAAGGGGAAGGCGGAATTACAGTCATGGATACTCAGGATTCACGCCCACGGCTGCTGGCCGGGGCGGTTTCGTCAGCGTTGTCAGCGCCCGGTCTGGCGCGCGAATATACCGCACGCCGCAGATCCAGCCAACGCTCGGGCTGCGCGGAACACGTCAGCCACAACCAGGTGCGGCGGTGCCCCACCGGAATGACATGCAGCCACAGATGTGACTGCAAATCGAGAAGGACTTCAGGAGGTCCGGACAATGCCATCCAGGCCGCCCCGGAGTTCGGAGCCACCAGTGTCCAGGTCTGGACATCACAGTGGATACCACCAGAGAATTGACAGAACCAGAAATGGAATGCGCTGGCGGCAGCCAGACACCAGAGACCACCCGCCATCGCTGCGGGCCATGGGGATGCAGCGCCACCACTTCGAACGAACCAAGCAACCAGCCCCGCTGCGCTGGTCAGCAACAATGCCCCCAGCAAGCCCCCGAACAGGCGGCTGCGCCGCAGGGGGTAAAACACCGAAGGTGGTCGCTGCGAAGTCACACCCACGAAACGCTACCAAGGCTGTGCCGCCTGCTTAGCACGGAACATAGGCCCGTGCCGAGCAACCAACGATTGCAGGACCGCAACAAGACCCCACGGCCTCGCCAAGTCGGGCGGCAGTGCACCTGACCCAATGATCAGACGCGCTTGAAAACCAGTGTCCCGTTGGTGCCACCAAAACCGAAGTTATTCTTGACTGCAACGTCGATCTTCATGTCACGCGCCGTGTTGGCGCAGTAGTCCAGATCGCACTCGGGGTCCTGATTCACCAAATTGATGGTGGGTGGTACTTTTTGCTCATGCAAGGCCAGCACCGTAAAAATGCTTTCAATACCGCCCGCACCACCCAGCAAATGACCAGTCATGGATTTGGTGGAGCTCACCACAGCCTTGTAAGCATGGTCGCCCAAGGCCGCCTTGATGGCATTCGTCTCATTAATATCACCCAGCGGCGTGGAAGTGCCGTGTGCGTTCAGATAGTCAACTTGATCGGCATTCATGCCGGCATTGCGCAGGGCGTTGAGCATGGCACGGCGCGGACCATCCATACTGGGGGCCGTCATGTGGCCTGCATCGGCACTCATGCCAAAACCACCCAGTTCCGCATAGATCTTGGCACCACGGGCTTTGGCATGCTCGTATTCCTCCAGCACCATCACGCCAGCGCCCTCACCCAAAACAAAACCATCACGATCCTTGTCCCAGGGGCGGGAAGCGGTCTTGGGGTCATCGTTGCGGGTGGACAGGGCGCGCATGGCCGCAAAACCGCCAATGCCCAGCGGCGACACCGTGGATTCAGTGCCGCCCGCCACCACCACATCCGCATCACCGTATTCGATCATGCGGCCAGCCTCGCCAATGCAATGCAGGCCGGTTGTGCAGGCCGTCACGACCGCAAGGTTCGGCCCCTTGAAGCCAAAGCGCATGGACACATGGCCCGCCACCATATTGATGATGGAAGCTGGCACAAAGAACGGTGTGATGCGCCGTGGACCGCGACTGACCAGTTCCGCATGGGTATTCTCGATCAGTGGCAAGCCACCAATCCCTGAACCGATCACGCAGGCTATGCGTGTCGCAAACTCTTCACTGAGCGCTTCACCCGTGGGCAGACCGGCATCTTCAACCGCCTGTGCAGCAGCTGCAATGCCGAAATGGATGAAGCTGTCCATCGCGCGCGCATCCTTGGCGCTGATGTACGACTCCAGGTCAAGACCTTTGACCTCCCCTGCAATCTTGCAGGCAAAGTTCGACGTGTCGAACTTGGTGATGAGGTCAATACCGGATTTTCCGGCAAGGAGATTGGCCCAGGATTCGGCCACCGTGTTGCCCACGGGGCTGACGCATCCCAGGCCGGTCACGACAACGCGACGACGGCTCATGCGTAAAAACCTTCTGTTGATCGCTTGAGTCAGGCGCAGTGCGCCGCTCAGGCCTTCTGGTGGGTGTTGGCGTAGTCGATGGCGTTTTGCACCGTCGTGATCTTCTCGGCGTCTTCGTCAGGGATCTCGATGCCGAATTCGTCTTCCAGTGCCATCACCAGTTCCACCGTGTCGAGCGAGTCGGCACCGAGGTCTGCCACGAAGGCCTTTTCATTGGTGACTTGGGACTCTTCCACACCGAGTTGTTCGGCAATGATTTTTTTGACGCGTGCTTCGATATCGCTCATGGTTTCCCTCTGGGGGTTGTGAATGAATCCGCGATTCTAGCCGCTTAAGGAGAAGCCCCTCAGCAGCCCGCCGTCCGGATGAACCGGCGTTAACTTGTCTCAATTACATGTACATGCCGCCATTGACATGCAACTCCTGCCCGGTCACGTACCCAGCTTCGCGCGAAGCAAGGTAGGCCACGGCATGTGCGATGTCCTGCGGCTTGCCCATATGCCCCAAAGGGATCTGGGCGTTGAGGGCTTTTTGCTGTTCTTCGGGCAGCACCGACGTCATATCCGTCTCGATAAATCCCGGCGCTACGCAATTGACCGTGATGCTGCGGCTGCCCAGTTCGCGGGCCAGTGCACGGGTCATTCCCGCCACTCCAGCCTTGGCTGCCGCGTAGTTGGCCTGACCGGGATTGCCCGAAGCCCCCACCACACTGGTGATGCTGATGATGCGCCCGAATCGCTGTTTCATCATCGGGCGAATCGCCGCGCGGCTCACACGGAAAACTGCCTTGAGATTGGTGTCCAGCACCGCATCCCAGTCATCGTCCTTCATGCGCATGGCCAGGGTGTCGCGGGTGATGCCCGCATTGTTGACCAGCACATGCAGACCACCCTGCTGCTTGACGATGGAATCCATCAACGCCTCGATGGCAGCTCCGTCATTCACATTCAGATTGGCGCCACGGCAGCCGGGGTAGGCCGCTAGGGCCTGGCTGATGCGCTCGGCGCCATCGTCCGTCGTGGCCGTGCCCACCACCTGGTAGCCACGTACCGCCAGCTCGAGCGCAATGGCCGCGCCAATGCCGCGCGATGCGCCTGTGACCAACGCCACTTGCGCGGCCGATGAGGATTGCGTCATGCCAACAACTCCCGGGTTTCGGCCAGCGTGGCCATATCAAACAGTGCTGCACCCACCAGCTCAGGATCGATGCGCTTGGTCAGACCCGCCAGCACTTTGCCAGGGCCACTTTCAATAATATGGGTGACTCCCCGGGCCTTGAGGGCCTGCACACACTCCACCCAGCGCACGGGGCCAAAGGCCTGGCGGTAGAGCGCGTCTCGGATCACCTCAGCATCCTGCTGCACCGCGACATCCACATTGTTCAGAACCGGAATCTGGGGCGCAGCAAGCGCCACATCCGCCAGCGCCAAGCGCAGCTTCTCAGCAGCAGGCTTCATCAGGCTGGAGTGAAAAGGGGCGGACACCGGCAATGGCAGTGCACGCTTGGCACCTGCCGCCTTGAGCATTTCGCAGGCCTTTTCGACGCCGGCCTTGGTGCCCGCAATGACCGTTTGGACGGGGTCGTTGAAATTGACAGCCTCAACCACTTCTGCCGTTCCCACACCGAACGAGGCCACTGCCTCGGCACATCCTGCGATGACCTTGGAAGCCTCCATCCCCAAGATGGCAGCCATGGCGCCAGTGCCGACCGGCACGGCCTCCTGCATGGCAGCTGCACGCAGGCGCACCAGCGGCGCCGCCTGGGCCAGCGTCAACACACCTGCGGCAACCAGCGCCGAATACTCGCCCAGAGAATGCCCCGCAACAGCGACCGGGGCAGCACCACCTTCTGCACGCCAGACACGCCATGCAGCCACCCCAGCCACCAGCATCACCGGCTGCGTGTTGGTGGTCAGGGCCAGCGCCTCCTTGGGGCCTTCCTTGATCAGCAGGCCGATGTTTTCACCCAAGGCATCCGAGGCTTCCTGCACGGTCTGGGCCACCACCGGGTGATCACCCCATCCGTCGAGCATGCCCACCGATTGCGAGCCTTGTCCCGGAAAGACAAATGCAAAAGACTTCATGAAAAATCCAGAAATATGATTGAAATTGATGCCTAGCGCTTATCCAGCAAGCGCAAAAAGCTATAACTTCAGGAGCACTGCACCCCAGGTAAAGCCGCCGCCGACACCTTCGAGCAGCAGGGTCTCACCCTTTTTGACCTGGCCCGCACGCACCGCATGGTCCAGCGCCAGGGGGATGGAGGCTGCCGACGTGTTGCCATGCTGGTCCACCGTGACCACCACCTTGTCCATGGGCAGCTTGAGCTTGCGGGCTGTGCCCTGCATGATGCGGATATTGGCCTGGTGTGGAATCAGCCAGTCAATATCGGCCTCGGTCAGCCCCGCCTTGGCCAGCACCGCATGCGCGGCCTTCTCCAGCACGCCCACCGCCAGCTTGAAAACAGCCTGCCCATCCATCTTGAGGACGGGGTCCCCAAGGACCTTGCCACCCGACACGTTGCCGGGCACACACAGGATACCCACATGCTTGCCATCGGCATGCAGGTCGCTGGACAGGATGCCCGGCGTTTCCGATGCCTCCAGCACCACGGCACCCGCACCATCACCAAACAACACGCAGGTCGTGCGGTCATTGAAATCCAGAATACGGCTGAAAACTTCTGCCCCAATGACCAGCGCGCGGTTGGCAGCACCCGTCTGGATCATGGCATCCGCCACGGACAGGGCATAGACAAAACCGCTGCACACCGCCTGCACATCAAACGCAGGGCAACCATTGGCTCCCAGCTTGTTCTGCAATATGCAAGCGGCCGAGGGAAACACCATATCAGGGGTGGACGTGGCCACGATGATCAGGTCAATGTCGGTCGGCAGAAGGCCCGCCGCCTGCAAGGCATTGCGCGCAGCCTCCAGACCCAGATCGCTGCAAGCAACATCAGGCGCCGCAAAGTGGCGCGCGCGGATACCGGTGCGCTCCACGATCCACTCATCTGAGGTTTCGATGCCGCGCTGGGCCAATTCAGCCACCAGATCAGCGTTGGTCAGCCGGCGCGGGGGCAGGTAGCTGCCGGTGCCGGTAATGCGGGAGTAGCGTCTCATCAATGTGTCATCGTCGCCGCAACGCCAGGCTGGGGCTGGGCATCCGCAGGCACCAGAAGCGGCGCTGCGTGCGCAATCCGGGTCCGGACGCGGTCGAGCAGGTTGTTGCGGGCTGCATCATACGCCCGGTTCAATGCCTGCTCGAACGCCATTGTGTCAGCCGAACCATGGCTCTTGAACACCAGTCCGCGCAGCCCCAAAAGTGCCGCGCCGTTGTAACGGCGGTAGTCCATGCGCTTCATGAGCGCTTTTAAGATCGGATAAGCGGTGATCGCAGCGATTTTCGTGAAGATGTTGCGAGAGAACTCCGTTTTCAGGGCACCAATGATCATCGAGGCCACCCCTTCACTGGCCTTGAGGGCCACATTGCCCACAAATCCGTCACATACCACGATGTCAACGGTGCCCTTGAAAATGTCATTGCCTTCAACATTTCCGTAAAAGTTCAAATCACCGGCATTGGCAGCAGATCGCAGCAACTCTCCGGCTTTTTTGATGACTTCACTACCTTTGATCGCCTCTTCACCGATATTGAGAAGGCCGACGGTGGGCTCCCCACCATCCCGAAGGGCCGAAACCAAGGCAGAGCCCATCACGGCAAACTGCAGCAAATGCTCGGCGGAACAATCCACATTCGCCCCAAGGTCCAGCACCGTGGTGGCACCACCTGCGGCGTTGGGCAACTGCGTCGCAATGGCGGGGCGGTCGATGCCATCCAGCGTCTTGAGGAGATACCGGGCAATAGCCATCAGCGCGCCGGTATTGCCTGCCGAAACGGCCGCAGAGGCCGCGCCATCCTTGACCTGCTGAATCGCCACGCGCATGGAAGAATCTTTCTTCTTGCGCAGAGCCACCTCGACAGGATCATCCATGGCCACCACTTCGGTAGCAGGAATGATCGTAGCACGGTCGTGCGAAAACGATTGCAGACTATCCACCAGGCCGACGAGCAGCAGGCGGGAATCAGGGTGTGTATCGAGAAACTGGCGGCACGCCGCGAGCGTGACGCGGGGGCCATGGTCGCCCCCCATGCAGTCAACAGCCAGTGTGATCATGGGCGACTTGTCCGGCCGGCCAGGAGGGCCGGAAAATAAATACGACGATCAAAACAAAGGCCCGCGCTACGGTTTCAGTAGCAACGGGCCTTTGGATGGGGCGAAGATCAGGCTTCAGACTTGTTTTTCAGCACCTGACGGCCACGGTAGAAACCGTTGGGGCTGATGTGGTGACGCAGGTGCGTTTCACCGGTGGTGGGTTCCACAGCAATGCCTGGCACATTCAGGGCATTGTGCGAGCGGTGCATGCCGCGCTTGGAGGGGGACTTTTTGTTTTGCTGAACGGCCATGATGGCTCCTGATCTGGAATAGGTTGGTAAAAACGCGATCAGCCCAAAAGACACGATGGGGTTCGCGTGAAGCCCACGATTATAACCCAAATGATTTTTGGGTCGTCCAATCAGCCCTTGTTGTCTTTGCGCAGTGCGGCCAACGCCGCAAAAGGATTGGGCTTTTCGTCGTTGGCTTCCTCAAAATCGTCGTCCGAAGAAGCCAGTGGTACTGCGGTAGGGCACTCGTCGTGTTTGGGCACCACGGGCAAGGCCATCAGCAGCTCGTCCTCGATGAGTTCGTGCAGGTCGAACTCGCGGCTCAGGGCCAGCAGGTCTTCCTCGCTCTCATCGTCCAGCGCCTCGGCGGTGGCCTCGTCCGCCACAAAACGGAACTCTCGATCCACCTCCAGCGGCACATCCACCGGCGTCATGCAACGCTGGCATTCCATGGGGAAGCTCGCAGTAACCTTGATATGCAGCCACACTTGGCCCATGCCGCCCAGCGCCGTGCGCACTTCGCCCACAGCCTCCCAGTCCACCATCAGGTCCGGGTGCAGGCCTTTGGCCTCCTGGGCCAGGCGTTCGTACTTCAGCAGTGAATCGTGGCCCGCCAGCCGACCGCCCGCCTGTGCAAAGGCTTTCACGTCGAGGCGCTGGGGGGAGAATTCCTTGGTCATGGCGGCAGTGTAAGAGAATCGGCGCATGCATCAATCCCCCCCCTGAAACGCCCTCTGGTATTGGGCTCCACATCGCGGTATCGGCGTGAACTGCTAGAGCGGTTGAACCTGCCTTTTGACGTCGCGGCCCCGGAGGTGGATGAGACCCCCCTGCCCGGCGAAGCCCCTCGCTCACTGGCCTTGCGCCTGGCGCTGGCCAAGGCACGCACCGTGGCGCAACTCCACCCCGATGCGGTGGTAATCGGCTCCGACCAGGTTGCCGACCTCGCTGGCGAGCCCCTGGGCAAGCCCGGCCACCACGAGCGTGCGGTGGCGCAACTGCGCCAGATGCGCGGCCAGACCGTGGTGTTCCAGACCGCCGTGGCCGTGGTGTGTGCCGCTACGGGTTTCGAGCAGATCGACCTGGCCCCGGTGGAGGTGAAATTCCGTGAGCTGTCTGACGCGGAAATCGAGCGCTACCTGCGCGCCGAGCAGCCCTACGACTGCGCTGGCAGCGCCAAGAGCGAAGGCCTGGGCATTGCGCTGCTGGATGCCATCCACAGCGACGATCCCACAGCCCTCATCGGACTGCCCTTGATCCGCACCTGCCGCATGCTGCGCGCGGCAGGCTTGGTGCTGCCATGACAAATCCCCCCACCGAACTGAGCTCAGGCGCTCGCAAGGGCACGCTTTATCTCGTGCCCGCCCCCCTCGACTTTGGCTGCGACGCCCAGGTCCCGCTGCAGAATGCCTTGCCCTCGGCCACCCTTCAGACGGCTGCACGGCTAACCCAGTGGGTGTGCGAGAACGCCAAGAGCACACGCGCCTACCTCAAACGCATCGACGCACTGCACCCCCTGGCAGCCCCCCTGCAGCAGCAGCAGATCACCGAGCTTCCCCGCGAAGTCCATAAAAAAGGCGACCATGGCGACAAAGGATCAGCCCCGTTCGACGCCCGCCCGCTGCTCGCAGCGGCACTGAATGGGCACGACATGGGGCTGATCAGCGAGGCGGGCATGCCTGCAGTGGCCGACCCCGGTTCGTCCGTGGTGCGCGCGGCACACGACCTTGATATCCCCGTTGTGCCCCTGGTGGGCCCCGTTTCGCTGCTGCTGGCGCTGGCGGCCAGCGGATTGAACGGGCAAAACTTTGCGTTTGTTGGCTACCTGCCCCAGGACAGCCAGGAGCGCATCCAGCGTATCAAGGAGCTGGAAAGCCTGGCCCTCAAGACAGGACAGACCCAGCTTTTCATCGAAACTCCCTACCGCAACGCCGCCCTCTGGCAGGCCCTGGTGCAGACGCTGCAGCCCCACACCCGCCTGGCGCTGGCCAGCGGGCTGACGCTGCCCGACGCACGCATCCGCAGCCAGCTCGTGCGGCAATGGCGCCAGCAACCCACGCCCCCCGACAACCGCACCCCTGTCGTGTTTGCGATGGGCCGCTAAGCATGAACCGTCTATTCACTATATTTCTTATAGCTTTTAGCGCTTATGGTTCAAGCGCTGAGGCCATTATTCGTTGTGAATTGAATGGCAAACCCATCAATATTTCCAACGGTGCCGAAACCGCCGGCCAGTCCGGGCTGGTGCGCTGCCGCGAAGAAGACACCGGCCACCTCCAGCGCGAACAGGAACTGCGCGACGGAAAGTTCGTGGGCCTGGAGCGCATGTTCGACCGCGAAGGCCGCCTGCAGCGCGAACGCACGGTCAACGAACGCGGCAACAGCCACGGCCGGGTGGCCGAGTTCTGGCCCAACGGCCAGGTGCGGCGCGAAGAAACCGCCGACAACGGCCGCACCCAGGGGGCCGTGCGGCGCTTTGACGCCACCGGCCGCGTGGAGCGCGTGTCGTTCCACGGCGGCGGGCAGGAGCTGTTCTATGTGGAAACCAACAGCAAGGGCCAGCCCACACGCCTGTTCTGCCCGCGCACCAGCGTGCTGCCCGAAGACCGCAAACTCTGCGGCTTTGACGGTGCCACTGACACCCTGCTCCATGCAGACAACGGCGCCAAAACCGCGCAGCTGCACTACGACCAGGGCCGCCTGCTGAACGCGACCGAATGGAGCCGCGACGGCATCGTCGCCGCCCAGCAACTCGTGGTGGACGGTCGGCGTGTGCACCGCAGCTTCACAACCGAGGGCGGCAAAAGTGTGCTGCGCGAGGAACGGGTGTTCGCACCGGACGAGCGCACACTGCGCGATACGCGGGGCTCGCTGTTCAGCGCCAAGCGCTACGGCGCATCCGGCCAGCTGATCGAGCAGCGCAGTTTTGCCGATGGGCGGGAGGTGCAGGTCGAGCGCTGGTACCTCAACGGATCGGTGCGAGAGCGCAGTACCTGGACCGGCGCCGGTGAGCAGGCGCGCGTGCAGCGCGAGATGTACCGTGACGATGGCAAGCTGGCGCGGCGCGAACAGCTCAATGCCGAGCAATGGCCCGTGGGCACGCAGCAGGCCTTTCACGACAACGGCCGGCTGGCGATTGAAGAACAGTATTCAGCCCCCGATGCCCGGGGACGCACGCGCCTTACGGCCCGCAAGCAGTGGGACGAGACGGGCAAGCTGGTGGCCGACGACACCATCCTGGAAGACGGCTCGCGCCAGCGCAAGGCGGGCGGGCTGGACAGCTAAAAAACACCCTCCTGCCAGCCCTCGGAGGCCCGGCACGACAGGATGCGTCACACCACGTACCGGCCACGCAGGCCCAGACGCAAAAAGCCCCGTGTGGAATCTCCACCCGGGGCTTTTTTTGTGCATGGCCCAAAGGCCACGTCGGACGGTGTCAGCGCAGCTGAGGTCCAGCCACGGCCAGTGACTTCACGGCGCCCACACCAATCGCCGCGCCAAAGCGCTTGACCAGCCGTTCCGCCACGTTGTCGCGGCGGGTGTAGTCGATGATGTCTTCGGCCTTCACCACCTCGCGGGCCACGTAGTCCAGGTTGCCCAGCTTGTCGGCCAGACCCATTTCCACGGCCTGCTGGCCGGTCCAGAACAGGCCGCTGAAGGTGTCGGGCGTGGTCTTGAGGCGGTCACCACGCCCGGCTTTCACCACGGCAATGAACTGCTGGTGGATCTGGTCGAGCATGGTCTGCGCGTAGGCACGCTGCTTTTCGGTCTGCGGACTGAAGGGGTCGAGAAAGCCCTTGTTCTCACCCGCGGTGAGCAGGCGGCGCTCCACGCCCAGTTTTTCCATGGTGCCGGTGAAGCCGAATCCATCCATCAGCACACCAATGCTGCCCACGATACTGGCCTTGTCCACGTAGATGTCGTCCGCTGCAGCGGCAATGTAGTACGCAGCCGACGCGCAGGTTTCTTCCACCACGGCGTAGATCGGCTTGTTGTGCTTGGCCTTCAACCGAACAATTTCGTCATTGATGATGCCGGCCTGCACCGGGCTGCCGCCGGGTGAGTTGATGAGCAGCACCAGGGCCTGCGAGCCTTCGTCCTCCAGCGCGCTGCGCATGGCGGCCACCACAAACTCGGCACTGGCCTCGGCGCCGCTGGCGATCTCACCTTTGATGTCCACCACCGCCGTATGGGGCGTGCTCTTGCTGGCACTGGGCGATGCCTGGCGCAGGGCCGCAAAGGCAACTGCGGCAATCAGCACCAGCCATGCCAGGCGGAAGAAGATCTTCCAGCGGCGGGCGCTGCGTTGTTCTTGGAGGGCGGAGAAGGCCAGCTTTTCCAGCGTGGCGCGCTCCCAGCCGGGTTCACGCGATGAGTCGCTCACAGATGCTCCTGAATTTGTAGCTGCTTGCGCCCACAGGTCGGGCGCGGGATTACTTTTTGGGTCAAAACCCGAAGAGCCGGGCTGCTGGGGGTCTGTCATGTCGTACGTCCTGAGCACTGCAAAACTGCTGCCCGCGCACCGCGCAGGCTGGCACCAGGCGACAGCACATAAGGGTAATTCATCTGGATTTTCTAGAACTCTACGGGTTGCAGGTTGTAGGCAGTATGCCAGTGCACCACACCATCGCTTTCGGACAAAGCAATTTTCACCAGCCCGCCCCGGCACGGGCCGCCCGCGCACTGGCCGGTGCTCGGCAGGTAGGCGGCCCCGTGGGTGGCACACAGCAGCCAGTGGCCCGTGTCGTCAAAAAAGCGGTCAGGCTGGTAGTCCATCTCCATGGCCACATGGGTGCAGCGGTTCAGGTAGGCATGCGGCAGGCCCTGGTAGCGTATCGCAAAGGCCCGGCAGGTCTGACCTGCGTACTGCACATCAAACGGAACCGCCAAGCCCCCATCGACGAGGTCGGCACTGTTGCACAGCGCAATGGGCTGATCGGGTGGTGTGGTCATGGGCTCGTCCCGCTCCAATACCCTGCGTCATGCGTTGTGCAGCAGCCAATCGTGCAGCTCGCGCACCGAATGCACGACCGCCAGCGGCTGGAGCGCGTGAAAGGCGTCGGGCTCATGGGCGCCATAGCTCACCCCCACGCTCGCACAGCGCGCGTTGACCGCCATCTGCAGGTCGTGGGTGGTGTCGCCGATCATCAGCAGGCGCTCCGGCGCCACGTCAAATTCGGCCATCAGCTCCTGCAGCATCAGCGGGTGCGGCTTGCCAGCGGTCTGGTCGGCGGTGCGCGAGCCGTCAAACACGCCGCGCAAGTCCACCGAGTGCAGCGCATCGTCCAGCCCGCGCCGGCTTTTGCCCGTGGCCACGGCCAGCAGGTGGCCGCGTTCACGCAGGTCGTTCAGCAGGGGCAGTACGCCGTCGAACAGGCTCAGGTCGTCCTGGTGCTGGATGTAGTGGAAGCGGTAGCGGTTGCCCAGCTCGGTGTACTTTTCGGGCGGCACATCCGGCGCCGCATGGGCCAGGGCCTGCATCAAGCCCATGCCAATCACATAGGCCGCCTCTTTGTCGGTGGGCACGGTGCCACCCACGTCACGCACCGCCGCCTGGATGCAGCGCACGATGATGGCGGTGGAGTCGAACAGGGTGCCATCCCAGTCAAAGGCGATGAGGTCGAAGCGGCGCGGACGGAAGTTTTTGGCAGACATGGAGGGGGTTCTTCGCGCAGGATCGTCAGGCGGGGGACACAAAATCGGCCAGCTCGGGGGGCAACTCGGCAATCAGCTGCACACGCTCGCCCGAAGCGGGGTGATTGAACTGTAACCGCCATGCGTGCAGGAACATGCGCTTCATCGAGAGCTTCTGAAGGCGCTTGTTGAGGTCAAAGTCGCCGTATTTGTCGTCCCCGACGATGGCGTGGCCCTGGCTGGCCAGGTGCACACGAATCTGGTGGGTGCGACCGGTCTTGATGGTCACCTCCAGCAACGACATGGCGGGCAGGCCCTGCGCAGCGCGCGCGGGCACGGTGCTGCGCACCTTGACCAGCGTGATGGAGCGCATGCCATCCGGGTCGTCGGCCGTGGTCACACGCACGCGGCGCTCGCCGTCGGCCTGCAGGTATTTGTGCAGGGGCAGGTCGATGACTTTTTTGTTGGCAGGCCAGGTGCCTGTGACCAGTGCCAGATAGGTCTTTCCCGTTTCTCGCTCGCGGAACTGGTCCTGCAGGTGGGTGAGTGCTGACCGCTTCTTGGCCACCAGCAGGATGCCCGAGGTATCGCGGTCCAGCCGGTGCACCAGTTCCAGGAACTTGGAAGCTGGCCGCGCCTGGCGCAGCTGCTCGATCACCCCAAAGCTCACCCCGCTGCCGCCATGCACCGCCACGCCAGCAGGTTTGTCGATGGCGATCAGGTGCTCGTCTTCGAGCAGGATGGGGAATTCGCGCGCGGGCGCCGGGCGCTCGGCCTTTTCGGCCACCTTGTCTGAAATTCGAACAGGAGGCAGGCGCACCACGTCCCCTGCTTCCACGCGGGTGTCGGCACTCACGCGGCCTTTGTTGATGCGCACCTCGCCGCTGCGGATGATGCGGTAGACATGCGTTTTAGGCACACCTTTCAAGTGGCGTATCAAAAAGTTATCGAGCCGCTGGCCGGCGGAGTCAGCATCCACTTCCACCAGGCGGGCTGCGGGAAGCCCCCCAGGGGCGGCGGGCGGTTTGGCCCCTATAATGTGTTTCACCTGCGCGTTGTTATGTAAGTGGTTGATTTGTCTGGAGTTTAGTCCACACAGCCCTTGCCCCTCGTGCAGGCAGGTCGATGCCAGCGGGCGTCGTGCGCGCAGATTGCAGGCCAGATGCCTGTGGTGGCCAGCACGCCGTGCGGCGGGCTGACAGATTGAAACACTGATACGGAATCCCCCAAGCTGGCAGATGTTCCCTACCCGGGCGCAGCCTGCCAGCGGATCAAAGCGAGCATGTGGTTGTTGATGGCATGGATGGTGACCCTGTGGCGGAGGCTGCGGCCTTTGGCTGCATGCTCAAAATCGCCCTCAGCGCACAGCCAGCAAGCGCAATCAGCTACTCTTTTGCTAGCAAAACTGCGTTCCTACCACTCGCCCCCATCCACGCGCCCCTGCCTCCCGATGCTGCGCTAGAGCGCGGCAGATCATTGGCATCCCCGGCAATTCCCTTCGTTTCGATGCGTCAGTCCAGGCATTCACAGCTCCTGCAGAGCTTGTTGTATTGGTTTGGAAACTGTGGGCGGCAGCCCGCGCAGCCCTCTCCGTGGGTCACGGTTGGCTGCTCCGCTGCTGCCCGCGAAACACTGAAGGAATCGCATCATGAAGCGGATGCTCATCAACGCCACGCAGCCCGAAGAACGGCGCCTGGCCATCGTCGACGGACAAAAACTCCTCGACTACGAAATCGAAATCGAAGGGCGCGAGCAGCGCAAGGGCAACATCTACAAGGCCGTCGTCACGCGCGTCGAGCCCTCGCTGGAAGCCTGTTTTGTGGACTACGGCGAAGACCGCCATGGCTTCCTACCGTTCAAGGAAATCTCGCGCAGCTACTTCACCCCCGGTGTCTCGCCCAGCCAGGCCCGCATCAATGAGGTGATCAAGGAAGGCCAGGAACTGCTGGTTCAGGTTGAAAAGGAAGAGCGCGGCAACAAGGGCGCTGCCCTGACCACCTTCGTCTCGCTGGCTGGCCGCTATGTGGTGCTGATGCCCAACAACCCCCGTGGCGGTGGCGTTTCGCGCCGCATCGAGGGTGAGGACCGCGCCGAGCTCAAGGAGGCGATGGACCAGCTGGAGTACCCGAACGGCATGTCCATCATCGCGCGCACCGCCGGCATCGGCCGCACCGCGCCCGAACTGCAGTGGGACCTGAACTACCTGCTGAAATTGTGGAATGCCATCGACGGCGCCGCCAAGGGTGGCAAGGGCGCCTTCCTGATCTACCAGGAATCGTCGCTCGTCATCCGCGCGATCCGCGACTACTTCAACAACGACATCGGTGACATCCTCATCGATACCGACGACATCTACGAACAGGCGCAGCAGTTCATGGCGCACGTCATGCCCGAGCATGCCGCCCGCGTGAAGCGCTACCGCGACGACGCCGCCCTGTTCAGCCGCTTCCAGATCGAGCACCAGATCGAATCGGCCTACGCCCGCACCGTGCAACTGCCCTCGGGCGGCGCCATCGTGATCGACCACACAGAAGCGCTGGTCAGCGTGGACGTGAACTCGGCCCGCGCCATCAAGGGCGGCGACATCGAGGAAACCGCCACCCGCACCAACCTGGAAGCCGCCGACGAAGTGGCGCGCCAGATGCGCCTGCGCGACCTGGGCGGCCTGATCGTCATCGACTTCATCGACATGGAAGAGTCGAAGAACCGCCGCGAAGTGGAAAACCGCCTGCGCGACGCGCTGCGCCAGGACCGCGCCCGCGTGCAGTTCGGCACCATCAGCAAGTTCGGCCTCATGGAAATGAGCCGCCAGCGCCTCAAGCCCGCCTTGAGCGAAGGCTCGTCCATCCCCTGCCCTCGCTGCGGCGGCTCGGGCCACATCCGCGACACCGAATCGTCGGCCCTGCAGATCCTGCGCATCATTCAGGAAGAATCGATGAAGGACAACACGGCCGCCGTGCACTGCCAGGTGCCGGTGGAAGTGGCTTCGTTCCTGCTGAACGAGAAGCGCACCGAGATCGCCAAGATCGAACTCAAGCAGCGCGTGGCCGTGCTGATGGTGCCCAACAAGACGCTGGAAACCCCCAACTACCGCCTGGAGCGCCTCAAGCACGACGACCCGCGCCTGGACCACATCGAAGCCAGCTACAAGCTTGCTGAAGAAGTGGAAGACCCCACCGCTGTGACGCGCCGCTCACAAGAACCCACCAACAAGCAGACGCCGGTGATCAAGGGCGTGTTGCCCGACGCACCCGCCCCTGTGGCCGAGCCCCGTGCCGAAGGCGCCGCCCGCCCACCGCGCGCTGGCCAGCGCCCTGCCGCTGCGACCGCGCCGGCCCCCGCCCCCGTGGCAACCCCGGCCCCGGCTGCGGCCGCCCCCCAAGAGCAAGGCTTCTTTGGGTGGATCAAGAGCCTGTTCGGCGTTGGCACCACGCCGGCAGCCCCTGCCCCCGTGGCCGCGCCCGCACCGGCAGCAGCCCCGGAGACCCCCGCCCGTGGCGAACCCCGCCGCGATGGCCGCAACGGTGAAGGCCGTGGCCGCCGTGGTGGCCGCGATGGCAACCGGGACGGCCAGCGCGAAGGCGCACCCCGTGACGGCAACCGCGAAGGCAACGGCGAAGGCCGGGGCCGCCGTGGCGAACGCTCGGCCGAAGGCCGCGCACCCCGCGACGCCGAGCGCCGCCCCGAAGGCGAGGCCCGCGAAGGCCAAGGCCGCGACGGTGGCCGCAATGGACGCGAAGGGCGCGAAGGAGGTGGCCGTGGCCGCCGGGACAACACCGAGCCGCGCAACCAGAACGCAGGCCTGAACGGTGATAACAACACCGCCGTGACCGCACAGGTGGAAGGCCCCAACGCTGGCAACCCCGGCAACAGCACAGAAGGCCAACCCACCCAGCAGCCCCGTGGCGAACGCGGCCCACGACGTGAACGTGGTGATCGCGGCAACCGTGGCGAACGTGGGGAGCGCACACCCCGCGCGGTGGAAGCCCAGGAAACGGCCGCTGCCGCAGTGCCTGGCGACTTTGCCGACACAGCGCCACTGGCTGCCTTGCCCGATCTGGACCTGTCCGGCAACGACGCTCAGCCCAACGGCAATGGTGCCGCTGCAGAAGAACAGCGCCGCGAGCGCCGTTCGCGCGACCGCTACGGCCGTGACCGCCGCGAGCGTGGCGAACGCGGTCCGCGTGACAACAACGGCAATGCCGAAGCCGCCGCACCGGCGATGCTGGATTTCGACCCCACGCAGGCCGAGCCAGCACCCGCGCAGGACGAAGCGCCACGCCGCAGCTACTTCTCGGCCCCTGCAGCGGAGCCATCGGCAGCGGCACCCGCGCCAGCGCCTGTGGCAGCACCCGTGCCCGCCCCGGCCCACGCACCGACCCCCGTTGCTGCACCTGTCGCCGCGCCGGTAGCAGCCCCGGTGGCGGCCGCGCCAGCACCTGTGGCGGCACCAGCCCCTGTTGCAGCATCTGCACCCGCTGCGGCACCCGTCGCACCGGTGGTACCCGCTGCGAACGGTCTGCCCCGCGTCCAGGCGTTCGCACTGCCCATCGACGAGCTGCAGCAAGTGGCTGCCGCATCGGGCCTGCAGTGGGTCAACTCCGACATGGACAAGATCGCTGCTGTGCAAGCTGCGATTGCCGCCGAGCCCAAGCCCATCCGCGTGCCGCGCGAGCGCCCACCTGCGGTAGTGCTGGACGAAGGCCCGCTGGTGCTGGTGGAAACCCGCCGCGACCTGTCTGCCATGAAGCTGCCGTTTGAGCAGACTCCCTCGGCCTGATGCGCTGAAAACGGCTGCTGCCCCTCCGGGAGCCGTAGCCACCCAAAAAGAAGGCGGCCCAGGCCGCCTTCTTTTTTTGCGGGAGCCTGCCCATGCCCGCAAGCGCCCGAAGGCAGTCCTTCAACAGGTACCATTTCGAGCCACTGCATCCCCAGAACCGCAGCAGCCCATACGGCCGCCTGCTTTACCTTCCGAGATCCACGGACCTTCTGCCTCCATGCTGTTCCTGCTGTCTCCCGCCAAATCGCTCGACTACGACACGCCCTTGCCCGAAGGCCTGCCACACACCACGCCCCAGTTTGTGGCGCAATCCACCGCGCTCATTGAGGTGCTGCGCGAGCAATCTCCGCAGCAGATCGCCTCGCTGATGGACCTGAGTGACAAGCTCGCCGCGCTGAACGTGGCGCGCTACCAGGCCTGGCGCCCCCGTTTCACGGCCGCCAACTCGCGCCAGGCGCTGCTGGCCTTCAACGGCGATGTGTACGAGGGACTGGACGCCCGCACGCTCGCCCCGCAAGACCTGGACTGGGCACAAAGCCATGTGGCCATCTTGAGCGGCCTCTATGGCGTGCTGCGGCCGCTGGACCGCATGCAGCCCTACCGCCTGGAAATGGGCACGCGCTTGGCCACCAGCGCAGGCAGCAACCTCTACCAGTTCTGGGGCAACCAGATTGCCGAGCACCTCAACACCCGCCTGCGCGCCGACACGACCCCCGTGGTGGTCAACCTGGCATCGCAGGAGTACTTCAAGTCCGTCGACCGCAAGGCGCTCAAAGCCCGTGTCATCGAATGTGTGTTCGAAGACTGGAAAGGCGGCGCCTACAAGATCATCAGCTTCCATGCCAAACGTGCGCGGGGCCTGATGGCGCGCTATGCGATCACGCACCGCGTGGCCACGCCGCACAAGCTCGAGGGGTTTGATCTGGACGGCTATGCCTTTGCCCCGGCATCATCCGAGCCCGAGCGCCTGGTCTTCCGGCGCAAGACCCCGCCCACCGCCTGAAACTGCTAACCCCATTCACGTTGAAGGACCGCCATGGCATCGCGTTCTGAGCAGCACCCTGACAGCAGCACCACAACCACCCACCAGCGCGCCAGCACCGCGCGGCAGGCCATCACGCCCGAGCTGCGCCGCTGGATCATCGAACAGGCCCAGGCCGGCTACGCCGCGCCCGTGGTGCTGCAGTCCATGCGCGATGCGGGCTGGGATGAAGACGTGGCCGCTGACGCCTTGGAGGTCACGCTGCAAGACCACCTGAACGAACTGGCCGTACAACAAGGCCAGCCCGCCGCTGTGCCTGTGCCCGAGCCCCAGCTGGATGCATCGCCCGCCCAGGTGGACTGTGGCGACCGCACCGTGAATGTGCTGCTGGCCATGGCCCAGCCGCGCATCGTGGTGTTTGGCAACCTGCTCTCGCCCGAAGAATGCGACGCCCTCATCGCGGACGCTGCGCCGCGCATGGCGCGCTCGCTCACCGTGGCCACCAAGACGGGCGGCGAGGAAATCAATGACGACCGCACCAGCGACGGCATGTTCTTCCAGCGCGGCCAGAGCCCGCTGATCCAGCGCATCGAAGAACGTATTGCGCGCCTGCTGAACTGGCCCATCGAGAACGGCGAGGGCCTGCAGGTGCTGCACTACCGCCCAGGCGCCGAGTACAAGCCTCACTACGACTACTTCGACCCCGCCGAGCCCGGCACGCCCACCATCGTCCAGCGCGGCGGGCAACGCGTGGGCACACTGGTGATGTACCTGAACACCCCCGAAAAAGGCGGCGGCACCACCTTCCCCGACGTGCACCTGGAGGTCGCGCCGCAGCGCGGCAATGCGGTGTTCTTCAGCTATGAGCGCCCGCACCCGTCCACCCGCACGCTGCACGGCGGTGCGCCGGTGATCGCGGGCGAGAAGTGGATTGCCACCAAGTGGCTGCGCGAACGGGAATTCAAGTAAAAACAGGCTCTAGCGCTTATCCATAAAGCGCTATAAGCTATAAAATTAATAGCATTTATGAACACCCCGGAACAATCCCAACTCGGCAAGTCCTCCGCCTACGTGGACCAGTACGACGCATCGCTGCTGTTCCCCATCCCCCGCTCCGGCAAGCGCGCCGAAATCGGGATCACCGGCGCCGCGCCGTTCTTCGGGGCCGACCTGTGGACGGCATTCGAGCTGTCGTGGCTGAACCTGCGCGGAAAGCCGCAGGTGGCGCTGGCGCACATCACCGTGCCGTGCGAGACGCCCCACATCGTGGAGAGCAAATCGTTCAAGCTGTACCTCAACAGCTTCAACAACACCCGTTTTGCCGATGCGGCCGAAGTGCAGGCGCGCATCCGCGCCGACATCAGCGAAGCCGCGTGGCGCGGCGCGGAACACCCGGCCACTGTGGGCGTGAGGCTCATCGCGCCGGAGTTGTTCGACCAGGAACCCGTGCACGAACTCGACGGCCTGAGCCTGGACCGCCTGGATGTGGAATGCACGCAGTACCAGCCAGCCCCCGAATTGCTGACGGCCACGTTCAACGAAGCACCCGTGACCGAAACACTGACCAGCAACCTGCTCAAAAGCAACTGCCTGGTGACGGGCCAGCCCGACTGGGGCAGTGTGCAGATCAGCTACAGCGGCCCGCAGATCCACCAGGAAGGGCTGCTGCAGTACCTGGTGAGCTTTCGCAACCACAACGAGTTCCACGAGCAGTGCGTGGAGCGCATCTTCATGGACGTGTGGACGCGCTGCAACCCCATCAAACTGACTGTGTACGCGCGCTACACGCGCCGGGGCGGGCTGGACATCAACCCGCTGCGCACCAGCCACCCGCAGGGCCTGCCGCGCAACGTGCGCACGGCACGGCAGTAGGGGCCCAGCCGCCGTCAGTCGCGTCGATCAGCTCCGCACATCGATCCAGTCGCACCGCAGGGTGTGGCGCAGGTGCGCGCGGGTGCGCCAGGCAACATACAGGCTGGGGACAAAAATGCCGATCAGGCAGACCGGTGCGGCGCAGGGCTCGCCAAAAGCGCAGATGGGAAACCAGCCTACCCAGCCCAGCATCCAGACCGTCAACACCAGGTCCCACAGGTGGTATTCGAGCGGGTGGTCTGCCTTGTGCGCGACATGCCACTGCTTGATGCGTTGCAGCTCGTTGAGGGTCATGGTGATCTCCCGGAAAACGGGAAAATCACTGTAAGTTACGAGTAAGCATTCGTCAAGGTCTGCGTGGCTGGCGGTCGCTCGCCGCAGCGCCCGTTACCCGTTACCCCAGCCGGAACACATCCACCGAGCGGCCCAGCGACACCGCACTCTCCTTGAGCCCCTGCGCCGCCGCCGCAGACTCCTCGACCAGCGCCGCGTTCTGCTGCGTCACGGTGTCCAGCTGCGTCACCGCCTCGTTGACCTGGGCGATACCTTGCGACTGCTCTTTGGTGGCACTGCTGATCTGCTGCACCAGCGTGCTCACGCGCTCCACTGCATCGACCACGCCCTCAATGGTGGTGCCGGCATGGCCCATCTGCTGGGCACCGCTGGCGATCTGGTTCACCGTCACGCCAATCAGACCGCTGATCTCCTTGGCGGAGCTGGCGCTGCGCTGGGCCAGCGCCCGCACCTCACCCGCCACCACCGCAAAACCCCGCCCCTGCTCACCGGCACGGGCCGCCTCGACGGCGGCGTTCAGGGCCAGCAGATTGGTCTGGAAGGCAATGCCCTCGATCACGCCCACGATTTCGCTGATCTTGGTGGACGACAGCTTCATCTGCTGCATGGCGGCGCCCACCTCTTGCACCGCCTGGCCGCCGCGCTTGGCGATGTCGCTGCTCTGCGCGCTCTCGCGCGAGACCTTGGCGGCAGTCTCGGAGGTCTCCAGCACCGTGCTGGCCAGTTGCTCCATGGCCGCAGCAGTCTCTTCCAGACTGCTGGCCTGCGATTCGGTGCGGGCCGACAGGTCGAGGCCGCCGCGCGAGATCTCGTCGGCCGATTCAATGAAGTTGCGCACCTCCGTGCGCACATCGCCCACCACCGCGCGCAGGTTGACCTGGGTCTGCAGCAGGCGCTGCATCAGCGCGCCCAGGGGTTGGGGATAGTCAGTGCCCACCGACGTGGCCAGGTTGCAGGCCGAGATGTCGGACGCGAAGCGGGTGGCATCGTGCACGCCCTGCAACACGGTGGCCTGAAAGCGCCACAGCGTCCACCCCGCCCCCAGCAACAGCAACACCAGGCGGGCTACCCAGGCGGTGGTGCCTTGCAGACCCATCACATCGGGCAACAAGGCCAGCAGCACCGTTACCAGCAGCAGGATCGCCATGCGGGGCAGCAACGCCATCTGCGCCAGGTGCTGCTGCCAGCCACGCACTCCCCGGTAGCGCACGTTGCCCGAGTCCAGGTAGAAGCTGCTCGCGCCCGATGCCGCCTCGCTGCGCATCTGGGCATACAGGGCTTCGGCAGCAGAAATTTCTGCCGCGCTGGGCTTGGTGCGCACCGACATGTAGGCACGTGGCTTGCCGCCCTCCATGATGGGGGTGACATTGGCGCGCACCCAATAGTGGTCGCCGTTCTTGCGGCGGTTCTTGACCAGGCCCGTCCAGGGCTCCCCCGGCCAATGGTGCGCCACATGTCCTTGTAGGCCTCGGCGGGCATGTCGGGATGGCGGATCAGGTTGTGCGGCTGGCCAATGAGTTCGTCGTAGCTGTAGCCGCTCACGCGAACGAACGCTGGATTGCAGTGGGTAATCTCGCCCTTGGTGTTGGTGCTGGACACCAGCAGTTCATCGCCGGAATAGTCGAAGTTCTGCTGGGTCACGGGCAGGTTGATGCGCATGTTGGCTCCTGATGGGCCTGCAGCATGGGCAGGCAGCGCGGCACGCTTTTCGTTACCGCTTGATACCAATCAAGTCTAACGGGCCAACAGGGCCTTACACACCAAAAAATCAGGCGCCTGAAAACGATATAAAGCGGATAACAAAACCCAGCGCAGCGGTTCTGGCGAGGCGCCACGTCGCAGGCAGTACGGGTAGTACGACCAGACGCAGCAACAACGCAAGAAGGGTTTTTTAGCCGCTCTTACTGCGCCGGCTTGTAGGCCGCAATGGCCTTGGCGAGATCGGTGGTCTCCTCGCACTGCGCGCAGATGGCCTGCAGCTTGGCGAGCTGGGCTTCGGCCTGCGCCTTCTGGCCAACCTTGAGGTAGCCCATGCCCGAGTATTCCAGCGCTCCCTTGTGGCGGGGGTCCAGCGCCAGTGCCTTGTTGTAGGCCGCAAACGCCTCGTCGTATTTGCCGAGCCAACGGTTGGAGTAGCCCAGCAGGTTATAGGCATCGGCGTTCTGCGGATTCTGGGCCACCACCTTGCTGAAGCTGCTGGCGGCCAGCGCCCAGTTCTTGGCTTCGATGGCTTTTTTGCCAACGGCAAAGTCATCGACGCGTGCGTTCTCCACTGGCGTGGTGGGCATATCGGCCGCGTGGGCCATGGGCAGTGCCAACACGGGCACCAGCACCAGCGCCAGGCTCAGCAGGGGCGCAGACATCAAGGGGCGAACAGGGAATGAAGGCATGGGAGGCTCCTGAAAACGTGAAGTTGGAATGGCCGGAGGCCGCGCTGGCCCCATGCCGGAGACCGGCACCTCAGATAAACGACACGGAATGCAAAACGGATGCAGCGCCGGACAGTTATTTTTGCAAAGCCGACGGGAGCCTTGCGCCGCTCACCACAGCTTGGCGCAGTTGCCGGTGAAAAGCACGACGCCACTGGGCACTTGGGGCGTTGCCGATGCCTCCAGCGTCACCATGAGTTTGCTGACCTTGAGCAGCAGCTTCTCCGACGTATCGGGCAACACCGACACCGCAGAACCCGCCACCGGCATCGTGCCCAGCACAAACGGGGCACCGTCAGCTGGCACCGCCCACAGCACCAGCTGGGGGGCTGCACCCGCCATCGTCGCTGGCATCGCTGGAAGCGTGACAGGCCCGATGACCTTCACCGTCAGCGTGCGTCCATGGCGCAGCGAACTCACCAGCACCTTGCCGTTGCCCGCCTCGTCCGTCAGCAGGCCCACATAGGCCTGCGGCAGTTTGTCCCCTGCACGCAGGGCCACCTGGTCGCTCGACACAAACAAGGTTGGCACCGCAGCCACCAGGGCCACGGTGGCCACCACACCCAACACCACACCCGCCAAGCCCTGCAACACACCATGGCGCCGCCACAGCGCGCCGGCCCAACCGCCCTGCGGGGCTGCGTCTTTCACATCGCGCGGCCGGGTGCGCGCCTCAATGGCGGCCCACACGCGCTGCGGTGGCTGTTGCACCGGCACCGAACTGGCCAGCATCCCCAGCCGCCCTTCCCACTGCGCCACCAGCAACTGCACGTCGCTGCGATCGCGCAGCAGCCGCTCGAAGCGGCGGCGCGCGCCACCACCCAGCGTGCCCAGCACGTAGGCAGACGCCAGATGGTCCAGCAGCGCGGGGTGGGTGTACCTCATGCGCCCACCCCTTGCGCGGACAGGCAGCTTTTCAGGCGCTCCAGGCCCCGCCGGATCCACGCCTTAACCGAACCTAGCGGCGCGCCCATCTGCGCCGCCACCTCGGAATGCGACAGGCCCTGGTAGTAAGCCAGTGCCAGGCTTTGCCGGTAGCTTCCGTCCAGCGCATTCATGCAGCCTTCGATGCGCAGCGCCTGGGTGGCCTGCTCCAACAGATGCATCGCGCTGGGTGCGGGGGCCAATGCAGACGCAGCACCCATCGCGTCGCTGCCATCCCCATCGCTGCCTGCAAGCTCCGTGGTGTCGTTCCAGGCGCTTTCAGGCCGCCGGGCGCGGGCGCGCAAGGCGTCAAGCGCCTTGTTGCGCACGATGGCGATCAGCCACGTCATGGGCTGGATGGGCTGCCCGCCCACTTCGCTGCGGTAGCTTCCAGCGTTTTTCCAGATGCTCACATACGCCTCTTGCAGCACATCCTCGGCCGCCTGTCCTTGCCCCAACATACGCACGGCAACGCCGAACAGATGCACATGGGTACGCTGGTAGATCTGCGCGAAGGCGGCATGGTCTCCCCCGGCTGCGGCATGGATCAACGCTTGCAGGTTGGCGGAAGGAACATCGGTGGCAGTGGCCATATGCGGGCGAGTATAGGAACGCAACAGGCGGTGCAGGCAGGTCCCACTCTGGGTGTTTACGCCGATTGCCACGACCCCACCGGGCCGTGAACTGGCAGGAAACGACGTCAACCCGCGCTAAAAAAGCTGAGCCGTGCCACCCACACCCTCTGCGCCATCTGCGGAGCCTGGCTTGCGTCGGCGCGTTTCTGCCGTTGCCCCAGCCCGTGGCTCCAGCACGGGCTCTTCGCCCCGCCGCGCCAGCGTGCTGGCCCGCACGCCCAGCAGCCGCAGGCGCTTGTCCAGCGGCACGCGTTTGAGGCACTGCCCCGCCAGCTGGCGGATGGTGGCGCCATCGGCCGTGTAGAGGTTCGCCGTGTGGTCGCGCGTGGCGATCTTGAAGTCGTCGTAGCGCAGCTTGATGCCGATGGTGCGCGCCACATAGCCCTTGCGCTGCAGGTCTTCGGCCAGGCGCATACACAGGTCGGTGAAGATCGCGCCCAGTTCAGCGCGGTCTCGCACTGCGTGCAGGTCGCGGTCGAACGTGGTCTCGCGGCTCATGCTCACTGGCTCGCTCTCGGTCACCACCGGGCTGTCGTCCCGCCCCCAGGCCACCCGGTGCATCCACGCCCCGGTGGACTTGCCAAAGTGGCCCATCAGCCATTGCTCATCCTGCGCCGCCAGCTGCCCGATGGTTTCAATGCCCAGCCGCGCCAGCTTTTCGCCGGCCTTGGGGCCGATGCCATTGATTTTGCGCACATTGAGCGGCCAGATCCTGGTCTGCAGGTCTTCCTCGTAAACGATGGAGATGCCGTTGGGCTTGTTGAACTCGCTGGCCATCTTGGCCAGCAGCCGGTTGGGCGCCACGCCAATCGAGCAAGTCAGCCCGGTCACGTCAAAGATGCTCTTCTGGATAAGCCGCGCCAGCACCCTGCCCCCTTCACGCTGGCCGCCGGGCACGTCGGTGAAGTCGATGTACACCTCGTCCACGCCCCGGTCTTGCATCACGGGGGCTATCTCCATGATGGTGCTTTTGAACAGGCGTGAAAACCGCCGCACCTCGTCAAAATCCACCGGCAGCACGATGGCCTGCGGGCACAGCTTGGCGGCCTTCATCATCCCCATGGCCGAGCCCACACCAAACTGCCGCGCTGGGTAGGTGGCGGTGGTGATCACGCCCCGGCCGACATAGTCCTTGAGCAGCGGAAAGTCCTCCACCGGGATGAAATGCCGCTCCCGCAAGCCCGTGCCATCCGGGCCTTGCAGCAACAGTTCATCCACCTTGCGCCGCCCGCCCCCAATCACCACGGGAAGGCCCTTGAGCTGCGGGTAGCGCAGCAGTTCGACAGAAGCGAAAAAGGCATCCATATCGAGATGGGCGATGCGGCGCAGCCGCTGCCCCTGGCGCTGTGGCGGGGCGGCAGTTGCGGGCTCGTTATCGGGGAAATCGGGCGCTGAAACGGTCACGCCCGCTATTGTGCGCGGCAGAGTGACAGACTGCTGCCACCGGGCATGACGGCGCTATCGCTTGGCTATCGCTTGGCCATGGCTGCGCTGCGAATGCCCTGCAGCGTGCCCGTGGGCGTGATCGCCTCGGGGTCGATCAAACAGTGCAGCACGCTGGGCAGACCGCTGGCGCGGGCACGGGCAAGCGCCGGAGCGAAGTCTTCGGTGCGCTCTACCCGCTCTCCATGCCCGCCAAAGGCCTGGGCGTAGGCCTTGAAATCGGGGTTCTTGAGCTGTGTGGCACTGATGCGGCCGGGGTACTCGCGCTCCTGGTGCATGCGGATGGTGCCGTACATGGCGTTGTCCAGCAGCACCACGATGATGGGCAGGCCGTATTGCACGGCGGTCGCAAACTCTTGCCCGTGCATCAAGAAGTCGCCGTCGCCCGCAAACACCACCACCTCGCGCTGCGGCCACAGGCGCTTGGCACCCACGCCCGCTGGCAGGCCGTAGCCCATGGAGCCACTGGTGGGCGCCAGCTGGCTGGCGTAGGTGGTAAACGGCCAGAAGCGGTGCACCCAGGTGGCGAAGTTGCCCGCACCATTGCAGAAGATGGTGTTGGCAGGCAGCGTGGACTTGAGATGCTGCATGACCTGGCCCATCTGCAGCTCGCCAGGAATCTGGATGGGGTTGGTGTCGCTCCACAGGATGTACTCGGACCGTGCCATCTCCGCATGGGCATGCCAGGCCACAGCCCCCGCTGGCCGCACACCCGCCAGCGCCGCCGTGAATGCCTGCGGCGTTGCGTGGATGGCCTGCGCGGGCCGATACAGCTTGCCCAGCTCATCGGCATCGGCATGCACATGCACCAGCGGCTGCGTGGGGTTGGGGATCGCAAACAGCTCGTAGCCCTGCGACGGGATCTCTGACAGGCGCCCGCCCACCACCAGCACCAGGTCGGACTCGCGGATGCGTGCCAACAGGCGCGGGTTCACCCCCAGGCCCAGGTCGCCGCCATAGCAGGCGTGGTTGGCCGGGAAGAGCATTTGTCGCCGGAACGAGCAATACACCGGCAGCGACCAAGCCTCGGCAAACGCCGCAAACTCGCGCACCGCCTGCTCGGACCAGCGGCTGCCGCCCAGAATGGCCACGGGCTGGTGCGCGGCCTTCAGGCGTTGGGCCAGCTCGGCCATCTGCGCAGCCCCTGGGTGCGTCTCGGTCACTTGGTAGGGCAATGCATCGGCCACGCTGGCGGCTTCGGTCAGCATGTCCTCGGGCAGCGCCACCACCACGGGGCCGGGGCGGCCCGAGGTGGCCACATGGAAGGCGCGGGAGATCAGCTCCGGCACGCGCGCCGGGTCGTCAATCTGCACCACCCACTTCGCCATGGTGCCAAACACCGCGCTGTAATCCAGCTCCTGAAACGCCTCGCGCCCCATGGCACCGCGTGCCACCTGGCCCACGAACAGGATCAGGGGGGTCGAGTCCTGGTGAGCGATATGCACACCGGCCGACGCATTGGTAGCGCCCGGCCCGCGTGTCACAAAGCAGATGCCGGGCTGGCCCGTGAGCTTGCCCTGTGCCTCGGCCATCATGGCCGCGCCGCCTTCCTGGCGGCACACCGTCACGGCAATGTCGGCATCGTGCAGGGCATCGAGCACGGCCAGATAGCTCTCGCCCGGCACGCAGAACAGCTGCTTCACGCCGTGGGTGATGAGCTGGCGGACCAGGATCTGGCCGCCCGTGCGGGAGGTGGTGGGTGCAGTAGTCATGTCAGACGGTCATTTCAACAAAACAGAACAAGAACTCAGAACAGTGCCTTGCACGCGCGCTGGATGCGCGCGCAGGCCTCTTGCAGGTCGGCCATGCTGGCAGCGTACGAGATACGGAAGTACGGCGCCAGCCCCAGCACGCTGCCTGGCACCACGGCCACATGGAACTCGCGCAGCAGGTAGTCGCAAAAATCGGCGTCGGTGCGCAGCAATACACCGCCCGGCGTGGTGCGGCCCAGCACACCTTCGCAACTGGCAAAGGTGTAGAACGCGCCCTCGGGCACGCGGCAACGCAGGCCCGGCGATGCGTTGAGGGCCGCCACCACCAGGTCGCGCCGCGCCTGAAACGCTCGGCAGCGCTCGGCCACCACATCCTGCGGGCCGGTGAGTGCAGCCACCGCAGCGGCCTGGCTGATGGACGACGCGCACGATGTGGCCTGGCTTTGCACCACTGCCATGGCCGCGATCAATGCCTTGGGCCCGGCACCGTAGCCCAGGCGCCAGCCCGTCATGGCGTACGACTTGGAGACACCGTTCACCGTCAGCGTGCGCTCGCGCAGTGCGGGCAGCACGGCTGCGGGGGTGGCAAACGCGAGCCCGTCATACAGGATGTGCTCGTAGATGTCATCCGCCAGCACCCACACCTGCGGGTGGTGCAGCACCACCTCCAGAATAGGCCGCAACTGCTCGGCGCTGTAGGCCGTGCCGCTGGGGTTGGAGGGGGAATTGATGAACACCCAGCGCGTGCGCGGCGTGATGGCCGCGTCGAGCTGTTCGGGCGTGATGCGAAACCCGTTGGCTTCGCTGCAGGGCACCACCACAGGCACGCCACCGGCAATCAGCACCATGTCGGCGTACGAGGTCCAGTACGGCGCGGGCAGGATGACCTCGTCGCCGGGATTCAGGCTGGCCATCAGCGCGTTGTAGATGACCTGCTTGGCGCCCGCACCCACCGTGATTTCGTTGGTGGCGAACGCGAGGCCGTTGTCGCGGCGGAACTTGAGCTGGATGGCCGCCTTGAGCGCGGGCGTTCCGTCCAGCACCGTGTAGTGCGTGTCGCCCTGCGCCATGGCCTGCTGCGCGGCTTCAATCACGTGGGCGGGCGTGTCAAAGTCGGGCTCGCCCAGGCCCAGCACGATGACGGGCTGGCCCTGGCGCTTGAGCTCGTTGGCGGCCTGGGTGATGCGCACGATGTCGGACACACCGATGGCGCTGATGCGGTCGGCCGCGCGGAAGGCCGTGGCAGGAACGGCGGCGTTCATTGCTGGTAGGTCTCCAGGGGCTTGTCGTTGGGCGTGGCAAACAGCTGGCGCAGCGTGGTGCCCAGCGGCAGGTTCAGGCTCATGTTCTTGGGCGGAATGGGATTCACGAACCACTTGGTGTAGATCTTTTCCATCTCGCCGCTTTGCATGAGCTTGGTGAGCACACCGTCCACCGCCGCCTTGAAGGCGGGGTCGTCCTTGCGGAACAGCAGCGCAATCGGCTCGGCGCCCAGCGGCTCGCCCACAATGCGGTAGGCCGACGGGTCCTTGGAGTTGGCGATCATCCCGGCGAGCAGGTTGTCGTCGAGCACAAACGCGTCGGCGCGACCGGTTTCGAGCAACAGGAAGCTTTCGTGGTGGTCCTTGCCCAGCACGGTCTTGATGGCACCGCCGCCCAGTGCGCGCTCTTGCTTGCGCAGCAACTGCACGGCCGTGGTCCCGGTGGATGCCGCGATGGTGCGCCCGGCAAGTTGGCTGATGGACTTCAGGTCCGAATCCTTGCGCACTGCCATGCGCACTTCGCTCACGTAGGTGGTCACGGCAAAGGCCACCTGCTGCTGGCGCGCGGTGTTGTTGGTGGTGGGGCCGCAGCCGATGTCCAGCGTGCCGTTCTGCACCAGCGGCAGCGTGTTCTGCGCCGTCACGGCCATGTATTCAAGCTTGGCGTCGGGCGCGATTTCTTTCAGCACCCGCTCGCACAGCTCGACGTGGTAACCCACGTATTTTTCGTTGGCGCCCAGCGCATAGGCCATGGGAGGGGAGGTTTCGCGTACGCCCAGCACCGCTTTGCCCGACGCCTTGATCTTCTCCAGCGTAGGTGTGGTGGCGGTCTGCGCCTGGGCGGGCGCAAAAGCCGTGTAGGCCAGTACCAGCCCTGCCGCGAGCGCGGTGAATGTATTGCGGGAAATTGCCATGGTCGTTGTCTCCGGTGGTGTTGTGGTTGGCAGGTTGGAAAGCGTCGAAAGCAGGAATACCGAGAAGTAAAAAACGAACGGGCGGTGCGGCGAGGCATCGCCGCAGGGGGTTTAAGGCTCAGATGACGTTTTTCTCCAGCAACGGCTGGTTGCGCGCAATGCGTTCGATGGTCAGCGGCGACAGGTCCAGACTTTGGTAGCTGCCCGTAAGCAACAGCTCGGCCACGCCCCGGCCCACGGCCGGACACTGCTGCAGGCCATGGCCCGAAAAGCCGTTGGCAAACACCAGGTTGTCGCACGCCGGGTGCAGGCCCACGATGGCGTTGTGGTCGAAGGTGTTCATCTCGTAGTAGCCCGCCCAGGCGCCCTGCATGCGCAGTGCCTCAAAGCCGGGGATGCGCTCGGCCAGCGTGGGCCAGATGTGGTCCTCGAACGCGGCGTACTCAGGCTCCAGCGGGGCAAAGTCAGCGTCGTTGCCCACCTCTGGCGCAAAGCCGCAGATAAAGCCTTTGCCCTCAGGCCGCAGCCAGATGCCGCTGGTGTCGATGAGCAGCGGGCAACCCGGCAGCTCTGCGGGGCTGGCGAGGTTGAAGACGGTGCGGCGCTTGCCCACCACCGGCAGATAAATGCCAGCCCAGCCCGCAATGGCAGCCGCCCACGGGCCGCCCGCGTTCACGGCGTAGCGGCAAGGCAGCACGGTGCCGCTTTGCAGGCGTACTGCGTTCACATGCAGCACGCCGTCGCTGGCCGCCGTGTCCAGCCCCACCGCATCATCGGCCACATAGCGCACGCCCTGGCTCTGCGCCTTTTTTCGCAGCGCCGTCAGCAGCAGGTAGCCATCAAACCAGCCTTCGCCCGACAGGCCCAGCGAGCCCAGCACCACGTCCTTCAGCGCCAGCCACGGAAAGCGCTCGGCCAGCTGCTGCGGGCTGAGCAGCGCCACATCGGCACCGTGCTGCTTTTGCAACGCATGGTTCTCGCGCAGCGTGGCCTCGCCCGCTTGGGTGGCCAGGTACAGGTAGCCGCCTTCGTGCAGGCCAATGTCGGGCACATCGCCGTTGCAGGCCAGCAGCTGGCCCACGTTGCGCAGAAAGCCAATGCCGTAGGCCGATATCTGGATGTTGATGTCGGTCGAGAACTGCTGGCGGATGGAGCTGGCCGACAGCGCCGACGAAGCGCGCGCATAGGTCGGGTCGCGCTCAACCACCACCACCTCGCAGTCCGGCTGCTGCAGCGTGAGGAAGTACGCAATCGCGCTGCCGATGACACCACCGCCTATGATGACGATGGGGTGTGGGTCCTTAGCGATAGGCATGAACGGGGCAACCAGCGCGTGGCTTACACGTCGAACGTCACGCCCTGCGCCAGCGGCAGTGCGGTGGAGTAGTTGATGGTGTTGGTCGCCCGGCGCATGTAGGCCTTCCAGCTGTCCGAGCCCGCTTCGCGGCCACCGCCCGTTTCCTTCTCGCCGCCAAACGCGCCGCCAATCTCGGCACCGCTGGGGCCGATGTTCACGTTGGCAATGCCGCAGTCTGAACCCGCAGCAGACATGAACTGTTCAGCCTCGCGCACATTGAGCGTGAAGATGGACGATGACAGGCCCGCTCCCACGGCGTTGTTCATGGCAATGGCTTCGTCGATGGTGCTGTAGCGCACCACGTACAGGATGGGCGCAAAGGTTTCGTGCAGCGCGGGGCCTTCATGGGCTTTCAACTCCACCAGAGCGGGGCGCACGTAATACGCATCCGCACCGCCCACGCCTTCCACGCGGCCACCACCGTGCACCGTAGCGCCCAGCGCGCGGCTTTGCTCCAGCGCTTTTTGCATGCCGTCAAACGCAGGGCGGTCTATCAGCGGGCCTACCAGCGTGCCGGGCGTGCGCGGGTCGCCCACCTGCACGTTGGCGTACACCTTGGTCAGCTGGGGCACCAGCTGGTCGTAAATGCTCTCGTGCACAAACAGGCGGCGCAGCGTCGTGCAGCGCTGGCCCGCCGTGCCCATGGCGGCGAACGCAATGCCGCGCAGGGCCAGGTTCAAATCGGCCGAGGGCGCCACGATGCCGGCGTTGTTACCGCCCAGCTCCAAGATGCCGCGCGCAAAACGCGCTGCAAGGCGCGGGCCCACGGCGCGGCCCATGGCGGTGGAGCCCGTGGCCGACAGCACGGGCACGCGGGCGTCATCCACCAGCACCTCGCCAATGTCGCGCTGGCCCACGATCAGCTCCAGCAGGCCTTCGGGTGCGTCGGCACCAAAACGGGCGATGGCACGCTGCGCAATCGCGTGCGTGGCCAGGGCCGTGAGCGGGGTCTTTTCCGAAGGTTTCCACACCACTGAATCACCACACACCAGTGCCAGCGCGGCGTTCCACGACCACACGGCTACCGGGAAGTTGAAGGCCGAAATGACGCCGCACACGCCCAGCGGATGCCAGGTTTCCATCATGCGGTGGCCGGGGCGCTCGGTGGCAATCGTCAGGCCATACAGCTGACGCGACAGGCCCACGGCAAAGTCGCAAATGTCGATCATCTCCTGCACCTCGCCCAGGCCTTCGGACGGGATCTTGCCCGCCTCGATGGTCACCAGCAGGCCGAGGTCGGCCTTGGCGGCGCGCAGCTCTTCGCCCAGCAGGCGCACCAGCTCGCCCCGGCGCGGTGCGGGCACATTGCGCCACGCCTGGAAAGCCGCATGCGCGCGACCGATGGCGGCCGTGGCATCGGTCGCGCTTTGCTGTGGCAACTGAGCCAGCACCTCGCCCGTGATGGGCGAACGCGCCGCCAGCGTGCCGCCGGTGTACGCCGTGCGGGGCACGCCCAGGCGTTGCAGCAGTTGATCGACTTCGGACACGAGGGAGGTGGCGACAGAGGTGGCAGACATGGCGGCTCGCTAGCTTGGATGGAGGCAGAGAAAGGGAAACAGCGTGGGAAAACACACGCAGTGAATGCGCCAATATCCGCCAATCGCGCCGCGCTGGATAGCAAAAAAATGGAACTACTTGATCACAAATCAGCATGAAGTACCTGAAAATATCAGGACCGCTACCCTATACCCAATGAGCGACAGGGGCTCAAAAGGCTCAATTTTTGGCGTCACCCATCATTCCACCAACGCATGACCCAGTATGACCCTGCTGCGCCGAACCTTCCTGCCCTCTACCGCCGACCTGCTGGCCTTTGAGGCCGCTGCCCGTCACCAGAGCGTGTCGCGCGCGGCCGAAGAGCTGCACCTCACCCAAAGCGCCGTGTCGCGCCAGATCCGCCAGTTGGAAGAGCAAATCGGCACCGCCCTCTTCCACCGCGTGCGCCAGCGCGTGGTGCTGACCGACGCGGGCCGGGTCTACGCGGCCGACGTGCAAAACGTGCTGCAGCAACTGTCGGCCAGCACACAAAAAGCCATGGCGTTCTCCAGCACCGACGGCCTGCTCAACCTGGCCGTGCTGCCCACGCTGGGCACCCGCTGGCTCATCCCGCGCCTGGGCGGCTTCATGGCACTGCACCCCGAGGCCATGGTCAACTTCTCGGCCCGCACCGAGCCGTTTGACTTTGCGGGCACGCCGTTCGACGCTGCCATCCACTTCGGCACCCCGCACTGGGCAGGCGCCGTGTGCGAATACCTGATGCACGAAGAAACCGTGCCCGTGTGCAGCCCCACCTACCGCGACCGCCACGGCATCCACACCCCGCACGACCTGACGCGTGTGGTGCTGCTGCAGCAAAGCACCCGCCCCACGCAATGGGCTGAATGGTTTGAGCTGGTGGGCGCCCCCACCGCCCTGGCCCTGCGCGGCCCGCAGTCCGAGCACTTCGCCATGATTGCGCAGGCTGCCGTATCGCACCTGGGGGCGGCGCTGCTGCCGCGCTTCTTGATCGAGCAGGAGCTGGCGGCAGGGAGCCTGGTGGAGCTGTCGGACCAGGTGCTGACGAGCACTGATGCGTACTACCTGGTGTACCCCGAGGCGCGGGCGCAGACACCGCTGGTGAAGGCGTTCAGGGATTGGGTGGTGGGGGAGTGTGCGGGGCAGCGGCAAGGGTGAGAGCCGAGCACTCATACCAAGCGACCGGGGCGTATCGCCAAGAGAATGAGGCAGGAATCAAAATGGCCTGTAGCGCCATATTGCAAAGCGGCGACAGCTCATCAAAATTGGCACAAAACACCTGATGATCCATGCCCGGACCGGGAGCTCGCTCGGCTGCTGTCGGCCAGCAGCAGCCGGTCGCGGCTGGCGAAAGCGTACTCTCAACGTTTTGGAGTTGACCGGCACGCATCGGCATTGCGCCATCAGTTAGACCGCGTCGCGCCCAGCATCAGTTTTCCTCCACGTCGAAGTTGCGCCTACCACCCAGCGAATCAGCACGGCTATGCCTGCGAACACGGCGGCACACGGGACGAAGTACAGCAAGAACCATATTGCAAGGTGCGCGGCCGGGACAGAATTCGATAGGGCAAGTGCCGCTGCGGTCGAAGCGAGCAGGGTAGGTAACGCATAGACGCGCGTCGCCCGCCTCGCCGAATGGATACAAAGCCTTAGGAAGGCAGCCAAGCCCAATGCCGCCACAAAGTAAACGAGGATCTCAGGTCCCATCGCGCGGTCTAACGTTGAAAACAAGCGGAGCCGAAGGTGTCCGCCTTGGTTGACCAATTAAACCCAGCGCTCATGGTGCAACACCGTCAACAAACACTTGGTCATAGTCATAGCTTCGAAATGCCACTCTGCTTTGGGACGGAATGCTTTGCGAGGGAAGCTTTATTGAAATATGAGTCAGTTGTTCACTCTTATTGGACACAAAACCAGACGATGAACTTTCCAAAGGCACCGTGACACCTCCGTCTGGGCTGTTAGAAATGCTCGGCTGCTTGAACTGACTTTTGAAAGAAGGGAAGTTTCTTAGTTCCACCATCAAATCAGGACCGGCGCGGTGCATCCATACAGTTGGTTTGAGCCCATCCGATGGCTCAATCGCCATGGTGTTTGTTATCCACGTACTGTCCGATGCCGAGTTCAAATTCCAAAGAAGAACGACTGCGATGGTCGCACCTGCCAGAGCTATTCTTGATCGTCCCATAGTGGGTTTTAGCGTGGAAGTGAGGGGCAGCCGGAGCGAAGCGCAGGGAACCACAAGCGCAGCTTGTGGCCGTCCCTCTCGACTGCAGTGTTATGTGGCATTACTCGTATGCCTCCAGCGTGTTGAATATCTCCTGCGACAGGGATTCAAATTGAGTGTGAATGGACTTCGATAGCTTTGTTGAACTATCAAAGTCTGGGGCCAAAAGTAGAGGAGCTTCGAAAATTGAATACTCTGGCATTACCTCCTTATTGACCCACTTCACTTCTCTTAGTTTTCTCCAATAGAGAATCTGTACATCCTTTGTTTGCCCAAGGAGCCACAGCTCAAAATTTGCATTTTTGTGGTTGAAGACAATCGCAAGCTTTAGCTTTTTCTTTTTGAGATAGTCGTTTTGCAAGTAGAAGTACGTGAAATCTATGTAGCCATGCAACACATTCGCAATCAAGAATTCGCTTTTGTAATTCTTAGAGAATTCAGTTCTTAGATTTTGGACAATGCCAACTAGGTCTTGATAGGTCTTTTGGAGTTCTCCACTGGAGAATGCGGCCTTATAATCCGGTATACGTGAATTTAGACTTTTTCTCGGCATCAATCATTCCCCCAAAAATCAGCTGACACATAACCTGATGTATCCCGCAAAACCTGCGGGATAAACTGGACCGTGCGGGATATTCTGGACACTGATTCCTCCTGGAAGTGGCTTGCACCTTGGGCTGGCGGTCAGTGCGCTGTTCAAAAGCACAGGGATAAAATTTCCGCCAAACCCGGCATGCCTCTACCCAGCAAACTATAGCTCGCCAGTAGGCTGGCACCGGATGCTTAGACAGCGCGGACAGCAAGTCGGCAGCTAGTCAATCAACGGCAGCTTTGGGGTAGTTTTGTCAAACGGCTGCTTAGGGCCGAGGCTGTGTGAAAACTCCACCCACGATTGCGGTCCAAAACTAAAATAGCAGCACCCGATTCAAGCGAGGTGCCCCCATGAAGCGATTCATCGAAGGCGAAGACCGACAACAGATCACTATGCTGCCGGAGTGCTTGGACGACTACATCGCAGAGGACAACCCGGTGCGTGTTGTGGATGTGTTTGTCGAAGAACTGGATCTTCGGGCACTTGGTTTCGATGGGATCAATCCGGCAGTCACTGGCCGGCCTTCGTACCACCCCGCTGTCCTGCTCAAGCTCTACATCTACGGGTACCTCAACCGCATCCAATCGAGCCGCAGGCTGGAGCGTGAAGCCCAGCGCAATGTCGAGCTGATGTGGCTGACCGGGCGCCTTGCGCCGGACTTCAAGACCATTGCGGACTTCCGTCGAAGCAACGGCGCTGGCATCCGCAACGTCTGCAAGCGCTTCATCGCCATGTGCCGACAGTTGAACCTCTTCTCGCAGGCCATCGTGGCCATCGACGGCAGCAAGTTCAAGGCCGTCAACAGCCGTGACCGCAACTTCACCGCCGGCAAGATCGAGGCCCGCCAGCAGCAGATCGAGCAGAGTATCCAGCGTTACCTGGACGCGCTGGAGACCGCTGACCGCACGCAGCCGGCAGAGGTCGAAGCCAAGACAGAACGACTGCAGGAGAAGCTAAAAAAGCTGCGTGAGCAGATGCGGCAACTCGACGGTCTCAAGGAGCAATTGAAGAGCCTGCCCGATGGCCAGATCTCCCTCACGGATCCCGATGCACGTTCGATGGCAACCCAGGCCAAGGGATCGGGCCTGGTGGGCTACAACGTGCAGACCGCTGTCGATGCCAAGCACCACTTGGTCGTCGCGCACGAGGTGACGAACGTTGGCAATGACCGTGCGCAGTTGCACAACATGGCCTGTGCCGCAGACCAGGCTATGGGGAGCCAGGGCTTGCAAGCCTTCGCCGACCGAGGCTACTTCAGCGGCCCGCAACTCAAGGCCTGCGAAGACTCTGGCATCACGACCTTCGTGCCCAAACCGATGACGTCAAACGCAAAGGCTGAAGGGCGCTTCGACAAGGCCGACTTCATCTACATCGCTAAGGATGACGAGTACCAGTGCCCTGCAGGCGAGCGTGCGATCCATCGCTTCAAAACGCTCGAGAAGGGTCTGAATCTGAGCGTCTATTGGTCTAGTGCCTGCCCAAAGTGTCCGCTCAAATCCAAGTGCACGACCAGTAGCAACCGGCGCATTCGCCGATGGGAGCACGAAGATGTTCTGGAGCGCGTTCAGCAACGGCTAGACGGTAACCCCGAGGCCATGACGTTGCGCAGGTCCACCGTGGAGCATGTCTTCGGGACACTCAAGCACTGGATGGGCTCAATTCACTTCTTGATGAAGACCCTCAAGCACGTGGGCACCGAGATGAGCCTGCATGTGCTGGCCTACAACCTCAAGCGGGTGATGAGCGTGATGGGTATCGCGCAGATGATGCTGGCGATGCGGATGGTGAAGGCGTAAAGCCTTTGTTGGCTTTTACAGGCCGAGAAAGGCCTCAGAAATGCGTCGCAAGGCCCAAGGTGCTCCAAAACGACTACTCAACAGAGCTGCTGGAAAATGCGGCTCAGTGACGCGTGACGGGACTGGCACACATACTCGTTGAGCGTTTCCACACAGCCTCGGCCGAATTCTGCCCTACGGTGAAGTGCGCCAGCGGGCACGAGGCAGTGCCCTATATCGAATTCTTTCTAACCAACCCCTCACAAATGCCTCAGCAGATACCCCAGGCCGGTATTCGCTACCAGCCCCATCAACACCAGCGCTCCAGCCACCACCGCCGCACGACCCGCGCCTAACCCCGCCCGCTCGCGCACCCAGTGCCACTCGGCGACAAAAAACCAGAGCAGGGCCAACAGTGCAAGTCCCACTCCGAATGCGGAGAGCAGCCCACCCGACAGTGCGAACGTGGTGCTGATCGACATGGCCATTGCGAACGGTGCCACCAGGTAGCACTGTTCGTAAAACGGGTTGCGCAGGTTGACGCGGTGGATGGGCTGGCGGCTGTGGCGCATGTACCAGACGGCGCCTGCCAGAGACCAGATTCCAAACGCCATGGTGCGGTACAGCAGCAGGTTTTGCTCGGACTTGAGCAGTTCGGCTGCAAGCGTACCCATTTCTTGCGCAGTCTGTTTGCGCAGGGCTAGGTCGAACACATGGGACACCAGCACGCACAGGATGAGCAGCAGCGGCGGGCTGATGGCGTCGCCGTAGCGGTCGTCGTCCTCGCGAGTTTGTTCGGCCTGCACATAGGCCACCATCTGGCGCGGGCGCAGCACGATGCGCAACAGGGTTTTGGGCAGCAGAATCAGCCAGATCAGTGCCTCGTACACAAAGTCTTCAAACGACTTGAGGATCTTGAGAAAGTCCACAGGAGCTCCTTGCGGCGGTGGGCAGGTTCAATGGCTCAGGCAACGTTGCGGGTAGAGGCTAGAACAAAGGCCATGATCGTCCAGTCGTTGGCAATATGGGCGATGGTGCTGGCCCACAGGTTGCGGGTATAGATGAAGACTGCCGTCAGCACCAGGCGAGCGGTGCCTATAACGAGCAAGGCCTGGCCCAGATGCCATTGGTAGGTGGGCAGGTGCAGTGCGCCAAACACCAGCGCCGTAACCATCCATGCCACGGCCACGGCCCAACGGGCGCGCATGCCAGCGCGGTGCAGCAAGGCCACCGTGGCCAGCAGTGGCAGGATGGTGACCAGCTCTTCGCCCAGCAGTTGCACGGCAACCAATGCGAACCGCCCAACCAGCTGCGCCGGGGACAAGCCCGCAACAGCATCGATGCTGGCGTTGGCACTGAGGTGAGACATGCCCAACCCATATGCAGCCACTAGCGCGGGCAAGCCGATCACCAGCGGCACTGCGGCCAGCCCCAGCGCCACATCGCGCCAGCGGGGTCGCCTGAACAGCGCCACCCATGCCGGGCCCACCGCCCATCGCAGCCCCGCCCACTGAACGCCCACAAACAGCAGAGCGGCCAAAGCGCCACCCCACAGGTCAGGCAACCAGCGGGGCACTGCCACCAACAACGCAAAGGCCGCTGCGCTGGCGGCCCACAACAGCGCGCTGCTGCGCGTGGTCAGCGGCACGGGGTTGCCAAAGCTGTAGGGCAGGTCGGATTCGATAGATGCAGGAGTGGTGGTGCGGGTCAAGGTGGCCTCCCTGGATGCGCAATAAAACAGCAAGCCAAAACAGGCATGTGTTGGTGGGCGCTAGGTTACCCGGCCTTGGAATTGGCGGCGAACGACACAGGTGCGCGCGCTAGGCACCGCGCGCAGCCGCAGCACGCACCATCAACTGGTAGGTGCACCCTGAGATGGAATCTACACATTCCACAGACTGGGTGAAACCGAGGCGGCGGTAAAACGGCACGCTGAGCGGGTTGAAGGTTTCCAGAAAACATGTTGCACCCGCCTGGTCTGCCCTGGCCAAGGTGGGCGCCAACAACCGCTGCGCCAGCCCCTGGCCGCGCGCTGCGGATTGCACGCCCAGTATGGACAGATACCACGCGCTGTGCAGGTCGGCTGGCACCTGTGCTTCCATGGCGGCGCAAATGCGCTGGTAGTTGTCAAACCCTCGCGGGCCCAGCAGCTGGCGCAGGCTGCTGGAGCGAATGGCGCTGTGTTTAGCCCTGTCGGCAGCTGGCGCCTGGGGGGTGATCCACAGCGCTGCTCCGTGGGGGTCGGCCACTTGTACTTCGCCCACGGCGCGGGCTTCTTCCATCGCCAGCTCACAGTATTGGGTCAGCACCTGCAAACGACGATCAGGGTCCGCAGCATGGTCGATGGTGACGGCCTGGTAGAACGGGTCGTTCAACAGCGCCTCGGCCAGAGCGCCGCACACGGGCAAAAAGGGCTCAAGTGCGTCGCTGGGAGGAGTTTGCGAAGAGGTGGAATGTGGTTGCATGGGCAGCCAAGGAGCGCTATTGCAGATTCTGCAGCGCGTAGACGTAAGCGGCGTCACCCAAAAACTCCACCATGCGCGGGTGGTAAGCATTGTGAAACGCCTTCATATCGGCATTGTCGGCATAGAACAGCACGGTGCCCACATAAGCATCGCGCGACGGCATATAGAACCGAGCAACGATGGCAAAGTGCTTGTCCATCAAGTCCTGGATAGTCTGGGACTCAGGAGCATTCGCATCGATCAGCGGCGCCAGCTCTTGGTAGAACGCATCGAAGTCGGCATGTACCTGGGGCTTGTCCACATGGGCCCAGTTGTCCGTGCTAGTCAGAGATTGCTCTTGCTCGGTACGCTGTGCAGCACGGCATTGGTCGAGGTAATCGGGGGTGGTTTGTTGGAGGCCCATGGTGCTCGTTCTTTTTCTAGAAATGGCGGGGCGATCATCTCAGCGCACATCGTCGGCACGCAACCCGCCAGGGTCAGCGCGAACTATAGCGGCGCTACATGCCATCCCGCGGGCAAACCTGACGTGCGAGCCTTAGGGGTGCGGCAAGTGCTTGCGACCAAGACCTGCTGGTGGTGCGCGTGGGCCACGCGCGCGTCCCGAGCCTCCGCACCAGCGCCTCAACCCAGCGGATCTGAAACACTCGCCCGATCCGCGCCGGGTACCACCCGCTGCGCCGACGTCCCGATCCCCAGGCTCTGCGCGGGCCGCCGCAGCGTCGCATCAAACGGATTGATCTTCGGCCCAATCGCCGCCGCCTCGCGCTTGAGCAGCTCCACCACCGTGGGTAGCCGGTCGTCGTTGAGGCGGGCGGAGATGGTGCCCACGCTCAGCGCCGCCACAGCGCGCCCCTCGCGGTCGCAGATGGGCACGGCTACACCTGCCATGCCTTCGAGCAAGCCGGTGTTGCGGCCTGCGTAGCCCAGCTGGCGCACGCGCTCAATTTCGGTGCGCAGATAGACCTCGTCAAACACGCCGTACTCGCGCACGCGCGACAGGTTGAAGCGGATGACTTCTTCGCGCTCGGCCTCAGGTAAGAACGCCAGGATGGCCAGGGCGCCCTGCCCCACGCCCAGGGCCACGCGGCCGCCGATGTCGCCGGTAAACGAGCGGATGGGGAACGGGCCTTCGCTGCGGTCCAGGCACACGGCATCGAACCCGCTGCGCACGAGCAGAAAGATGCTGTCACCCAGGCTGGCGCACAGGCGCAGCAGCGCTGGGCGGCACAGGCTGCGCAGGTCGCCGGGGTTGCCCGCTTTGGCGGCCAGGGCGAAGAAGTCCATGCTCAGGCGGTAGAGCTTGCTGCGCTCGTCCTGCTCGACCATGCCCTCTGCCACCAGCGATTGCAGCAAACGGTGCGTGGTGCCTTGCGTCAGGCCCACGGCACGCGCCAATTGGGTGACTCGCCCGCCCTCGGCCTGCACGGCCGACAGGGCCCGGATGACGGCAAACACCCGGGGTACGCCGCCGGTGGCGGTGGATGCGGCTTCCATACCTCGCTCCTGTGGAATTCGTTGATCAAACTGAATGCATCATATTTCATTGAACGGAATAAATTCAATAAAAATTCTGTTTAATGGAATACCCGAAGAATTCTGGTTTGTTTATTGCAATAGATTCAATTGAATCGAGCGGCTGTTCCAGCCTTTGTGCGGCACTTGCACCACCCCGGTGCAAGCACACCGAAGGCCCGCAGCCCATCCATGCAACTCCACAGCAGGTGGCACGCACGGCCCCCAGGCAAACCGTGCGATGCCACCACCGGAAAGGCTTTCGCCATGTCGTTTCTCAAGCTCACGGATGTGACCAAGTTCTATGGCAGCACCTGCGCGGTGCAGTCCATGAACCTCACGGTGCAAAAGGGTGAATTTGTGTCGTTGCTGGGCCCGTCGGGCTGCGGCAAGACGACCACGCTGCAGATGGTGGCGGGGTTTGAAGCGGTGACCAGCGGGCGCATCGAACTCGATGGCAAGGACATCACCCACGCCAAGGCCAACACGCGCGGGCTGGGCATCGTGTTCCAGAGCTATGCGCTCTTCCCGCACATGACGGTGGCGGCCAACGTGAGCTTTGGGCTGGAGATGCGCAAGGTGCCCAAGGCCGAGCGCGCCGAGCGCGTGGCCCAGGCGCTGGCCCTGGTGCACCTGGAAAAGCATGCCACGCGCTACCCGCGCGAGCTGTCCGGCGGCCAGCGCCAGCGGGTGGCGCTGGCCCGTGCGCTGGTGATCGAGCCGCCCGTGCTGCTGCTGGACGAGCCCTTGTCCAACCTCGACGCCAAGCTGCGTGAGGAGATGCAGTTTGAGCTGCGGCAGATTCAGCGCAAGGTGGGCACCACCACCATCATGGTCACGCACGACCAGAGCGAAGCCATGTCCATCAGCGACCGTGTGGTGGTGATGGAAGCCGGCCGCGCCACGCAGATCGACCACCCGCACCGCGTGTACGAGCACCCGCGCACGCGCTTCATCTCCACCTTTGTGGGCAAGGCCAACCTGCTACCGGGCCAAGTCGCCCATGCGAGCGGCACACACACGCAGGTGAAGGTGGGCGCCCTCACGATGGCGGTGGACGGTGCCCGCTACCGCCCCGGCGCCGCCGTGCTGCTGAGCGTGCGGCCTGAAAAAGTGCAACTGGTGCCCGCCGTGCAGGGCCGGATGGATGGTCAGGTGTGCGAGCGGTTCTTCCTGGGCAGCCAGTGGCTGTACCGTGTGGGCACCCCCGTGGGCGACCTGATGGTGCTGGTGCCCAACGACGGCCGCGCTGCGCTGGCCGAGGGCGAGCGCACGGGCGTGGACTGGCCCGACCACTGCATGCGCCTGCTGCCCGCCGATGAAACCGCCATGGCCGAGCTGGAGGCCGAAGACGCCGCCGAGGTGGCGCCATGAGCCTAGCCACCACCTTGCTGCACAAAAAGGCCGTGCCCTGGTGGTTGTCCGGCCCGGCGCTGCTGCTGTTCACGGTACTGCTGCTGGTGCCGCTGGCACTCACGGCAGTGTTGTCGTTCAACGCGTTCGACCCGGCCACGGGAGTGAAGGCGGGTGAGTTCACGCTGGAGCATTACGCCCATGTGTTCACCGATTCGTACTACCACACGATCTTCTGGCGCACGTTCTGGATCGCGGGGCTGGTCACGCTGATCTGCGTGCTGATTGGAGCACCCGAGGCCTACATCCTGAGCCGCATGGGCAACCCCTGGCGCTCCATCTTGCTGCTGGTGGTGCTGGCACCGCTGCTGGTATCCGTGGTGGTACGGGCCTTTGGCTGGAGCATGCTGCTGGGGCCTGAGGGGCTGGTGAATGGGCTGTTCGGGCTACTTGGATTTGGCCCCGTGAAGATGCTTTACACCGAGATCGCCGTGGTGATTGCGCTGGTGCATGTGATGCTGCCGTTCATGGTGATCCCGGTGTGGACCTCGCTGCAAAAGCTCGACCCGGGTGTGGAGAACGCCGCCCTGTCGCTGCAGGCGACGCCCTTCACCACGCTGCGACGCATTGTCTTGCCGCAGGTGCTGCCAGGCATTTTGTCGGGCAGCCTGATCGTGTTTGGGCTGGCGGCCAGTTCGTTCGCCATCCCCGGCCTGCTGGGCGGGCGGCGCCTGAAGATGGTGGCCACGGTGGTGTACGACGAATACCTGCACGAGCTGAACTGGCCCCTGGGCGCAGCGATTGCGCTGACGCTGCTGGTGGCCAACCTGGTGGTGATGCTGAGCTACAACCGGCTGGTTGAGGGCCGGTACAAGAAAGCGTTGGGCTGAAGTTATGCAGAAGAACGGACCTTTGGCCCTCGCGTTCAACGCGCTGGTCATCACCTTCATGCTCGCCCCGCTGCTGGTGGTGTGCATCGTGGCGTTCACGCCGCACAACACGCTGACGCTGCCCACCACTGAGTTCTCGCTGCGCTGGTTCAAGGCAGTGTTCGCGCATTCGGACTTTGTGCAGTCGTTCTGGAACAGCCTGTGGCTGGCGCTGGCATCGGCCACGCTGGCCACGGTGCTGGCCGTGCCGGCGGGCATTGCCATCACACGCTACGAGTTTGCGGGGCGCGGCTTTCTCAACGGCCTGTTCCTGTCGCCGCTGATCATTCCGCACCTGGTGCTGGGTGTGGCCCTGCTGCGCCTGTTTGCGCTGCTGGGGGGCACGGGCAGCTTTGGCTGGCTGGTGTTTGCGCATGCGCTCATCGTTACGCCCTACACGCTGCGGCTGGTGGTGGCCGCGCTGGTGGGGTTTGACCGCAGTGCCGAGCATGCCGCGCTGTCGCTGGGTGCCAGCCAGGCCACGGTGTTCACACGCATCACGCTGCCGATGATTTTGCCCGGCGTGACGGGCGGCTGGTTGCTGGCCTTCATCAACAGCTTTGACGAAGTGACCATGTCGATCTTTGTCACCTCGCCCAGCACGGTGACGCTGCCGGTGCGCATGTACATGTACGCCACCGAATCCATCGACCCGCTGATGGCTGCGGTGTCGGCACTGATGGTGGCCCTGACGGCCTGCGCGATGGTGATTCTCGACCGCGTGTACGGCTTGGACCGCGTGCTCGTAGGGCGCAAATAAATGGGCACGACTTCCATGACTGTGAACACAGCCCTGCTCCACCGCGTGGCCGAAAAAGACCGCGCCCCCGTGCCCTTCGTACTCGATGGCGAACCCGCCGCTGCGCTCGAAGGCGACACAGTGCTCACGGCCATCCTCACCCACCGCGCCCAGTTGCGCCGCAACGAGTTCAGCCATGAGCCGCGTGCAGGCTTTTGCCTGATGGGTGCGTGCCAGGACTGCTGGGTGATGACCGCCACGGGCGAACGCCTGCGGTCTTGCGCCACCTTCATCCAGGTGGGCATGCAGCTGACCACCGGAGCGCCCGCATGACCGCCCCCGCCTTGCAACCTGTGATCGTGGGCGCAGGCCCTGCGGGCATTCGCGCCGCGCAAACCCTGGTGGCGCATGGCGTGCGGCCCGTGGTGATCGACGAAGCCGCGCGCAGCGGCGGGCAGATTTACCGTCGCCCGCCCGCCCACTTTGCCCGCAGCGCGCAAACGCTGTACGGCACCGAGGCATCACGCGCCACGGCGCTGCACAGCAGCTTCGATGGGCTGGCCGCCCACATGGACTACCAACCCAACAGCCTGGTGTGGAACGCCCAGGGCGGCCAGCTCGACGTGCTGCACGGCCCCACGCAAACCACGCGCACGGTGCCCTACCAGCAGCTCATCGTCGCCAGCGGTGCTACCGACCGCGTGTTGCCCGTGCCCGGCTGGACGCTGCCCGGCGTGTACACGCTTGGTGGCGCGCAGGTGGCGCTGAAGTTCCAGGGCTGCACCATTGGCCGCAATGTAGTGCTGATGGGCACCGGGCCGCTGCTGTACCTGGTGGCGTACCAATATGCCAAGGCAGGGGTGACGGTGGCAGCGGTGCTGGACACCGCCCGCTTTGCCGACCAGCTGGCCGCCCTGCCCGGCATGCTGACGCAGCCCGCCGTTCTGGCCAAAGGCCTGTATTACGTGGGCTGGCTGCGCGCGCATGGCGTGGCCGTGCACACCGGCGTGCGGCCTGTGCGCGTTGAAGGCGACACACGGGTCAACGCCGTGGTGTGGAGCGACGGCCAGGCCGAGCACACCGTGCAGTGCGATGCCGTGGGCTTTGGCTATGCCCTGCGGTCTGAAACCCAACTGGCCGACCTGCTGGGCTGCCGCTTTGCCTGGGCACCCATGCACCGCGCCCACTTGCCTGAGCGCGATGCGGCAGGCCGCACCAGCGTGGCGGGCGTGTACCTGGCGGGCGATGGCGCGGGCATCATGGGCGCCGATGCGGCCGAATGGGCAGGCGAGCGCGCTGCGCTGGCGCTGCTGGCTGACCACGGCGTGAAGGTGGATGCGGCACGCGCTGCAGAGCTGGAACGCAAGCTGACGAAGCTGATGCCCTTCAGGCAAGGGCTGGAGCGCGCTTTCCCCTTCCCCGCCGATTGGGCGGCCCACGCGCCCGATGCGCTGGTGGTCTGCCGCTGCGAGAACATCACGGCGGGCGAACTGCGCGCCTGCGCCCGCGATGCCGGCGCCGACGAGATGAACCGCCTCAAGGCCCTGACCCGCGTAGGCATGGGCCGCTGCCAGGGCCGCATGTGCGGCGTGGCGGCAGCAGAAATTTTGGCCCAGGCCACGGGCAAGCCCATCGATCAGGTGGGCCGCCTGCGCGGGCAAGCGCCCATCAAGCCGATTCCGATCCATTTGCAGGCACAGGCTGCGGCGGCGCACGACACCCCTGCGGAGGCCACAGCATGACCACCACCACGCGAGTGATAGACACCGACGTGGCCATTGTGGGCGGCGGCATCATGGGCGCATCGGCCGCGCTGGCACTGCGGCGCAAAGGCGTGGCCGTGGTGCTGCTGGAACGCGACCTGTGCGGCTCGCGCTCCAGCGGCGTGAACTATGGCGGCGTGCGCCGCCAGGGCCGCCCTGTGAGCCAGTTGCCGCTGGCGCAGCGTGCGCACCAGGTGTGGGCCAATCTGCCCGCGCTGATTGGTACCGATGGCGAGTACCAGCGCAGCGGGCACTTCAAGATTGGCCGCAGCGAGGCGGACATGGCCGCGCTGGAGGCCTACGCCGACCTGAGCCGCGACTTTGACTTGGGCATCCAACTGATCTCTGGCACCACGCTGCGCGAGCGTTGCCCCTGGCTGGGCGGGCGCGCCGTGGGTGGGTCGCTGTGCCCGGATGACGGCCAGGCCAACCCGCGCCTCGTGTCGCCCGCGTTTGCGCTGGCCGCAAAACGCGCTGGTGCGCAGATTCTGGAGCGCACACCGATGACCTCGGTGGAGCATGACGGCCAGCGCTTCACCGTGCGCTCGGGCACCGCCGTGGCAGTGCGCGCGCCCATACTCATCAACTGCGCAGGCGCATGGGCCGGTGCGCTGGCCGCGCAATTTGGCGAGGCCGTGCCCATCCACTCCGGCCACCCGGCCATGGCCGTGACCGAGCCCCTGCCCTTTTTCATGCACTGGAGCCTGGGTGTGGAAGGCGGCGGCATCTACTGCCGACAGGTGGCGCGCGGCAATCTGGTGCTGGGCGGCGGCGCAGGTGTGGCGCTGGATGCCGACCGCGCCCGCTCCGAGCGCAGCGCGATCGCTACCTTGGCAGTGCAGGCCGTAGAGCTGTTGCCCGCCCTCAAGAATGCGCACTTCATTCGCACCTGGAGCGGCACCGAAGGCTATCTGCCTGACCGCCAGCCGGTGCTGGGCAAGAGCCACACCACGCCCGGCCTGATCCATGGCTTTGGCTTTGCCGGTGCGGGCTTTCAGATCGGCCCCGGCGTGGGCGAGGTGCTGGCAGAGCTGGCGCGTGACGGCCGCAGCACCACGCCGATTGATGCCTTTGCGATTGAGCGATTTCTCCCAACGACGGTGGCTGACGTGGCCAGCACTGCCGCTGCCCACTGACCACCTCAGCCACCGACACGTCCCCCTCCCCCACCAGAAAGGAAACCACCATGACCTTCTCCCCTCGCTTTGCAAGCCACACACGCCGCGCCCTCGTAGCGGCCGCTGCACTGGCCACCGTGGCCGCCGCAGGCACTGCCACGGCGCAGACCAAGACGCTGTACATCGGCATGAACGGCGGCACCATGGAGAAGGCGTACACGCAGTACGTGTTCCCGGCGTTTGAAAAGCTGCACGGTGTGAAGGTGGTGGTGGTGCCCGGCACGTCCTCGGACATCCTGGCCAAGGCGCAGGCCAACAAGGACAAGCCCCAGATGCACGTGATGTTCCTGGACGACGGCATCATGGTGCGCGCCATGGGCATGGGCCTGTGCGAAAAGCAAAAGCCCAACCAGCATCTGAACGACATCTACCCCGCCGCCCGCTTCAAGGACGACCTGGCCAGCGGAGTCAGCGTGGGCATGACGGGCATCGCCTACAACACCAAGATGTTTGCCGAAAAGGGCTGGGCCGCGCCCACCTCGTGGATGGACTTTGCCGACCCCAAGTACAAGGGCAAGGTGGTGTTCCAGTCCATGCCCTCCTCATCGTTCGGGCTGCACGGCTTCTTGATGTTCAACCGCATCCAGGGCGGCAACGACAAGAACGTGGAACCCGGCTTTGCCAACTGGGCCAAGACCATCGGCCCGAACGTGCTGGAGTACATCCCGAGCTCGGCCAAGATTTCGGAGATGGTGCAAACGGGCGAGGCCGCGATCTTCCCGCTCACGCCCACGGCCGTGGCTGCACTCAAATCCAAGGGCATTCCGGTGGAATACGCCCAGCCCAAGGAAGGCTCGGTGGTGCTGATGACAGGCCAGTGCGTGATCGCCAAGAACAGCGAGCCCGAGCTGGCGCAAAAACTGGCCGAATTTCTGCTGAGCCCCCTGGCCCAGGCCAATGTGCTGCAGTTTGGCGCGCAGATCCCCACCAACCCCAAAGCCCCGGCCGTGGGTGAAGGCGCCGAGCAGGTGGCCAAGATCAACCAGTGGATGAAAAACGCCGTGACCCTGGACTGGGACAGCGTCAACGCCAACCGCCCGGCCTGGAACACGCGCTGGAACAAGACCATCGAGCGCTGAGCAACGGGGCCGTTGACGCGCGCCGCACCACACTGGCGGCGCGTTTGTGACAAATGTCACCGGCTGCGCCACGCCCTGCGGCAGGAGGGTGTCACAAACCGCTTCTTCGAATCCAGAATCCGGCGCCTGAACACGCTGATTCGTTCAGTTGCCATTCATTCGAAGAAGAGGGATACCACCATGAAACGCTGGATCAAATGGACTGCAGGCGGCGCGCTGCTGCTGGGCGTGGTCGTTGTGGCCACAGCCACCAGCGGCCTGTACCTGGCCGAGCAAAAGCGCAACCGCTACATCGACATCAAGCCGCGCCCCGTGGCCTACACCACCGACGCGCAGACCATTGAGCGCGGGCGGTACCTGTATGCGTCGCGCGGCTGCACCGACTGCCACGGCGCGCAAGGCACGGGCCGCGAGTTTGTGAACGACGGCAAGGGCACGCGCATCGTGGGCCCCAACATCACCCCCGCTGGCGTGGTGGCCCGCTACCAGCCCGAAGACTGGAACAGCGTGATCCGCCACGGCGTCAAGCCCAATGGCCGCCCGCTGCTGGTGATGCCCAGCGAGGACTACAACCGTTTTACCAACGACGACCTGAATGCCCTGGTGTCTTACGTGCGCCAGTTCAAGCCGCAGGAGGGCACGCAGGCCGTGGTGGAACTGCCCCGCCCTGCCTGGGTGCTGTACGGCCTGGGGGCGATCCCCGACGCGGCTGCACGCATCGACCACCAGCTGGCGCCGTCGCGCCCTGTGCCTGCGGGTGTGACGGTGGCCAATGGCCAGTACGTGGCCAACATGTGCATCGGCTGCCACGGCGCAGACCTGTCGGGTGGCAAGATCCCGGGCGGCCCGCCGGACTGGCCCGCCGCTGCCGACATCCGCCCCGGCGCCAACAGCGCCATGGCCCGCTACCCCAATGCCGCCAGCTTTGTGGCGATGCTGCGCACTGGCAAGCGGCCGGATGGCACGCCGATCCAGGTGATGCCGTTTGAGTCGCTGGGGCAGTTGAGTGATGTGGATGCGAAGGCGCTGTATCTGTTCTTGACAGCCCCTGGTGCCCTTGCCAAGGCGGGGGGCGCCGGGGCGGGCGTGGGCCATGCACCGGCGAGTGGGGAGGTGGGGCTGAACGATGGAGTTGCGGACGCGCATCTGGTGCGGGTGGAGCAGCCACAGGGGTCGCAGCATCGGCCGTCGAACGTGCCTTCGGTGTCTTCGGGGTTGCGGATGCCGGGGTGATGTTTGGTCTTGGATTTTTTTGATGTTTTAGGCCGCTAGCGCTCATCTATCAAGCGCTAGCAGCTACCATTTTTGTAGTGAACGTGGGGTTTTTTCCCCACCCGCTCGGGCCGAACTTGCCGAAGCCTGGGCTGGTTTGCTGGCTTGCTGGTGCGTGAGGCATGCCTGTTCTGAGAAGAGGCCCGGCCGGTTCATGGAACACTCGGCAATTACTATCAATACCATAGCATCTCGCGCTTGATGGATAAGCGCCAGGGCGCAGAAATCCCCAAAACCCCAAATCCCCTTAACCCCCCGCAGCCCCCTGCGGCACATGGTTGCGCAGCAGCCACCGCGTTTCCCGCGTGGCCTCGGTGTCCGGGTGGCGGGACTCCAGCGTGGCCAGCACGCGCAGGGCCATGTCGGCGCGGTTCATGCCTTGCAGCAGCACGCGGGCCACCAGTTCATAGGCGGCGGGCACGCTGTCGTGGTTTTTGAAGCGGCGGTCGAAGCCCTGCAGCAGCGCCAGCGCGTCTTTGGCGTTGTTGGCATTCCAGGCGGCTTTGGCCAGGTTGAGGGTGGCGTTGGCGTCCTGCACCGCAAACTGGGCGTCCTTGGCCCGGCAGGTTTGAAAGACCTTGAGCGCTTCGCCGCCCTGGCCCGAGCGCAGCAGCAGCGGGATGTAGCGCTGGGCATGGTCGAGCAGGGTGGCGGTTTTGCCGTCGGCCAGCGTCAGCACACGGTGGTAGCGGCGCTGTGCGGGCACTTCGTCGCTGCGGGTGCGCTGGTCTTCGTAGGCCACGCCCAGGGCGCCGACCATGTCGCCTGCGGTGATCAGCGCGGCCACGTGTGCGTCGGTGGCGTCTTGCTCGATCTGGCGGGGACTGCGGCGGTCCACAGGGGCGCCGTCGTCGTCCAGGCCCGCGCCGGGCAGCAGGTCAATGCCAAAGGCTGCATGGTTCTGGTACATCGCGTAGCCCAGCAGGCTGGCCATGACCCAGCTGAAATAGATCAGCAGCCAGTTGACGATGGGCAGCAGGATCCAGCCCTTGAAGATGGGCACCAGCATGCCCAGCGCAATGAAGGTGCCCTGGCTCAGCAGGAAGAGGAACAGGCACAGCAGCAGGTAGGGCCAGCCAATGGTGCGCACGGCGTTCCAGGCGTTGGCGGGGTTCAGGGTTTCGGTAAAGCTGCAGGTCTGCACCAGCACGATCTGCGTGGCGGGCAGCAGGAAACACATGGCCAGCCAGGCCAGCGTGCCCAGCACGGGGTTCAGGCGCTGCAGCCAGCCCACGGCCATGGCTTGCACGATCAGGATGGCGAACAGCTTCCAGGGCAGGTTCTTCCAGTCAGGGTCCAGCTCGGAAGGGTAGTCCTCGGCCTTGTAGATGCCGCGTGAGCCCAGGGCCGTGACTTTGAATCCGTAGCGCGATGCGGCCAGCAGGATGCCGATCTCCACGATCAGGATGCCCAGGGCGTCGGGCACAAAGAAGATCAGCTTGAACAGCAGGCTGGAGAGCGCCAGCAGCACGCTGTACATCAGCGGCTTGGGTTGCAGCGGAAACGCGAAAAAGGTGTTGATCTGGTGCCAGAACGGACGGGGCGTCTTTGCGGTTTCGCGCTGCATGGGGTGCCCCGGGCTTATTTGGAGAAGAAGTCGGACTGCGACATCCCGCGCCCGCCCGCCATGCGCACCACGGTGCGCTGGTCGGAGCGCAGGAGCTTCATTTGCCCCATTTCGCGCACGAGTTGCTCGTTGAAGGTGGAGCTGAACTGCATGACGGTTTCTCCCATCTTCAGCAGGCTGGTGCCTTTGACCTTGGCGCTTTTGCGGCCCGGTTCGATCTCGATGCTGTCGATGTGGAATTCGAACTCGACCGTCAGGATGCCGCCCATGCGGTCACCGATCTGCTCGAACATCTGCATGCTGGCCTTGAAGGCCTCGCACTGCTGGTCGTGGTTGAGTGTGCTGCGCTGCGTCTGGCCGTTCATCACCGTCTCGTCCTGGATGATGGCCTTGCTGCTGAGCTGTTTGCACATCAGCTCAGCGTCTCGCTTGTAGAGGGCGTGCGCGCTCTGGTCGTAGTAGGCGCGCACCATTTTTTCGTCCAATGTGCGCCCGCCGACAAAGTAATACCAGGCGCCCGCGCACAAGGCCGCCAACAAGACGATCTTTTTCATGATTCCCTCTCTCCCGCTTTATTTTGCGGCGCAGTATACCGGTGGGGTTTGTGCGCACTGCCCGCCAGCCTTGGCGCACGGGGGCTGCGAACGAGTTGTTACCTTCCGTGTCATCGCAGCAGGGGGCGGTCCCCGGCATATCGGCTACCCTCGCGGTCGAGTCGGATAGAGGGATGTCAAAAATGAATGTCTTGCAACGTGCCCTGGTGTTGTTGTCGGGGGCTTTGGTTTCGATGGGCGCACACGCCCTGCAGATCACCAGTTTTTCACCGCAGGGCGAAGTGGCCCGGGTGCGGCAAGTGGTGGCCAAGTTCGATGCGGCGGCCGTCAACTTCGGCGACCCCAAGGCGCCCGCGCCCATCAACCTGAGCTGCAGCGATGCCAGCGCCACCAAGGGCACGGGCCGCTGGACAGGCGAGCGCGAGTGGGTTTTCGACTTTGAAAGTGACCTGCCACCCGGCGTGCGCTGCACCGCAACGGTCAAACCCGGGTTCAAATCGGCCTCTGGCGCTGATCTGACGGGCGCCAAAAGCTATCAATTCAATAGCGGTGGCCCGTTTGTACAGACCATCCGCCCCAACCCCTACCAGGCCATCGACGAAGAGCAGTTCTTCGTGCTGCAGTTGAACGGGGCCGCCACCACCGCCAGCGTTCAGGCGAATGTCTGGTGCACGGTGGAAGGCGTGGGCGAGCGCGTGCCGGTGCGGCTGATTGAGGGCGCGCAGCGCGCCGAAATATTGAAGACGCTGGGCCTGGAAAAAAGCGCGGCGAAAGAGCCCCTGCAGTACGCCACGCTGGCCTGCAACCGGCGGTTCACCTCGGGCTCGCGCATGCAGATCGTGTTTGGCAAGGGCGTGGCCACGCCCAGCGGCGTGGCCAACACGGTGGAGAAGCGCTTTGACTTCAAGGTGCGCGAGCCGTTTGCGGCCGAGTTCAGCTGCGAGCGCGAGAACGCGCAGGCCGCCTGCCTGCCCATCCGGCCGATGCAGCTGTCCTTCAACGCCCCGGTGCCGCGCAGCCTGGCCACCGCCATTCGCCTCAAGTCCGCCAAGGAAACCCTGAAGCCCCAAACCGATGGCGGCATCGAGGGCCAAAAGGGGGATGCGCTGGTCAACAGCGTGCAGTTTGCGGCGCCCCTGGCCGAAAACACGGCCTTCACACTGGAGTTGCCCAAGGACTTCAAGGACGCCTCGGGCCGCCCGCTGCGCAACGCAGACAACTTCCCGCTCAAGGTGGCCACCGGCGGCATGCCGCCCCTGGCCAAGTTTGCGGCCGCGCCTTTTGGCATCGTCGAGCGTTTTGCCGAAGGCCCGCGCTCTGACAACCCCCCAGCGCTGTTGCCCGTGACACTGCGCAACGTGGAAGCCGCCTTGCGCGTGCAGGGCCTGCAGCCGGGCACCGTGAGCACGCTCAAGCCGCGCACCGACGCCGACATCATTGCGTGGTTCAAGAAGGTGCAGCGCTACGACAGCTACGTGGTGGATCGCAAGCAGGCGCGGCGCGACGTGACCGGACCGCTGCCCAAGGTGCTGGACGAAGACAAGGAGTATGTGCAGTCACGCATGCTTTCGCTGCTAGCGGGCAAGGGTGGCGTGAAGACGCTGGACTTGCCCAAGCCAGCGAGCAACGACCCGCGCCCGTTCGAGGTGGTGGGCATTCCGCTGCCACCCGGCTTCCATGTGGTGGAGATCGCCTCGCAAAAGCTCGGCGCTTCGCTGCTGGATGAGCGCCACGGCGACGCCCGCACGATGTTCGTGCGCACCTCGGCCCTGGTGACCAACATGGGCGTGCATTTCAAGCTCGGCCGCGAAAACGCCATGGCCTGGGTGACCACGCTGGACAAGGGCCAGCCGGTGCAGGGCGCCACGGTGCGTGTGAGCGACTGCAAGGGCAATGAGCTGGCCAACGCGCTGACCGATGCCCAGGGCGTGGCCCGCATCGAAGGCCTGTCGTCCGACCCCACCCGCTGCGGCGATGGCGGCGACTACGGCGACGGCGGCAACGCCTACTTCGTGAGCGCGCGCCACAAGGACGAGGGCGGCGTGGAGGACATGGCATTCACCTGGAGCGACTGGCAGCGCGGCATCGAGCCCTGGCGCTTCAACGTGCCCACGAGCAGCGACCCGCGCCCCAGCGAACGCGCCCACACCATTTTTGACCGCACCTTGTTCCGCGCGGGCGAGACCGTGTCGATGAAACACGTGCTGCGCTCGGAAACCCGCCAGGGTTTTGCGCTGCCCAAGGAACGGCCCGAAACCCTGGTCATCACCCATGTGGGCAGTGGCCAGCAGTTCACCCAGCCCATCGTCTGGCGCGACACGGCCACGGGTGGCATCAGTGCGCTGAACAGCTTCGCCATCCCGCCCGCCGCCAAGCTGGGGGTGTACCAGGTGGAGCTGCGCAAGGATTCCGGTGATGAACGCAGCTTCGGCTCGGGCGAGTTCCGGGTGGAGGAGTTCCGCCTGCCCGTGCTGGAGGGGCGCATCACCCCGGTCGAGAAGAAGGCCCTGGTGCGCGTGCGCTCGGTGCCCACCGATGTGCAGATCAACTACGTGGCGGGCGGCGGGGCCGCCAACCTGCCGGTGCGCGTGTCGGCCATGGTGCGCGGCAAGGCGCTGCAGTACAGCGACTACGAGGCCTTCCGCTTCACACCGCCCCGCAAGCGCGAGCAGGAAAGTGCGAACAGCGACGACGAAGAAGCTGCGGCCCGCCAGGATGCGCGCGTGATTGCCGACAAGCTGCCGCTCACGCTGAACAAGGACGGTGCGGGCAAGGTCACCATCGACAACGTGCCCCAGGCCCGCCAACCGCAGGAGCTGCTGCTGGAGGCCACCTACGCCGACCCCAACGGCGAGGTGCAGACCATCCGCAGCACGCAAGCGCTGTGGCCTGCCGATGTGGTGGCGGGCATCAAGACCGAGGGCTGGGTGTCTGCCCGACAGAAGATCCGCTACCAGGCGCTGGCCTTGCAGCACAACGGCAAACCCGCCGCCGACACCTCGCTGCAGGTGCAGGCCATTGCCCGCATCACCACCAGCACACGCAAGCGCATGGTGGGCGGCTTCTACAGCTACGACAACCAGACCGAAACCAAAGACCTGGGCACGCTGTGCAGCGGCAAGAGCGACGCACGCGGCCTGCTGCTGTGCGAATCCAAGCTCGACGAACCCGGCGAGGTGGAACTGGTGGTGACCGCCACCGACAAGGACGGCAACACCAGCGTGGCTGCATCCTCCGTATGGGTGACGCGCCAGGGCGAGCTGTGGTTTGGCGGCGAAGACCACGACCGCATCGACCTGCTGCCCGAAAAGAAAAGCTACCAGCCCGGCGAGATCGCCAAGTTCCAGGTGCGCATGCCGTTCCGTTTTGCCACGGCCCTGGTGGCCGTGGAGCGCGAAGGCATCATCGACACCCAGGTGGTGCAGCTCAACGGACAAGACCCCACGGTGAGCCTGAAGGTGCAGCCTGACTGGGGCCCCAACGTGTACGTGAGCGTGCTGGCCCTGCGCGGCCGCCTGCGCGAGGTGCCGTGGTACAGCTTCTTCACCTGGGGCTTCAAGGCGCCGCGCGAGTGGTGGACCTCGTTCTGGTACGAAGGCAAGGAGTACCAGGCGCCCACGGCGCTGGTGGACTTGTCCAAACCCGCGTTCCGTCTGGGCATGGCCGAGATTCGCGTGGGCACAGCGGCCCACCAGATCGACGTGAAGGTGACGGCCGACAAGGAGAGCTACGCCGTGCGCGGCAAGGCCCAGGTCACCATCACCGCGACCCTGCCGGGCGGCAAGCCCGCTGCCAATGCAGAGGTGGCTTTGGCCGCTGTGGACCAGGCCCTGCTGGAGCTGATGCCCAACACCAGCTGGAACCTGCTCGAAGCCATGCTGCAGCGGCGCAGCTGGGGCGTGGAGACATCGACCGCGCAGATGGAAATCATCGGCCGCCGCCACTACGGCAAAAAGGCCGTGCCTGCAGGCGGTGGCGGGGGGCGCGCGCAGACGCGTGAGCTGCTCGACACGCTGCTGCTGTGGGAGCCCTCCATCCAGCTCGACGCCAACGGTCAGGCCAAGGTGACGGTGCCGCTGAACGACGCACTCACCACCTTCAAGATCGTGGCTGTGGCCGATGCCGCCACGGGCCTCTTCGGCACCGGCAGCACCAGCATCCGCGCCACGCAGGATTTGCAAATCATCAGCGGCCTGCCGCCACTGGTGCGCGAGGACGACCAGTTCCGCGCGCAGATCACGCTGCGCAACACCACCAAGACGGCGATGAAGGTGGAGGTGGCGCCGCGCGCCACGCTGCTGGACTTGAAGCCGCAGACCATCGACATCCCGCCGGAGGAAGCGCGTGAAGTCGCCTGGAACGTGACGGCGCCAGCGCAACTGGCGCAGACCCGCGCCGAGTCCATCCTGTGGGAGATCGAGGCCAAGGACACGGTGGGCGGCGCGCGCGATGCGCTCAAGGCCCGCCAGCGCATCATCCCGGCTGTGCCACTCACGGTGCAGCAGGCCACGCTGGTGCAGGTAGACGGCAGTTTCAACCTGGACGTGAACCCGCCAGCGGACGCCATCCCCGGCCGGGGCGGCCTCAAGATGTCGCTGCAGCCCAAGCTGGCCGAAGGCCTGCCGGGCGTGCGCGACTGGTGGGCCCGCTACCCCTTTGCCTGCCTGGAGCAAAAGACCAGCAAGGCCGTGGGCCTGCGCGACGGCGCGCTGTGGCAGACCGTGGTGGCGCAGTTGCCCACCTACCTCGACAGCGACGGCCTGGCCAACTACTTCCCACCGCGTGATGGGGATGGCAACCGGGGGAGCGACACGCTGACGGCCTACGTGCTGGCCGCCACGCACGAGGCCGCCAGCATCAACCCCGCGTTTGCGTTGCCCGATGCCGCCCGCGCGCCCATGGAGCGTGGCCTGATCGCGTTTGTGGAAGGCCGCATCCAGCGCAGCTTCTGGAGCCCGCGCAAGGACCTGGACATGCGCAAGGTGGCCGCGCTCGAAGCCCTCTCGCGCTATGGCAAGGCCCAGGGCCGCATGGTCAGCAGCATCACCATCGCGCCCAACCAGTGGCCCACGCACACGGTGATCGACTGGGTCAACGTCTTGAAGCGCGTGGCCGACGTGCCGCAGCGCGACCAGCGCCTGGCCGAGGCCATGCAGATCCTGCGCAGCCGACTGTCGTTCCAGGGCACCAAGCTCATCTTCAGCACCGAGCAGGACGACTACTGGTGGTGGCTGATGCAGAACGGCGACGTGAACACCGCGCGCCTGATGCTCGCGGTGATGGACGACCCGGCATGGAAGGACGACATGGGCCGCCTCGCCAATGGCTTCATCAGCCGCCAGCAGGCGGGCGCGTGGCATACCACCACGGCCAATCTGTGGGGCGGGCTGGCGCTGGAAAAATTCAGCGCCAAGTTCGAGGCCGTGCCAGTCTCGGGCACCACCAAAGCCACGATGTCTGGCAACACCGCCAGCGTGGACTGGAGCAAGGTCGAACGCGTGAAGGCCAGTGACGCCACGGGCGCCGCGCACCAGACGACCTGGTTCGGCGCGCCCGCATCGCCCGGCAACCTCAAGAACAACGACATGTTCCTGGCCTGGGGCAAGGCCGGTGGCAAGGAGAACCTGGCGGTGACCCACCAAGGGTCCGGCAAGCCGTGGCTCACCCTGCAATCCGTCGCCGCCATCCAACTCAAGGCGCCCTTTGCTGCGGGCTATGCCATCACCAAGACCGTGACACCCGTGGAGCAGGCCAACAAGTCGCTGCCCGCAGGCCAGTACACGCGCGGCGACGTGCTGCGTGTGACGCTGGAGGTGAACGCCAGCGCCGATATGACCTGGGTGGCCATCACCGACCCGATTCCGGGCGGTGCCACCATCCTGGGCAGCGGCCTGGGCCGGGATTCGGCCATTGCCACGCAGGGCGAAAAGGCCCGCAGCGGCGCGGGCTGGCCCGCGTTCGAGGAGCGCAGCTTCGAGGCCTTCCGCAGCTACTACGAGTACCTGCCCAAGGGCACGGTGAAGATGGAATACACCGTGCGCCTAAACAACGTGGGCGACTTTGCCTTGCCGCCCAGCCGGGTGGAAGCCATGTATGCGCCCGAGATGTTTGGCGAAGTGCCCAACGCGCGGGTAAAGGTGGAGGCGGCTCGGTAAACCGCAGCGCCATGCAGCCTTCCGTTTTGAGCCTGCCATTCAGAACAACGCCATGAGCCTCAGTGTTTTTGTGGAACTGCGGTTCTGGGTGCTGGTGGCGTTTTCGCTGGTACTACCTGCGGGCATTTACGGGTTGCTGCTGGCGACCCGGTCCATCTCCCGCGTGGCCGTACTCGGCTTTGGTGTGGCGCTGGTGCTGATCGCAGGGGTGGACGTGTACCTGCTGCAGTCGCTCGCGTCCCTGGCCAAAACCACGCCGTCGCTGGCCGACGACGCGGTGTTCATCTCCGAGCTGTCCATCGCGCTCTATGTATTGCCCGTGGTGTTTGGTGGCATTGGCGTCAACCTGATTTCGCACGTGCTGCTGCGCCACCTGAGCGAGGCCGAAACCCGGTTTGACCGGGAGCATCCCAATGGCTGAGCGCCGGGGGGGCGGCGTTCGCCGCTGGTACGCTGGCTGGACTCTCTGGATGGTCAGCGCATCGGCCGCCTGGGCTATTCCGGCGTTTGACGAGGTGCGAGCCGACTTCAAGCCCTCCGACACCCTCATCCTCTCCCGCGAAGGCGAGGTACTGCAGCGCCTGCGCACCGACGCCACCGTGCGGCGCGGCCAGTGGGTGCCTTTGGCGGAGGTTTCGCCCGCCCTGCGCACGGCCCTGGTGCTCAGCGAGGACAAGCGTTTTTTTGAGCACAGCGGCGTGGACTGGCGCGCCGCATCGGCCGCTGCCTGGGGCAACCTGTGGAACCAGCGCACGCGTGGGGCCAGCACCATCACCATGCAGCTGGCGGGTTTGCTGGACGGTGACTGGCGCCAGGGCCCTGGCGGGCGCACCGTGGTGCAAAAGCTGGGGCAGACTGTGGCCGCACAGGTGCTGGACCGGCGCTGGCGCAAAGACCAGATCCTGGAGGCCTACCTCAACCTCGTGCCGTTTCGCAGCGAGCTGGTGGGCATTGATGCGCTCTCGCGCACGCTGTTTGGCAAGGCGGCCCATGGGCTGGACGACCGCGAGGCGGCGGTGGCTGCGGCCCTGGTGCGCGCGCCCAATGCCCGGCCCGCGCTGGTGGCGCAACGGGCGTGCGGGGTGCTGCGCGATATGCAGGCCACCAGCGGCGCGCGCCCCGCGCAGCGCGCCACCCCAGCCCCGGCCCGTGTGGATTGCGATGCGCTGGACCTCTTCACCACCGCCGCCCTGCAGCGCCGCGCATTTGATGCGAGCGAAGGCGTGGCGCCGCACTTCGCCCGCTACCTGCTTCGCCAGCGCTCTGGCAAAGACGGCGCCGTGCCCGAGCGTGTGCCCAGCACCCTGCGCGCGCCGCTGCAGCGTTTTGCCGTGCAGGGCCTGCAGCAGCACCTGCGCGAGCTGCGCGGGCGCAATGTGGAAGACGGCGCCGTGCTGGTGCTCGACAACGCCACGGGCGCGGTGCTGGCCTGGGTGGGGTCTTCAGGGCAACTGAGCCAGGCCAGCGAGGTCGATGGCGTGCTGGCGCTGCGCCAGCCGGGCTCCACACTCAAGCCGTTTTTGTACGCGCAGGCGATTGCCGAGCGGCGCCTCACGGCGGCCTCGCTGGTAGAGGACTCGCCCGCGCAGATCACCACTGCCAGCGGCCTGTACATCCCGCAGAACTACGACCGGCAGTTCAAGGGCTGGGTGTCGGTGCGCACGGCGCTGGCGGCGTCGCTCAATGTGCCGGCGGTGCGCACGCTGGTGATGGTCACGCCCGACGCATTCCACCGCCAGCTCGGCGCCGTGGGCCTGCCGCTGCGCGAAAGCGGCGATTATTTTGGCTACAGCCTGGCGCTGGGCAGCCCCGAGGTGCCGCTGCTGCACCTGACCAACGCCTTCCGCACGCTCGCCAACGGCGGGCGGGCAAGTCCTGTTGCGGGCGCCCTGGCCAACGGCGGACGATCGAGTGCTGTAGCGCTCTCGGATGTTGCCAAGCCGCGCTTTGCCCCTGCGCTGGACGCCCGTGCCGCCTTCATCGTGGGCGACATCCTCTCAGACGGCAACGCACGCGCCCGCACCTTCGGCACCGACAGCGTGCTGGCCACCCGCTTCTGGACGGCCGTGAAAACTGGCACCAGCAAAGACATGCGCGACAACTGGGCCGTGGGCTGGTCCGAGCGCTACACCGTGGGCGTGTGGGTGGGCAACGCCAGCGGCGCCGCCATGCACGATGTGAGCGGCACCAGCGGCGCGGCACCTATCTGGTCGGCGGTGATGGGGTTTTTGCATGCCCGCGAGCCCAGCCGCGCCCCCAAGGCCCCCGTGGGCCTGGCCCGCACAGCGGTGCGATTTGGGCCCGTGGCGCCGCAGCCCGGCAGCCCGGACCCACGCGGCGGCGACCAGCCGCTGGAGGCCGCGCGGGAAGAATGGTTTGTTCAGGGCACCCAGCAGGCGTTTTTTGCTATTGATTCGGTAGCTATTAGCGCTTATCCATCAAGCGCTAGCGGCCAAAATGATCCTAAAAAATCTGCGCCCGATGCCGCCGCATCTCCTGCGGGTCTGCCCCCGCGCATCACCGCCCCCGCCCCGGGCACCATCATTGCGCTGGACCCCGACATCCCCCCGGCGCGCCAGCGCCTGCAGTTCACCGCCACGGGCAATGCGGTGCAGTGGCGGCTGGACGGCAAAACCCTGGGCCGAGGCCCTCGGGTGGCCTGGTTGCCCTGGCCCGGGCGCCATGTGGTGCAGCTCACCGACGCGCAGGGCAAGGTGCTGGACGAGGTCCGTTTGGAGGTCCGCGGCGCAGGTGTGGTGGCCAAGCCTCTCCGGGCAGGTGCGCATTGACGCTGACAAATCCGAGGAATACGGTGTGAATTGGGGCCAAGTCCCTGTTAAGGCGGCTGTTTAAAATAGTTACAAACTATCCCTATGCCCTCCCTTCGCCAGTTTTTCTCTCACCGCCTCATATGGCTGGCTTTGCTGGTGGCTCTGGGCATTGGTGCCTTGTTTGCCCGCACCATCTGGACCATTCGCAACGACGAATGGAGCTACGCGGTGCAGACCAACTCCAACCTGGCCCGCACCATGGAGCAGGGCCTGGCCTGGTCGCTGGACTCGTTCGACAAATCCCTGGAGGGCGTGGCCCGCGAGGTGGCACGGCCCGAGGTATGGGCGCTGCCCCCCGACCTGCGTGCGCGGGTGGTGTTTGACAACTCGCTGCGTGCGCGCGGCGCGGGCGATGTGCTGGTGCTGGACGCTCAGGGCAACGTCATTCTGGACTCGGGCTCCCTGACCCCTCGCCGCACCAACCTGGGCGACCGCGACTACTTTCTGGCATTCAGTGAGCGGGGCGAGCGGGAGCTGTTCTTCGGCAAGCCCGTGCCTTCACGGGTGACGGGTCTGAACATCCTGCCCATTTCTCGTCCGTACTTCCATGCAGACGGCAGCTTTGCCGGGGTGGTGGTCGGCGCTATCCGCCTGAGTTATTTCAACGAACTGTTTGGTTCGCTGGACCTGGGCTCCAACAGCGGGGTCAACATGTTTCGGCGGGACGGGGTGGTGATCTCCCGCTTTCCGTATGGTGATGCTGATGTCGGCAAAACCATCGCTGGTACGCCTAACCTGCTGCGTTTTCAGGCCGAGGGCACAGGCTCTTTTGTCGGTAAGGCCGCGCTCGACGGCGTGGAGCGTCTGTACTCCTTCCGGCCTGTGGGCAACTACCCGCTGATTCTGAACGTGGCCCAGTCCACCGACACCATCTTGGCCAAGTGGAGGAGCAGTGCCTGGGTCCTGGGTGGTTTTGCTGCGCTGTTGATGGCTGGTTGCCTTGGGTTGGCGCTGCTGTTCGTGCGTGAGCTGGTGCTGCGCCAGCAGGTTTCGGCGCGTTTGGCCGAGGCTGAGCATGACCTGCGCACCACCCTCGACAACGTGCCTTCGATGATTGCCTACTGGGATGCCAGTATGCACAACCGCTTTGCCAACCGGGCGGCACTCGAGGAGTTCGGCACCTACCCGGTGCCTGTGCGCGGCCGGCATATCAGCGAGCTGCTCAGCGAAGCCCGCTACGCGGCCAGCAAGCCCCACTACGACCTGGCGTTGGCGGGTGCGCCGCAGCGCTTTGAACGTACGGACCAGAACCCGAAAGGCCAGCCGCGGCACAGTATCGTCTCCTACCTGCCCGACACAGACGCGCGCGGCGTGGTCACCGGGCTCTTCGTGCAAGTGACGGATATTACCGAGCGCAAGCGCATGGAGAACGAGCTGTTCGACGAGAAAGAGCGCGTGCGCCTGATGCTGCAAGCCATTGGCGACGCAGTGGTCTGCTCGGACGCGAAGGGCATGGTGACCTACCTCAACCCCGTGGCAGAACGCCTGACGGGCTGGCAGGCGTTTGATGCGGCAGGCCACACCGTGGACGAGGTGGTGAGCCTGCGCAGCCCTGACAACAACGAGCCTTTGGCCAACACGCTGCGTGCGGCCATCCAGCGCGGCATGGCGACTCCCCCCGTGCGGGTGCGGGTGTGCTGTTGCACCGCACCAATGGTCAGCGCTTTCAGGTGGAGGAAACCGCCAGCCCCATCACGGACCGCCATGGCACGGTGACCGGCGCCGTGGCCGTACTGCGCGACGTGACTGAATCGGTGGTCATGGCCGAGCGCATGGCCCACCTGGCCCAGTACGACGCACTGACCGACCTGCCCAACCGCGTGCTGCTGCAGGACCGCGCCCAGCTGGCCATCTCGCAGGCCCGCCGCGACGGCAAGTGCCTGGCCGTGATGTACCTGGATCTGGACGGCTTCAAGGACGTGAACGATACCCTGGGCCACGATGTGGGCGACCTGCTGCTGGTGCAGTTTGCGCAGCGCCTGAAGGCTGCCGTGCGCGCGTCCGACACCGTGTGCCGCCAGGGCGGGGATGAGTTTGTGGTGCTGCTGCCGGGGCTGGACGGCGCCGAGGCCGCCTGCCATGTGGCGCGCAAGATCCTTGCGTCGTGCGATGCGCCCTTCGCGCTGGCTGGGCGCTTGCTGCAGGTGGGGCTGAGTGGCGGCATTGCGCTCTTCCCCCAGCACGGCGATACGTTCGATGCGCTCTCGCGCCATGCCGACAGCGCCATGTACGCCGCCAAACGCGGCGGGCGCATGCGCTTCATGCTCTACCGGGGCCCGGACGCCGAGCCCGAGGTGGTGCTGGCCGCTGTGGACGCTGGGCAGGATCCATAAGCCGCCAGAGTTCTGGCGCGATATTTTGCTATACATTTTATAGCTGTAAGCGCTTTCCAAATAAGCGCTAGCAGCCAATCTCCTTGAAATTCTTGCCCCTCCAAGGCCCCCGCTCTTCCACTGCCTTGGAAATTTGTTGCAGCCCGCACAAATAATTTTGATGGCCCACCCGCAGGCAAGTGCCTACCATTCGGCGCAGTCCTGTCTGCCCCCCTGTGCAACCCCTTTCTGGAGTGTCCGCGTGCCCGATCTGTCCAAAATCACCTGCATTGAAGACCTGCGTGTCATTGCCCAGCGCCGTGTGCCGCGCATGTTTTATGACTACGCCGATTCGGGTTCGTACACCGAGGGCACCTACCGCGCCAACGAAAGCGACTTTCAGCGCATCAAGCTGCGCCAGCGCGTGGCCGTGAACATGGAGGGCCGCAGCACCCGCACCACCATGGTCGGCCAGGACGTGGCCATGCCCGTGGCCATTGCGCCCACGGGTCTCACCGGCATGCAGCATGCCGACGGCGAGATCCTGGGTGCCAAGGCTGCCAAGGCCTTCGGCATCCCGTTCACGCTCTCGACCATGAGCATCTGCTCCATCGAAGACGTGGCCCAGCACACGGGCAACCACCCGTTCTGGTTCCAGGTGTACGTGATGCGTGACCGTGACTTCATCGAGCGCCTGATCGACCGCGCCAAGGCCGCCAACTGCTCGGCGCTGCAGCTCACGCTGGACCTGCAGATCCTGGGCCAGCGCCACAAGGACATCAAGAACGGCCTCTCGGCCCCGCCCCGCCCCACCATCGCCAACCTCATCAACCTGGCCACCAAGCCCCGCTGGTGCCTCGGCATGCTGGGCACCCCGCGCCGCTCATTTGGCAACATCGTGGGCCATGCCAAGGGCGTGGGCGATTTGTCGTCGCTCTCGTCGTGGACGGCCGAACAGTTCGATCCGCAGCTCAACTGGGGCGACGTGGAGTGGATCAAGAAGCGCTGGGGCGGCAAGCTGATCTTGAAGGGCATCATGGACGCCGAAGACGCGCGCCTGGCCGTCAACAGCGGCGCCGATGCGCTCATCGTCAGCAACCACGGCGGCCGCCAACTCGATGGCGCCCCATCCTCCATCGCCGCGCTGCCTGCCATTGCCGCTGCGGCGGGCAAGGACATCGAGGTGTGGATGGACGGCGGCATCCGCAGCGGGCAGGACGTGCTCAAGGCCCGCGCCCTGGGCGCGCAGGGCACGCTGATCGGCCGCAGCTTCCTGTATGGCCTGGGGGCCTTTGGTGAGGCAGGCGTGACCCGCGCGCTGCAGATCATCCAGAAAGAGCTGGACATCACCATGGCGTTCTGCGGCCACACCAACATCAACACGGTGGACCGCTCCATTCTGTTGCCAGGCACCTATCCGACCTGAGTCTTGCCGACTCGCCCTTGCAAAGGCCGCGCTGCGGCCTTTGTTGTTTCTGGCTTACCGGTGAATCCATCCTCCCTTTTGTGGCGTATTCAGCTACAGCAAAGCCCCGCAAGTCCTTGAAACCCGATCCATCCCAGAGAATGGGCGCATGAGCACCCCCCAACCAGACCGTGAACTGATGGAACTCCTCGACCGCATCGCCGCGCAGGAAGACTCTGCGCTCAAAAGGCTGTACGAGCGCACCTCGTCGCCGCTTTTTGGCCTGGCCTTGCGCATTGTGCGAAACCGCGATGTGGCCGAGGACGTGCTGCAGGAGGCCTTCCTGAGCATCTGGCGCGGCGCCGGCAACTACCGCGCATCACTCAGCCCGCCCATGGCGTGGATGGGGCTTATCGTACGCAGCCGGGCGCTGGATGCGCTGCGCAAGCGCAGCAGCGACCGGGCCGACCTGATGAACGAGCTGGACGACGAGCTGGCCCAGACGCTGGAGGGCGATTCGCCCAACCCCATGGACACGGCCGATGCCAGCGAGCAGTCGTTTGCGCTGCACCACTGCCTGGGCAAGCTCGACCACAAACAACGCGAGGTGGTCAGCCTGGCCTATCTGCGTGACCAGAGTCACGGCGAACTGGCCGAGCAGCTCAAGTTGCCGCTGGGCACCGTGAAGACCTGGATCCGCCGGGGGCTGGAGCAACTGCGCACCTGCATGGCGCGTTACGCCTGAGCACGGAAGGTCCACCATGAACATCACCCAACACCCCGACCTGCTCGACCGCCTGGCCGCCAGCTATGCCCTGGGCACGCTGCGCGGCGGCGCCCGCCGCCGCTTTGAAACACTGGCACGCGAACACGCCACCGTGCGCGCCGCCGCCCTGGTGTGGCAGACCCGCTGGTCGGGCCTGACCGAGCTGCAACCTGCCATCGACCCCGCCCCCGCCGTGTGGACCCGCATCGACAACCTCGTGCAGGCCGACAAGGCTGCGGCGGCCATGCAGGCTGCGCGTGTGCCCCCGGCTGCTGCGGCCCCCGGTGGCTGGTGGCGCAACCTGCTGGTGTGGCGCGGTGCTGCCGCTGCGGGGGCCATCGCCACACTGGCTGCCGTGGTGGTCGGCGTGCAGGTCAATGGTGGCCTGCGTGCCACCACCGGCGCGCAGATTGCCACGCTGCAGCAGCAACTGCAGGCCACACCCCAGATCCAGTACGTGGCCGTGCTGGCCGACGACAAGGCGGACGCGTCGATGCTGGTCACCTTCGACCCCAAGAACAACCAGCTGGTGCTGCAGCGCGTGGGCGGCTTTCAGGAGGGGGCGGACAAGTCGCTGCAACTGTGGGCGCTGCCACCCGGCCAAGGCCCACGCTCGCTCGGTGTGCTGGGGCATGACAAGCTGCTCAAGCTGGTGGCCCAGGAAGGTGATGTGAAGGAAGTGCCCACACTGGCCATCAGCCTGGAGCCGCTGGGCGGCGTACCCAGCGCCACAGGCCCGACCGGGCCGGTGCTGTTCAAGGGTGCACTGATCCGCAAGGCCACCTGAACGGCACGCAGCGGGCTGCCGCGTGGGATTGCCGCGTGGGGCGGCGGGACGCCTTCCACAAAGAATCGTCGCAGCCGCTGAATCCAGAGGGTTCTCTTCGCCGTATAGGTGGTGGGGTGCTTGGCACCTCTCTATCCACCTACGAGGAGATCTCCATGCCATTGAGAAGAATCAGTCTGGCCGTGCTGGCTGCCCTGGCGGCCTGCGCAGCGGGCGTCAGCCTGGCGTCCAGCCACCGCGAAGCACCGTTCATCACGACCCAGCCCAAGGTTGACGGCGCCGATTTCTACCTGTTCAACAGCTACGAACCGGGCCGCGCGGGCTTTGTCACCATGATCGCCAACTACCTGCCGCTGCAGGATGCCTATGGCGGCCCCAACTACTTCAGCCTGGACCCGAATGCGCTGTATGAGATCCACATCGACAACAACGGCGACGCGGCGGAGGACATCACCTTCCAGTTCCGCTTCAAAAACACGCTGAACAACGGTGGCAACGGCATCACCCTCGACATCGGCCCTGACGGTGCCCGCAAGAAGGTAGCGATCCCGCTGCGCAACGCCGGGGGCATCAGCGGCGCGGCGGCCGACCCGCTGGCCTACCGCGAAGAGTACGAGATGTTCATCGTGCGCGGTGACCGCCGCACCGGCAAGCGCGAGCAGATCAGCATGGCTGGCGGGGGCACCACCTTCACCAAGCCCATCGATTACATCGGAGAAAAATCCCTGGGCAATGCCGCTGCCTACGACGCCTATGCCGGCAAATATGTGTATGGCATCAACATCCCCGGCTGCTCCACGCCCGGCAAGGTGTTTGTGGGCCAGCGGCAGGACCCGTTCCCTGTGTCGCTGGGCACCATCTTTGACCTGGTGAATGCGCCCGCTGCGGTCATCACCAGCGAGTCGAATGCAGCGGCTTTTGGTGCCGGCCAGATTGCCGACAAGAACGTGACCTCGCTGTCCGTGGAAGTGCCCACCAGTTGCCTCACGGCTGCATCGGGCGAGAAGGTCATTGGCGGCTGGACCACTGCCAGCCTGCGCCAGGCCCGCCTGCTCAACGGCAAGCCGGACTCGGGCCTGCAGGCCAGCGAGAAGGCCGGTGGCGCATGGACGCAGGTCTCGCGCCTGGGCATGCCGCTGGTCAATGAGGTGGTGATCGGCCTGAAGGACAAGGACAAGTTCAACGCGTCCAAGCCCAAGGACGATGCCGCCAACTTTGCGGACTATGTGACACACCCCACGCTGCCCGCGCTGGTCGAGACGCTGTTTGGCGCCAAGGCCCCCACCAACTTCCCGCGCACGGATTTGATGACGGCGTTCCTCACGGGCCTGCCCACGGTGAACCGCCCCGGAAACATCACCGGCCTGGGCGCAGGCGGGCCCCTGGCCGAAATGCTGCGCCTGAACACCGGCATTGCGGCCACGCCAGTGGCTGCACAAAGCTCCCTGGGCGTGGTCGCCGGCGATGCGGCAGGCTTCCCCAACGGGCGCCGCCTGGGCGACGATGTGGTGGACGTGTCCCTGCGTGTGGCTATGGGTGCGCTGTGCACGGTGACCGGTGCCTCGGACGCACTCAAGGTGGGCTGCAAGCCCGGTGACGCCCCGGCAGGAGGCGTTGCATTTGTCGATGGCTCGCGCACGAAGGCCACCGACTACCGCACAGCCTTCCCCTACGTGAACCCACCGCTGCCCGGTGCCAAGAACTTCTGATCCGATGGAGACACACCATGCAAAAGAATTTTCGGATTCAGCACCTGGCGCTCACCTCGGTGGCGGCATTGGCCATCACCGGTTGCGGCGGGGGCGGAGGCGGTGACAACGCGGCAGACCCTGGCAATGGGGGCCCCGTGATGGTGAACGCGTTCGCGTACGTGCAGCCGATTGTGGCCAGCGGCGCATCGGACACCACCGAGCCTCAGGCGGTGGACCAGTTGGTGCTGTCCAGCACCGAGACCGAAGAGCCCGATTCGCGGCTCTGACCTTCGCGCGACGCCCCTGGCTGCGCCCTGAATGGGCGTAGCCAGGGGCCTCCGTGGGTGAGTCTGCCTCCTCCCATACCCGTTTGTTGTCACGAGCCCATGAAGAAACCTTCCCACCTTGTGTGCGCGGCCCTGCACCTGATGTTCTGGGCTGGCACTGCCGCAGCGGCCTTGCCGCAGGACTTGCCCCCCGGCCTGGATGCCGGTGTGGTCGAGCGCCTGCCTGAACGCGTGGCTGCAGCCCCCGCAACCCCCCAGGCCGCCGCCACCATCGCCCGGCGCTGGATCAGCTTGTCACGCGAGACGGCGGACCCGCGTTACCTGGGCCGGGCTCAAGCGGCCCTGGAGCGCTGGTGGGGCCAGGCCGATGCCCCCGCCGATCTGCTGGTGTTACAGGCGACCGTGGAGCAAGGGCGCCATGAATTTGCAGCGGCGCGCGCCACGCTGGAGCGTGCCTTGCAGTCCAACCCCGCGCAGGTGCAGGGCTGGCTCACGCTGGCCACGCTGGAGCGTGTGGCCGCGCGCTATGAGGCCGCCGAGGCCGCCTGTCGCAACGTGGCGCGCTATGGCGCCACGCTGTACGCCACCGCCTGCCTGCTTGAAACCCGTTCACTTCAAGGTCAGCACGATGCTGCGCGCAGCGGTCTCACCGCCCTGTGGCAGCAGGCTGCGGGGGATGCCACCCAGCGGGCCTGGATTGGGTCGCTGCTGGCCGAAAGCGAAGAGCGCGCAGGGCGCGATGATGCCGCCGACGCTGCCTACCGCCGCAGCCTGGCCGATGCCCCCGACGGCTACACCGCTCTGGCCTATGCCGACCAGCTGTTGCGCCGCAACCGTGCGAGCGCCGCGCTGGAGGTACTCAGACACCAGCCCGACAGCGATGCCGTGCTGCTGCGGCGCGCACAGGCCCTGCGGCTGATGGGGGACGCCGCGTGGCAACCCCTGGCGCGCGACCTGGAAGCGCGGTTTGCCGCCATCGTGGCGCGCGGCGAGGGGCTGGATGCCCATGCCCGTGAGCGCGCCCTGTTGGCGTTGTGGTTGCAAGGGCAACCCGCCGCCGCGTGGAAGGCGGCCCGCACGAACCTTGCCCTGCAAAAAGAGCCACACGACTGGTGGCTGGCACTGCAGACCTCTGAACAATCGGGCGACGCTGCCGCCCACCAGGCGGTGCGGCAGGCCCTCCTGCAAACCGGGCTGCAGGACGTGCGCCTGGCGCGCTGGCAACCCCGGGGAGGCCAATGATGCGCTGCGAACACTGGATAACAGCCCCCCTGAGGGCCATGGTGGCGGTCGTGTTGCTTGCCGCGGCGCTGGTGCCCAGCGCACGGGCCCACAAGGCCAGCGACGCCTACCTGCGGGTGGCGGATGCCCCGGCGCCTGAGGGCGCTGCAGGGGCAGGCGCATCGGTGGGCCTGGTGCTGTCGGTGGCGTTGAAGGATGTGGACGCCGCGCTGGAGCAGCTCGATGCCGATGGCGACCGCCAGCTCACATGGGGCGAGGTGCGGCAGTCCGTGCCCGCCATGGCCCAGTGGGTGGGCCAGGGCATGTTGTGGCAGTGCGATGGAACGGCGACGGCCCCCGCCTGGCGCTTTGAAGCACTGGAGCAGCGCACCGATGGCCGTTACGCGCGACTGGCTGCCACGCTCCCCTGTGCGCCCGCCCAGGCAGTCACCCTGCGCTACGGGCTGATGCAGGGCATCGACCCCACGCACCGTCTGCTGGTGGGCGGTGTGCTCGGCGGCCAGCCGCTGGCGGCCGTGCTGGCCCCCGATGGGCGCGCCAGCACCGACCTGCGGTCCGCAGGCAGCGGTGTCGCACCCCAAGGGGAGCCAGGTGCGCAAGGGGCTGGAGGTGCAGACGCCCAGGAGCTCGCATCCCCACGCAGTGGGGTGGCAATACTGCTGCAATTTGTGGCCGAAGGGGTGCACCACATTCTGCAAGGCTATGACCACCTGGCCTTTTTGCTGGCGCTGTTGCTGCCCATTTCGCTGGTGCGACAGCCTCTGCCTCGCAGCCCGCAACCGATGACAAAGCAGCTGCCTGCGTCCCGCAAGACTGACGCTCTGGATCCCCGTACCGGGCTGAAGGCGCTTTTGGTCACCGTCACGCTCTTTACCTTGGGCCACTCGGTCACGCTGGCACTGGCGGGCCTGGGCTGGGTGACGGTGTCGGGCAATTGGGTGGAACCTGCCATTGCGATCAGCATTGGTATCTCGGCGCTGCTGAATCTGTTCCCCGTCCGGGGCCTGCGGGGCCACTGGCTGGCGCTGGGCTTTGGCCTGATCCACGGCCTCGGCTTCTCGGGGGTGCTGGTGGAGGCAGGGATTTCAGGCAGCTCGCTGGTGTGGGCGTTGGCGGGGTTCAACCTGGGGGTCGAGGCGGGGCAGCTCCTGGTGGTGGCCCTGTGGTGTGCTGCATCCTTGGTGCTGGCGCGTTGGGCGCTTTACAGCACGGTAGTGGTGCGGGGGGGCTCGGCGGCGCTCCTGGTGTTGTCGCTGTACTGGACGGTGCAGCGGATCGCTTTTTCGGGCTGAGCCACCACGCCAGCGGCGGCGTGGTTCAAAGACCCTCGGCAGCGCTCTGGAATGTGCATCCGCTGGAGGCGCCCTGACGTACCTCCATCGGTGTAGCATTTATTTACAACCCAGGAGCGACCCCATGAAGAATCCACGCTGGCTTGCGGTGTCCGCCACGCTTGCCTTGGCCGCCACCGTGGCCCATGCCGACACCGGCAAACTGCTGCTCACAGGGGGCGTCAGCACCATCGCCGGGTCGGCCGGTGGCGGGCTCACCCCCTGGGCGGTGATCGGCAGCAACGCCACCGAAGGCGAGGTGGGCTTTTCCGGCTACGCCACGCGCGCCGCCACGCAGGACTACGGCCTCAATGGCTACGGTGTTGCGGTGGGTTTGCATGACCGGGTGGAGCTGTCGCTGGCGCGGCAGGACTTTGACGCATCACCCGCCATCGCGCTCAATGGCATTGCGCCGTTTGGCGTGACCCCCGGGCAGCACATCCAGATGGATATCGTGGGCATCAAGGTCAAGGTGGCAGGCGATGCTGTGCTGAACGCCGACAGCTGGATGCCGCAGATCGCCGTGGGGCTGGAGCACAAGCGCGTGCGCCCTGGCTCCATCGGGTCGGTGCTCGACTTTCTGGGCACCCAAACCAGCGGCACCGACGTGTATGTGAGCGCCACCAAGCTGCTGCTGGCGCAGAGCCTGCTGGTCAACGGCACGCTGCGCTCCACCAACGCCAACCAGAACGGCCTGCTGGGCTTTGGCGCTGCCGCACCCGGCAAGAACCGCCGCAGCCTGCAGCCCGAGTTCTCGGTGGCGTACCTCATCAGCAAGAACCTGGCGGTGGGCGCCGAATACCGCTTCAAACCCAACAACCTGCAGGCGCTGGGCGCCGCCGCCGGCCTGGGCGCCGCGTTGCGCGAGGACGACTGGAAAGACATCTTCATCGCCTGGGCGCCCAGCAAGAACCTGTCACTGACGCTGGCCTATGTAGACCTGGGCCGCATCGTGCCCGGCATCACCAACCACCGCCGCCAGACGGGCTACTACCTGTCGGCCCAAGTCGCTTTCTGAAGAGATTTTTCCATGACCCACCCCAAAACCCTCATTGCCCTTGCACTCGCCCTGGGCGGCCTGCTGGCCCAGCCAGCGTTGGCCCAGACCAGCGCCGCCAAGGCCACGGCCCCTGCAGGCCTCTACCAGGCCCTGGGTGAAAAGCCCGGCATCACGCGCCTGATGGACGATTTTGTGAACCGTCTGGTGGTGGACCCACGCATCGGCGGCCACTTCAAGGACACCAAACCCGCCGCGCTCAAGGAAAGCCTGACCGACCAGATCTGCCAGCTCAGCGGTGGCCCTTGCAAATATGAAGGCGCTGACATGAAATCAGCCCATGCCGACATGGACATCACCAAGGGCCAGTTCAACGCCCTGGTGGAGGTGCTGCAAAGCGCCATGGATGCCCAGGGCATACCGTTCGCACAGCAAAACCGCCTGCTGGCCTTGCTGGCGCCCATGCACCGCGATGTGATCACCATCCGCTGAGAATGTACCTATGAAAAATACTATGATTTTTGTAGCTGCTAGCGCTTTGTGGGCAAGCGCTAGCGCCGGAAATGTTCAAATCCAGGTGCTGGACCGTGACGGCAAGCCCGTGCCCGAAGCCGTGGTGGTGGTGTACCCCGGTGGCACGGGCGGCACATCGCCCAGCCTGCTGCAGGCCAACCCCACCATCGAGCAGGAAAAGATGCGCTTTGTGCCCGCCGTCACGGTGGTCGAGCCCGGTGCCACGGTGCGCTTTACCAATCAGGACCGCTGGGACCACCACGTGCGCGGTGCGGCGGCGGGCCTGGCGGCTGCGGCGGGCACAGCCAACAGCGGTTTTGAACTGCGCCTGGCGGGCAAGGCCGACGGCAAGCCTGCCAACTCCTTTGAGGTCAAGCTCGATACGCCGGGGGTGGTGCTGTTGTCATGCCACCTGCACGGCTCCATGCGCGGCCATGTGTTTGTGACGGATTCGGGCTGGACGCTGAAGACCGATGCCGATGGCATTGCACGCTTTGCGGGCGTGCCGGATGGTGCCGCGCAGGTGCGGGTGTGGCATGCCGAGCAGTTGATTGATTTGCCGCGCAAGGCACTGAACGTGGTGCCGGGACCGGTGCTGGACACCGTGCAATTGAGCGTGGTGCCGCGCGTGCGGCGGGCGCCACCGGCTGCGCCTGGAGGGCCGATGGGGGGATACAGCCAGGGGCCTGCCGGGCATCTGGAACAGGTGGCGCATCGGCATTGATGGGCCGGTGGACCAGGCTCCGACCAGCTCAGCCCAACCGATAGAAATTAGCAGTGCGATTTCGGAAATTGCTACTAATTTAATAGCTGCTTGCGCCTACTCAATAAGCGCTAGCACCAAATTTACCAACAACAATCCTCACCCCAGGCCCCGCAGCGCCGCACTCCCCGGCGCCAGCTGCTTCAGCTGCGGTCCCAATGCAGCCGCCTGCTCGCGCCGCCCCGCATGGCACAAGGCCGACACCAGCATGCCCAGCGTCTCGCCCAGCTCGGGGTGCGTGGGGGCAGTCATGTGCAAGGCGTTGAACAGCTTTTCGGCATCGCCCCATTGCTGCGCACGCGCAAAGCGGCGTGAGAGGCGGGCCATGTCGTCCGGCTGCAAACGGGCACCGGGCTTGGCCTTTTCAAAATACGTGCGGTAGCTGGCGTGTTGAAACTGCAGCGTCTGCTCGTCGTGGGCGTGCAGGCGAAAGATGCGGCGCGCGGCGCGGTGGAAGTCTTCGCCGTCGGGCCACAGCGATGCCGTTTTGAACCAGGCGCTGAGCACCGCCTGGTCTTGCGGGCGCAGCTTGGCCGCAGCGCGCCACTGGGCCAGGGCCTGTTCGAACTTCATGCCCTGCGCCAGTCGCTGGGCGTTGGCCACATGGGCGTCAAAGCCGTCGTCGGACGCGGCGTCCTGCGTCACCGGCACTTCCATCGGTTTCTTGCGCAGCAGCATGGCCAGCGCCATCAGCGATGCGCCGGTCACCAGCCCGCCCAGGTGGGCCATGTAGGCCACACCCTTTCCGCTCAGCCAGTGCTGTAGCAACTCGTTGGCAATCCACGCGGGCAACAGCAGCAACGCCGGTGCGGTCACGTAGTTGAAGTAGAAAAACAGCTGGTAGAAAAATCGCACGCGCCGCAGCCGGTACAGCACCGCGTACATGCCCATCAGGGCCGACACGGCGCCCGAAGCGCCCAGGCCGTAGCTGCCCATGCCCGCATAGGCCCAGCCTGCCAGCAGCGAGCCGCCCAGGCCACCCAGCAGGTAAAACGCCAGGTACCAGCCCCGGCCCAGTGCAAGCTCTACAGAAAAGCCGAACAGAAACAAAAACACCATGTTGCCGATGAGGTGCCCGGTGCTGCCGTGCAAGAAGGTGGCCGTGAGCCAGGTGACGGGGCGCAGCTCCGCGTCTTTTTCAAAGTTCTGCGCCCACTTGCGGGTGAAGGGGGCTGGCATCCGGGCTTCGTACTGGGTGCGCGCGGCCTTCCAGTCGGTGTACTGCGGGTCTTCGGGTGGCACAAAGCGCGGGCTTTTCAGCCGCTGCTGAAAGCCGTCTTCCTGCTCCATCCAGCGCAACAGCATGCGATGGTCGCCCGCCTTTTGCAGGGCGCGGGCCTCTTTGAGATGCTTGTCACCGGTCTCTTCCAGCCAGGCCACAAAACGCGGGACTTCGATGGCAGGCAAGGGGCTGGCCACGTAGAAGGCGGCCGCCCGGTCCTGCGCCTTTTCTTCCGAGCGCTGCGGGCCCCAGAACACGAGCATGTTCACCAGGATCAGCAGCACCGTCATCCAGGGCGGGTTGCGCCAGGTGGGCCGGTTTTCGAGGGGGATGGCGTAGAACATGGGTCAGTCTGGCAAGGGCAAAGGAGAGGGTCGCGCCACAAGGCAATGGGCCCTGCAGGATGGGCGCAAGCGTAGCAAACACCGAGAGGCTTTAGCGCACAGGCAACGGGCCATTGCCTGACGACGACGACGCCCGGATGGGGCGGCGTCCTACTCCTCGAAAAGCACGGGGGTCCAACGATGTTGGCTGGTCTTGTTTCATTACCCAGAACCCCCAGGAGCGCCCATGGCCCAAACCCCCACTTCGCGCGGCGCGGCAAAAAAATCGCCGTCTGCCCTGCCCTCTTCCACCCAGTCAGACACCTTTCGCGGCAACGCAGGCGAGCTGCAGCAGCAAGCCGGTGGCAAGCACCCGGTGCTGACCACGCAGCAGGGCATCCCGGTGGCAGACAACCAGAATTCCCTGCGCCCGTCGCCACGCGGCCCCACACTGCTCGAAGACTTCATCCTGCGCGAGAAGATCACGCACTTTGACCACGAGCGCATCCCCGAGCGCATCGTGCATGCGCGCGGCTCGGCAGCCCACGGTTTCTTTGAACTCACACATTCGCTCAAGCAATACACCACCGCCAAGGTGCTGACGGAAGTGGGCCAGCATACGCCCGTGTTCACGCGCTTTTCGACCGTGGCAGGCGGCGCGGGATCGGTGGACACACCGCGTGACGTGCGCGGCTTTGCCGTCAAGTTCTACACGCCCGAAGGCAACTGGGACCTGGTAGGCAACAACATCCCCGTGTTCTTCATCCAGGATGCGATGAAGTTCCCGGACCTGGTGCACGCGGTGAAGATGGAACCCGACCGCGCGTTCCCGCAGGCGGCCAGTGCGCACGACACCTTCTGGGACTTTGTCTCGCTGATGCCCGAAACCATGCACATGATCATGTGGGCCATGAGCGACCGCACCATTCCGCGCAGCCTGCGCATGATGGAGGGGTTTGGCGTGCACAGCTTCCGGCTCGTCAATGCTGTGGGCGACAGCACGTTCGTGAAGTTCCACTGGCGCCCCAAGCTGGGCATCCAGTCCACGGTGTGGGACGAAGCCGTCAAGCTGCAATCTGCCGACAACGACTTCCACCGGCGTGACCTGTTCGAAGCCATCGAGGCGGGCGACTTCCCGGAATGGGAGCTGTCGGTGCAGCTCTTCACCGAAGAAGACGCCGAGCGCTTCCCGTTCGACCACCTGGACCCCACCAAGCTCATCCCCGAAGAACTGGTGCCCCTGCAGCCCATAGGCCGCATGGTGCTCAATCGCTGGCCCGACAACTTCTTTGCAGAAACCGAGCAGGTGGCGTTTTGCCCCGCCAACGTGCCGCCTGGCATCGACTTCAGCAACGACCCGCTGCTGCAGGGCCGCCTGTTCTCGTACCTGGACACGCAGCTGTCGCGCCTGGGTGGGCCCAACTTTGCGCAGATCCCCATCAACGCGCCCAAGTGCCCGTTCCACAACATGCAGCGCGACGGTCACATGCAGATGCAGGTGCCCAAGGGCCGGGTCAATTACGAACCCAGCAGCCTGCAGGGTGACACGCCACGCGCCTCACTGGCACAAGGCTTCCGCCACTTCGCTCAGGCCGACGACGGCGATGGCCGAGGAAAAGGCCGTATCCGCCCCGAGAGTTTTGCCGACCACTACAGCCAGGCGCGCATGTTCTTTCGCAGCCAGAGCCCGCTGGAGCAGGCCCACATGGCGTCGGCCTTGGTATTCGAGCTGTCCAAGGTAGCCACCGTGCATGTGCGTGAAGCCGTGGTGGGCCACCTGCAGCATGTCGACCCCGACCTCGCCCAGCGTGTAGCCGACGGCCTGGGCATGCAGGCGCTGCCACCCGCCCCGACTGCCGCCGAGCCGGTGCAGGACCTGGCCCCGTCACCCGCGCTGCGCATCATCGACCGCATGAAGCCCACGCTGCAAGGGCGCTGTATCGGCATCCTGGTGGCAGATGGCTCCAACGGCAACACGGTGGCCAACCTGCGCAAGGCGCTGGAGAAGGTGGGCGCCACCGTCAAGATCGTGTCGCCCAAGGTGGGCGGAGCCGTGCTGAAAGACGGCACGCTGTTGCCCGCCGACGGACAGCTGCAAGGCACGCCATCGGTTGTGTTTGACGCTGTGGCCTCCATCCTGTCGCCCGACATGGGCGCACTGCTGGCCAAAGAGGCCGCCGCCGTGGACTGGTTCCGCGACGCGTTCGGCCACCTCAAGGCGATTGCCGCCTGCAAGGGCACCCAGGCGATCCTGCAAGCCGGTGGCATCGAGCCCGACGCGGGCGTGGTGGACCCCGCCGACGCGCAGGGCTTCATCGCCGCCGCACAGACCCGCCAGTGGGAGCGCGAACCCAAGGTCCGCACCCTCGCATGACGCATCCATCCCGTTCCCAACCCCACCACCCAAGGAGAAACCATGCCCAAAGCCCACTATGACAGCCACCAGCTTGATGATCTTGTGCTCCAGATGATGGAAACCGAACTCGGTGGCGAGCAGGTGTACCGCACCGCGCTCACCTGTGCCGTGAACCCAGATCTCAAGAAGGAATGGGAAAGCTATCTGGAAGAAACCTTGACCCACCAGGATGTGGTGCGCAGCCTGTGCGACACCCTGGGGCTTGACCCCGATGCGCAGTCACCCAGCCGGGCGGTGGTCAAACACATCGGCGAATCCCTGGTCAAGGCCATGCAGCTGGCCAAACAGGGGGGCAACCCCGCCGCCGCCCAGTTGGTGGCCTGTGAATGTGTGGTGCACGCCGAGACGAAAGACCACGCCAATTGGGAGCTGCTGGGCAAGGTGGCCGAGGTGGCCACGGGCGACGTGGGCCAGACGTTGAAATCGGCCCACAAGGCGGTGGAGAAAGACGAGGACCACCACCTGTACCACACCAAGGGCTGGTGCCGCGAACTGGCCCTGGAGGCGCTGGGCCTGCCAGCCGTGCTGCCCCCGCCCGAGGAGGTCAAGAACGTGGAGACCGCCATTGGCGCATCACGCGCCGAGCAACAGCGCGAAACCATGCTCTGACCACAGCGATGCCGCAAGGCGGTGGTGCGCCGCCCGACATCCGCTATTAAAAATATAGCTGCTTGCGCTTTACTGATAAGCGCTGGTGGCTATTTTTCTTTGGAACTTGCCCCCATATTCCTAGTTCCTGTTTGCCTCAACGGATCGTGGCTGGGGGCGCCGACGCCAGTTGGCCCAGTGCAACCACCCCCACCGGCGGCGTGGCCAGCCAGGGCAGCACATAAGTGCGCTGCGCCAGGCCGTTGGCAATGCGCGCGGCCTGATGTTGCTCGCCCACCAGGCGGGCCTGCAGCAGCGGGTCGCTGGTGCCCGTGGCCGCCACGCTTTTGTTGATGACCCAGGCCCAGGGCTCGATGTGGGCGCGGCGCAGGTCGTCCTGCAGCGCTGCCGCCTGGCTCACGGGGGTGACTTCGGGCAGCGTGACGATGACCACATGGGTCATGTCAGCGTCCTGCAGGCGCATGAGCGGGGTGATGATGTGTTTGGAGTTTGCGCTGCCTTCGTACTGCTGCGTCATCTGCCGGTGGTAGGCGCCGGTGGCGTCCATCAGCAGCAGGCTGTGGCCGGTGGGCGCCGTGTCCAGCACCACAAAGGCGCTGCGCGCTTCGTTGACCACGCGGCTGAAGGCATGGAACACGGCCACCTCTTCGGTGCATGGCGATTGCAGGTCTTCCAGCAGCAGGGCGCGGCCCGCGTCGTCCAGGGCCTTGCCGCGCGTGGCCATGATCTTGTCGATGTAGGCCTGTGTCTCTGCGTGCGGGTCGATGCGGCCCACTTTCAGGCCGGGCAGGCTGCCGTCGAGCTGGGCTTGCACATGGGCTGCCGGGTCGGTGGTGGTGAGGTGGACGCTGTGCCCGCGCTGCACCAGGCCCACGGCCAGCGCGGCAGCGATGGTGGTCTTGCCCACGCCGCCCTTGCCCATCACCATGATGAGGCCGTGGCCCTTGGCGGCCAGTGCATCGGCCAGGGACGAGAGGGGTTCGGCCTGCAACGACGCGCCGACAACGGCAGAGGGCGCGCTCAATGGCACCGCGCCACCCGCCAGCAAGGCCCGCAGCGCAGGCAAACCCACGGTGTCGAAGGCGCGCAGCGGCACCTCGTCGCGGGGCAGGTGCGCCAGCGCATCGGGCATCTGGTCCATGGCCTGACGGCCCAGGGCCTCGATGGCATCGGCCACGGCGTCGTGCCCGGGCTGGCTGGCATGGAAGACGCCGTTGATGGCCAGGCGCTGGTTGGCCAGGCCCAGGGCGCGCAGCTCCAGCGCGGTGCGCGCAGCCTCCTGCATGGGGCGGGGGTCGGGGCGGGTGACCAGCACCATGGTGGTCAGGGCTGGGTCGCTCAGCGCGGCCAGGGCGGCGTTGAAGCGCGCCTCCTGCATCTTCAGGCCCGAGTGCGGCCCCAGGCACGATGCGCCCCGGTCATTGCCCGCCAGGAATCCGGTCCAGGCCTTGGGCAAGCTCAGCAGGCGCAGCGTGTGGCCGGTGGGGGCCGTGTCGAACACCACATGGTCGAACACGTGGCCGATGGCGCTGCCCTCGCTGGCCAGCAGCGCTGCAAATTCGTCGAACGCAGCGATCTCGGTGGTGCAGGCGCCAGAGAGTTGTTCGCGCACGGTGGAGCGCTCGTCCGCCGTCGCTGTGGATTCCAGCTGCGCCAGCACCCGCTGGCGATAAGCCTCAGCGGCTGTATCAGGGTCGATGTTGAGCATGTGCAGCCCCGGCACGCCGGGCACGGCCACCGGCTGGTTGGACAGCGGCACGCCCAGCATTTCATCGAGGTTGGAGGCCGCATCAGTGCTGACCAGCAGCACCTGTCGGCCCGCGTCTGCCAGGGCAATGGCGGCTGCGGTAGACAAAGAGGTCTTGCCCACGCCGCCCTTGCCCGTAAAAAACAGAAAACGCGTGGGCTGGGCGAGCAGGCCCAGGGTGACGGTGGCGGCGTGGGGGGAGGTCATTCTACCAGAATGGCACAACAGGCGGGCTCAGGCTTGAGGCAGGTCAAGCTTTCTTGGAGCTTCGCCAAGTGCGTACGCCCCCAACACGGCACAGCCGACGCAGCGCGCCAAACGGTCTTTCATTTTTTGGTGCCCATCCCACCCTCCCACCGCGCCTGCCCCGGCGTCATCCCATAGTGCTGCCGGAACGCCCGGCTCAGCGCCGATGCTTCAGAAAAACCGCACGCATGCGCAATGGCCGTGATGCTCAGGCCCGCGTTGCGCGGCGCTTGCAACAAGGCCCGGGCGGCCTCCAGACGCGCATGGCGCACGGCGTCCTGGTAGCTGGTGCCCTGGGCAGCCAGCAGGCGCTGCAGGTGCCGGGCTGAGATGCCCTGGCGGGCGGCCAGCCATTCCAGGCTGAGCCGGCTGGTGCTCAGGTGGGCGGCAATGTCAGCCCGCACGGCCTGCAGTCGGGCCGCCGCCAGGCTGTGCTGCTCGGCCCAGGCGGCAAAGTCGGGTGACTGGCCCACCGCCACCGCCAGCATTTCCTGCAGCTGGCGGGCGGCCAATCGTTGGCTGGCAGCGCCCTGCAGGGGGTCGGACTCCAGCAACCGGCCAAAGCGCTGCAGCAGCTGCAACATCGGCGTGCCTTGGCGTAGGGCCAGCACCGGCGCACTGGACAGGCGCGGCAGCATGCGCGCCATGTCGCGGTGCGGTACACGCAGCGCCCAGGACTCCCCCGCTTCCTCCAGCACGATCTGCAGGGGCCGCGCCTGCGACAGCAGCACGGCATCGCCAGGCTGAATGCGCAGCGCGCTCTGCCCCGGCTGTTCGATGGTCATGGGGGCGGAGGGCATGACGAGCATCAGGTCGTCCTGCCCGTCCTTGCACAGCGCTGCCGTGCGGGTAGTGCGCACGGGGCTGGCCTGCGAGCTGCCCCAGCTGGCGCCCGGCACCATGCGCAGCGCAGCACGGTAGTGCAGGGGCTTGTCGGGGTGCAGAGGTGCCAGGTCCACCCGCATCATTGCGGCCAGGTACTCGCGCATGGTGTGCAGTTGGCTGTCCCCTGGCAACGCGCTCAGGCTCAGCGCCGCAGTGGGCGCGGCATCCACCGCAGGCGCGGCTTGGGTGGTGGGGGCCGATACGGGTGCCTTCACGCGCTGCTCCTTTTTCCCTCGTTGTTGTGCTCAGAAAAGAGTGTTGCAGATTGCGGACCAAGTCGCGTGGGGTCAATGGCAGGTCGTGCAGCGTCAAGACAACAGCCGGGGCTTTCCCAAGAATCACAGACGGAGGGCACCCTGCGCGCCGCGTTCGCGGCAGAGCCGCCATTCGCTATCAAAAATGAAGCATCTAGCGCAATACCCATAAGCGCTAGAGCCCAAAAAAACACTAAAAACCTCAAACAGCCACCATGCCGCACAACCCGCCTTTCCCCACAGCACCGCTGCGCCCCCTTGCCATGGCCCTGGCCGGACTGCTGTTGTCCAGCGCCTCCTGGGCAGCCACTTTTGTGGTCAATGATCTTGGCGATGCCCCACTGGGCGGCGCCATGTGCACCGGCGTGCCCAACCCCTGCACCCTGCGCGCCGCCATCCAGGCCGCCAATGCCAACGCGGATGCCGACACCATCCAGTTCGATTTCAGCGGTGGGCAGGTCACGATTTCGCCGACCTCAGCACTGCCTCCCATCGTCAATCCGGTGACCATCGACGGCTATGCCCTGGGCGCAGGCAACCCGAACACGCTGGCTGTGGGCCACGATGCTTACATCAGCATCCGTATTGATGGTCAGAACGCCAATGCCCTAGTGGGATTGCAGTTCCTACCCCCCTCCGGCGGGTCGGCGCTGCGCGGCGTGGCCATCACGCGCTTCAACGGAGCTGGCGTGATGGTCTCAGGGGCCAGCAACGTGGGCGTACAAGGCAATTTCATCGGCACCGACGGCATCGACACCACGGGCACGCTCGCCAACGGCGGCGAGGCCGTCCTCATTGAAATGGGCACCACCCTCACCTCTGTAGGTGGCCCATCCATTGGCGACCGCAACCTGTTGGTGAGTGACGAGGACAGCCCAGCCGTCCGCCTGCTCGGCAGCGGCACCGAGGGCAACCGCATCACCGACAACCTTATCGGCACCAACCGAGCGGGTGCCCTGCGCATCGCCACGGCGCGGGGCGTAGAAATCAGTCACGCCAATGGAAACTTCATCCACGGCAACATCATCGGTGCCAGCCAAACCGGTATCTTCCTCTATGGCGACAACGCCGGTCATGACAACCAAATCACCGCCAACCGTATCGGCGTGGGCACGGCTGGCGAGCCCATCGGCGGCGGGGGCGATGGCATTCACATATTGGATGGTATAGGCGCGAGCGCCCTGGGCCCGCAGCGCACGCGCATCGGCGGTACGAACGGGGCCGAAGGCAACACCATTGCCCACTGGGGCGGCAACGGCATCCGTGTGCAACGCCAGCGCTCCAGTACCAGCCTAGACCAACATGCCATATTGGGCAACAGCATCCACAGCAATGATGCGCTGGGCATCGAACTGGTCGCACCCAGCGCTGGCAGCGGTCCGGGCAACGCGCCAGCGGGCGTGAACAGCGCGATCCCCGCGCCCGCCATCACCAACACCGCCCTTGCAGGGGGCAGCCTGCAAGTGGAATACCGACTGGATGGCGCCGCGCCGAACACGCTTTATCGGTTTGAGGCGTTCGCCAACACCGCCTGCGATACAAGTGGGTGGGGCGAAGGCCAGCGCTACCTGGGAGCCGGCACGCTCGCCACCAATGCGGCGGGCGTGGCAAGCGGCAGCGCAGTTTGGGGAGGGATAGCAACGGGCGAGTTCCTGACCCTGACGGCAACACGCGACGGCGGCGGCGGCGCGGCTGGTCTGGCGGAAACGTCGGAGTTTTCGCAGTGCTTCCCAGTAGCGGCAGGCCCTGGCGGCGGCGGTTCCGTCACCGCCGTACCCACATTGGGTCATCTGGGCCTGATCCTGCTGAGTGCGCTGCTGGGCGCCATGGGCCTGCGCGCACGGCGCAGAGGCTGAAGCGGAAAACGCAAAAACACAGCCCGGTGCCGTTGAAAGTCCTCGCCCGCATCTGTCGAACGGCACCCCATACGCCATAAAAAAATGAAACATCTAGCGCAGCACCTCCAAGCGCTGGAGCCAAAACAACAAGAACAAACGCAAATACCATGACGCACACCCTGCATAACTTTCCTGCGAGGCTGCACCCCGTCGCCCTGGCTTTGGCCGGGCTGCTGCTGAGCGGCACCACATGGGCAGCCACCTTTGTCGTTACAGACGCGGGAGACGCCCCCGACGTTGTTCCCGGCGACGGCTTGTGCGCCCACAGCGGAGCCGCGTGCTCCCTGCGCGCAGCCATCCAGGAGGCCAATACCCTGGGAGGTGCTCACACCATCCACTTCGCCATTGCCACAGGTGGCCCAGGTGTTGCAGCCCTTATTGCGCCCACCACTCCACTTCCTGCAGTCCGCACGCCCATCACCATCGACGGCTATACCCAGCCAGGCTCCAGCGCAAACACCGCCGCAGTGGGCAACAACGCTGTCATCAACGTCCGCATCGACGGGAAAAACATCGGCGTGAGTGCCAGCGGGCTCGTTTTTTATCCAGGATCGTCCAATTCGGCGCTGCGTGGCGTCGCTATCACAGGGTTTAACACACACGGCGTCTTCCTACTGGGTGACACCGGTCCTGTCGGCTCTAGTACCAACGGCGTGACCATCGCAGGCAACTTCATCGGTACTGACGGGTCGGGCGCGGGCGACGACACCAATGGGTTGTTGGCGAACGGAATGAGCGGCATACGCATTGCAAACTACGCCCACGAGAACATCGTGGGTGGTGCAACGTCGGCTGACCGCAATCTGATTATTACGAGCAGCAGCGGCGCAGGCATCAGCATCGACGGCGTATACAACACCCAGATCCGCAACAACTACATCGGCACCGATCGTAGTGGCAGCAGCCGCCGCAATACCCTGGTCGGTGTGGATATTGCGGGCCCCTACACCATCATCTCCAACAACGTCGTCGGCGCCCTAGGAACAGGTATCTCCATCCATGGCGGTGGCGTCGGCCTGGTCATGCAAGGCAACCTGATTGGCGTGGGCACTACGGGCACTTCCATCGCAGATGCCGCGTCCAGTCACGGCATCTACATCCGCAGCATCGACACGACCCCGCTCCGGAACAACCACATTGGCGGAACCAACACAGGCGAGGGCAACACCATAGCCAACTGGGGCGGCAACGGCGTGCACATAGAGCGCAGCAGCACCACAGCAGCGCAGCCGCGCTACCAGAGCATCCTGGGCAACAGCATCCATAGCAATGGCGGTCTGGGCATTGAACTGATCGACACCGCCACCGGCCAGGGCACCCAACCCGGGGATGCTGCCCCACCCACCGTCAACGGCGGCCTGCGCTACCCGGTCATCACCGGGGTCACCAGCAACGCTGCGGGCACATTGGTTAGCTACGGGTACTCCGGTGCCTTCAATGCGCGCTACCGGATCGAAGTTTTTTCCAATGCAGCCTGCGACCCTTCTTCCTATGGCGAAGGGCAAACCTTTCTGGGCAGCGCAGACATCATGACCGGAGGGGTCATGTACACGGGCGATGTCCTGCTACCAGCCGTGCCAGCAGGCAGCCACCTGACGATGACGGCCACACGCGATTTCAATGATGCTGATGGTTCCCTGGAAACCTCGGAGTTCTCGCGGTGCTTCGAAGTGCCAGCAGGACCGGGCGACGGTGGCCCTGGCAATGGGGGCGCAGTCACACCTGTGCCTACGTTGGGCCACTGGGGCCTGGTGTTGCTGAGTGCGCTGCTGGGCGCCATGGGCCTGCGCGCGCGGCGGCATTCGCGCTGACGAGCGCGGGCGCCGCGGGCCATGGCCTCAATGGCTGTGCGCCGCCCCGCTCACCAGCGTCACGATCACCATGCCCGCAATCAGCCAGGCGATCTGCGCAAAGGTTTCGCGCGCTGTCAGGCGCTTTTGCAGCTGGGGAATCAGGTCGGCCAGCGCCACATACACAAAGCTGCTCGATGCCACGGCCAGGAAGTAGGGCAAGAAGTCTTGCAGCTGCCCCACCAGGAAGTAGCCCACCACGCCGCCCAGCGCCGTCACGGCGCCCGCCAGCGACACCTTGACCAACGCCATGCGGCGGTTGGGGCTGGTCTGGCGCAGCACCACCAGGTCGCCCATGTGGTGCGGCACCTCGTGCGCCAACACTGACACGGCGGCGATCACGCCCAGGCGGATGTCGGCCATGAAGGCTGAGGCGATCAGGATGCCGTCGCCAAAACAATGCACGCTGTCGCCCGTGAGCACCGCCCATCCGCCAGAGCGCGGGCCGTGGTGATGGTGGTGCGCATGGCCGTGGTCATGGGCGTGATCGTGGTCTGCATGGACGTGGCCTTGGGTGGAGGGCTGTGCGTGGCTGTGCTCATGCCCGTGGTGCCACAGCTCGGCCTTGTCCAGCAAAAAGAAAAACACCACGCCCACCAGCAAGGTGGCAAACAGGTCGTGGGCGCCCGCCTGGCTCTCGAACGCCTCGGGCAGCAGGTGCATGAAGGCCGTGGCCAGCAAGGCGCCCGCCGCCAGGCTCAGCAGGTGCTGGGGGCCCACGCTGTCGGTGCGCCCGCCCAGGCCCAGCCGCATCAGCAGTGCGGCCAGCCACACGCTGCCAATGCCCGCAGCCAGCGTGGCCAAGATGATTGCTACTAAAGTCATAGCTTCTTACGCTTTATAGATAAGCCACAGAGCTTATTTTCGTTCAAATCCCACGCCCCGGACGCGAGATTAAAAAAGCCGCCCCGGTGAGGGGGCGGCTGCGGGCGGATTGCAGGGTACCGGCTCAGAGGCTGAGAGTTTTTTGCCCGAGCCCGAAAGGTGCGTCAAAACGCAGCTGATCGAGGCGCAAAGCGCAGCCATAGCTCGGGCTATGGCGAGCATTTGCAACGACGAGCAGCGGTGCTTTGGCGCGCAAGGCGGGCATAGGCGAAAGACTCTCAGCCTCTCAGACCACGCCATGCGTCTTGAACCAGGCCAGCGCCCGCTTCCAGCCGTCTTCGGCAGGCTCCTTGCGGTAGCTCGCCCGGTAGTCGGCGTGGAAGGCATGGGGCGCGTCGGGGTACACCACAAATTCCGATGCCTTGGCCTGCGGCGAGCCACTGGCCAGGGCAGCTTTCATCTTATCAATCGTGTCAAGGGGTATTCCGGTATCTTTTTCGCCATACAGCCCCAGCACCGGGGCCTTGAGGATGGGGGCGATTTCCACAGGGTGCTTGGGCGTGAGCTCGCTGCCCTGGCCCACCAGCCTGCCGTACCAGGCCACGCCCGCTTTCACGGGGCCATGGGCTGCGTACAGCCAGGTGATGCGGCCGCCCCAGCAAAAGCCGGTGATGCCCATGCGCGCGGCATCGCCGCCGTTGGCAGTGGCCCATTGCACCGCACCGTCGAGGTCGGCCATCACCTGGGCGTCAGGCACCTTGGAGACCACTTCGGCCATGAGCTTGGCAATGTCGGTGTACTGCGACGGGTCGCCCTGGCGCGCATACAGCTGGGGCGCAATGGCCAGGTAGCCTGCCTTGGCAAAGCGGCGGCAGGTGTCGGCGATGTACTCGTGCACGCCAAAAATTTCCTGGATCACCAGCACCACGGGCAGGCCCGTTTTGCCGGCAGGTGCCGCGCGGTAGGCGGGCACCTTGAAGCCGTTGACCGTAAAACTCACCTCCCCGGCCGTCAGACCGTCGCTGGGCGTGGCGATGGCCGTCTGCGCCATGATGGGTGCGGCTGCCGCCGCATAGCCCAGGCCAAGGGCCGTCTGTAGCGCCGTGCGTCGGGTGGCGCCCGCCTCGGTGGTGCGGCCAGGCAAAAGCGCGCGTGCGTCGGAGTGGAGGTCTTCAGTGAGCATCGGTTTCTCCAGGGTGAAAGAAGAGGGAGCCAACAAGGGCGGTAACGGGCGGAAGCCGCAGTCTAGGCGGTTTGGAGCCTTGCCGCATTTGCCGGTACCGCAAACAGGGGCGCACTGCTAGACTTTCTGTGAACCTGGGACCTACCAACCATGCCCCCTGCTCCACCGCCAGCGCGCGAAGAACCTCCGGCTCTGCTGACGGCGGTCGTGTGCGGGGTCTGCGGCATGGGTGGGCTGGGGCTGCTGGCCTGGGCGCTGGCCAGCCATGTGCTTGAGGCGCCAGTGCGCGCGGCTCTGGTGGCTGCCGGGCTGGCGCTGTGGGCCATGGCCGGCCTGCACTGGCAGCTTGCACGGCGTGCGCAGCGCTGCCAGGTGGCGGCAGAGGCTGCACAGCAGGCAGCCCTGCAGGCCAGCGCACAGCTGTCGGCCACGCTCGACATCCTGCCCGACGGCCTGGCCATCTACGACGCGGACGACCGCCTGGTGCTGTGCAACACACGCTACCGCGAGGTGGCCCCGGGCATCACGATGGCGGTGGACTATGGGACACGGTTTGAAGACGTACTGCGCCGGGCCGCCGCTTCGGGCGAGATCCGGGACGCGCGGCCAGACCTGGAAACCTGGCTGGCGGGCCGCATGGAACGCCACCGATCACCGTCCGGCCCCGAAGTGCAGGAGGTGCGGGGCGACCGCTGGATGCAGCTGACCGAGCGCACGCTCGACGGCGGCGGCGTGGTGGTGCTGCGCACCGACATCACCGACACCGTGCACAAGGAACGTGCGCTGAAACAGGCGCTGGCCGACGCCGAACGCGCAGAGCGCCGCCTGCACGAGGCGGTGGACGCGATGCCCGCCGGCCTCGATATCTATGACGAGAACGACCGGCTGGTGCTGTGCAACAACTTCATGGCCAACCTGCGCCCGCACCTGCCCGTGCAGACATCGCTGGGCAAGACCTATGAAGAACTGCTGCGTGAAGGTCTCCAGCACGGCATTCCCGAAGAAGCGCGCGGCCAGGAAGAGCTGTGGCTGGCCCACGAACTGGCCCTGCGCGGCCACCGCCCTGGCCCCGAGGTGCGCCACTACCCCAATGGTGCATGGATGCACATGCACGAAAGCCGCACCCCCTCGGGCATGACCGTGGTGGTGCGGCTGGACATCAGCGACCTGATCGAGCAGCGCCAAAAGGCAGAGGTAGCCCGCCAGGAAAGCCAGCGAATGCGCCAGTTGCTGGAGCGCGCGGTGGAGGCCCTGCCCGTCAGCATCGAGATCTTTGACGAGCAGGACCGGTTGGTGCTGTTTAACCAGCAGCTCTCGCGCATGTACCCCCACATGAACTACGCAGAGCATCTGGGCAACAGCTTTGCCGACATCCTGCGGTATTCGGTGCAGCGGGGGCTGGTCCCCTCTGCCAACGGCCGCGAAGAAACCTGGATTGCCGAGCGCCTGTCAGAGCACGGCAGCCGCACGTCCAACCTGGTGCAGCGGCTGGCCGACGGGCGCTGGATCAACATTTATGAAACCCGCACCCCAGAAAACTATGTGGTGGCGGTGCGCCTGGACATCACCGACCTCATCGAGCAACGCCAGGCACTGGAAGCGGCGCAGGACGAAGCCCAGCAGGCGCGGCAACTGCTGCAGGACGCTATCGAATCGCTGCCCGAGGGGTTTGCGCTGTTCGATGCCGACGACCGGCTGGTGGTGTGCAACGCGCAGTACCGACGGCTGTACCCCATCTCGGCGCCCATGATCGCGCCCGGTAGCACGTTTGAGCAAATTGCCCGCTACGGCGTTGAGCGTGGGCAGTACATGGACGCCGTGGGCAACGAAGAGGCCTGGCTGGCCCAACGTGTGGCCGACCACCAGGCCGCCATCCAGTCCGTATTGCAGCACCTGACCGACGGCCGGTGGGTGCAGGCCGACGAACGCCGCACCCCCCAGGGCGGCATTGCCGGTGTGCGCACCGACGTGACCCAGCTGGTGCGCAAGGAGCAGGAGCTGGCCGCCGCCAACGCCAAGCTGGCGCTGCTGTCCACCACCGACGGTGTCACCGGCATCGGCAACCGGCGCCGTTTTGACGACCGGCTGGCCACGGAATGGATGCGCTGCGGCAGGCACGGCCTGCCGCTGACCGTCATCCTGATCGACATCGACCACTTCAAGCTCTACAACGACCACTACGGCCACCTGGCCGGCGACGAATGCCTGCGCCGCGTGGCCCAGCTGCTGCAAGCCACCATCCGCCGCGCAGACGAAGTGGCCGCACGCTATGGCGGCGAAGAGTTTGTGCTGCTGCTGCCCGACGTGCCGATGCCCGAGGCCGTGACCGTGGCACAGCGCTGCATGGACAGCCTGCGGGATGCCGCCCTGGCCCACCCCCGCTCCCCCACGGCGCCCATCATCACGTTCAGCATGGGCATTGCGAGTGTGGTCCCACGCCCGGAGGCCGGGTCTGACACACTGGTACAGGCGGCCGATGCAGCCCTGTACCGCGCCAAGTATGGGGGCCGCAACCGCTTTGAGGTGTTTGATCCGGGCGCATGAACAGGCACGGCGCCGCTGGCAGCAGCGGAGCCCTCAGCGTTTTTTTCGTGCGCCGATCAAAGAACCCGCACCCGCCGATGACCTTCTTTTCCTTTCAAAGGCACTGTTGATGCACATCCTGCTGACCGGCTCCACCGGATTCATTGGCCACACCGTGGCAACGGCACTGACCCGCGCAGGGCACACAGTGCACGGCGGGGTTTCGCCCCGCCAGCGCACCGCGCAGCCGCTGCAGATCCCCATGGACTTTGCCCGCGACACCACGCCCGATGCGTGGCTGCCACGCCTGGCGGGGATCGACGCCGTCGTCAACGCTGTGGGCGTGCTGCGCGACAGCAGCGCACGCCCTATCGACGCCGTCCATCAGCACACCCCCGTGGCCTTGTTCAACGCCTGTGCTCAGGCGGGTGTGAGACGGGTGGTGCACATCTCGGCGCTGGGCATTGAAGGCAGCACCACGCGCTACGCCAGCACCAAGCGCGCGGCCGACGTGCATTTACAGGCCCTGGCCGCGCGGGGCGCCCTGAACCCCGCCATCCTGCGGCCCAGCGTGGTGTTTGGCAAAGGCGGCGACAGCAGCGCCCTGTTCATGAATCTGGCCCGCCTGCCCGTGGCGCTGTTCCCCGGCCCGATGCTCACGGCGCGCGTGCAGCCCGTGTCGGTGCACGACCTGGCAGCCGCCATCGTTGCCCTTCTGGGCCCAGCCATGGCCACCCAGGGCCTCATTGAATGCCCGGGGCCCGAAGCGCTGACCATGGGAGATTTCGTCGCCAGCCTGCGGCAACAACAGGGCCACGGCCCCGCCCGCGTGCTGCGCCTGCCCGACGCGCTGACGCAGCTCAGCGCCCGCATGGGCGATGCGGTGCCCAGCGTGCCCTGGTGCACCGAAACCCTGAGCATGCTGGGCAGCGACAACGTGGGCAATCCGGTCGTGTTCGAGCAGTTGCTGGGGCGCAAAGGCGTGCATTACAGCCAGCTGGTGGCTACGGCCTGGCGTTGAAGGCCCACCCCGCGCGCCACCGTGCCTACTGCGGCACGTAGTCCGACGGGTACTTGAGCGAATCCACCAGCAGGTGCGGCATGCGCATGCCCAGGTTGATGCCTTGGGGCGGAATCGGCTGAGTGAACCACTTGTCATACAAGCGGTGCAGCTCGCGGGTCTGGATCAAACGGCGCAGCTCGGCATCCACCACAGCCTTGAGTTCGGGGTTGTTGCGTTCAAACGCCACGGCATAAGGCTCGATGGTCATGGGCTTGCCGATGACCTTCAGGTCCTGCGGCTTGGTGTGGCTGGCGCGCAGGCCGTAGAGCAGCACGTCGTCCATCGCAAAGCCCTCCACCTTGCCGCTCACCACCCAGCCAAACCCCTCGGCGTGGTCCTTGGCGGGCTCGATGCGCACGCGCACCGACTTGGTGGCAGCCTCGCGCGCCAGCGAATCGATGTTGGTGGTGCCCGCTGTGGATGCCAGCGTCTTGCCGTCCAGGTCTTCGATGCGGGAATAAGGCTTGTCGCTTTGCACCACGATGCGCGACGAGGCAATGAAATGCGCAATGGTGAACGCCACGCGCTCACGGCGCGCTGCCGTGTTGGTGGTGGAGCCACATTCCAGGTCCACCTCGCCTTTTTCAATGGCATCGAAGCGGCTGCTGGAAGTGACCAGGCGGTAGGCCACCTTGGTCTCGCGCAGCTTGAGATGGCGCCCCAGCGCCTGCGCAACCTGAAGGCAAACATCCACGCTGTAACCCATGGGTGTTCCGTGGGCCACATAGGACATCGGCATGGACGATTCGCGGTGGCCGACGACCACCACGCCGCTGGACTGGATGCGTTGCAGCGTCTTCCCCAGGGATGGTGACGACGGCGCCGCCTGCGATGGTGCCGCCGCCTGGGCCAGCACCTTGCCGCCACCCGCCGTGCCGAATGCGAACGCAAGCACGGCCGCGCTCATGCTCCCGCCCAGCCTTTTTCCGACCGTCGCAACTGTCATGGTGTTCACCTTCAATCAAGAAGTCGCCACCCCAGGCAGGCTGAGGACATGGCAAGAAAAAGGAGTCGGCCAACCACCAAGCCGACGGCAGTGCGCTGGGCTCAGCCCGCAGGATGGATGTGCCAGTAGGCATGTCGGGCCAGGGCCGAGGCCAGCACCACCGAGGGATTCACCAGCGAGAGCCCTTCGAGCCGGGGGTGCTCCGCCAGCGCCAGGGGAATCTCGGTGCAGCCCATGATCAGCGTGGACACGCCGTAGCGCTCCTGCAGCGCAATCGACACGGCCTCAAAGCGCTGTCGCGCCAGCGGATAGTTGCCCGCCTTCACGCCGTCGTAGATGCCCTGCATCAACTGCTCGCGCTCATGGTCGTCGGGTACAAAGCAGGCGATGTGCGCACGCTCCAGCTCACGCTGGTACAGGCCCGCGTCGTAGGCGCCGCGTGTGGCCAGCAGCCCTACGCCCTGCGCGTTGCGCGCAGCCAGCTCGGCAACCACCTCCTGCACGCCGTGCAAGACCACCATCTGTGGAAACCGCTGCTGCAGGATGCCGTGCCAGGCATGGGCCGTGTTGCAGGCAATCGCCACCACCCGTGCGCCCAGCGCGGCCAGCCGCCCGGTGGCCTGCAGCAGGGGGTCTGCGGGCTGGTGCGCGCCGGGGCGCGTGTCGTTCAGCGCGGCCGTGCGGTCCGGTATGGGCACCTGCGCCAGCCAGTGCTCGGGGTAGGCCTGGTCGTGCACCGGAATGCCCAGCACCTCCATGCGGTCGGTGCAGGCCTGCACGAACAGGCGCACAAAGTCAGCCCCGGCGGCCGGGCCCATTCCGCCCAGAATCCCCACCACCTGCGGGGCGTGGGGGTGGCTTGCAGACACTAAAGACATGCGCGCTCCGGCTTACTGTGCGGGCTTGTCGCTTTGGGCCACCAGGTTCTCGCGCAGCTCCTTGCTCATGGCCAGGTTCAGGTTCTGGTTGCGCGGTGGCACGGGCGACATGAACCACTTGGTATAGAGCTTTTCGAATTCGCCCGACTTCATCATCCCGCCGATCACGCCGTTGACCAGCGCCTGGAACTGCGGGTCATCCTTGCGCAGCATGCAGGCATAGGGCTCCACCTGCAGCGAATCACCCACCACCGTCCAATCGGCCGGGTTGCGCTGGTTGCCCATCAGGCCGAACAGCAGGATGTCATCCATCGCAAACGCTTCCGCCCGTCCCGTTTCCACCAGCAACACGGAGTCGTCATGGTCCTTGCCCAGCACGATGTCCATGTCGAGGTTGTTGTCGCGGTTGTACTTGCGAATCACCTGTGCATTGGTGGTGCCCGAGGTGCTGGCCACCTTCTTCTTGGCCAGGTCTGCGTAGTTCTTGACGCCAGATGTCTTCTTGGTCAGCAGGCGCGTGCCGGTGTAGAAGTAGTTGATGGCAAATTGCACATCCTTGCCCCGCGCCGTGTTGTTGGTGGTCGATCCGCACTCCAGGTCGATGGTGCCGTTGGTCAGCAGCGGAATACGGTTCTGCGATGTCACCGCCTGCAGTTCCACCTTGAGGGCGGGGTTGTTCACACGCTTCTTCACGGCATCAACCACCGCGTTCGAGATGTCCACCGCAAAGCCCACCGGGGCACCGGGGCCCGAGAGGTAGCTGAAGGGCACCGATGACTCGCGGTAGGCCAGCGTGATCTTGCCCGACTCGGCAACCTTCTTGAGGGTGTCGGCACTGGCCATGGTGCTGGCCAGCAGGCCGGTGAGCACGATGGCGGCGGAGGTGACGGCGGAGAGCTTCATGGGAATCCCTTTGCGAAAAATCAGGTGGACGGTTGAAAAAGCGAGACGCAGGGGCACTGTAAAAATTCGCGCCGCACTTGAACAATTCATTTGCACGGGTACGTCATGACCAAAAGTTATGCCGCCGATCTGGTGCACACCGCCGCACCATCCAAGTGCCATTTTTCCCATTCCGCGCGGCAGTTCCGTGCTATGTGCCTTCCATCGGTGCACACGCATAACTTCTCGGCATGGCTGAGCATGGCATTGGCATTGTTCAAAGGCCCGCCCTCACCCTACATTGACTTTCAGTCAACCAACAACGTAGAACACACAAGATGCAGGTATGTGTCCTTGGCGCGGGCATCGTGGGCCTGGCCACCGCCTATGAGCTCCACCAGCGTGGCATGCAGGTGACCGTGATCGACCAGGCCCAGCCCGGTGCTGGCGCCAGCGGCGGCAACGGCGCGCAATTGAGCTACAGCTATGTGCAGCCCCTGGCCAATGTCGGCCTGTGGCGCCAGTTGCCAGAACTGCTGCTGTCGCCCCGCTCGCCGCTCAAGATGCGCCCGCAGTGGGACGTGCACCAGTGGCGCTGGGGCCTGGAGTTTTTGCGGGCCTGCAACCGGCGCACGTCCGAGCGCAGCACCCAACACCTGCTGGCCCTGGCCGCACTCAGCCGCCAAGGTTTTGAAGCCATGCTGCAGGCCGAGCAGCTGGACTGCAATTTCTCCAACACTGGCAAGCTCGTGCTGTACAGCACCCCTGCGGGCCTCGCCGCCGCGCAGCAGCAGATGGAACTGCAGCGCGCCTGGGGCAGCGAGCAGGAAGCCGTCTCGCCCCAGCGCTGTGTGGAGATCGAGCCCGCGCTGCAGCACTACCACCGCAGCATTGCAGGCGCCATCTACACCCCCAGCGAATGCGCGGCCGATTGCCTGGCGGTGTGCCAGGGACTGCAGCGGCTGCTGGCAGCACGCGGGGTGCGCTTTGTGCTGGGCACGCGCGTGGAGGGCTTTGTGCACCATGCGCGGCGCATTGCAGCCGTCCAGACCAGCGCGGGCGCCATCGAGGCGCAGCAATTTGTGCTGGCTCTGGGGAGCGCCAGCCACCAGGCGGCAAAGACCCTGGGCTTTCGCCTGCCCATCTACCCGCTCAAGGGCTACAGCGTCACGCTGGATACGACGGACGCTGCCGGAGCAGCTCCCCGCGTGAACGTGACCGATGCGGCGCGCAAGGTGGTCTTTGCACGCATCGGCCAGCGCCTGCGCGTGGCCGGCATGGCCGAGCTTGTGGGGCACGACGACCACATCCCCCCCGCGCGCATCCAGAGCCTGTGCGAGGCCACCCGCGCGCTGTTCCCCGGCTGCAGCGACTTCAGCGAACTGCGCCCCTGGACCGGCATGCGCCCTGCCACCCCCACGGGCGTGCCGCTGGTGGGAAGGCACACCCACGCCCCAGACAACTTGCTGCTGAACACAGGCCACGGTGCACTGGGCTTTACGCTGGCGTTTGGGACGGCAGCGCAGGTGGCCGAGCTGGTGGTGCCGACAGCCTGAGCAGCAGCGAGAGGGCGACAGCCCTCCCCACACGGCGCTATTCGGCCTCCCGCAGACCCACGGACTCCAGCGTCTCGGCCACCGCTTGGCGCATGCACTGCGTCATGGCGCTGGCCAGCAGCGAACTGGGCCGGTTCACAGTGCGCAATGACTTGATGGGCACGGCAATGTGCGGCGCCAGCGCCAGCACATCCACCTTGCTGCGGTCGGCCGAAGCAGCCGTGCAGGTGTCCACCACCGCCACCGCATGGCCGTGGTGCGCCAGGGCCAGCGCGGCGTGGTAGGTCTGCACCGTGATCGCCGTTTGCAGGCCTACACCAGCCTCACGGCAGGCATGGCTGACCACCGTGCCGATAGGGTCGCGCACATCCAGCCGCACCACGGGCGTATCGGCCAGATCGGCCAGGTGCGCCACGCCCGCATCCACCAGCGCCGCACCCAGCATGCCCTTGGGCGCCACACACACCATGCGGCCATCGGCCAGGTGCTCCTGCGTGAGCGCGGGGTGGGCGATGGCGCTGAACACAAAGCCCACATCCGCCTCCTGCAACACCAGGGCCGACACGATCTGCGGAGAATGGAGCGCGTCGATGGTGACCTTCACATCCGGGTGCTTCTGCCGAAAGAACCGCAGCGCGCGCGGCAGCACCTCGTAGCTCAGCGCCAGCACGCTGAGGATGTGTAATTCGCCTTCGCGCTGGTCGCCCTTCAAGCTATTGGCCAGGCGCTGCACATCGTCAAGCTGGGTGAACAGACGCTCGATGTGCGGGTACAGCGTTTGCGCCTCGGTGGTGGGCACCAGCTTGCCCTTGAGCCGGTGGAACAGCGGAAAGCCCAGCTGCAGCTCGGCATGCGCTAGGATGCGGCTGACCGCAGGCTGCGTGACGTTGATGAGGCGGGCCGCCGCGCTCACGCTGCCGGTGAGCATGACGGCGTTGAAAACTTCTATGTGGCGGAGGCGCATGGGTTCAGAACCTGTTCAATGTCTTTTGGAGGCCGCACCAATGTCCCTCTGGGGTGTGAGCCAGGCAGACCTTGGACAGACTCCAAAGATGCAAGGAACAGGCCGGATGCGCAATCCTTGCATCCACCCATTGCGAGACCGCGCGCTCAGACCGCGACCGCAAGCACCGCCTAGGGCTACAGCGACATCGACGGCCGAGTCGCCATGGCCGCACGCCAGCGCAGCAAGTTCGGGTGCTGCTCGCCAGGCTTGTGCTTGACCACACGCGCAAAGTCCACCGCCACCACCGCCGTGATGTCGGCCACGCTAAAGCGGTCGGTGGCAATGAAGTCGCGGTCCGCCAGACGCTCGTTCAGCAGGGCAAAAAACTGCCCCACGCGCACCAGCCCGCGCTCGGCCAGCGCCGGGATTTGTGGGTAATCCACCGCACCCGGCAATGCCCGGTTGGCCATGGCGGGCGCGCTGTTGCGCAACGCCTCGGCAATGGCCAACAGGCCCTCGAACTCCATGCGCCAGTTCCAGCTGGCAATCTCGGCCTTTTCTGTGGGCGTTTCGCCCAGCAATGCAGGCTGGGGGTAGCGCGCCTCGACATACGCGGTGATGGCCGCGTTGTCGGTCAGCAGCAGACCCTCTTCGGTGCGCAGCGCGGGCACCGTGCACTGCGGGTTGATCTGGCGGTAGGCATCGCCCAGTTGCTCGCCGCTGCGCAGGTCCACCTGCACGGTGTTGTGGGCAACGCCTTTTTCAGCCAGCAGGATGCGCGCGCGGCGCGGGCTGGGCGCGGTGGCGCAGTCGTAGAGGGTGATCATGGTGGCGCCTTGCAAAGCGGTTACTGGGCCGACGACGACGAAGCAGCTGCCGATGCGGCCGCTTCGATCTTGTCTTGCGTCTTGGTGTCAAAGTCGCTGGCGTCATGCCGCTCGCGCAGCTGGTTGGCCAGGTCGCCCGTCACACGGTTCACCTTGCGCCCCCGCTGCACCGCCGGGCGCTTGGCCACCTGCTCGGCCCAGCGCACCACATGCGTATATTCATGCACCTGCAAAAACTCGCCCGCGTTGTAGGCCTGGCCTTTGACCAACAAGCCATACCAGGGCCAGATGGCGATGTCCGCCACCGTGTACTCGCTGCCAATCAAAAACTCGTTGTCGGCCAGCCGCTGGTTGAGCACATCCAGCTGGCGCTTGACCTCCATCGCATAGCGGTTGATCGGGTACTCGTACTTCTCGGGCGCGTAAGCATAAAAGTGCCCAAACCCGCCGCCCAGAAACGGCGCACTGCCCATCTGCCAGAACAGCCACGACAAGCACTCGGCCCGCGCCGCGCCACTGGTAGGCAAAAAGGCGCTGCCAAACTTTTCTGCCAGGTACATCAGGATGGCGCCGGACTCGAACACGCGCACCGGGTTCGCCGCATCGCTGCGGTCCATCAGCGCGGGGATCTTGGAATTGGGGTTCACAGCCACAAACCCGCTGCCAAACTGCTCACCCTCGTTGATGCGAATCAGCCACGCGTCGTACTCCGCCCCGCTGTGGCCCAGTGCCAGCAGCTCTTCCAGCATGACCGTCACCTTGACGCCGTTGGGCGTGCCCAGCGAATACAGCTGCAGCGGGTGGCGGCCTACGGGCAGTTCCTTGTCGTAGGTGGCGCCTGCAATGGGCCGGTTGATGCTGGCGAACTGGCCGCCGTTTTCCTTGTTCCATTGCCAGATGGCGGGCGGGGTGTAGGGGGAGGTGTCGGGCATGCGGGCTCCAAGCAAATAGATGGAAGCTAGCGGGGTCGCTAGAGGTTGACGAATGAGTCTAGCGATGCTGCTGATTCGCCGCTGCGCTGGGTCAAATGTTCCTGCTGAGATATTTTTCTTGGCGAACGGAATGACAGCGCCAAATCCACATCTCTGGCTCCGCATGGATCAGGCGCCCTGCGATGCAGGGGCAGCCATTCAAGCGGCCGTCTTTGTCTGAGGAATAGCGTCTTCAGAAACAATAAGGTCTTGACTAAAAAACATGACTTCATTGCCTACATAGCGTCGTTGAGCCGTGTAGTTGAGCCCGTATGTTTTCGTGTTGACGAGTTGATACATGGCGCGAATTTCATCAGCATTGTCATAAGACACGACCCAATGCCGCTTGAAGCTTTTAGCCTTGATAGTCTTCGCGATCGCAACGTGATCATCATGCTCGTAATAGTTGCGGTACAGCCCTTTGCCTTTGACGTAGTAAGGCGGGTCAAGATAGATCAGCGACTCTTTTGGCAAAAACTCTTTGCAGCGTTTCAGCAGAGCCAAAGAATCTTCGCTGTACACGGTGATGTCTTTCGAACGCTTGGCAATCTCCACAATCCGCGCAGCAATGACATCCTTCTTGAAACGGGCATCCAGTTTGTAGACGCCTTCCTGACCCTTCCCACCAATGACACCCGCTTTCAAAATGCCAGAACGGTTAGTTCTGTTCATGAACAACGTGGCAAACCCCTTCTCAACCAGGCTGGCTTGGCAGTCTTCACGGAGTACCGAGCGCCACTTGAACCATTCCTCAAGAGTGATAGGGGTTGCTGCAAGCAGGTCCAGCAATTCCTCAGAATGCTGCGTTACAGAGGCCCAAAACGCAAAAACTGCTGGATCTGCATCGTTGATATGAATGTGGCTCGCATGTCCCTGAAACAGCAGATCGAGTGCGACCCCTGCTCCGCCCGCGTAGGGTTCCAGGTAATGCCCACCCGCAACGCCATTAACCTCCATCAGCTTAGCGATGAACGGAGCAAAAGGCGCTTTACCACCGGGGTAGCGCAGTGGGCTGTAAAGCCTATTCGAGAACATTGGACACCTTCTTCAAATTAACTTTCAAGGTGGTGAGTTTGGCATCGTCCACGGCATAACCATTTTTCATAACACCGTAGATTGCGTCCTTGAATTGCTCCAAAAACTGGTTGGCTAAAACTGGATTGCTTTCGATCCAATGCTTCCATGCGCCATAAGGTTTAGCTCCGCAATTCAGCACTTTCTGGACTTCTTCGCCTTTGTAAAATTTCTTGAAAATGTCACGCGGCTTTAATCCGCCCTTGTACGCTTTGATACATTCATTGAGATCAACCTTGGAACTTGCAATTTTCAATTCATTGATTGTGTCCCGCGCTGCATTGGTGAATACATCGCGGGTGAATTGCAACTCATTTTTCCAGAATCCATCTTCTGCAGGAAGATTGTATAAATGCTGAAAAATCAACTGATCAGGTGGAAACTCGCCAGGCAAAAGAACAATGGTTTTATAGTTCTTTCCTTCAATGTGTGAACGTGCATCCGAGTCAAGACAAATAACACTTTTCTCAGTAAACTCAGGCACCTTGTTTTTTATTAGATTCACGTAGTTAGTACACCCAAGTGTCACTTCTGACATTGAGGTTATGCATTTTTTTACCGGCTGCCTACTAATCAACGCATCAAAAAAATTTTCTGCTTCTTTGTCTTCGAAATACACATTGACGCTTGGCAGGTTCGCCCCGGGTCCTACGCTAACAGTTTTCGTGTGAATGTCAGCACTGATTTTCGCCCATGACCAATCCTGTATGACCTGAACAGATCCGTATGTATTGCTCAGATAGACGGTTTTGAATTTCTTGCTATGCTCGTGCTGACTCTGCTCGTGTGCATACTCGATCATGACTGGGGAGTGAGATGTCATAACCACCTGTAGATTGAGCTTCCTGCATTCACGTTCAAAAATCTTCAGCAGATTGACTTGAGCAGTTGGAAACAAGCCAGCATCAGCCTCATCAATGAGCAGTAAACCGCCTTTGTAGTCCACATATTCTGCTTTCAGTTTTTTGAAGGACAGCAACGCCATGATGATTTGACCCGCATTATCTTCGCCTGCCGAAACCGATTCATGATTGTAATTTTCCCCATGAGCCACGGCGGATGTGATTGTCCCATGCGTGCCAGTGGCTTGGGTCGAGCTGCGGTTGAGTAACTCGTTGGTGAGTGCAATGAACTCCTGCTCATTGGCTTTCAAATAATCAAAGTCGATTGCTTTGTAGTCGCGATCGGCAATCGGATACAAACGCTTCAAGCTCAAAAAAATCACGGGATGTGTGAAGTTCCTGCTTGTATTACCCGAGGCCGTGCTGTTCTTCCTGATGACGGGGCGCGGCAATATTTTATTAGTCTCATCGTCAGTCCGTGTCATCAACTCCAAATTGGCTGTTGCGACCTGATCGGTGTACCCCTCGTGTAGAAGAATACTTACCGATAAGGAACCCGGCACATCAAACTCCTTAGATATTCGGATGTGTTCCTTGTACTGCGACTTAAAGCCCTTGCCGCTGATTTGCTTGAAATCTCGCAGACTCGCTCCTGTCACATAGTCTTTTTCAAAACTAAAAATCTGCGCGGCAATCCCAAGAATTGAAGATTTGGACGTACCGTTCTTGCCGCAAATAACAGTGATGTAGTCGCCAAACTCAATCTCGACGTTGGTTAACGCGCGAAACTTTTCAATTGTTATCTTTTTGAGTTGCGTTTTAGTCATGTTGCTCCCCCTTATGTCTCATTGAAGTTTCGCAATTCAACAGTGAGCACTTCACACGCCACCAACAAAGGCGCCGCAGGCCGTCACATCAAATTCGATAGCTACTAGCGCTTACCAGATAAGCGCTAGAGGCCAAAAACACTCAAACCTTTAGCCTATCCGGTTGCATCGCCCGGTCAGTGCGCCTTATCCCAGTTAGGCCCCACCCCCACCTCCGCCAACAGCGGCACCTTGAGCGCTGCCACATCCGCCATCAACCGCGGAATGTGCGACCGCACCCACTCCACCTCGCCCTCCGGCAACTCAAACACCAGTTCATCGTGCACCTGCATGATCATCTTGATGTCCGGCTTGTGCGCGTCCAGCTCCTTTTGCACCGCCACCATGGCCAGCTTGATCAAGTCCGCTGCCGTGCCCTGCATGGGGGCATTGATAGCAGCGCGCTCGGCGCCTGAGCGGCGCGGGCCGTTGGGCGAGTTGATCTCGGGCAGGTACAGGCGCCGGCCAAACACAGTCTCCACGTAGCCCATGGATTTGGCGGCGGCCTTGGTGTCGTCCATGTACTGCTTCACGCCGGGGTAGCGCTGGAAGTATTTGTCGATGTAGGCGGCTGCGGCCTTGGTTTCTATCCCTAAGTTCTTGGCCAGGCCAAAGCTGCTCATGCCGTAGATGAGGCCGAAGTTGATGACCTTGGCGTAGCGGCGTTGCTCGCTGGTGACCTGGTCTACCTCCACCCCAAACACTTCGGCAGCGGTGGCGCGATGCACGTCCAGGCCGGCGTGGAAGGCGTGCAGCAGCGAGTGGTCGCCGCTGAGGTGGGCCATGATGCGCAGCTCGATTTGCGAGTAGTCGGCACTCGCAATCACGCGGCCTACGGGGGCCACAAAGGCTTCGCGCACGCGGCGGCCTTCGGGGGTGCGGATGGGGATGTTCTGCAGGTTGGGGTCGTTGCTGGACAAGCGCCCGGTGACGGCCACGGCCTGCGCGTAGTGGGTATGCACGCGGCCCGTGCGTGGCAGGGCCAGTTGCGCCAGCTTGTCGGTGTAGGTGCCTTTGAGCTTGCTCAACGACCGGTGCTCTAGCAGCTTGGCGGGCAGGGGGTAGTCCTCGGCCAGCTTCTCCAGCACTTCTTCGTCGGTGCTGCGGGCGCCGGTGGCGGTCTTCTTGACCACAGGCATGCCCAGCTTGTCGAAGAAGATTTCACCCAATTGCTTGGGGCTGCTCAGGTTGAAGGGCTGGCCTGCAATCTCATACGCCTCGGTTTCAAGCTGCAAGATGCGCTGGCCCAGCTCGTGGCTTTGTGCGGCCAGCGTGGGGGCGTCGATGAGCACGCCGTTGCGTTCGATGCGGTACAGGGCTTCGCTGCTTTGCATCTCCAGTTCGTAGATGAAGCGCAGCTTGTCGTCGGCCTGCAGCAGGGGCCACAGGGCGTTGTGCACGTCCAGGGTCTGGTCGGAGTCTTCGCACGAGTAGGCGGCGGCTTTGTCTACCGGCACTTGCGCAAACGGGATCTGGTGCGCGCCTTTGCCGCACAGGTCTTCGTAGGTGATGCCTTTGCGGCCGGTGTGGCGCTCGGCCAGGCTGGTCAGGTTGTGGGGCTTGTGCACTTCGAGCACGTAGCTTTGCAGCATGGTGTCGTGCGCGTAGCCCTGCACTTCGATGCCGTGGTTGGCGAACACATGGCGGTCGTATTTGATGTGCTGGCCCAGCTTGTGGTGCTTGGGGTTTTCCAACCAGGGCTTGAGGCGGACGAGCACTTCGTCCAACGGCAGTTGCGCGGGCGCATCGGGGCCTTCGTGCCGCAGGGGAATGTAGGCGGCCTCGCCGGGCTGCACGCTGAAAGAGATGCCGACGATTTGCGCGCGCATTTCGTCGAGGGAGTCTGTTTCGGTGTCGATGGCAGTGAGCGGGGCCTTGTGCAGGCGCTCCAGCCACTGGTCAAAGTCGGCCCAGTTGAGGATGGTGTCGTACACCACCGTGCGGTGCTGGGCTTCTTCGGCCACGGTGCTGGCGGAATGGTCGGCAAACAGATCGCCGCTTTGGCCGGGCATGGCAACGGTGGGGGCTGCAGCGGCTGGGGCTGCTGCACCTTTGATCGCACTGGCCAGGCCCTTGAAGCCGTACTTTTCGTAAAACGGCAGCAAACCAGCGCTGTCCGGCGCGTCCAGTGTGATGTCGTCAAACGCGGGCAGGCCGGGGATGTAGTCGGCCAGCGCGCAGTCGGTCTTCATGGTGACCAGCTGGCGGCTCAAGGCCAGCTGGCCGCTGGCAATCGCCTCGCGCAGGTTGTTGCCTGCCACGCCCTTGATGGCGTCGGCGTTGGCAATCAGGTTGTCGAGCGAGCCATATTCTTCCAGCCACTTGGCGGCCGTCTTGGGCCCCACCTTGGTCACGCCGGGCACGTTGTCCACGGTATCGCCCACCAGGGCCTGGTAGTCCACCATCAGTGCAGGCGGCACGCCAAACTCTGCCGTCACACCCTCCACGTCGCGGCGCTTGCCGCTCATGGTGTCGATGATGGTGATTTGCTCGTTGACCAACTGGCTCAAGTCTTTGTCGCCACTCGACACAATGACCTCAATGCCCTGTGCGGCTGCTGCGTTGGCCAAGGTGGCGATCACGTCGTCGGCCTCCACGCCAGGCACGGCCACCACCTTCCAGCCCAGCAGGTCCACCACCTCGTGGATGGGCTCGATCTGGCTGCGCAGGTCGTCGGGCATGGGTGAGCGCGTGGCCTTGTATTCGGTGTACAGGGCATCGCGGAAGGTGGGGCCGCTGGCGTCGAACACGCAGACGGCGTAGTCAGCCACCACCTCTTTGCGCAGCGCCTGCATCATGTTGATCATGCCTCGGATGGCGCCAGTGGCGGCGCTGGTCATGTCGCCGGGAACGGCCCGCAGGTCGGGCATGGCGTGAAAGGCGCGGTAGAGGTAGCTGGAGCCGTCCACCAGCACCAGGGTCTTTTTGTCAGTCATGCACGGATTGTGCACGGCCGGACTCCACCCAGGCAGCGCTCTACAATCGCCCGATGCGCGCTCTCTACCTCCTTTTGCTGCTGGGCATTGCCTCCGGCACCGCCCTGGCCCAAAATCCAAGCCAAAATGCCCCCCAGGGCACAACCGACAAGCGCGAAGCGCTCTCAAATCAAGAGCAACCTGCAGGCCGCACCAACCAGCGCACCGAGCGCATCCAGGTGGAAGACGCGGGCAGCCGCGTTGATGAGCTGCGTGTGGGCGGGCAAACACAGACGATTTCGGTGCAGCCCAAGACCGGCAACATGCCCGGCTATGAAGTGCAGTCGCCCGATGGCGCACGCAGCCGCGCAGGCAGCAACAGCGGCGCCGAGACCACCACCGCCCCGCGTGTCTGGAACGTGCTGAAGTTCTGAGGCCCCTGCGGCGACTGCGGTATTTGGCAGCGCCACCGCGCTGCCCGCATGAAGCCGCTGCACGCCCTGCCCTTCTTCTGCCAGTTTTTCATTTCTTTGTAACCCCCCTGAGCGATGGCCGTTTTTACCGAAGTCTCCAACACCGAGGCGCGCGAGCTGCTGCGCCGTTTGCAACTGGGTGAGCTGGTAGAGCTGCGCGGCATTGAGGGTGGCATCGAGAACACCAACTACTTTCTGACCAGCGACCAGGGCGAGTTCGTGCTCACGCTGTTCGAGCGCCTCACGGCGGCACAGCTGCCGTTCTACCTGTACCTGATGAAGCACCTGGCGCACGGCGGCGTGCCCGTGCCCGACCCGCGTGCTGACAAGAACGGCGACATCCTGCACACCGTGTGTGGAAAACCCGCTGCGGTGGTGAACAAGCTGCGCGGCAAAAGCCAGCTCGCACCCCAGGGCGTGCACTGCGCGGCCGTGGGCACCATGCTGGCCCGCATGCACCTGGCGGGGCGTGGGTTTGACCGGCACCAGCCCAACTTGCGCGGCCTGCCCTGGTGGAACGAAACCGTACCCGTGGTGCTGCCCCACATCGATTCGGCCCAGGCCGCCCTGCTGCGGTCCGAGCTGGCCTACCAGAACCATGTGGCGGCCAGCGCCACGTATGCCGCTCTGCCCAGGGGCCCCGTGCACGCCGACCTGTTCCGCGACAACGTGATGTTCGATGGCGAGGAGCTCACGGGTTTCTTCGACTTCTACTTTGCGGGCGTGGACACCTGGCTGTTTGACCTGGCGGTGTGTCTGAACGACTGGTGCATCGACCTGGCCACCGGCGCGCACGACGCAGAGCGCGCCACCCGCATGCTGGACGCCTACCAGGCAGTGCGCCCGCTCAACGCGGCCGAACGCGAACTGCTGCCTGCCATGCTGCGCGCCGGTGCCTTGCGGTTCTGGATCTCGCGCCTGTGGGACTTTTACCTGCCGCGCGAAGCCTCGATGCTCACGCCGCACGACCCCACCCATTTCGAGCGCGTCTTGCGTGCTCGCCTTGCACACCCAGTGCACGCCTGAGCCCTTGTGCAGTGGCCGGAATGGGCCGCTGGGGTAAATTCCAAGCTATTGCACTGCCATGGGCGGCCTTCTGGCTGCCGGCAATGCCCGGGCGCAGGCCCCACCTTTCTTCAGCAGCACCTTCATGAAACTCCACATCGTCCCCGCCCGCACTGGCATGACCTGGGTCAAGCTTGGTATACGGACGTTCTGGAAGCAGCCCATGGCATTGGCAGCGCTGTTTTTCATGACCATGGCGTCCATGTCGCTGGCCTCCATGATTCCGCTGGTCGGCCCTGCGGTGGCGCTGATGCTGCTGCCATCGGCCACCCTGGCCATGATGGTGGCGGCAGCGCAAGCCTCGCAGGGGCGGTTTCCCACACCGGCCGTGCTGCTGGTGGCGTTTCGTACCGGGCAGCAGCGGCTGCGTGACATGCTGGTGCTGGGCGCCCTGTATGCGGCTTGCTTTCTGGCGGTAATGGGCCTGTCGGCCCTGATCGACGGCGGGCAGTTCGCCAAGGTGTACCTGGGCGGTGCCCAGCTCAGCAAGGAAGTGGCCGAAGACCCGGCGTTCCAGAGCGCGATGTGGCTCTCCATGGTGCTGTACCTGCCGCTGTCGCTGCTGTTCTGGCATGCCCCGGGGCTGGTGCACTGGCATGGCGTGCCGCCGGTCAAGGCGCTGTTCTTCAGCATCGTGGCCTGTGTGCGCAACTTCAGCGCATTCCTGGTCTATGGACTGGGCTGGCTGGGCGTGTTTCTGCTGGGGGGGCTGGTGGTGGCGCTGGTTTCGGCACTGCTGGCCACGATGGGGCTTGCAGCATCGGCGGCTGGCGGCATCATGGTGGGTGCCGCGTTGATGATGGCGGCGATGTTCTTCACGTCGGTGGTGTTCACCTTCCGTGACAGCTACGAGCCCCCATCAACCCCAGAACCCGAGCCGCACCATGACACACCACCACCTGACTCACCTGCTCCTGGGCCGGACTGACAACGAGCTTCTCTGGCACCGGCGGCGCAGCCTGTTGCAGGCGGCCGCCGCATGGGTGGCCGCAGGCGGGTGGATGGCCGCGCAGGCGCAATCGGGCAGCAACATCGTCGAAGTGCGCGGGGATGTGCTGCGCAATGGGCAGGCGCTGACGGCACAGGGCAGCATCGCCGCCGGTGACCGCATCGAAACGGGGCCGGGCTCCACTGCCGTCTTTGCCGTGGGCAACAGCGCTTTCATGGTGCGGCAGAACACACGCCTGGCGCTGGAGGGCGACACGCCGACCGCCGTCAAGGTGCTGCGAGTGCTGACCGGCGCGGTGGCCAGCGTTTGGGGGCAAGGCACCGACCGGCAGGTGATTTTGCCCACCGCCACGGCGGGTATCCGGGGTACGGGTGTGTATGCCGAGGTGTTCCCCGAGTTGGACCACCGGGGCTACTTCTGCAATTGCTATGGAACGGTGGACCTGGCCGCTGGCAACGAAAGCGTGGTCAGCCAGTCGGTCTACCACCAGTCGTTCTGGGCCGAGCCTGCCCCGCGCGATGGCCGCCTTCTGACACCTGCGGGTGCCATCAACCACACCGACGAAGAGCTGGAGTTTCTGGCCAGCCTCATCGGCCAGCGCACAGCCTGGCAGATTGCCGGGCGCAAGGGCACCAAGGACGGCAGCGGGCAGATGAACTACCCAGCGCCCGGCGGCACAACGCCAGGAACCACACCGCCGACACCCCCTGCCCCCACCCGCGCCGTGCCACCGCCCCCCGGCGACACCAGCACCTACTAACCCAGCTACGGCACCCCTGGCAACGCGCCCACCGCAACGCACAAGGCCCACTGGCCAGGGGGTTGCCCTGTTGGTGGCAACCCCCTGGCCAGCGGGCCGGGTCGGTCAAAAAACGAACTAGCGGGGGATCAGGTCCCGATCACGCCACCGTCGTTCTTGGTGATCACGATGGTGGCCGAGCGGGGGCGCTTGCCTGCGCCGTAACCTGCGTTGGCGGGCCATTGGCTCTGGTACTTGGTGGCGTCGCCCACATTGGCCAAGGCGGTGCCTTCACCGGGGTGCTGGATGTTCACGAAGATGGCCTTGCCGTCGGGCGTTTCGGCCACGCCGGTGATTTCGCTGCCCTTGGGGCCGACCAGGAAACGCTTGAGCGTGCTTTCGGTGGCGGCCTTGCCCACGGGGGTCACGATGTCCAGCTTGCTGCCGTCGGTCTTGGTGTAGCTCAGCGTCTTCTTGCCGCCGTCACCCACCTGGCCGGGCACAGCGGCCAGCATCATGCAGTTGGTCACGTCGGTGTAGGCGCCGTCGTCGGTCTGGATCCAGCAGATGCCGGTGGCCTTGCTGAAGGCCAGGCCGTCGGGGCTGGAGAAGTCCTGGTCAGCAGTCAGCGACGAGATGTTGACCAGCGCCTTGTCGGCCCCGGCTTCGGCGCCAAACAGGTACACGTCCCAGGTAAAGGCCGAGACCGAGGCGCCTTCCTTCATGCGCACCAGGTGGCCATTGGGGTTGCCGGTCTGCGCCGAGGTGCCCTTCATGTCGGTGTAGGCACGTGGGTTGGCGGCGTCTGGCAGGTACTGGCTACCCGTGGGGTTCACACTGCGGTTGCTGTTGTTGGTCAGCGTGAAATAGATCTCGCCGTTGGCGGGGTTCACGGCGTTCCATTCGGGGCGGTCCATCTTGGTGGCGCCCACGGCATCGGCCGCCAGGCGGGTGTTGATGGCGATGTCGGCTGCGTCGGCAAACTTGTAGGCTGCATAGCCGCTGATGGCGGTGTTGGCCAGCGCCAGCTCGACCCAGGTGCCCGTGCCATCGGCATTGAACTTGGCCACATACAGCTTGCCGCTGTCCAGGTACTTGTCGCCCACGGCCATGCGGTCGGCGGCATTGGCATCGGCGGCATTCCACAGCGCGGTGGACACAAACTTGTAGATGTATTCGCCGCGCGAATCGTCACCCATGTACACCGACAGCGGCTTGCCTGCCTCAACCTTGCCAAACGCCGCGCTTTCGTGCGCAAAGCGGCCCAGGCCCGTGCGCTTCTTGGCCATGCGGGTCTTGTCGTAGGCATCGATCTCGACGATGTAGCCCATGCCATTCATCTCGTTGCGGTAGTCGTCGCTGCCGTCCACCGAGGTGCCAGTCTTGCTGTTGTTCCAGCGCTGGTACTGGTCGGCGGCGCCGCCACTCTCCCAGCCGTGGCGCGATGCAGCACCCTGGTTGCGGCCATAGCGCTTGAGGGCCGTGACGCTCTTGTCGTTGCCGCGTGCGGCATCGTCGGCAGCGCCACGCGTGAAGTAACCAAACCAGTTTTCCTCACCGGTGAGGAACGTGCCCCAGGGCGTCTTGCCCGTGCCGCAGTTGTTCAGCGTGCCGCGTGTGGTGGTGCCCGTGGGGGAGAACTTGGTGATCATCTGCGCATTGCCACGCGCAGGGCCCGAGATCTCGATGGGGCTCAGTGCCGTCAGGCGGAAGTTGAGCGCAGAGTTCTGCACGTAGGCCCACTTGCCACCCGACTTGGCGACTTCGATCACGGCAATGCCGTGGATCGCCGTTTCCTTGTCGATTTCGGCCGCAGGGCGTGGCAAGGTGGTCGTGCCGCCGTTGGCATGCAGGAAGTGGGACGACAGCTTTTCGTCGGTGGTGGCTTCGTGGTTGATGGCCAGCAGCCCGCGCTCGATGGCGTTGTCGTTGCGCTTGCCGTCGGTACCCAGGCCAAACCATTCCATGCCGTCGTGGTGGTCGCCACCGCGCTTGTCGAAGTCACCATCGGTGCCGTCATTTTTGTAGGCAGCCACGCCTGCTGCAATGGGGTCGCCCAGCGCAAACAGCACACTGGCGGTGTAGCCTGCAGGCACGGCCACCACGTCGGCCAGGCTCTTGGGCACCGCGCCAAAGCCCAGCAGCTTGGGGCCGGCAGGGGGTGGAGTCACTGCTGGGTCGTCGCTGCCGCCGCAGGCCGACACGCCAAAGCCCGCCAGCAGCGTGGTGCCCACCGTGCCCACGCTGCCCCGCAGAAGGCCACGGCGCGACAGGCGAGCGCCCAGCACCGCATCAAAGCTGGGGTTGGCAGAGGTGTTGGAGTTCTCGTTGTTGAAGTCAATCGCCTGCTCTGGCGCAGCCACACGGTGGTTCATGGGGTTCCTCGGGTTGTTGGTTACAAAACCCATGGAGCGTAGAAACCGTGGGTGACATCGCCGTGAAGCTTTTGCGGCGGTTTGATGACAGTCGGTCCCTGCAAGCTGGTGGTCGCACCAGAGATGGACATACACAAATACGAATCACTACTATTTGTATAATCAAAACCTGCCTTCGCCCACCCAGCCACGCCCTCGCACCTTGTGGTGCACAGGCTCCCTCAGCCAGTGCGGCCCCTTCGTTGACCACCGCAGCGCCCCTGCAGGCCCACCCGCCTTCCATGCCATGGCCTGCGCGCCCCTTTGCCCCGGAGACCTCTGCATGCCCCATTCCTTTCTGAAGACCTCGGTCCTGGTGGCCGCTCTGGCCCTGTGCACCTATGGCACTCACGCAGCAGCGCAGACAGGTGGGGCGCCGGCCCCGTCGGCCAACGCACAGGCGGTGAACACCAACATGGTGGCCGCGCACTACGGCCACCTGGTGCATGCCAACTACACCGACACGCTGAATGCCGCCAAGGCCCTGCAGACGGCTGTGCTGGCATTCACCGCCAAGCCCTCTGCAGAAACGCTGGCCGAAGCCCGCAAGACCTGGCTGGCCGCACGCGAGTTCTACGGCCAGACGGAGGCCTTCCGCTTCTACGGCGGCCCCATTGACAACGACAACGGCCCGGAAGGCCGCATCAACGCCTGGCCCATGGACGAATCGTTTGTGGACAGCGTGCAAGGCAAGGCCACGGCCGGGCTGGTGAACAACCGCAAGTTCACCATCAACAAGAAGAACCTGTCGGCCCAGAACGAGCGCGGCGGTGAAGAAAACATTGCCACAGGCTGGCACGCCATCGAGTTCTTCCTGTGGGGCCAGGACCTGTCAGACACCGGCCCGGGCAACCGCAGCTTTGAAGACTTTGTGGATGGCAAGGCCCCCAATGCCGACCGCCGCCGCCAATACCTGAACGTGGTGACAGAGCTGCTCATTGACGACCTCACCACACTGGTGAAGGCCTGGGCGCCAGATGCAAAGAACAACTACCGCGCCCGCTTCGTGAAAGGTGGCCAGGAATCGGTGCGCAAGATGCTGGTGGGCCTGGGCTCGCTGTCGCGCGGCGAACTGGCCGGCGAGCGGCTGGAAGTGGCGCTGAACAGCCAGGACCAGGAAGACGAGCACTCGTGCTTTTCGGACAACACCCACCGCGATGCGGTGACCAACGCACTGGGCATCCAGAACGTGTGGCTGGGCCAGTACAAGCAGGCCAACGGCACGGTGCTGCAAGGCCCGTCGCTGCGTGACCTGGTGGCCGCCAAGGACTCCGCGCTGGCCGACAAGACCACGCAGCAGATCGCCGCATCGGTGACCGCCGCAGAAGGCATTCAGGCCCCGTTCGATCGCGAAATCATCGGCGGCAAGGACGCCCCAGGTCGCCAGCGCATCCAAAAAACTATCGACAGCCTCACACAACAAAGCAAAGACCTGGTCGCTGCCGCCAACGCCATTGGCATCACCAAGTTGACGCTGGTCCAGCCCTGACGAACATGCAGCTTTTGCAAGCCAAACCTCGCCAGCGCACCGTGCGCCTGGCGGCAGCCAGCATGGGCGCCATGGCCCTGGTGGGGCTGGGCGCCTTGGTGGCCGCGCCCCAACCCGACCCTCTGGGCGAAAAAACCGGCGGCGAGACCACGGTGTACGCCACCGGCCGCAACGCGTTCTCGTTCCCCGCCGCCAATCTGGAAGACGCCGAACGCACGCGTTTTGTCATAGGCAACTCGTTCTTCAAGCGCAACTGGGTGGAGGCGCCCGCCTCCACCAAGGCCCGCGACGGGCTGGGCCCGCACTTCATTGCGCGGTCGTGCGGTGGTTGCCATGTGCAGGACGGGCGCGGTGAGCCGCCAGAAATCTTCAACCGCCTGGGGGAGACCAAAGACCCGACGGTGGCGTTGCTGATCCGCCTGTCCATTCCCGGCAAAGACGCGCACGGCGGCCCCAAGCCCGACCCTGTGTATGGCGACCAGTTCAACAACGCAGCCATTCAGGGCGTAAAGCCCGAGGGCCGCGTGACGCTGCGCTACGAAACGATCAAAGGCAAGTTTGCCGACGGCACGCCGTACACGCTGCAAAAGCCGGTGTATGGCTTTGCCGACCTGGGCTATGGCCCCATGCACCCGGACATCATGAGCAGCCCGCGCATAGCGCCGCAGATCATTGGCGTGGGCTTGCTCGAAGCCATTGCCGAGGCCGACATCCTGGCCAACGCAGCCGACCAGGCCGCCGCGCCCGGCCCCATCAAAGGCCAAGCCAACAAAGTGTGGGACGCGCCCTCGGGCAGCACGATGACAGGGCGATTTGGCTGGAAGGCCAATGTGGCCACCATCGCGCACCAGACGGGTGGCGCCTTTCTGGGCGACATGGGCATCACATCGCGCCACTTTCCCAACGAGGCCTGCACCCCCGCCCAAAAAGACTGCCTGGCAGCCCCCAGCGGCCAAAGTGGCAAGGAGGGCGCCAGCGTGCAAGGCCAGCCAGGTGTGGAGATTGACGACAAAACACTTGCCGACGTGATCTTCTACCAGGCCACGCTGGCCCCGCCCGCGCGCCGCAACGTGAACGACACTCAGGTGCTGCGCGGCCAGGCGCTGTTTGCGCAGGCCCAGTGCGCCACTTGCCACCGGCCCAGCTACGTCACCAAGGAAGGACCGTTCCCCACGCTGTCGAGCAAGGCCCTGAACGGCCAGCGCATCTGGCCCTACACCGACTTGCTGCTGCACGACATGGGCGAACGCCTGGCCGACAACCGGCCCGACTTTGGCGCCAGTGGCCGCCAATGGAAGACGCCGCCCCTGTGGGGCACGGGCCTGATCAAGGACGTGAACGGCCACACCCGCCTTCTGCACGACGGCCGCGCGCGCGGCGTGCTGGAGGCGGTGCTGTGGCACGGCGGCGAGGCCGAAGCAGCCAAGGACCAGGTGCTGAAAATGAAGAAGGCCGACCGCGATGCGCTGGTGAAATTTGTGGAGTCGCTATGAGCTTTGCATTGCCCAAAGCCCTGTGCGCGGCACAACATGTTTCGACGTTGTTGCTGGCGTCGTTGATGGCTGCACTGCCTTCTGCCGCTGCCCAGGCCCAGACAGCGGCTGCCGCCCCCGCCTGGCAGCGCGAGGCCGTGCCGTTCTACGACACCGTGCACGCGCTGCAAGGCATCTACGGCCACTGGGCGCTGCCGCGCGCCAAAGACTTTGACCAGAACGCACGCGCACTGGTGCCCGCCGTGGCTGCGCTGTGCCAGGCCCCGGCGAGCGACAGCAAAGCCGCCCTGGCAGCCGCTCGCACGGCCTGGCAGGCCACAACGCGTGCGTGGGAACAACTGGCCGCCGTGTCGATTGGCCCCGTCATCGCCCGCCGCAGCCAGCGCGCCATCGACTTCACGCCCACCCGCCCCGCGTTGATCGAAAAAGCCATCGTCACCCAGCCCCAGGGCGCCAAGGCGTTCGAGCGCGTCGGCACGCCCGCCAAGGGCCTGCCCGCGCTGGAATGGTTGCTGTGGACCCGCCCCGTGCAGCCCGGCAGCCCTGCCTGCAGCTACGCACACGAAGTGGCGCAAGACGTGGCACGCGAATCCGCCGCACTGCAAGCCGCCTTCACCACCGCCGCAGGCACCGACTGGGGCGCCGAGGACGAACAGGAGCAGTCCACCCAGGCCATCAGCGAGTTTGTGAACCAATGGGTGGGCGGCATCGAACGCCTGCGCTGGGCGCAGATGGACAAGCCCCTGCGCGCCGCTGGATCGGGATCTGGCAGCCGCACGCCCGACTACCCCCGCATCGCCAGCGGCGACACCCTGGCCGCCTGGGCCGCCACCTGGGCGGGCCTGCGCAGAGTGACCGCCCTGCCCGCGAACGCCGCCACACCCGCGCCCGGCGAGGCCCTGGTGCCGCTGGAAATGTATTTGCGCGGCAAGGGCCTGAACCCGCTGGCCGACAAACTGCACCAGGCCGCCGGCAAGGTGGATGCATCGATGGCGCAGGTGCAAAAAGCGGGTGTGCAGAACAAGGCCGCCATCCAGCAGACCGCGAAGGATCTGGCCGCACTCAAGTATCTGGCCGAATCCGAAGTGGCACCGGCGCTGCAGGTGAGCATCGGATTCTCGGACGCCGATGGTGATTGACCCCCACCGCCGCAAAACGCTGGCAGGGCTGGCCGCGCTGGCAGGCCTGGGAGCGTGGGCGTTCGCTCCAGCCTCCGCGTTCGCCAGAAACAACGGCACCGTGCAATTGGCTGCCGCCTGGGAGCGCGAGGGCAGCTTTCACATCGGGCTGCTGTCCACGCAACCGGGCGCCGGGCAGCCGTTGCAGATCCACGCATCGCTCGAAGTCCCCACCCGCGCCCACGGCCTTTTTGTGCTGCCCGATGGCTCGGTGCTGGCCACCGCCCGCCGCCCCGGCGACTGGCTGGTGCGCTGGTGGCCCGGCCAACGCACCGAGCCGCAATGGTTCTGGCAGGACGGTGAGCGCAGCTTCAACGGCCATGTCATCGCCAGCGCAGACGGGGCCCGTTTGTTCACCACCGAAACGGATGCAGAAACCGGCGCCAGCTGGATTGGCGTGCGCGACACCCGCACTCTGCAAAAAATGGCCGAATGGCCTACCCACGGCATCGACGCCCATGAGCTGACCTGGGACACGCGCACCACCCACCACGGCGCGCCCACCGTCATCGTTGCCAACGGCGGCGTACCCACCGCGCCCGAAACCGGCCGCGTCAAGCGCGACCTGCAAACGATGGATTCGTCCATCGTGCGGCTGGACGGCCACACCGGCCGTCTGCTGGGCCAATGGCACCTGCAAGACCAGCGCCTGAGCCTGCGCCATCTGGCCTGGAGCCCCGATGCTCGGACCCTGGGCATCGCCCTGCAGGCCGAACACCACGACACCGCCGCCAAAGACGCCGCCCCCGTGCTGGCCCTGTTCGACGGCACCGCTCTGCGGGTGGTGCCCACGCCCGAGCACATCGCGCAAAGCATCCACGGCTACGGCGGCAGCATGGCCGCCACGCCTGCGGGCTGGGCCGTCAGCTGCCCCCGCGCCAACGGCATTGCCACGTACACGCCGCAGGGCGAATGGCGGGGGCTGGTGCCGCTGCCCGACGTCTGCCCGCTGGCCGTGCACGGCGGCGCGCTGTGGGCGGGGGGCCTGGGTGCCAGCCTGCAGAACGCGCAGGCCGCAGCGCCTGTGGGCCACCCGCATGGCCGCAGCCTGCAAGGTGTGCGGCTGGACAACCACTGGGCGGTAGCCTCTTGAAATAGCGGCTACGATCGTTTTATTGGCCTTGCGCGGGGTTCATGTCCCTTGGTGGCATGGAGTGCTTGGCAGAAAAAATCTGACAGACTCCACCTTTCGCTTGCAGTGACAGGGCTATTGCAGGATTTGGTGCAACCGGGGCCCGGCACAGGAGAAGGTAAAACTTATCAATAGCGGGCGGCGCCGCTCAACCGCTTCACGCAACTTGTACGCCTGACAACAGGGCCAATGTCAGTGCCGACTATGGCATAGCTGCGTCTGGGGCAGCGGTTATCTCGGCCTGACCGGGTTTGTGCAACAAAGCCGTGTAGCAAAGCTACCAGCGCAATGGCCCCTGTATGCGCAACAAGGTCGATGGCTCCCAACGCCGCAATCACAGTGGGTAAGTCTCTCCCGTCCGCTTGTCAACTAACATCACCAGAGGACCATCTAGCAAGTTGTTTTCAGGTGTATAGACATCAAAAATGACGCCATAAACCCCTGGGCGCTTTTCATTGTTTCGTACGCCTGATATGCGGTAAGTGTGCCCTCTGGAGTCCTGCTTCAGCAGAAAATTTTTGGCCAACTCTAGTGCTTGCGCTTCATCAATCATTACCTAATACCTCCAACCCACTCGATGTAGTCAATAGCGTGCTGCTGCTGTTCAAAGTTGAGCGAGTTCCATCGTTTCGGGGAATTTTCCAACATGTCAAAAACAAACTGTTCAGGCGCATTGAAGTCTGTTGATCGGGGTAAGTTCAGATATCTTTCTTTACCGATCTTTTGATAATGCCGGAAATGCGAAAGCTCGTGCCAAACTTCATAGCTGGTCGGCTCACTCCGCAAAAGCAACTCCCCGTGGCTAGCATCAAAACCACCAGCCTTTCCATAGGGTAGGTGCTCATCGCCCACCTTGAGAGTGATGCCACGCTTGGCAAGATATCTATCGAGCTGACCAAGCTTCGTTGAAGGATAGAGCGCTCCGCCAAGCCTGCCAATCCCCTCGATCGCGTCGACAGTTGTGCTTGTAACTCTTACTGCATTGCTAACGCTCTCAGCCAATGCCCCTTCAATCTGCACCGAGTCAACGATTTTGTCGGCTCTGAGCATACCGCCCGCCGCCACAGCCCCCCGCAGCGCCGCAGTCGGTCCGACTAAGCCAGCAACGACCCCCGACGCCTCTTGCAGCCCGTTGTCATACTCAGCAACCCGACCGGTGACTTTTTCATACTGAGCAAACATCCGGTCCGAAAAATCGGTATCGAATAAGCTGACCACACCTGCGGCTGCATAGCCGCTTATGCGGTACGCCCATGCCGCAGTTTCTGGTAATGCATTGGCCAACCCTTTCGCAGCTCCAATGCCCACGTCCCCAAAGAATTCGCCCACGTGCTGCATTTGCTCGCCGTAGCTGGTGGGCGGTTTGTCGCTGACCCAGACCTGCTCGGGCATGCCGGTGGGGTTGCCCAGGGCATCCACTCCACCCCCTGGCACGTCAACCATGCGGCCGCTCCAGGTGGGTGTCAAACCTGCGTAGCTGGCAGAGCGTCCGCCGTACTGGGTGTAGATCTCAGCAGCCTGCTCGGGGCTCATGCCTTGGCTTGCTGCGCTGGCTTGCTGGGCCAGCGCCTCCCGCTGGGCCCGCCCCGCACTCTCCACCGCAATGGCCCTCCCGCCCAACTGCGCCGCGCTCGTGTCCGACAGATCAAACTGCAGCACCTGCCCCGGCTGCACGATGGGCGCGCCCTGTGCGTTGAGCTGTATCTGGCCGCTGGCCAGCAACTGACCGTAGGCCGCTATTTGCTGCTGCTTGTCCAGCCCCGCTGCCTCCAGTGCTGCCAGCGGGCCCTGGCCCTTGCCCACCACCGCTTCGGTGATGACTTGCGCGCCGGGGGCCATGCTGCCGTTCAGGGCGATCCCGCCGTCGATTTCGTCGCTCCAGTTCGATAGCGCGTCGCCCGAGATTTGCAGGCCCTGTCCTCCGAGCCCTGGCCGCAGGCCCAGCCCCTGCGTATCCACCTCACTGGCCCCCAGGTTCTTCACCCAGTCGCTCGAAGGTCTGTCTCCTGGTTGTCCCAGTTGTTCCTCATTCCCTGCCTGGCTTTGGCTTTGCCCCTTTCCTTGTGCGCCCCGCAGCTCTTCGCCCAGCACTTCGCCCAGGAAGTCACTCGCAAACCCCGCCGCCGGGTCATTGCTGCCCGCAACCTTCACTGCGCTGCTGGCCGCCCGGCCGAGCAGGCGCAGCATGCTGGCTTCTTGCATGCTCAGGCCTTCGTTCTTGCTGAGCTCGGCGATCTGCACCTCCAGGCTCTTGCCCACTTCTCCCGCCACGCTGGCCAGCAGGCTGTTGGTCAGGCCGTCTTTGAACTTGCCCCCCGTGGCTTCTTGCAGCAGGCCTTGCAGGCCCGCCTTGCCCAGGTGCCCCAGGCTGCGCGTGGCCAGATCGCCGCCTTGCAGCAGCTCGTTCATGCCTGTGGCGTTCATCACCCCAAAGCTCACTCCAGCCGTCAGTGCCGAGCGCAGCAGGTCGCCCAGGTCGATCTTGCCCCCGGTGGTCAGCTGCATGGTGGCGCTGCTGATGGCGCCCAGCGCCATGCTTTGGCCCAGGCTGGTGCTGGCGCTGGCGGCGGTGATGCCAAAGGCCCCCGCGGTGGCGAAGGTCATGACGCCTGCAAACACCATGGGCAGCGCTTTGTCCAGGAAGCTGGTGCTTTGCTTGATGTTGTTGGCCAGGTCCGTGCTCCAGCCGTTGACGGGGTCAAACCACAGGTATTCGTTGTTGATCAGATCCCGGTTCTGTTCGGGGGTGAGCTGGGTGGCTTGCCAGGTGCTGGCAGCCCAGGGCCCGGGGTTGCCGTTGTCCGTGACGGTGGGGCCGCCGAGTACCAGCTGGCTCTCGCCCAGGCCGTAGTAGGCAGGGGTGATCTGGGGGCCCGCATCGGTTTCGCCGTGCTGTACGGCGGCATGCCATTGCAGGGGCTCTTTGCCGTGCAGTTGGGCAAAGGCTCTTTGCGCGGGGCTGTCGCCGCTGGCGTAGGCCTTGGCGAATTCGGCGGGGTCGCTCAGGCGCCACAGGTTCTGGTGTTGCCCGCCAGCGGCGAGCGCCTGGGCTTCAATGGCCTGGAGGTCGCTGGCCTGATTGGCGCTGGGCGGGTGGGTGACGCTGTGCAGTGTCTGCTCGGTGATGTGCTCGGCATCGCCCCCGCTGGAGTGCCGTGCGATCAGTTCGCTGCCTGCCACTTCGGGGCCGGGGTTTTGCTGGGCGTGGTCCAGGGCTTGCAGGAATTGGTCGCGTACGGCGTTGTGCGCTTCTTGCAGCTGGGTCAGCCGGGCGCCCAGGTCGGGGCCAAAGCGCGCGAGGATGCCTTGGCCGACGTCGGTGTCGGTGTTCAGCGGGCGCAGGGGCGGGCCGAACTGGGCCACCATCTCTTGGTTGGCGGGCTCGGCCAGCAGCAGTTCCAGGGCGGCGATCTCGGTGGGGCTGGCGTTGGGGGCTGCTGCCTGGGCGCCGACGGTGCCAATGGCTGGGTTCTCGGGGGTGATCTGCAGGGGTTTGGTCTGCACCAGCTCGATGCCGAGACCTGCTGCGTTCTCCGGGGTGACGGTCAGGGGCTTGGTGCTCACCAGGTCGATGCCCAGGCCCGCTGCGTTCTCAGGGGTGACCAGCAGAGGCTTGGTCTGTGCCTGCACCATCAGGGCCAGCGTGGTACTGGGGGTGTGGTCGGTAGGGGCGAAGAGGGAGGTGCTGGCCAGGGTGGGGTCAGCGTGAAGGCACTGGGAGTCGGGCTGGCCATAGCCGCCGGGGCCGCTGTCGGTGAAGGCGCCAGCGTTGTCCTGGGGCTGGTCTGTGTAGCTGTTGAATGCACTGCCAGGAGCGGGCGGGTTGGCCAGATCGCCAGGGGCGGGAGCGTAGGTGGAGGCGGAGGGGGCGACTTGCATGGCGCGCGACTTTGCCTACAGGCATCAGCGCGCGAAACTGGGAAGGCTCCTAGCTAGGAATGACCCCTATAGGGGATGAGCCGGCGTGTGCTGATGGCGAAATTCGGCCCCATGGCATATGTGTCAAGCGCAAACAGCTATCAAATAAGGAGCATCCGTGCAGCCAGAGTGAAGGAAGGGGTTGCACGGGTTACGGATTTTTACGCGCTTTGGAGGCAGTGGGCGCGGTGCAGATGGAGCCCGTCAGCAATTTAGTGGCGGAGGCGTGGCCTGACAAACAGGCGTATACCTGCCAAGCAAGATAAAGCCGACGGCAGGCGGCACACCGGCTCAAATGCCCTGGGTTGTGATTGCTGTGCGCTCGCGCAATGCAGACAGTATGTGCCGCGCTGCCTCAGCGGCGCTGCTGCGCGCAGTGTCCACCACGAGCCGCTCCTGACCCCAGTGCGCGTAATCGTGCTGCAGCACGGCCTGCCAAGTCGGCGCCAGCAGCCCTGGGACTTCCATGGCCCGCGTTTCCACCCGCCGCCGGTGCTCTGCGGCATTCGAGCAAATCACTTCCACCTCCAGCAGGGGCACCCGCGTATCACGCGCCACGGTACGCCAGGCTTCGCGCGTCACCGGCAGCGGGTTGACGCAGTCCGCCAGCACCGGCAAACCCTGCACAAGCTGGGTGCGCGCCAACGCATAGGCCGCCATATAACCCGCAGCGCCCACAGCCCCGGCGATGAGCACACCGGATTCCCGCAGCGCCTGCTCGATAGTGTCGATGCGCAGGTACACCGCAGGCCAGCGCGCCAGCAATGCGCGGGCAACGGTGCTCTTGCCCACTCCGGGAAGTCCGCCCAGCACCACAAGGATCAGAGCGGGTGGCGCTGGGGCAGCGGTGGCTGCGCTCAATCCACCACCGTCAACTTGGCCACGCTGAGCGCCAGCCACTTGGTGCCATGGCGCGGGAAGTTGACCTGCGCACGCGCGTCGTCGCCGGTTCCCTCGATGGCCAGCACCTTGCCTTCGCCGAACTTGGTGTGGAACACGTTGATGCCTGCGCGCAGGCCGTGGGACGGCGCGGTCTTTTGCACCGGCACCGGTGGGCTGGCAAAGGTCTCGGATTTAAAGCCAAATTGGCCTCTAGCGATTGATGGATAAGCGCTTCCAGCTCCTGAATTAGGAGCATACGATCCAAACCCTTGCTGCTTGGGCGTAATCCACTTGAGCGCGGCCTCAGGCAGCTCGTCAAAAAAGCGGCTCTTGATGTTGTAGCGCGTCTGCCCATGCAGCATGCGCGTTTGCGAGTGGCTCAGGTACAGGCGCTTGCGGGCGCGGGTGATGGCCACATACATCAGTCGGCGCTCTTCCTCCAGACCATCGCGCTCGCTGGCGGAGTTTTCGTGGGGGAACAGGCCCTCTTCCATGCCGCCGATGAACACACCGTCAAACTCCAGGCCCTTGCTGGCGTGCACGGTCATCAGTTGCACGGCGTCTTGGCCAGCCTGGGCCTGATTGTCGCCCGCTTCGAGCGCGGCGTGGGTCAGGAAGGCGGCCAGGGGCGAGAGGGTTTCGCCGGTGTCGGCGTCCACGATGCCCGGCACGGCGGGCTTCAGGGGTTCGTCCAGCACCGGTGCGTTGGGGTCCAGCCCTTGGCTGACCGGGCTTTGGGCGCTCTGGGTAAGCGGCGTGCCATGCTCGTCCAGTGGCAGGGCCACGGCGTCGCGGCCAAAACCTTCCTGAGTGACAAAACTCTCGGCAGCGTTGACCAGTTCCTGCAAGTTCTCGATGCGGTCGGCGCCTTCCTTCTCCGTGCGGAAGTGCTCCACCAGGCCCGTGGATTCGAGCATCTGCTCAATGATGCCGCGCAGGTTCAGCCCTTGCGTCTGCTCGCGCAGCACATCGACCATGGCGACGAACGCGCCCAAGTTAGCGCCCGCCTTGCCGGACACGGCGCTCACCGCGTCGTGCAGCGAGCAGCCTGCGGCGCGGGCTGCGTCCTGCAGCACTTCGATGCTGCGCGCGCCAATGCCACGCGGCGGAAAGTTGACGACACGCGTGAAGCTGGTGTCGTCGTGTGGGTTCTCCAAGAGGCGCAGGTAAGCCAGCGCGTGCTTGATTTCGGCACGCTCAAAAAACCGCAGTCCACCGTACACGCGGTAGGGCACGCTGGCGTTGAACAGCGCCGATTCGATCACCCGGCTTTGCGCATTGCTGCGGTAGAGCACGGCGATTTCCTTGCGCTCAAAGCCGTCGTTGCGCACGAGTTGCTTGATCTCATCGACCATCCACTGCGCCTCCGCCAGGTCAGAGCTGGCTTCGTACACGCGCACGGGCTCGCCCGCGCCCTGCGTGGTGCGCAGGTTCTTGCCCAGGCGGCGGCTGTTGTGGCTGATGAGGGCGTTGGCCGAGTCGAGGATGTTGCTGTAGCTGCGGTAGTTCTGCTCCAGCTTGATCTGGCGCTGCACATCAAACTCGCGCACGAAGTCGGTCATGTTGCCCACGCGTGCGCCACGGAAGGCGTAGATGCTCTGGTCGTCATCGCCCACGGCAATCACGCTGCCACGCGCCTCAAAGCGCCCGCCCACCTCGTTGCCCGCCAGTTGCTTGAGCCAGGCGTACTGCAGCTTGTTGGTGTCCTGGAACTCATCGACCAGGATGTGCGCGAAGCGGCGCTGGTAATGCTCGCGGATGGCGTCGTTATCGCGCAGCAGCTCGTAGCTGCGCAGCATCAGCTCGCCAAAGTCCACCACGCCTTCGCGCTGGCATTGTTCTTCGTACAGCTGGTAGATCTCGACCTTTCTGCGGGCGTCGCTGTCGTGCGTCTCCACATCGCCGGGGCGCAGGCCTTCTTCTTTGCAATTGGCGATGAAGTAGGACAGCTGCTTGGGCGGAAAACGCTCGTCGTCCACGTTGTGCTGCTTGCACAGGCGCTTGATGGCCGATAGCTGGTCTTGCGTGTCCAGAATTTGAAACGACTGCGACAGGCCTGCCGCCTTGTGGTGCGCGCGCAAAAGGCGATTGCACAGGCCGTGGAAGGTGCCGATCCACATGCCACGCACGTTCACCGGCAGCATCGCGGACAGACGCGCCACCATCTCTTTGGCGGCCTTGTTCGTGAAAGTGACGGCCAGAATGCCACCGGGCGTGGCGTAGCCGTTTTGCAGCAGCCAGGCGATGCGGGTGGTGAGCACGCGGGTCTTGCCCGAGCCTGCGCCCGCCAGTATCAGTGCGTGGCCTGCGGGCAGGGTGACGGCCGCCAGTTGCTCGTCGTTCAGATTGGCCAGGAGGGGCGATGCAGCCGAGGCCGCAGCAGCGTGTGGGGGCACCAAGGCTTCGGGTGCACCCGGGAACGGGTCTTGTGGGAACATGCGGCCATTGTAGAAAGCGCCCCGGCGCCCTCCCTGCCCGACCATGAAAAACATTGCCCGCACCCTGGCCAGCGTCCTGGTCCTCACTTACACAGCCTCAGCGCTGGCCCAGGCCAGCTGCAGCAGTGACGGCATCCCACAGCCCGTGGCCATTTTCGAGCGCTTCATCAGTGCCGACTGCGAAGCCTGCTGGAGCGATGCGGCCACCCCCGCGCCCTCTGCCACGGCGGGCGTGGCGGTGCTGGACTGGATCGTGCCGGGCAAGGCCGGTGACGACGCGCCCTTGTCGGCCGCTGCCACCAACGATGCCCCGGCCCGCCTGCAGGCCCTGGGCCGCAAGCCCCCGGTTGCCACCGATGTGCACACGGCGGCGATCGAGGCATACACGCCAGCCCGCCTGCGCGTGGCCCATGGCATGCCGTTCAACGACTACCTGGGCACCACCATCGCGTTCACGCCCCTGCAGCGCGCTGCACAGCGCAACGTCGCAACGCCTGGAGCCATGGACTTTTACCTGCTGCTTGTCGAATCCGTGCCTGCAGGCACCGAAGGCACGAAAGTGGCACGAAATATGGTTCGAAACATGCTCCACGGCACATGGGAAAAGCGCGAAAAGCTATCAAAAAAAGAGCGAATGAAATGGATGGAAACCCGGTCTATGCGCATCCCGGAAGGCGCACAGGCCGAGCGGCTGCGTTTGGTGGGCTGGGTGCAGGACGCCCAGGGCAGCGTCCTGGCGGCTGCGCAGTCCACCTGCCGATGACATCGGTGATACCGGTCATACCCGCACGGTTATAGGGCCTGCCAGGCAGGCGGGTAGAATCAATCACCGGGCCCAAGTTTCTTGACGCCCGGTTTTTTGTGCCCGCGCAATCTGCGGGGTTCGGAGCTGGCCACCACGCCAGTGCCCACAAAGCCGGTCCCAAGCCAAGCGCCCACGCCCGCGAAATCCTTCGCAGGCGACCTTTTCAAAGGAGCTTGGAATCTCATGGAAATCTTCGACTACGACAACGTTTTGCTGCTGCCCCGCAAATGCCGCGTGGAAAGCCGCTCGGAATGCGACGCCAGCGTGGAGCTGGGCGGCCGCTCGTTCCGCATCCCCGTGGTACCCGCCAACATGAAAACGGTGGTGGACGAAAAGATCTGTACCTGGATGGCCCAGAACGGCTACTTCTACGTCATGCACCGGTTTGACCTGGACAACATTCAGTTCGTCAAGGACATGCACGCCAAGGGCTGCTACGCCTCGATCTCACTGGGCGTCAAACAACCCGACTACGACACCGTGGACCAGTTGGTGGCACTGGGCCTCACGCCCGAATACATCACCATCGACATCGCCCATGGCCACGCCGACAGCGTGAAGAACATGATTGGCTACCTCAAGCAACACCTGCCCAAGGCGTTTGTGATTGCGGGCAACGTGGCCACGCCTGAAGCCATCATCGACCTGGAAAACTGGGGCGCCGACGCCACCAAGGTAGGCGTAGGCCCGGGCAAGGTGTGCATCACCAAGCTCAAGACCGGCTTTGGCACGGGCGGCTGGCAGTTGTCGGCCCTCAAGTGGTGTGCCCGCGTGGCCACCAAGCCCATCATTGCCGACGGCGGCATCCGCAGCCATGGCGACATCGCCAAGAGCATCCGTTTTGGCGCCAGCATGGTGATGATCGGCTCGCTGTTCGCTGGCCATGAAGAATCCCCCGGCAAGACGGTGGAAGTGGACGGCGCGCTGTTCAAGGAGTACTACGGCTCGGCCAGCGACTTCAACAAGGGCGAGTACAAGCACGTGGAAGGCAAGCGCATCCTGGAGCCCATCAAGGGCAAGCTGGCCGAGACGCTGATCGAGATGGAGCAAGACGTGCAGAGCTCCATCAGCTACGCCGGCGGCACCAAGCTGATGGACGTGCGCAAGGTCAACTATGTGATCCTGGGCGGCGACAACGCGGGTGAGCACCTGCTGATGTAAACCAGCACCCGGGCCGAGATCAACGCGAGGTCAGGCCCGCAGCAGGTTTTGCGCCATGTGGTGCAGGTCATGCCCGGGCTGGGCCAGGGCATCGACGATGCTGAAGTGGTGCAGTCCGGGTAATGCCACGCTACGGGGCACGAAGTGGCTGCCCCAGGCGTTCTGCATCAACTGGTTCTGCCGCAGGAACTCGGGGCTTTCATCGGCCCCGACGGCGCAGTACAGCGTGCCAGTGGGCGGCTCCAGCAGGCGCGCAGGACTGCACTGCAGCACTTGTTGCTCCGTCAGGCTCAACACCGACTGGTACATCGGCGTGTGCATGATGGGCTCTAGATCATGGACCCCGGAAATCGACAGCGCGTTGCGCACCAGCCCGTCTGGCAGACCGTCGCCGATCAATGGCCACACGCTGGTGAGCAGCATGGCCGCCAGGTGGCCGCCCGCCGAATGCCCGGCCACGGTAATCCGCTTCGGGTCGCCCCCATGGGCGGCAACGTGGTGCCACACCCAACCCAGTGCTTTCTCCATTTGCCGCACGATGTGCGGGATGGTCACCGGCGCCTCGGGGGTGCCTGGGCACAACGCATAGTTCACCACCACCACACAAAACCCGGCCTGGGTAAAAGGCGGCGCAATGAACGAGTGATCGGATTTGTCGAGCGACCGCCAGTAGCCGCCATGGATGAACACCAGCACAGGCACCGGCCCGCCCGTGGTACGTGCAGACGGAAACACGTCCAGGGTTTCCCCTGCACCGCTGCCATAGGCCACATCCAGCACACAAGGGACGTTGGCCCGCACCTGCGCAGAATCCCGTGCCCAGCGCTGCAGGTAGTCCATGTGGTCGGGCACCAGAGCACGGTTGTTGTACATGCGCTCCAGCCAGGCGGGGTCATGCAGGGGCAAGGTCATGGGTAGGGTCTCCTGGGGCTGTGCGGCATCATCATTCCAATCTAGCCATGCTGCAAGCTCCGTGACAGGGTGATGCACCAAAAAGGCACATGATGCACACAGAGACAACGATCCCGGATGAATGACGCCATGACCACCACCCCGCTTCGCATTGCAGTCCTGGGCATTGGCATGATGGGCCGCCCCATCGCACGCCGCCTCAAGGAAGCCGGCCATCAGGTCCAGGTGTGGAACCGTACCCGAGCCAAGGCGGAGCCCCTGACAGCGTTTGGCATCACCGTCCATGCCTCGCCCACCGAAGCGGTCCAGAACGCCGATGTGGTGATCAGCCTGCTGGAAAACGGCCCTGTCGTAGGACACGTCCTGTTCGAATCCGGAACGGCCAAGGCGATGCGCAAAGGCGCCCTCTTCATCGACATGGCCTCCATCCAGCCCCGCGAAGCACGGGACCACGCCGCCCGCCTGGGCGAGATGGGCCTGGCCCACCTGGATGCACCTGTATCAGGTGGGACGGTGGGAGCGGAAAACGGCACACTCGCCATCCTGGTGGGCGGGCGCCCTGAAGACTTTGCGCAGGCCCAGCCCGTGTTCGCCGCCTGCGGCCGCGCCACCCATGTGGGCCCGCACGGCGCGGGCCAGCTCACCAAGTTGGCCAACCAGATGATCGTGGGCATCACCATCGGCGCGGTGGCCGAGGCATTGCTGTTTGCAGCCAAGGGCGGCGCAGACATGGCCAAGGTGCGCGAAGCCATTCAGGGAGGTTTTGCAGACAGCCGCATCCTGCAACTGCATGGCCAGCGCATGGTGGAGCGTGACTTTGCCCCACGCGGCCGCATGGCCGTGCAGCTCAAGGACATGCGCAACGCCCTGGCGACGGCCAGCGAGATCGGCTTCGACGCGCCCATCACAGCCCTGTTCGAGACCCTCTATGCCGAAGGCGTAGATCACGGCCTGGGTGAACTGGACCACAGTGGCCTGTTTGTCGAACTCGCCAGCCGCAATGCCATGCAATAATTTTCTGGGTTGCTTGCCAAGCCACAAAAAACTAGTGCATAATTCGAGGCTCTGCAGCAATGCAGACAGATTTATAAAAAGTTTGGGTTCTTAGCTCAGTTGGTAGAGCAGCGGACTCTTAATCCGTAGGTCGAGTGTTCGAGTCACTCAGGACCCACCAAACAAAAGCCGCAAGGCGCACAAAGCCGGTGCTACTTCAATGTAGCGTCGGCTTTTTTGTTTTTCTGGCTACGACAGAGGCACAACACACCCCTTCCTCGGCTAGCTCCGTTCTCAGCAGCATCTTCAGGTTACAAAATAACCTCATCTTGCTCGCACATATGCGCTGTGCCCCATACGCTATCCAGAAGAACCCGTTCCTGTTGGTACTGCAACGCGAGGATTTTCATGACTCCAATACTCCTGAGGCGGACAGCACTTCTCACAGGACTGAGCCTGCTCGCGCCCGCCACGCTGTCACGCGCGCAAGGGCAGGAGCGAGCAGTGGCGGGTTTGGCGCGCGGCGGCCAATGGCCTGCCTGGGATACCTTCAAGGCCCAATTCACCAGCGAGGAAGGCCGGGTGATCTCGGACGACGGGGAGGGAGGGCGCACCTACTCGGAAGGCCAAGCTTACGGACTTTTCTTTGCCCTGGTCGCCAATGACCGCAAGGGTTTCGACACCCTCCTGCGCTGGACCGAAAACAATTTGAGCGGCGGAGACCTGGGCGCACGCCTGCCCGCGTGGCTGTGGGGCCGTCGGCCGGACGGAACCTGGGGCGTTATTGACAGCAATGCGGCTTCCGACGCAGACATCTGGATTGCCTATGTCTTGGGCGAGGCTGCACGCCTGTGGAACGCCCCGCAATATCGCGCCTTGGGGGCTCGTCTGGCCGCCCGCATCATCGCAGAGGAGACCGCAGACCTCCCTGGCCTGGGGCCGAGCCTGCTCCCTGCGCCAAGCGGCTTTGTGGAGGCCGAAGGCCGATGGAAACTCAACCCAAGCTATATGCCGTTGCAGGTCATGCAACGGCTGGCCACGCTCTACCCCCTCCCTGCCTGGAGGCAGCTCACTCAAAGTTCTGAAAAAATCATCGTGGGAGCCTCCCCCAAAGGCTACGCCCCTGACTGGACCTTGTACGACGCACGGCAAGGCTTTCTCATTGACGAAAAAGGCAAGGAAAAAGGCCAGGGCGCCTACAACGCGATTCGCGTCTACCTGTGGGCAGGCATGCTGCACCCTGCCGCACCTGGCCGCAAGCCCTTGCTTTCTGCATTGGCCCCCATGGCGAGATACGTGCGCGAACAGGGGTACCCACCTGAATCGATTGATGTACTGACAGGACAGGGCTCAGGCCCCGGTCCGGCAGGCTTTACGGCAGCGATGCTGCCCTTTTTGCAGGCGCAAGGCGATAGTGCTGCATTGAAAGCGCAGCTCAGCCGTCTCGTCGCAAATCCCGTGCGATCCACGGCGTACTATGAACAGACTCTGGCCCTGTTCGGACTGGGCTGGATGGAGGGGAGGTACCGGTTTTCGTCCGGGGGTCAATTCCTGCCGCAGAGAACCAAGCCCTGATAGCGGCTCTTGCCGCAACGGCCGTCATCGGCCCTGCCCGAGCCCCCTGCACCTGCCCGATGTTCTACCCGTTGCCCACCCCATGAATCCCAACGCCCACACACTTTGGCGCGCGCCCCAATGGACCCTCGCGGCCCTCCTCGCCGTACTGGGCATGCTGGGGCCTTTCTCGATTGACACCTACATACCTGCCTTCGCAGGCATTGCCAGTGCCCTGGGCGCCACCCCGGTGGAGATGCAACAGACCCTTTCGGCCTATCTCTTTGGTTTTGCGTTCATGAACCTCTTCCATGGAGCACTCGCCGACAGCTTTGGCCGGCGACCGGTGGTCCTGTGCGGGATTGCCATGTTCACGCTGGCCTCGGCTGGATGCGCTCTGTCACAAAGCATCGGCCAGCTCATAGCGTTCAGGGCATTGCAGGGCTTGTCTACGGGCGCTGGCATTGTGGTGTCGCGTGCGGTCATCCGCGACATGTTTCCCCCAGCGCGCGCGCAGCAGGTGATGAGCCAAGTGACGATCTACTTTGGCATAGCCCCAGCCATCGCTCCCATCGTGGGCGGCTGGCTCTTTGTACATGCAGGCTGGCACAGCATCTTCTGGTTTCTGACCTGCGTGGGTGTGGTGCTCTGGGTCGCAAACTTAAGGCTCCTGCCCGAAACATTGCAGGCCGAGCATCGCCAGCCGTTCAATGTGCCCCATCTGATGCGGGGGTACTGGCAGCTGGGGTCAAGCCCTCGATTTGTGCTGCTGGCGCTCGCAAGCGGCGTTCCATTCAATGGGATGTTCCTGTACGTACTGGCAGCACCTGCCTTTCTGGGCGAACACCTTGCACTAGCCCCCACGCAGTTCTTCTGGTTCTTTCTACTGACCATTTCGGGCATCATGGGCGGCGCGTGGCTGAGCGGGCGTCTGGCCGGCAAGATCGCTCCAAAACGACAGATACGGCACGGCTTTGTGATCATGTTTACCGTAGCCGTCTTCAACCTGGGAGCAAATCTGCTCTTTCCCGTGCACGCGGCCTGGTCACTGCTGCCGATTGCGGTCTTTGCGTTTGGCTGGGCACTGATGGTGCCGGTAGTGACCCTGCTGGTGCTGGACCTTCACCCCGAGCGCCGCGGCATGGCCTCGTCCATGCAAGCGTTTGTCGGCTCTACTGCGAACGGCATTGTGGCGGGCATCCTGGTCCCTTTGGTAATGCACTCAACGGTCTTGCTGGCCTTCGCATCGCTGCTCATGATGTGCGTGGGCATGATGGCTTGGATCTATCTGCACCATCGCTGGCCCGATATTGGAAGGACTGCAACGCCAGGTTGAGCCCCTGGCGTTCGTGAATTGCCCTGCGCGCTAGCAACAATGAGACCTCACTCTACGCCCCGCCAAGTCAGTGCGCACCCGCGAGAGTGGGATTCCAGGCGCCCGAGTACAAAGCCCAGCCTAACTGGAAGCTTCGCAAGTTTGTCGATGTCGAAGCGTTCAAGGCGGTAAAGGCACAGGTAAAGGCACAGTAGGCACCCTGGCGAAGCCTCTGGAAAGCCGCTACGCCCGCCAGGCACTGGGGCCATCGATGCCTCTGAGCGCAATTTTCTAGCCAGGATGCCAACCGAGCGGCTCTACGGCTACGCAGTTCACGCGGGCTGAGTTCTGAAGTACACCCCACGGCACCTGACGCCAAGCTTCCATGCAACCCGGAAGGGGTCCTATGACAGTTGCCGCCGGTCCACCCCTTTTTCCTGGTAGTACCGGATTTTTTCGGCATACATGGCCTGGTCGGCACGATGGATGGCCGCTTCGACCATGTCGCCCGAACGACACGAAGCGACGCCCATGGCCAGGCTGATCGGCTGGCCAGGATAGAACTGGTTGTTCAAGTCCAACATGGAGAGAATGCGCTCTTGCAACGCAAAGGCGCTGCGCTCGTCCATGCCGGGCAGCAACACCGTGAATTCGTCTCCGCCAATGCGCGCGGCGCAGGCTGGCGGGTCCACCGCCTTGGCCAGTACTTCGCCCACCCTGCGCAGCATGGAATCGCCCGCAGCATGGCCCTGCTCATCGTTCACAACCTTGAGCCCGTTCAGATCAATCGCAATGATGGACAGAGGCCACGGCCCCTTGCGGGTGACACGATTGAGTTCTTCCGCATAGAAGGCCCGGTTGCGCAGCTGCGTCAGGACGTCATGCTTGCCAAGGTACTCCAGGTAGGCTTCGGCCTTTTTGCGCGCCGTGATGTCCACCAGCGACAGCAGCACCAGCCCCCAGTCCGCAAGATGGTCTGCCAACACGGAAAACTGCATGTGGATATGCACCGCATCCCCCGACAGCGCGTAGTTGACCACTTCGCGCTGCTGAAAGGTCTTGCCCTCCCACAGGTCCAGCAACTGGTCCGCGAAGGACTCATGCATCTCACCCCTAAACACCCGCCCGATGTTGTTCAGAAGCATCTCCTTGCTGGACGCACCGAACATGCGCAACGTCTGCTGGTTGACATCGATCACGCGAATCTCCTGCATGCAGCGCGTGACGAATTCAGGGTGCACCGTGATGAAGGTCTTGAAATCGTCAATGCCCTGCGAGCGAACACCGTCGAGCAGGCTTTTCACGGCACTGAAATCCTCGACCCACAACGAGACCGGGGAGTGCTCGAACAAATCCCGTGCATATTGTTCGCTGCGCCGAAGTTGGCTGGCACTCCGCACTTGGGCCGTGATGTCTTCCAGCGAAAGCAGAACGCGGCTCCAGTCCGCTTCATACCCTGGAAGGATGCGTGCGCGAATCTGAACGTCAAGACGCCGGCCATCCAGCGCATAGTTGACCGTCTGGTTCGAAAACTCCAGCTGCCCGGACCACAGCGCCGCCAGCTCATGGAAGAGCGCATCGTGCATGTCATCCCTGAAGACCTGGTCCAGATTCGCTTCAAGCACCTGTTGGTTCTCGGCCGCAAACAGCTCCAGCGTGCGGCGATTGACTTTCAACACCTTGAGGGCAGCGCTGCATTGCCGCACCCTTGCGGAGTCCTGAGCAAGGTGGGCACGAAGATCGGAAACCCCCGCAGCGCGCCAGCGATCAAAAAGTTGCTTCAGGGCGCTGTAGTCCTCCAGCCAGAGAGACACAGGCGCCAGTTCGAACATGTGTTCAAAGTCTGCCTCGGAAGATAACGAAGACGACACTGCAGATTCCTCCCTGGGCAATTATTGTCGAGCTACTCTGCGTATTCTTGGTCCAGGGTCCCCACAACAACAAAAAAGGCCAGCACCTTGCGGTACTGGCCTTTGCAACAGGGGTGGCGCTAGCTCCACAGACCTGTCAGCGATCAGCGATCAGCGCGCGGGGCGCGCAGGGCGCTTGCGGGCATCGTGTGCCACGAACGGCTTGCCGCCGCCACCAGCTGGCTTGGCAAACGCTGGCTTGCGGGGAGCGAAATCACCACGCGGTGCACCTGCATCACCACGGGGCGCAAAGCTGCCACGGCCTGCGTCACCAAAACCAGGTTTGCGGCCATAGCCTTCACCATCACGACGCGGCGCAAAACTACGGTCACCACCACGGTCATCACGACCCGCAAAACCGCCAGCGCCTTCGCCACGTGCAGGAGCACCACGGTTGTCGCGGCCAGCGAAACCACCGCCAAAGCCACCACCGAAACCACCACGGTCATTGCCACCACGTGCGGGACCACCGAAGCGGCCACGCGACTGGTTGTCACGGTTGTCGTACGAACGGCCAGGGGCGCCACGGCCACCACCAAAATCGCCACCGCGAGGTGCCTGCGGCGCGCGCTGCGAGGGCTCCATGCCGGGAATCACTTCGGCCTTGAACTGCTGGCGGCTGTACGACTCAATGTCGTAGATCTTGCGGCGATCGCGGAACTCGGCAAACGTGATGGCCAGGCCATCGCGGCCCGCACGGCCAGTACGGCCAATGCGGTGGGTGTAGTCCTCGGCCTTCATGGGCAGACCGAAGTTGAACACATGGGTGATCGTGGGTACATCGATACCACGTGCTGCCACATCGGTAGCCACCAGAATCTGCACCTGGCCAGCGCGCAATGCCATCAAACGGCGATTGCGCAGACCCTGGCTCAGGGCGCCGTGCAGTGCCACGGCCGAAAAGCCTTCTTGCTGCAGGTCGTTGGCCAGGCCATCGCACTCCACCTGGGTGCTGGCAAAAACGATGGCTTGGTTGATCGTGGTGTCACGCAGCCAGTGGTCCAGCATCTTGCGCTTGTGCTGGGCGTTGTCGGCCCAGTACAGCATTTGCTTGATGTTGGCATGCTTCTCTTGCGGAGAGTCAATGGTGACCTTCTGCACAGACGAACCTCCGTCGTGCATCACGCGCATGGCCAGCTGCTGGATGCGAGGCGCGAAGGTGGCGCTGAACATCATGGTCTGCTTGCGCTGGGCAGTCAGCTGATTCAGTTCGGCCAGGTCGTCCGAGAAGCCCAGGTCGAGCATGCGGTCGGCTTCGTCAACGACCAGGAACTGCACCTTGTCGAGCTTGATCTGCATCGAGCGCTGCAGATCCAGCAAGCGGCCGGGGGTGGCCACCACCAGGTCGGCGTTTTGCAGCTTGGCGATCTGCAATTGGTAGGGCATACCACCCACCACATTAGCGACGCGCAGGCCACGGCAGTGCTTGACCAGGTCGATAGCATCGTGCGCGACTTGCTGCGCCAGTTCACGCGTGGGGCACAGAATCAGGGCACCAGGGGTGGCGGCCTTGAAATTGCGCGAGCTGGTGGGATCCTTGCGCTTGGCGCGCTTGGGGGCAGGCTCACCACGGGCGGCAGCTTCGGCCACAGCGCGCTCGAAAGCAGCGCGTTCTTCGGCTTCGGCAGCAGCCTGCTGGTTGATCAGCGTGTGCAGCACGGGCAGCAGGAAGGCGGCAGTCTTGCCGCTGCCGGTCTGGCTGGAAACCATCAAGTCGATGAACTTGGTGGAGTCGTTGCCACCGCCCATGGCCAAGGGAATGGCCTTGAGCTGCACGCTGGTGGGCTGGGTGTAGCCCAGGTCAGCCACGGCTTGCACCAGTTCAGGGGCCAGGCCCAGTTCGATAAAGCCGTTGGGTTCAGCAGTCACGGCAACGTCGGCCTCGGTGGCAGCAGCCACCACGGCGTCCAGAGGGGAAGACTGCACGGAAATGTCGGCAGCAAAGGAAGTGTCGGCAGGCGCGAATTCGCCCTGCACCAAAGAGGTGTCGGTCATGATTTTTCTCTCACGAAGACGATCGCAAGCGTAGCCTGCGAGTGGCTTCGTCAATGGTTAAAAAACATCAACCATCAAACGAAACCTGCATTGCTCTGGGCGGATGCTGGTGGGCGTTGTTCGCTAGTCCTGCACTGCGTTGAAAACAGTCGGCTGGCAAGCCCGGTGTGTGAGGGGAGATGCACAATCTGCGAGGAATGGATTCCTGCGCAGCCGTTGATTATGGCATGGATAGGTATTTTCCCGCAAGCCCTTCTCAGTTCTTGCGATACAAACCCACAAGGTCTTCAGCCACCCTCCCCGAAATCCATCACACCGAAAGCAGGTGCTTGCGGTAGTGCGCCAGTTCGTCAATGGACTCATGCACGTCTGCCAGGGCCGTGTGCTTCTGCGCTTTCTTGAAGCTGGTGTAGGCCTCGGGCTTCCAGCGCTTGGCCAATTCCTTAAGGGTGCTCACGTCCACGTTGCGGTAATGGAAGAATCGCTCGAGCTTGGGCATATAGCGCACCAGAAAGCGCCGGTCCTGGCCGATGCTGTTGCCGCACATAGGCGCAGTCCCTTTGGGAACGTACTTGCTCAGGAAGGCAATGATCTGCTGCTCTGCCTCCTCCTCCGTCACGGTCGAGGCCTTCACCTTGTCGATGAGGCCGCTGCGGCCGTGGGTGCCCTTGTTCCAGGCATCCATCTTGCCCAGCAGTTCATCGGACTGGTGGATCGCAAAAACTGGCCCCTCGATGCGCGGCTCCAGGCTCGGTCCCGTCACGATGACGGCGATTTCCAGCAGGCGGTCGGTATCGGGCTCCAGGCCTGTCATTTCGCAATCGAGCCAGACCAGGTTCTGGTCGGATTTGGCAAGTGCGTGAGGGGTGGGGTTGTTGGCTTCTGACATGGCGCGCATTGTCGCCGATGGCCTAAACTCGCCGCTCATGCCCACTTCCGACGCCTTCTCTCCCGCCCTGGCGCTGACGCTTGCGTTTGCCGCAGCTCTCACCCTGGGCCTTGTGCTCAAGTTCTGGCTGGCTACGCGCCAGATCCGGCATGTGGCGCGGCACCGCAGCGACGTTCCCGCACCATTTGCCGAACGCATCGCGCTGGCGGCGCACCAGAAGGCCGCGGATTACACGATCACCAAGGCACGCCTGGGATTGCTGGAAATGGCACTGGGCGCGGCCGTGCTGCTGGGCTGGACACTGCTGGGTGGACTGGATGTGCTGAACCAGGCTTTGCTCAGCGCCCTGGGCGGCGGGATGTGGCAGCAGCTTGCGCTGCTGACCGTGTTTGCCGCCATCAGCGGCCTGATCGACCTGCCGCTGTCGCTGTACCAGACCTTCGTTGTGGAAGAGCGCTTTGGTTTCAACAAGATGACCTTGCGCCTGTGGCTTGCCGATGCGCTCAAGGGCCTGCTGGTCGGCGCACTGATCGGCCTGCCCATCGCCGCGCTGATCCTTTGGATCATGGGAGCGACCGGTCCGCTGTGGTGGCTGTGGGCCTGGTGCTTCTGGATGGGTTTCAATCTGCTGCTGATGGTGGTGTATCCCACCTTCATCGCCCCGCTGTTCAACAAGTTCCAGCCCCTCGAAGATGAATCGCTCAAGGCCCGCGTCACTGCCCTCATGCAGCGCTGTGGCTTCTCGGCCAAAGGGCTGTTCGTGATGGACGGCAGCCGCCGCAGCGCGCATGCCAACGCCTACTTCACGGGCTTTGGCGCAGCAAAGCGCGTGGTGTTTTACGACACCCTCTTGCGCCAGCTGGCCCCGGGCGAGGTCGAGGCGGTGCTGGCCCATGAGCTGGGGCATTTCAAGCACCGGCACATCATCCAGCGTATCGTGACCATGTTCGCATTGAGCCTGGCAGGCTTCGCACTGCTGGGCTGGCTCTCCAACCAGGTGTGGTTCTATACCGGCCTGGGCGTGCGGCCGAGTATCTCGCTGGACCCCACTCTGGCCGCAGCCCCCAATGACGCACTGGCCCTGCTGCTTTTCATGCTTGTGGTGCCAGTCTTCACGTTTTTCATCTCGCCGCTGTTCTCGCAACTTTCGCGCCGCCACGAATTCCAGGCAGACGCCTACGCCGTCGCCCAGGCCAGCGGCGCCGACCTGTCCTCCGCCCTGCTCAAGCTCTACGAAGATAATGCCTCCACGCTCACACCCGACCCGGTGTACGTGAAGTTCTACTACTCGCACCCACCCGCCACCGAGCGGCTGGCGCGCATGCACAACCCGTCCCATCCATGACTACCATGTTGAAGAAAAAAGACTGGTCAACGCTTACCCGTCGTGCGTTGACAGCTACCGAAGTTGTAGCAAACCTGGCCAAACTCGAAGGCTGGAGCCTGACGGGCGATGGCGCTGACGTCGCCATTGAGAAGACCTACCATTTCGCCAACTACTACGAGACCATCTCGTTCGTGAACGCCTTGGCCTTCATTGCCAACGCCCAGGATCACCACCCCGATCTGTCGGTGCACTACAGCCGGTGCGTGGTGCGCCTGAACACGCACGACGTGCATGGCATTTCATCCACGGATTTCGAGTGCGCAACGCAGTTCGATGCCCTGGTGGCCTGACCCCATGACCTTGCGCACCACAGGCTCCCATGGCTGAACGCAGCGCGCTCATGGACGGCACCGTGGTCGCCAGCCATGGGCGCCACTGCATGGTGGAGACGCCCGACGGCGAACGCCGCATCTGCCACCCACGTGGCAAAAAGAGCCAGGCAGTGGTGGGCGACCATGTGCTGTGGCAGGCGCCTCCGCCCGGCCAGGGCGAAGAGGGCACCATCGAAAAGGTCAAGGAGCGGCGCAACCTCTTTTACCGCCAGGACGAGATCCGCACCAAGTCGTTTGCCGCCAACCTCGACCAGGTGCTCATCCTGATCGCGGCAGAGCCGGTGTTTTCGGAAAGCCAGCTAGCCCGCGCCCTGATTGCCGCCGAGGCCGAGGGCATCAAGCCCATCATTGCACTCAACAAGAGCGATCTGGTCGAACCTTTCGCCCGCGCCTGGGAGCGCTTGCTGCCCTACCGGCACATGGGTGCGGGCAAGCACTATGGCGTGCTGCCGCTGTCGCTCGCGCTCTCCAGCGAAGTGGACCGCGCACTGCTGATGGAGCACCTTCAGGGCAAGACCACACTGGTGCTGGGGCCCTCAGGGTCCGGCAAGAGCACCCTCATCAATCTACTGGTGCCAGGCGCTTCCGTGCTCACCGGTGAAATCTCGCAGGCGCTGAACTCGGGCAAACACACCACCACCAGCACGCACTGGTACTGGATGGACAAGGCCCGTACCACCGCGCTCATCGATTCACCAGGCTTTCAGGAGTTTGGGCTGCACCACATTGCCCCCATGCAACTGGCAGCCTGCATGCCCGACATTGCAGCACATGCGACAGCCTGCAAGTTCTACAACTGCACCCACCTGCACGAGCCGGGCTGTGGCGTGCTGGATGCAGTCAAACTGGGCCCCAGCGCAGGCGGTATAAGCGCAACACGCTATAAAATTTATAGCGATCTATTTGAAGAACTGCGCCACACCCGGTACTGAGCCGAGCGCGGTCTCCACCACTGCCGCGGCGGAAACCAGCGCACCCGTGGAACTAGCTTGCATGGTTGAGGGTGCGCCCCTCTCCGATGGAAGCCGCACTGCGGTTCAGGGGGCTTGCCAGCTACCCCAGCAAACGCGCCAGCGTGAGCAACGCCAGCAACAGCATCCACACCACCACCGAGCGCCACACGAGCCCCACCACGCTGCGCAGGTGGCCCACCTCGGGCTCGCGGCCGGGGGTGGAATCGCTGTCGCCCATGTCGGCGTCGATCTCCAGGCCCTGGGGTGTGTGCAATTCAGTGCGCGCCTTCAGTGCCTCGCCCCCCAGGCGTACATTGATGGCACCTGCCGTGGCGGCCAGCACCACGCCGTCGTTGTCATTGGGGAAACGCTGTGCGTGAAACCGCCAGCCCTCAATCGCTTCTTCAAAGCTGCCCACCACCGCAAAGCTCAGTGCCGTGAGCCGAGCCGGAAGCCAGTCGATGGCGGTCCACGCCTGCGCAGAGGCCTGCTGCAGGGAGGCGCTGGCAGGCTGAGCGCCCGTGCGCTGCTTGTAATGCCAATAGCGCGATACAAACTCAGCCAACCGGTACAGAACAGCCCCGGTCGGCCCCAGGCCCAGGGCAGCCAGCACGGAGAACCATGCCAACACGCCGAACACATGCCGGTGGGCCGCCAACACTGAATACTCGATCACATGGCGCACGATCTCGCTGCGCGGTAGCGCCCCTACATCCACCTGCTGCCAGTGGGCCAGGCGCTCGCGGGCAGCATCTTCATCGCCCTCCTCCAACGCGTCGCGGATGCCCGTGAAGTGGTGGCTAAACTGCCGAAACCCGAGCGTGACGTACAGCACTGCCACACTCCACAGCACCGCAAAGGGCCACCCCAGCCCCCAAAGCAATAGCCAGTGAATGGCCAGGGTCACCAGAGCCGGAACCAGCACCGCAAGGCTCCAGGCCACCCATCCGTGGTGCGGCTTGCCCGCATCAAAATTGCGGCTCACGGACAGAGCCCACGCTCTCAGACCTGCATGAATGGGATTGCTGCGTGCCAGCGGGCGGGCCTGCTCGATCAGCAGAGCGAACAGGATGGCGAAGAAACTCATGGGGGGCAATGATACTGGTGCTTTACCCCGATGCACCCTATCGCACGCCGGCCCGGTTTACGCCTGCATGAAACGGTAGAAATTGCGCAGCATGCCTGCCGTCGCACCCCAGATGTAATGGTTCTTGCCGCCGTCCTGGTAGGGCATCGAGAACCACTCCCTGTGTACGCCATCGCGGTCGAACACATGGCGCCGGTGGTTGGCGGGGTTGAGCAGAAAATCGAGCGGCACCTCGAAAAGGTCGGCCACTTCATACGGATTGGGCTGGAGCACGCAGTCCGGCTGCACCAGCGCCACCACGGGCGTGATGATGAACGATGAGCCGGTGACATAGATTGGCAACGTGCCGAGCACTTCGACAAAATCCCGAGCAAGCCCCACCTCTTCCTGCGCCTCGCGCAAAGCCGTGTCGGCAGGCGTTGCATCCCCCGGGTCTGCCCGCCCACCGGGGAAGGCCACTTGCCCCGAATGGGTGGACAGGTGGGCCGTGCGTTCGGTCAACAGCACCATGGGCTGTTCGCGCAGCACGATGGCAATCAGCACCGACGCACGGGCGGGCTCGCGGTTCATGAACTTCTTTTCCAGCAGCACCTCAGGCTCCCACTGCGGCGGGTGGGCAAAACGCGCCCGCAGCGCTTCAGCGGTCTGCGCCTGAACCGGCACCGCAGGCAGATGCGCATCCACACCCACCACCGGAACAAGGCGGGGGTCAAAGTCGGGCAGGCTCGACAAAGGAGCGATCACCGACGAGACAGCAGGACTGGAAGAAGGGTCCACAAGAAGGGGGAGGTGAACAAGCCAAAAAACAAAAAGCCGCTACAGGCAGACGCTGTAGCGGCTTGTCAGGTCGAGCCTGCGCCTTATGCGGCGGTGGCGGCTGCAGCCTTGTTGACACGCGAAGGCAGCTTTTCCTTGATACGTGCCGACTTGCCGCTGCGGTCACGCAGGTAGTACAGCTTGGCACGGCGCACATCACCACGGCGCTTGACTTCAATGCTGGCGATCAGGGGGCTGTAGGTCTGGAACGTACGCTCCACGCCTTCGCCGCTGGAGATCTTGCGCACGGTGAAGCCGCTGTTCAGGCCGCGATTGCGCTTGGCAATCACCACACCTTCGTAGGCCTGCACGCGCTTGCGGGTACCTTCCACCACGTTTACGCTCACGATGACGGTGTCACCAGGGGCGAATTCGGGGATGGTCTTGTTCAAGCGGGCGATTTCTTCCGCTTCCAGGGTCTGAATCAGGTTCATGTTTGATATCCAACGATCTTGTCCGCGCCAAAAATGGCTGCGTCGGGATTGACGTCTCAGTGTTTTGCGGGAGAACTCCCTGTCAAAACGGCCGGCCAGAGGATCGAAAAGCCTTTGATTATAGCAATTCAGCCGAGCTTGGCCAATACTGCTTCATCCGCAGCGGCCAGATGCCCTGCTTTGCGCGCCGCCTCGATGAGATCGGGCCTGTGCCGGGCCGTGGTGGCCAGGCGCTGGTCGCGCCGCCAGCGCTCGATCTGCGCATGGTGGCCAGACATCAGCGCGGCAGGCACCTGCTGCCCTGCCCATTCTTCAGGGCGCGTGTAGTGCGGGCAATCGAGCAGGCCATCGAGCGCCGGGTTGAAGCTGTCGAGCTGGTGGCTGCCCTCATCATTGAGCACACCGGGCTGCAAGCGCGCCACAGCGTCCAGCAGGGCCATGGCGGCGATTTCGCCACCCGACAGCACAAAGTCGCCCAGACTCATCTGCAGATCGACATGGGTATCGATGAAGCGCTGGTCAATGCCTTCATAGCGCCCGCACAGCAGGATTGCACCCGTACTTGCAGACCAACGCTCCACGGCAGCATGGTTCAGCGTTTCGCCAATGGGCGAAAAAAGGACCAGCGGCGCCTCACTACTCTCGGCCTCACCACGCTCCACCCGGATAGCTGCAAGACACCGGGCGAGGGGCTCAGCCATCATCACCATGCCCGGCCCGCCGCCAAAGGGCCGGTCATCAACACGGCGGTAGTTGCCATCGGCATAGTCGCGCGGGCTCCACAGGCGTACATCGACCTGGCCGCCGGCATACGCGCGGCGGGTCACGCCGCTGGCCAGGAACGGCGCAAACAGCTCGGGGAACAGGGTGATGATGTCAAAGCGCATGGTGGGCGGCGCCAGGGCGGGAGTTCCGATCAGTAGTCCGGCTGCCAGTCCACCGTGATGCGCTTTTCGGCCAGGTCCACGTTGTCAATGAAGGCCGAGACAAAAGGGATCATCCGCTCCTGTGCCTTGCCGTCCTGCTCATAAGTCAACACCAGCACCGTCTGCGGACCGGTGGACATCAATTCCTGCACCTGCCCCAGCGCCACACCTTCGCGGTTGACGACCGCAAGACCGATCAGATCGATCCAGTAGTACTCGCCCTCCGTGGTGGACGGAAAGCTGGAGCGCGGCACAAAGATGCGCGCGCCGCGCAAGGCTTCGGCGGCATCGCGGTCATCAATGCCCTGCGCCCAGGCAACCACGGTGTCCGAATGGTCCTTGGCCTGGCGGATGGACAACAACACGGTGCCCGCAAAGGTCTTGGCGCCGCGTTCGGAAGGCTGCAGGTACCAGCGTTTGGATGAAAACAGCGCCTCAGGGCTGCTGCTGTGCGACAGCACCTTGAACCAGCCCTTGACACCCCAGGCATCGGCAATGCGCCCCACTTCAACGGCGTCTGTGGGCAGCTCTGCGGGTTCGAGGGTCAGGTTGGTGGCCATGGCGGAGGATTCCAGAATAGGAAAAGGGCGGGTTTCGCCAGGCATGCCGACGAAACCCGCCCTTTTCAGGGAGCTTTAAGCAGCCTTCTTGGCGGCTTGCTTGATCAGGCGGTCCACGGTAGGCGAGGACTGGGCGCCCACGCTCTTCCAGTACGTCAGACGGTCTTGCACGATGCGCAGGCCTTCTTCGGATTCCTTGGCGGTGGGGTTGTAGAAGCCGATGCGCTCGATGAAGCGGCCATCACGGCGCACGCGCTTGTCAGCAACGACGATGTTGAAGAAAGGACGGCCCTTGGAGCCGCCGCGGGAGAGTCGAATGACGACCATGATTTATCCTTCGGGTGGTGAACTCCGGCAACATTTGCCTTGAGCCACTGTGTTCGCAACCATATTCGCAACGCTTGAGACACGCGACATGGCCACCCGGCCAGCGACACGCTGCAAAGCCCGCGATTATATCCATTTCCCTCTTCCATGCCCAAAATTCGTTCCAGCACCGACAGCGATATTCCCGCCATCACGGCCATTTACCAACACCATGTGCTTCACGGCACAGGGACCTTCGAGATCGATCCACCGTCTGAAGCTGACATGGCAGGCCGCCGTGCCGACGTGCTGGCCCGAGGCCTGCCCTGGCTGGTGGCCGAAAAGGACGGCCAGGTGCTGGGCTTTGCCTACGCCAACTGGTTCAAGCCCCGTCCAGCCTACCGGTTCTCTGCCGAGGACTCGATCTACGTGGCCGACAGCGCCCGGGGCATGGGTCTGGGCCGCAAGCTGCTGACCGAGCTGGCGGCCCAGGCCGAAGCAGCAGGGGTACGCAAGCTGCTGGCCGTGATTGGCGACTCGGCCAACGCGGGCTCGATCGGTGTGCACCGGGCGCTGGGCTTCACCGACGTCGGTGTCATGCGTTCGGTGGGATGGAAGTTCGGCGCTTGGCGCGACATCGTGCTCATGGAGAAAACCCTGGGCGCGGGCGACACCACATCGCCCGAATGAAAACGGCCCCATGCGCTCCCCGCAGCGCAGAGCGCAACCCTCCGAAGCGACCCCCTTGGAGACCACTTGTTCATCTTGGGGCGGCCCGACGATGAATAATGCCCCATGAAAAACAAAACTTTGGCAGCATGGCTTGCCTTCGTGGGCGGGCCGCTGGGCCTTCACCGCTTTTATCTGCACGGGATCACCGACATGCTGGGCTGGCTGCTCCCGATACCGACGGCCCTCGGTATCTACGGGATCCAGCGCGTGCAACAGCTCGGACAGGACGACCACACCAGCTGGATGCTGATTCCTTTGCTGGGCTTCACGATTGCGGGCTGCGCCTTGCAAGCCATCCTGTTTGCACTCAAGACGCCCGAGGCGTGGAACGCGCGCTACAACCCCACGGCCGCACCCGACGCCCCGGCGGGCAGGACCCAATGGATCACCATCGGCGCCATCGTGGTATCGCTGTTGGTGGGCACGGCGGTGCTGATGGCCAGCCTCGCGTTCAGCTTCCAACGGTACTTCGAGTACCAGATCGAGGAAGCTCGCAAGATCTCGCAGTGACCGACACCCAGCAAGCGAACGCCCCATTGAATCCACATTCAAATGGTGCGTTCGCGCTTTTCCATATTGCCTAATTAGCTATACATTCAATAGCAAATCAGGAATCAGGGCATTCAGAATATCTGCAGACTGATCCAGTACGCCACGGCAGCCACAAACGCACTGGCGGGGATGGTCAAGATCCACGCCCAGACGATATTGCCTGCCACGCCCCAGCGCACTGCGCTGGCGCGCTGCGTGGAGCCCACGCCCACGATGGCGCCTGTGATGGTGTGGGTGGTGGACACCGGAATACCCAGCGTTGTTGCCAGGAACAGGGTCAGCGCCCCGCCCGTCTCGGCACAGAAGCCGCCCACGGGCTTGAGCTTGGTGATCTTCTGGCCCATGGTTTTCACGATGCGCCAGCCGCCGAACATGGTTCCCAGGCCGATAGCCACGTAGCAGCTGACAATCGTCCAGGTGGGAGGCGAAGCATCGCTTGCCGACGAATACCCTGTGGCAATCAGCAGCAGCCAGATGATGCCGATGGTCTTTTGCGCATCGTTGCCGCCGTGGCCCAGGCTGTAGGCCCCTGCGGACACGAGCTGCAGGCGCCGGAACCATTTGTCCACCCGGCTTGGCCGCGTTCGCCGAAAGATGTGCGCCACAGCCACCATCATGAGAGAGCCCAGCAGGAAGCCGAGCAAGGGCGAAACGAAGATGAACGCCACGGTCTTGAGGATGCCGGTGGAGATCAGCGCGCTGGCACCCGCCTTGGCGATCACCGCCCCCACGATGCCGCCGATGAGCGCATGCGATGAGCTGCTGGGGATGCCGTAGTACCAGGTGATGACGTTCCAGGTGATGGCGCCCACCAAGGCACCAAACACCACATGGGTGTCCACGATGCCAGGCTGCACGATGCCCTTGCCCACCGTAGCGGCCACGCTCAGGTGGAAGACAAAGATCGCTACAAAGTTGAAGAACGCGGCGAACAGCACCGCCTGTGCGGGCTTGAGCACGCCGGTGGACACCACCGTGGCAATCGAATTGGCAGCGTCATGGAACCCGTTCATGAAATCGAACAGGATCGCCAGTGCCACGAGCAGGACCACAACCCAGAGGGCCGTTTGTACGGTTTCCATACTGGTCAGCCTGCCGGATCAGGAGTTTTCGAGGACGATGCCCTCGATGCAATTGGCCACGTCCTCACACTTGTCGGTGATGGTTTCCAGCAGCTCGTAGATGGCCTTGAGCTTGATCACCTCGCGCACATCGGGCTCTTCACGGAAGAGCTTGCTCATGGCGCTGCGCATCACGCGGTCGGCGTCGGATTCGAGCTTGTCGATCTCTTCGCAGGTCTTGAGCGCGGCTTCAGCCACGGCCGGATCGGCGATCTTGTCGAGCAACTTGACGGCATCACGCAGGCGTTCGCAGCACTTGAGGCTCAGGTCGGTCAGGCGGGTGATCTCTTCCGTCATGTGGCGCACGTCGTACAGCGCCATGGTCTCGGCAGAGTCCTGGATCAGGTCGGCCACATCGTCCATGGTGTTGATCAGCGTGTGGATCTGCTCGCGGTCGATAGGGGTGATGAAGGTCTTGTGGATGGCCTTGTTCACCTCGTGCGTCACGCGGTCAGCAGCACGCTCGGCGTTGTCCACATCCTGGTTGTACTTGTCGCGCAGGTGCGGGTCGCTGTAGTTGGCCACCAGTTGCGAGAAAGCCCGGGCCGCCTCGACGATGCGGTCTGCATGCTGGTTGAACATTTCGAAAAAATTGCCTTCGCGTGGCAACAGCTTGGCAAACAGCATGGAGGCTCCTGGATCGGTATCGATTTTTTGAAAATGAGACAAAGTCATGACAAAACCATGACTTTTAAATGACAGGCGAGTTTAACCGGCCGCCCTCACCCGCAGCCACGGGCGCCCGGCGCGTATACCGGGCAACACGCACCATTCATCAGGCACTGCGGAAAATGAAATACACAGCCCCCACCAGGCACAGGCCTGCCCAGAGATAGTCCCACTTCAGGGGCTGGCCCATGTAGAACACCGCGAACGGCACAAACACCGCCAGCGTGATCACCTCCTGCATGATCTTGAGCTGCCCCACGTTGAACTGGGTAAACCCGATCCGGTTGGCAGGCACCTGCAGCAGGTACTCGAACAATGCAATGCCCCAACTCACCAGCGCTGCGGTGTACCAGGGTGACGTGGCCAGGTTCTTGAGGTGCCCGTACCAGGCAAAGGTCATGAAAACGTTGCTGGCAATGAGCAGCAACACGGTCTGGAGTGATACGGGCAAGGATTGCAGAGCGGACATCGACATGCGGCGACAGGTGGTGGCGGGGTGGGTGCAAATTATGAACAAAATTGGCATCTGGCGCTGGATACACATCCGCCGTAAGCTATAAAAAATATAGCAATCAGTTCATGCAAACGCCAACGCCTGCGCCAAAAAAAAGGCACCGCCGTGTGGCAGTGCCTTGTGCGACGCACCATGCGCCTGCCCCACGCAGGGCGGGCCGGGCATGGGTGTTGCCTTATTCGCCCAGGTAGGCGGCGCGCACCTTGGGATCGTTCAGGAGTTCCTGGCCGGGGCCGGCCATGGTGATCAGGCCGGACTCCATCACGTAGCCACGGTCGGCAATCGCCAGCGCCCGGCTCGCGTTCTGCTCCACCAGCAAAATGGTGACGCCCAGGGCGTACACATCGCGCACCACTTCAAAGATCTTGTCCACCATGATGGGCGACAGACCCATGGAGGGCTCGTCCAGCAGCAGCACCTTGGGCTGGCTCATCAGCGCACGGCCCATGGCCAGCATCTGCTGCTCGCCGCCCGACATGGTGCCAGCGAGCTGGTCCTTGCGCTCGCGCAGGCGCGGGAAGATGGTGAACATCTTTTCGATGTCGGCCAGGATGCCTGCCTTGTCGCGGCGCGTGTAGGCGCCCATCTGCAGGTTCTCGGTAATGGTCATGCGGGCGAACACGCCCCGGCCTTCCGGCACCATCACAAGGCCCTTCTTCACCAGATCCCAGGCGCCCTTGCCCTTGATGCTTTCACCCAGGTAATGGATGTCGCCATCGTTCATGCCCAGGGTGCCGGTGATGGCCTTCATGGTGGTGGTCTTGCCAGCGCCGTTGGAGCCAATCAGCGAAACCAATTCCCCCTCGCGCACTTCAAAGTCCACGCCCTTCACGGCCTGGATACCGCCGTAGGCCACTTTCAGGCCCTTGACCTGCAGCAGTACCTTGTTGGATTTTTCGGCCATTCTCAATGTCCTCCGGTGCCCAGATAGGCCTCAATCACTTTTTCGTTCTTCTGCACGGTGGCAGGCGTACCTTCGGCGATCTGCTTGCCGTAGTCGAGCACCGTCACGCGGTCGCACAGGCCCATCACCAGCTTCACGTCGTGCTCGATGAGCAAGATGGTGCGGTTGTCGTTGCGGATGCGGTCGATCAGTTCGCGCAGCAGCACCTTTTCGGTGGCGTTCATGCCGGCTGCGGGCTCGTCCAGCGCAATCAGTTGCGGATCGGTGGCCAGGGCCCGGGCGATCTCCAGGCGGCGTTGGTCGCCGTAGGAGAGGGTACGCGCCTTGTAGTCGGCGAACTTGCCGATGCCCACGTAGTCGAGCAGTTCCTGCGCGCGCTTGGCAATGGCCAGCTCTTCTTCCTTGAAGCCTTTGGTGCGCAGCACCGCGCCCAGCAGGCCGGACTTGGTGCGGATGTGGCGGCCCACCATCACGTTTTCCAGCGCCGTCATTTCTGCAAACAGGCGGATGTTCTGGAAGGTGCGGGCGATACCTGCCTTGGCCACTTCATGCACAGCGGTGGGCTCGTAAGGCTTGCCTGCCAGCTCAAAGGTGCCGCTGTCGGGGGTGTACAGGCCCGTGATCACGTTGAAGAACGTGGTCTTGCCCGCGCCGTTGGGACCGATCAGGCCATAGACCTGGCCACGCTCGATGGTGATGCCCACGTCGGAGAGGGCTTGCAGGCCGCCAAAACGCTTGGAAATACCTGCAACCCGCAGCACCACGTCGCTGGCTGATTTCTGAATGTTCTCTGCCATGTTCTAACTTTCTGCGGTGTTCAGGTCTTCTGCGTGAGGCTCTTGCCATGGTCGGGCGCTGGCCACAGACCACGGGGACGCATCAGCATGATGATGATCATGGCCAGTGCGATCAGCAGCTGGCGCAGGATGGCCGAGTCCAGACGGCCGTCCGTCATGGCCTGCAGCGGGCCTGCCACATAGCGCAGCACTTCGGGCAGGGCCGACAGCAGCACGGCACCCAGGATCACGCCGGGAATGTGGCCGATACCGCCCAGCACCACCATGGCGACGATCATGACCGACTCCATCAGGCTGAACGACTCGGGCGATACAAAGCCCTGGAACGCACCGAACATCGCACCCGACACGCCGCCAAACGAAGCGCCCATGCCGAAGGCCAGCAGCTTCATGTTGCGGGTGTTGATGCCCATCGCCTTGGCGGCGATTTCGTCTTCACGGATGGCCATCCAGGCGCGGCCGATGCGTGAGTCCTGCAGGCGATAGCAAATAACGATGGAGACCACCACCAGAACCAGGAACAGGTAGTAGTACAGCGTGACGGAGCTGATATCAAAGCCGAACACCTCCAGGCGCTTGCCCAGGTCCAGGCCAAAAATCTTGACCGAGTCGATCTGGCCCAGGCCCTTGGGGCCGTTGGTCAGGTTGACGGGGTGGTCCAGGTTGTTCAGGAAGATACGGATGATTTCGCCGAAGCCCAAGGTCACGATGGCCAGGTAGTCCCCGCGCAACTTGAGCGTGGGCGCCCCCAGAAGCGCTCCGAAGAACGCCGCTAGTAACGCCGCCACCGGTATCACCAGCCACAGCGAGGTGTGCAAGCCGTTGGGGAACATGGCGGCAAACGCCGCAAAGTTGTCCGCAAGGTGCGGCGAGGCCATCAAGGCAAACAGGTAGGCGCCCACGGCGTAGAACGCCACGTAGCCCAGGTCCAGCAGGCCGGCGTAGCCCACCACGATGTTCAGGCCCAGGGCCAGCAGCACATACAGCAGCGCCAGGTCGGCGATACGCACCCAGGCATTGCCGAAGGATTGCAGGATCAGCGGCAGCACCAGCAGCGCTACAGCGCCGAGGATCCAGTTGGTTTTGGTGTTCTTCATGGTGTGAGGCTCCTCAGGCGCGATCGGCCACACGCTCACCCAGCAGGCCCGAAGGACGCAGCGTCAGGATGATGATGAGCACGATGAACGCAAAGATGTCGGTGTAGTGGCTGCCAAGCAGACCGCCCGTGAGCGTGCCGATGTAGCCCGAGCCGATGGCTTCAATGAGACCCAGCAAAATGCCGCCCACCACTGCACCGGCCAGGTTGCCAATGCCGCCGAACACCGCCGCCGTGAAGGCCTTGAGGCCCGGCAGGAAGCCCATGGTGTGCTGCGCCGTGCCGTAGTTGGAGGCATACATGATGCCGGCCACAGCGGCCAGAATGGCGCCGATGATGAAGGTGGCGGAAATCACCATGTCGGGCTTGACGCCCATCAGGGAAGCAACGCGGGGGTTCTCAGCCGTGGCGCGCATCGCGCGGCCCAGGTTGGTGTGGTTCACCAGGTACACCAGCGAGGCCAGGGCAACAGCGGTCACGCCCAGGATCAGGATCTGCGTGGGGGTGATGTAAGCGCCACCCACCTCGAACGGCGCGCTGGGCAACATCGTGGGATAGGGCTTGTAGTTGGGCTTCCAGATGATCATGGCCAGCGTCTGCAGCAGGATCGACATGCCGATGGCGGTGATCAGGGGGGCGAGACGAGGACTGTTGCGCAGAGGGCGATAGGCCACCTTCTCGATCACAAAATTGAGCGTTGCGGCAACCACGCAGGCAATGAGGGTGGCCAGCAGCAGGATGAGCCAGCCCGGGGCGCCAGGCATTGCAGCCTGCATCATTCCTATACAGCTCCAACTGGTCAGAGCCCCGATCATGAGCACTTCGCCGTGGGCGAAATTGATCAGCTGAATAATGCCGTACACCATCGTGTAGCCCAAGGCTATCAAGGCGTACATGCTGCCGAGTACCAGACCGTTGATGATCTGTTGCAGCAAAATGTCCATAAGAGAAGTCCTTCGTTTGTAACGTACCCACCGCTTTGGCACCGGAATCGGTACAGCCTTGTGGGCCCGACTGCCATCTAGCAAAAAACCCGCCAGAAGTGCAGCTGTGCGGGTTTGTGGACGGGATTGTAGCGAGTAGTCACAAGCGGCCCCCACCAAGCCGGGCGGGGTTTTCCCTCGGGTTGGCGCCACATCAGCGTGCAACGCAATCCATAAGCTCACATGATGCAAGCAGGAAAATTGATGTGCAAACTTATTACCAGCTTCATGCCAAATCAGCATGACGCGGGGTGCGCCTCCCACGGGCAGAGGTTCAGGACTTTTCGTCCGACCCGTCCTCCAGATCGGCTGAAACATTGCGCGCACGCAGCTCACGCAACTTCTGTGCAATCTTGATTTCGAGCCCGCGCTCCACCGGCGCGTAAAAACCGGGCTCCGGCATGCCCTCGGGCAGGTAGTTTTCGCCTGCGGCAAAGCCGCCCTCTTCGTCGTGCGCGTAGCGGTAGCCCTTGCCGTAGTCGAGCTGTTTCATGAGCTGTGTTGGTGCGTTGCGCAGGTGCATGGGCACGGGGCGGGTGCCGTCCTGCTTCACCCAGGCGCGGGCTGCGTTGTAGGCCTTGTAGACCGCGTTGGACTTGGGCGCCACGGCCAGGTACACCACACATTCGGCCAGGGCCAGCTCACCCTCGGGGCTGCCCAGGCGCTCGTACACCTCGGTAGCGTCCAGCGCCAGGCGCAGCGCACGCGGGTCGGCCAGGCCGATGTCCTCGCTGGCCATGCGCACCAGGCGGCGCGCCATGTAGCGCGGGTCGGCACCGCCGTCGAGCATGCGCACCAGCCAGTACAGCGCAGCGTCGGGGTCGGAGCCGCGCACCGACTTGTGCAACGCGCTGATGGTGTCGTAGAACTGCTCGCCGCCCTTGTCATAGCGGCGCATGCGCTCGCCCAGCACCTTGAGCAGCCAGGCGTCGGTGATCTCGGACAGCTTCTCCTGCGTGGCCGCCATGGCCAGGGTTTCGAGTGTGTTGAGCAATCTGCGGGCATCGCCATCGGCATAGGCCACCAGGCGGTCGATTGCTACATCTTCGATAGCTGGTAGCGCTTTCTCCGCCTGCGCCAGAGCCACTATTTGCTTCAAATCCTGTTCGGACAGCGGCTGCAGCACGTACACGGCGGCGCGGGATAGCAGCGCCGAGTTCACCTCGAACGACGGGTTTTCGGTGGTCGCACCAATGAAGGTAAACAACCCGCTCTCCACATGCGGCAAGAAGGCATCTTGCTGGCTCTTGTTGAAGCGGTGCACTTCATCCACGAAGACGATCGTGCGCTGCTGCATCAGACCATCACGCGCGGCCTCGGCACGTTCGACCGCTTCGCGGATGTCCTTGACCCCGCCCAGCACGGCACTGATGCTGATGAACTGCGCGTCAAAAGCATCGGCCATCAGGCGTGCGATGGTCGTCTTGCCCACACCCGGCGGGCCCCAGAGGATGCAGCTGTGCGGGCGGCCCGATTCGAACGCGAGCCGCAGCGGCATGCCCGGGCCCAGCACGTGCTGCTGCCCGATCACCTCGCCCAGCGTGCGGGGCCGCAGGCGCTCGGCCAGGGGCTGGTGGGCCGAGGGGTGGGCCTGGGAAGGTGCTGCGGAGGCACTGCGTGCTGCCATGTTCGTATCCTGTCTACATCACGCTGGTTTTTAAGCCAAATTGGCCTCTAGCGCTTATCTTATAAGCGCTTGCAGCTATCTTTTTCGCAGCAACTTACTGTTTCACCACATCCGCTCCAGCGGGCGGCTTGAACTGGAAGGTGCTGGCGGGCAGCGCTGCGTTGGCCTGCATGCCATTGAAACGAATCAGGGAGCGCTGGCCAAAGCTGTCCAGAATGTCGAGGGCCGCCAGTTGCTCACCCGCAAAACCCACGCGCACGCTCTTGAGCTGACCATCCTTGGTCTTGGGGCTGGCCAGCACCCACTGCAGGCCATCCTGCTCAGGCGCTGCTTCGAGCGTGAACTCGGCCTTGAGCGCCGACAGGTCGGGGGCCGATGCGAGCAGCGCGGCGGGCGTGCTGCCCAGCGCCTGTGACTGCGAGCGCTGGGTGACCTGGTTCAGGTCCACGTCGTACAGCCACAGGGTCTGGCCATCGGCCACGATGGTCTGCTCGAAGGGTTTCTTGTAGACGAACTTGAAACGCCCGGGGCGCTGGAATTCAAAACTGCCGCTTGATGTCTTGGTGCGCGCGGTCTGGCCGTCCTTGGGGGGCGAAGTCACGGTCTGCGTGAAATCCGCCTTGCCCGTTTGTGCGCCCTTCATGAACGATTCAAGGCTTTTCAAACCATCAGCGCTGGCCAGCGTTGCGCCGGCAGCTATCAAAATTGCAGTAACGGTCTTTTTCAAAAGGAACTCCTGTGGGGCACGGACTGGGCCCATCGCCCTGCCCTTGTCATTCGCTGCGCGCGGGAACCAGCACTTCGCGCTGGCCGCTGGTGGTCAGGCCACTCACAAGGCCCGCCTTTTCCATGTCTTCCAGCAGCCGCGCCGAGCGGTTGTAGCCAATGCGCAGCTTGCGCTGCACGTACGAGATGCTGGCCTTGCGGTCCTTGAGCACCACTTCGACGGCCTGGTCGTACATGGGGTCCTTTTCACCCCCGTCACCGCCGCCCTCCCCTGAAAGATCACCCTCGCCATCCACAGTTCCGCCTTCGAGCACGCCTTCTATGTAGTCCGGCTCCCCTTGTTGCTTGAGGTAACTGACGACACGGTGTACTTCCTCGTCCGACACGAAGGCGCCATGCACGCGGATTGGCAGGCCCGTGCCGCTGGCCATGTAGAGCATGTCGCCCATGCCCAGCAGGGCCTCAGCGCCCATCTGGTCGAGGATGGTGCGGCTGTCGATCTTGGAGCCCACCGAGAACGCGATGCGGGTGGGAATGTTGGCCTTGATCAGGCCCGTGATCACGTCCACGCTGGGGCGCTGGGTGGCCAAGATCAGGTGGATGCCAGCAGCTCGCGCCTTTTGCGCGAGGCGGGCGATCAGCTCTTCGATCTTCTTGCCCACCACCATCATCAGGTCGGCCAGCTCGTCGATGATGACCACGATGTGCGGCAGGCGCTGCAGCGGTTCGGGCTCTTCGGGCGTCAGGCTGAAGGGGTTGTAGATAAACTCTTCGCGCGCCTTGGCTTCATCGATCTTGACGTTGTAGCCCGCGAGGTTGCGCACGCCCAGCTTGGACATGAGCTTGTAGCGCCGCTCCATCTCGGCCACGCACCAGTTCAGGCCGTGGGCGGCCTGTTTCATGTCGGTGACCACCGGGGCCAGCAGGTGCGGGATGCCTTCGTACACCGACATTTCCAGCATCTTGGGGTCGATCATCAGCAGGCGCACATCGCGCGCCTCGGCCTTGTACAGCAGCGACAGGATCATCGCGTTGATCCCCACCGACTTGCCTGAGCCCGTGGTACCCGCCACCAGCACGTGCGGCATCTTGGCAAGGTCTGCCACCACCGGGTTGCCCACGATGTCCTTGCCCAGGCCCATGGTGAGCATGCTCTTGGCCTCGTGGTAGACCTGCGAGCCCAGGATTTCGGACAGACGGATGGACTGGCGCTTGGCGTTGGGCAGCTCCAGCGCCATGAAGTTCTTGCCGGGGATGGTTTCCACCACGCGGATGGACACCAGACTGAGCGAGCGCGCCAGGTCCTTGGCCAAGCCCACAATCTGCGAGCCCTTCACGCCGGTGGCGGGCTCGATTTCGTAGCGCGTGATCACCGGGCCGGGCATGGCCGCGACCACACGCACTTCCACGCCAAAGTCCTTGAGTTTTTTCTCGATAAGGCGGCTGGTCATCTCCAGCGTCTCGGGCGCCACGGTTTCCTGGCGCTGCAGCGGGCCATCGAGCAAGTCCACCAGTGGCAGCTTGCTGTCGGGCATCTCGGTGAACAGCGGCTTCTGGCGCTCCTTCACCACACGCGCGCTTTGCGGCACGTCTACCAGCACGGGTTCGATGATCTGGATCGGTTGGGGGTGGTGCACCTCGCTCTCGGTGCGCTCCTCCAGCACCACCACTTCACGCTCGCGCGCGGCCTTGCGACCCACAGCCACATCCTTGGCCACTTCGCGCTTGGCCAGGCGCGACTGCACCAATGCGTCGATGCGCCCTCCCACAAATTCCGCGACGTGGCCCCAGGAGAAACGGAACACCAGCGCCGCACCCAGCACCGCCAGCACGATGGCCAGCAAGCCCGAGCCCGTAAAACCCAGCCACTTCACACTGGCAGGCCCCGTGATGTAGCCCAGCACGCCACCAGCATGCCCCGGCAGGAACGCTTCAAACCGGTACAGGCGCGACCACTCCAGCGCAGTGCTTGCACACATCAGCACCACCAGCCCCACCCAGAACATGGCCCGCCTGCGCATCGGGCTTACCGCGCCCGGGGCCGATTCGCCGCCACGCATCCACCGCGCGAGCGACGACAACCAGGCCCGCACACCGGCCGCCACACACCACCAGACTGAAAAACCCAGTGCGAAGTAGCTGCCATCAGCCAGCCACGCGCCAAACCGGCCCGCCCAGTTGGCGACCAAACGCCCACCCCGGGCGCCCGAGGTGGACCATGCGGCATCCTGCGCGGAATAGCTCAGCAGGGCCAGCAACCAGAAAATCAGGGCCAGCAGCCCCACCATCAGGCCAATTTCATGGCCAAAACGGGCAGCGCCCGTACGCGGCGGCGACTTCGCCGCAGCCGATGCATTCAGGGTATTAAGGGAATAGGTCATAAGCGTGCCGGGCGAGCTTACCCCATGCACCGCAAGGGATTGGCGCTTGGGCTTCAGCCGCCCCGGCGTTCAACCCAGTGCGTTCAATCGGTCCTTAAGCAGCGTGGCGCCGCTGGGCAATGCCTCGATGAAGCCACGCTCCTCCAGGTCTTTCATCACGCGGCTGACCATCTCGCGGGAGGCGCCCACCATCTTGGCCAGGTCCTGCCGGGAGATTTTTTCTTTGATCACCAACTGGCCCTGAGCGTCGGGCACCGCAAAGTCCAGCAGGGCATGGGCCACACGCCCATACACATCCAGCAACGCCAGTGACTCAATCTTGCGGTCGGCATGGCGCAGGCGCTTGACCAGCCCCCGCATCACCACCAGCGACATGGAGGCGTTCTCTGTGAGGCAACGCGCGAACTCTGCGCGCCCGAGCATGAGCACATCGGTCTGCACCTCGGCACGCACCGTGGCCGAGTGGGGTTCGTTGTCGATGATGCTCATCTCGCCGAGGTAGTCGCCCTGCGCGAGGGTGGCCAAAATCACCTCACGCCCCCGGCTGTCCGATGTCATCACGCGGGCGCGCCCCGTGAGCAGGATGAACAGGGCGTTGGATTTTTGCCCTTGCTCCACCAGCGCCTCGCCACGCTTGAAGCGGCGCTTGATCACCGCACCACTGATCACCTCGGCCTGGGCCACCGTGAGCAGCGAGAACAAGGGCACCCGGCGCAGCAGGTCCAGGTTGGACAACATCGTCGACATGAAAACTCCTCTCTAGAGCGACCCAACCGGAGCCGCACGGGTTGTGCAAGGGGTATCAATGGGTTCTTACAATCGCCGTGATTGAAAAAGGGACCGCTCGCGTGAGCGGTGCACGGTTGATACTTGCCAGTTCAACCCCCAGCTTCCCCAACAGCGCCGCATCTAGCAGGCGCAAAACACAGGCTTTTACCATGTCCACCACCCAACACGCGAAAGTTCTGATCCTTGGCTCTGGCCCTGCGGGCTACACCGCAGCGGTTTATGCCGCCCGCGCCAACCTGAACCCGGTGCTCATCACCGGCATGGCCCAGGGTGGCCAGCTGATGACCACGACCGAGGTGGACAACTGGCCGGCCGACGTGCATGGCGTGCAGGGGCCGGAGCTGATGCAGCGCTTTCTGGAGCACGCCGAGCGCTTCAAGACCCAGATCATCTTTGACCACATCAACAAGGTCGATTTCAGCCAGCGCCCCTTCACCCTCACCGGCGACAGCGGCACCTACACCTGCGATGCGCTGATCCTGGCCACTGGCGCATCGGCCAAGTACCTGGGCCTGCCTTCGGAAGAGGCCTTCATGGGCAAAGGCGTGTCGGGCTGCGCCACCTGCGACGGCTTCTTCTACCGCGAGCAGGACGTCTGCGTGGTCGGTGGCGGCAATACGGCGGTAGAAGAAGCGCTGTACCTGTCGAACATCGCCCGCAAGGTCACCCTGGTGCACCGACGCGACAAGTTCAAGGCCGAGCCCATCCTGGTGGACAAGCTCAACGAAAAGGTCGCGGCCGGCAAGATCGAGCTCAAGCTATTTCACACGCTCGACGAAGTGCTGGGCGACAACACGGGCGTGACGGGCATCCGCATCAAGAGCACCAAGGACGGAAGCACGGAAGACATCAAGCTGCAGGGCTGCTTCATCGCCATCGGCCATGCGCCCAACACCGAAATATTCCAAGGCCAGCTGGAGATGGAGAACGGCTACATCATCACCCAGGGCGGCCTCAAGGGTTTTGCCACCCAGACCAGCGTGCCCGGCGTGTTTGCCGCAGGCGATGTGCAGGACCATGTGTACCGCCAAGCGATCACCAGCGCGGGCACGGGCTGCATGGCGGCACTGGACGCCCAGCGCTTCCTGGAACAAGAGTCTTGATTAAAAACTGGGCAGCAGGCTATAATCTGCGGCTTTGCTGAATTCGGCCCGTTTTTGCGGTCCTCCGAAACAGGCAAATCAATCGGGTTACCGCCACCCTTTCTGGCGAGGTGAGGCCGCAAGCCAACCTGGGCACACAAGCCCAGGGCCCAGCGAACGGCCGTTAAAAAGTATCGGAGTGTCCTCATGGCACGCGTCTGCGACGTAACGGGCAAGAAGCCCATGGTCGGGAACAACGTTTCCCACGCCAACAACAAAACCAAGCGCCGGTTCCTGCCGAACCTGCAATACCGCCGTTTCTGGGTCGAGACCGAAAATCGCTGGGTTCGCCTGCGCGTTTCGAGCGCTGCCCTGCGTTTGATCGACAAGAACGGTATCGACTCGGTGCTCGCAGACCTGCGCGCACGTGGTCAGGCTTAAGGAGAAGCACCATGGCAAGCAAAGGCGGACGCGACAAGATCAAGCTGGAATCCACTGCGGGTACCGGCCACTTCTACACCACGACCAAGAACAAGAAGACCATGCCCGAGAAAATGCTGATCATGAAATTTGATCCAAAAGCTCGCAAGCATGTGGAATACAAGGAAATGAAGCTGAAGTAATTCGGCCCGTTCCCTCAAAAAAACCGCCCGTCCAGGGCGGTTTTTTTATGCCTGCTGCGCAGACCTTTCACCCAGACTCTTTGCTCAAGCAACCTTGCGCGGCACGGGCAACTCGGCCATCTGTGCAGCCAGCAAGGCGCCCAGCGTGCGGTAGCCCGCCTCCACTTCGGCCGTGAACGGCATCCCACAGCTCAGCCGCAAGAAGTGCTCATACCGCCCGGTGTTGGAGAACATGGGGCCCGGGGCCACACGGATACCGTTTTGCAGCGCCTCGTCGTACAGGCGCGTGGAAGAGATGCCGACCGGCAGCTCCAGCCACAGGCTCAGGCCACCCGGCGGCAGGCTCAGTCGTGTGCCCATGGGAAAGTAGCGCGCCACGGCCCTCGCCGCCTGTTCTCGCTGGATGCGCAGCTGCGCCCGCATGCGGCGCATGTGGCGCTCGTAGGCCGGAGAGTCCACACTGCGCGCCGCCAGCAGCTGCGACCAGGTCTGCATGTTGCGCGTGCGAGCGAACTTGATCATCTGCACACGGGCCTGCCAGCGCCCCGCGCTCATCCAGCCCTGGCGCAAGCCGGGAGCAAAGCTCTTGCTGAGCGATGCGCAATAGATCACCTGCCCGGCATCGCCCTGCCGGTCCCAGGCCTTGGCGGGCCGCAGCACGTGCGGCGACTCCACGAACTCCCGGTAGATGTCGTCCTCGATGAGGGCTAAGCCATGCTCCACGCACAGAGCCACCAGTCGCTCCTTGTGCGCATCGGGCATCACGCTGCCCTGCGGCATCTGCAGGTGGGGGACCACCACGACACCCTTGAGCCGTGGTTCGTTGCGCGCAGCCAGCTCCAGGGCTTCGAGCGACATGCCGGTGTGCGGGCTGCAGGGGATCTCCAGCGCGCGCAGCCCGCGCACCTCGATGGCCTGCAGGATGCCAAAGAAGGTGGGCGATTCCACGGCAATCACATCCCCCGGCTCGGCCACTGCATCCAGCGCAAGGTTCACGGCTTCGGAGTTGCCGAGCGTTGCGCCAATATCGGCCGGCGCGACACACACGCCGAAGGTGAGCGCATGCCGGGCCATGGCCTGCTGGAATTCGGGGTGGGTGGTGGGCGCGGACGGGCCGTACACCAGGACGTCGGGTTGCTCGCGCAACAGGCCGTGGGCCAGGCGGTTGAGCGCTGCCGCATCAAACAGGCTTGGCGCGGGCATGGCGCTGCCCAAGTCCAGCGGCAGCGGGCCTGCGCGGCGGGCCTTTTCGAGAAAACCGGAAATGCGCTCGTTGATGCCCGCAAACACCCGCGGGTCGTGGGCCAGCGGCTCGTGCAACTCGGGCTCGCGCGCCCGGGGCAACGCCACATCGCCCGGCTCCCGCACAAAGTAGCCCACCCGCTCGCGCGCCTCCACGCAGCCCAGGGATTCGAGATGCCGCAACACTTGCAGCGCGGTGGTCAGGCTCACTTGGTGCCGCTGGCACAGCTCCCGCACCGACGGCATGCGCATGCCAGGCGTCAGGCTGCCAGCGGCTATGGCCTGTTCGTACAAAGCTGCGAGTTGGCGGTAGAGCGGGGCATCCCGCGAATCGGAGGAATGTGACATGGCGGGTAAGGGGTACTGCTGCCGAGCCGTGGCGCAGGCTCAGAAGCCTAGAGGCGCATCGTGCCCGAGCCCTCTCTGCGGGTACAGATACAGGAACGCACAGATCGGACCATAACAGCACGCCATTAATCTGCGCTGTTCTACCCGTTCCTGCACCGCCGTGTACCTGCCGGGGCAACGCTGCTTTTTTTACGCTACAGCCTCACAGCAGCCCTTCCTTCAGGAGCCCCGCACCATGCCACAGCGCAATCCAACCACCATCCCGCCCACCACCCCATCGGCCGCAGTCACCTTGGGCCTCACACCCGGCCAGAGCCTGTGGCTGTGCCTGCCGCCCGGCAGCGCACTGCACACCACTCAGGGAGAGGTGTCACTTCGCTTTGCTCCACGAGACTTCGGGCACGCGTTGCACACTCTGCCGCAAATGCGGCTTGGGGCGGGCGAACATCTGCCCGAGGGCTGGAACACCAAGGCCGCCTGGGTGCAGGTGGGCAACGCCCTGCACTGCCGCTCTGAGATCCAGGTGATCGAAGGCACTCCCAGGCCGGGACTTTGGCACCAAGTACGGCACCTGCTGCGCTCAGCCTTTGCAGGCCGGGACAAAACCACAAAGAACCGCGCTTTTGGCAAGGTGCCCGCAATGCGGTAACCGCTGCACCAAAGAAAAAGGCCTTGCCAGATGGCAAGGCCTTGGACAATGCGCGGCCCGCTTCAGGCCTGCGCCGCACGCAGCCGTAGCGAGAACTCACGCAGGGCGGCTATACCGCTTTCTTCCGCGCGGCGGCACCAGGCTTGCAGGTCCGCGGTGAGCTGCTCGCGCGATTGCGAGGTGTTGAGCCACAGCTGGCGCAGCTCTTCGCGCATGGTGACCATCTTGTCGAGCGCGGGGTGCGCGGCACGGGCCTGGGCCAGTTGCGGCAATGCGATGGCCGGCACCTTCTCGGCATCGCGGTGCAGCCAGCGCTTGGCGGCCTGGAGCACCGAGGCATCGGCATTGCGTGCCTTGAGCGCTGCGATTTCGTCCTTGCAGGCCTGGCGCACGCCACGTGCATAGCCAGCCATCACCTCATAGCGGTTGGCAATCAGGGCCTCCAGCGTCTTTTCATCGGCTACAGGCTTGACGTCACCCAACTGGAGCTTGGGCGGCACCTTCTTGACCGTGGCCCAGCCAATCTTCTTCATCATGGTGATGTAGACCCAGCCGATGTCGAACTCATACGGCTTGACCGAGAACTTGGCCGACGTGGGATAGGTGTGGTGGTTGTTATGCAGCTCTTCGCCGCCAATGATGATGCCCCAGGGCGAGAGGTTGGTGCTGGCATCCTGCGCCTCAAAGTTGCGGTAGCCCCAGTAGTGGCCCACACCGTTTACCACACCCGCCGCCCAGAACGGAATCCAGAGCATCTGCACCGCCCACACTGCGGCGCCCAGAGCGCCGAACAGTGCAAGGTTCAGGATCAGCATGAGGCCCACACCCTGCCAGCCGTAACGGGTGTAGACGTTGCGCTCCATCCAGTCATCGGGCGTGCCGTGGCCGAACTTCTTCATCGTCTCCTGGTTCTTGGACTCGGCGCGGTACAGCTCGGCGCCACGCCACATCACGGTGTCCAGCCCCCGGGTTTGGGGGCTGTGGGGGTCGTCCACGGTTTCGCACTTGGCGTGGTGTTTGCGGTGGATAGCGACCCATTCCTTGGTGACCATGCCCGTACCGATCCACAGCCAGAAGCGGAAAAAGTGCGAAGGGATGGCGTGCAAGTCCAGCGCGCGGTGCGCCTGCGCGCGGTGCAGGAAAATCGTGACCGCCGCAATGGTGATGTGGGTCGTCGCCAGGGTGTACAGAATGATCTGCCACCAGGCCAGGTTCCACAACCCATGGCCCAGCCAGTCAATGGCAGCGCTCAGTACAGCCCAATCGGGTAACAGCATATTCAGAAAGCCTTACTTCTACAGAGAACCCGTTCGCCAACGGACCGGGTATCTGATTTTAGAGTGGTCCCCACGAAATAGGTTCGGGGGTATCCATGGTATTTACGCTGATTTAGCGCCTTTAGAGGGCCAAGTCAGGCCTTTTTGGACCAGATTGCGGCAAAGAACCCATCCGTTTGGTGCACATGGGGCCACAGGCGCAAATAACCACTGCCCGACTCACCACCGCTGCACAGAGCCTTGGCCCCCTCCACCTTGAGCTGCTCCAGCAGTTCGCCCGCGTCGAGCAGTTCAAAGTCCGGGTGCGATGCGCTGAATGCCTCTGCGATGGCCTCGTTTTCCTGCGGCAGGATGCTGCAGGTGGCATACACCAGACGGCCGCCGGGCTTGAGCAGGCGCGCTGCGCTGTCCAGAATGGCGGTCTGTTTGGCCACCAGCTCTTCGATGGCTTTGGGCGACTGGCGCCATTTGAGGTCCGGGTTCCGCCGCAGAGTCCCCAGGCCTGAGCACGGAGCATCGACCAGCACGCGGTCAATCTTGCCCGCCAGCCGCTTGACGCGGTCATCGCGCTCGTGGGCAATGGCGGCGGGGTGCACGTTCGACAGGCCGCTGCGGGCCAGGCGCGGTTTCAGAGCATCCAGACGGTGCGCCGAGACATCAAACGCATACAGGCGCCCGGTGCTGCGCATGCCCGCGCCGATGGCCAGGGTCTTTCCACCTGCACCTGCGCAAAAATCCACCACCATCTCGCCGCGCTTGGCGTCAAGCAGCAGGGCCAGCAACTGCGAGCCTTCATCCTGCACCTCGATGGCACCGCGCGTGAACGCATCCAGCTTGGTCAGCGCAGGCTTGTCGTCAATGCGCAGGCCCCAGGGCGAATACGGCGTGGAGCTGGCCTTGATACCGGCCTTGGCGAGCTCCTTTTGTACGTCGGCACGCTTGTCTTTGAGGGCATTGACGCGCAAATCCAGCGGGGCGCTCTGCGCCAGGCTTTCCACCAGCGGCCAGAAGCCGTCGCCCAGCTGGTCCTTGAGGGGCTTCACCAGCCATTCGGGCAGGTTGTGACGGTGGCGCTCCATCAGGTCATCGACCGTGACCGCATCGCACTGGTCCAGCCAGTTCTTTTCCTGGTCAGTCAGTGCGCTCTTGAGGAAGTCGCGCGGGCCGTAAAACCCCAGGATGGCCAGACGGCGCTCCTTGGGTCCCGAGCCCGAGGGCGCCATGTGGTCGAACAGGAGCTTCTTGCGCAGCACGGTGTAGACCGTTTCGGCCAGGGTGGCCCGCTCGCGGGGGCCCAGGCCCCGGTTGTCGCGGAAGAATCGTGACACCACCGCATCGGCGGGGTGTTCAAACGTGAGGGTGAGCCTGACCAATTCGGCACAGGCGTCGAGAAGAACTTTGGGATGCATGCCCGTATTGTCCACCCCCTGAGCCGCTTCGCGTCATCCCCCGCAGGGGGACGCCACCGGCGGCCTGGCGAAGCCAGTTCCACGGTGGCACTGGGCTAGGCCTGCGCCAGTCCCCACCATCGTGGGCAATTCACCGTGCAGACGAGAAAGGAGAAAGGGACTAGCAAAAAGTTGGCAATCAACGGGTATAGATCGGATCGAACGCATAGCGCTGGATTTCCTTGAGCGTGGGCGATTCACCCGCCCACAGCGCCAGCGCGGGGCCGGGAAGGCTCAGATTGCGCTCCAGGGCGCGGCACAGGTGGTAACGGCTTTCGTCGTCCATCCCCGGCAGCTCGACAAAGATCAGGTACGCCCGGCGCTGCGGATGTTCGCGCAGGTTCTTGCGCACTAGCCAGCAGCGGGCAAGGGGCGCACAGCGGGCCAGTTCCGATTGCAGCTCGGCCAGTTCGAAGGGACTCAGGTCGTGACGCGTGATCTGGCTGAAGAAGGAGGTGCCCGACAGCTCTTCCCAGGCGCGCTCTTCGGATTCCTGCGCGCGCTCCAGCCGCTTGCGCCACTGTTTGAAGGCCGCCGCATCATGCTCCATGCCCATGCGGGGAGTTTCCAGCTCGGCCAGCGCGGTGCGCGCGGCCCAGTAGCGGTCGTTGCTGCCCGCTTCCCACACCCGGTGCAGCAGCAGAAGCTTGCCGTCGCGATCGTCCTCGGGCAGGCAAGGCACCAGTCCACACAGGGCGGGCGCGTACTCGGGGCTGCGCTCCAGCGCCAGCTCATACAAGGCACGCACATCGGCACGGGGGTCCAGATGGCGCTTGAGGCGGGCCAGCTCCACCAGCTCGGCCGCACTGTTCTGAGTGATGGAAGCCTGCAGCGCCTGGGCGCGTGCGCGCACACGTTCCAGCCACGCGTGGTGCTGCTTCCACTCCGTAGCGTTGTCGCGGCACCATTGTTTGTCGAAGTGTTTGACCCACCGTTTGGCCTCATCGCCCAGCAGGGTCAAGGCATTGCCACGCGACCAGTCGGGCAGTGTGGGCGTGGCATCCAGCGCTTCGATGCGGTCCCGCAAGCCGGGGTGGGTGTCGTCCACACTGCTCAGGCGCTTGAGCGCTTGGCGCAGTGCGTCGTTGGCAAAAGCGGCATCCGGGGCCTCGGCCAGGAAACGGCGCATGCTGCGATATGGCCCCACCGGCAGCGGATTGCCAGCGGCACCGCACCAGTGGTTGCCCCAGAACTCTGCCTGCAACGCTGCGCCCCGGATCTCGATCTCGGCCAGGGCGGCGGCGGTCACATCACGGCCCAGCAGCTTGCCCGCAATGCGGTCGGCCTCGTATTCGTCCTGGCGGGCCAGCGCAAACGTCTTGGCCGAAAAGCGCGGAAAGTACCAGCGCATGAACGCCTGCGTGGCCGCGGCCACCGGGCCTTCGTCGTCGGCCAGACTGTGGTTCAGGCGCATCCACGACAGGCGTGTGCGATAGATCCAGGCCGCAAACCGGCCATGGTCGCCGCGCAAGTGGCCGTACTCGTGTGCCAGCACGGCGAGAAAACGCGGCCGGTCCAACGCCATCAGCAAAGGCAGCCCGATGCTCAGGTGGTTAACGGCACCACCCAGCAGGCCGTACTTGGGCAGCTGCTGGATGCTCGCATTGAACTCGTCGTTCAGCGTGACCTTGTGGATGGGCGGGCCCTTGATCTTGCGGCGGATGCGCTCCAGCGCCTCAAAAAGCTCCGGTGCCTCCAGCGCCGTGATCTCCACGCCCTCAGGCGCGTCAAAACGCACCCACAGCGCCCGCAGGCTGACCCACAGCAGGCCCGCAGCCCCCAGCAGCAGCCACACCATGGCAAAGCGAAACTTCCCCTGCAACATCTGCGGCACCACCCACAGCAAAATGCCTGCGGCAAGTCCCAGGCACCCCAGCACCCAGGCATAGCCCAGCGCCGCAAACACGGCCACACTGCGGCGGTATGCGCGGCTGTTGTCAGCACTGGCATGCTCGCTCATGCGCACCAGATGCACAAAATCTGCCTGATCCACGGGCTTCCCTCACTCTTGGGTTGTTTTCAACCGCCATCCTAACCACTCACGACCCCACACCCACCACCATGACTGACGACGACCTGCCAGCACTCATTCGCACACCGCCCGGCCTGTACCGCCACTACAAGGGCATGCTCTACGAGGTGATTGATACCGTGCGCCACAGCGAAACGCTGGAGCCCATGACGCTGTACCGCGCGCTCTATGGCCAGCGTGGGCTGTGGGTGCGACCCGCCGCCATGTTTGAAGAGCAGGTGCTCGTTGACGGTGTGATGCGGCCACGGTTTGAGAAATGCGGGGATGAAACCCCAGCGGGCTGAGCCCGGTGGGCTCACGCCGCAGTGCGCGGAAAAATGGCTGCTGCCACCAAACCACCACCCGCAGCATTGCGCAAGGCCAGCCTCCCTCCGTGCCGCCGCACGATATCGCTGGCAATGGTGAGCCCCAGCCCGGCCCCGCCACTCTGGCGGTTGCGCGAGGCCTCGACGCGGTAAAACGGCTCCATGACCCGCTCCAGCTCTTCGGCAGGCAAACCGGGGCCATGGTCGCGCACCTCGATGGTCAGCGCATCAACCGCATCGTGCAGCGTGACCTCGGCGCTGCCGCCGTAGCGAATCGCGTTGCCCACCAGGTTGTCCAGACAGCGCCGCAGCGCCACGGCCTGCACCCGCAGCGGGGCCGCCTGCCCCGCCACCGTGACCCGATGGCCCATGGCGAGCTGGTCGTCGGCCATGCTGTCCGCCAGGGCCTGCACATCCAGCAGCACCCAGGCCTCGGCGCCGGCCACGCCGCGCAGGTAGTCCAGCGTGGAGGTGATCATGGCGTCCATCTCTGCAATGTCGCGGCGAAACAGCTGCTGGGCGTGGCTATCGTCCAGGCATTCGGTGCGCAGGCGCAGCCGGGTCAGCGGCGTGCGCAGGTCATGCGACACCGCCGCCACAAACCGGTCGCGCTCGGCCAATTGCTGTCGGATGCGCGCCTGCATCTGGTTGAACACACGGCTGGCGTCGCGGCATTCCAGCGTGCCGTCCTCGGGCAGCGGGGGCCGGTCGATATCGCGGCCCAACTCTTGCGCCGCCGTGGCGAGCCGGTGCATGGGGCGCGACAGCCAGCGTGCCGCCCACCAGGCCACGGCCACCAGCGCCGCCAGCCGCACGCTGATGTCGAGCAGCAGCCCCAGTTGCAGCGATGGCGGGGCATTCCACAAGCCCTGCGCTGGCCCCGGCGGCGGCAACCGCAGAGAGTGCCCATCGGCTGCCACCCCGGGGGGCTTCGGGCCAGGCGGATGCCCGGGGTGCGCGGGGCGCAGTTCAAACATCAAAGTCAGCGCCAGCACATGGCTCACGATGACGGCCACGATAAGCAGCAGAGCGAGCCGGCCAAAAAGGGTGTCAGGCAGCCAGCGCTGCAGCGCCGCAGGCCAGCGCGCAACCATCAATGCGGCCATCCCACCTGCCCCTGCAGCGACTGCACGTTGAACACGTAACCAGCGCCCCGCACAGTGCGGATCATTGAGGGCGAGCGCGGGTCGTCCGAGAGCTTGCTGCGCAGGCGCGAGACCAGCAGATCGATGCTGCGCTCGAATGCGTCCATGGCCCGGCCTCGCGCCTGCTCCATGAGCTGGTCGCGGCTGAAAACGCGGCGCGGCATGCGCAAGAAGGTGCAGAGCAGGCGAAATTCGGCGTTGGACAGCGGCACCACCACACCCTGTGGGGATACCAGGTGCCGCTCGATACTGTGCAGGGTCCAGCCATCAAAGCGCACCAGCCCGTCAGGCTCCTGGGGGGCCGGGGCGCTCTCGCCGCGCGTGCGGCGCAGCACGGTCTGGATGCGTGCCACAAGCTCGCGCGGCTCGAAGGGTTTGCCCATGTAGTCGTCGGCCCCCATCTCCAGCCCCAGCACGCAGTCGTAGGGGTTTGCGCGGGCGGTGAGCATGATGATCGGCACCCGGGAGCGTTCACGCAGCTCCCGCGCGAGGGTGATGCCGTCGGTGCCGGGCAGCATCACATCCAGCACCACCAGGCCGATGGGGTGCGCGAGCATCTGCGCGCGCATCGACGCCGCATCACACGCCGCGTGGGCGGCGTGGCCAAAGCGGGCGAGGTATTCGGTGAGCAGTGTGGTGATCTCCACATCGTCGTCCACCACCAGGATGTGTTGCATGGGCTCTGTCGTGCAAAAGAACACCCAAGTTTAGGCAGCTACAAACCACCGCTGGCGACGATCTGGCGGGCATTTCCGCCATTGTTCGGTCCTTGTGGACGCCCTTTGTATCGACCTTGGTACAAAGCAGACAAACCCCGGAGACACGCACAACCAAGAATGGTTACGGGCCATGGCTGAGGGCTTCCGTTTTGGGGGACCAGGCACCGACCCACCCTTGGAGCGAAAGGAACGACGATGACGACCATCAGTAGCGTCAGCAGTGCCTGGTCCAGTGCAAGTGTGCAGCGGGCATCACGCCCGGCGCCCACGCCGGAGCGGCTGCTGTCCAAAATCGATGCCGACGGTAACGGCGGCGTGAGTGACACAGAACTGCAGGGCCTGCTGGACGATGTGACCCAAAAAACCCGCGTCAGCAGCCAGACCAGTGCTGCAGACCTGGTCAAGCAGTACGACAGCAATGGGGACGGCAACCTCAACGCTGACGAGCTGGGCAAGACGATGCAAAGCGTGTTGCCCCCGCCACCGTCCACCATGGCTTTTGCCCAGTCGCGGGGCGACAGCGACACCGCCACCAGCCAGGCGGGCGACGATCTCTTTGGCAAGGTGGACAGCGACGGCGATGGCGCCGTGAGCAAGACCGAGCTGCAGGCCCTGCTGGAGGCGATGTCGGGCGGCACGGCGAGCCAAGCGGGCGTCAGCAGTGACGACGTGTTCAGCCAACTGGATGCAGACGGCGACGGCAGCCTGACCCAAGCCGAATTCGACGCGGGCCGCCCTTCCGGCGCGGCGGGTGAAGCAGGCGGCGGCATGCAGGCCATGGGCGGCATGCCACCGCCACCCGGAGGCCCAGGTGGTGCAAGTGCTTCCGCCGACAGCACCACCACCTACGACGCCCTGGACACCAACGAGGATGGTGAGGTCTCGCTGACAGAACGGCTGGCTGGCAGCACCAGCAGCGTGGAGCAGGACGCGATCACCGCGCTGTTCAACGCCATCGACACCGATGGCGACGCCAGCATCAGCGCCAGCGAATCCAAGACTTTCATCGACCAGTTGACCAGCCAGCTCCAGCAGCCCCCCAGCCAGGCATCGACATCGGACACCAGCCAACGCAACGACCTGGCGCGGCTGGCCGACTTTGCGCGCCAGCAGTACGCAATGGCGGCCAATGACTGGAATTCGCCCGCCAGCACCGGCAGCCTGAGCGCAATGGCCTGATCAAAAGGAAGGGGCTGGCTTGCCACCAGCCGCAGGTTTTCTGGCCACGCAGTGCGATTCGCCCGTCAGTTGACGAGCTGCGTGCGCCGGGATCTCGGAGCCATCCGGCAGCAGAAAATATGAACAAAAACAGGCTCTATCGGCTCCTGTATAAGCGCAGGTAGCTACTAATTTTATAGCAAACAATATACCCCCTGAGCTCACCAAGGCCTGTGGGGGACGAAAGCTGGACGCTCCCAAACCGATCAGCCTGTGGACTACAAGGCCTGAATCAGCGCCCGCACGGCCCGGGGGTAGATCACATGCTCCTGGGTCAGCACCCGGGCCGCCAGCGTCTCGGCCGTGTCACCCGGCAGCACCGGCACCACGGCCTGGTCCAGGATGGGGCCCACATCCAGCTCGGCCGTCACCTGGTGCACCGTCACGCCCGCAAACTTGCAGCCTGCATCGATGGCGCGCTGGTGCGTGTGCAGCCCGGTAAAAGCGGGGAGCAGCGAGGGGTGGATATTGATAAGCCGCCCCGCGTAGTGCGCCACAAAACCCGGGGTGAGGATGCGCATGAACCCGGCCAGCACTACCAGGGCGGGCTGGTGGCGGTCAATGGTGGCGGCCAGTTCCGTGTCAAATGCTTCGCGGCTGGCAAAGGCCTTGTGGTCCAGCGCCTCGGCGGCGATGCCCTGCTCCCGCGCAAACACCAGCCCGGCGGCATCGGGCTTGTTGCTGATGACGGCCGCGACGCGGGCGCCGTAGCGCTGCTCCCAGTGCTCCTGTTGTGCGGTACGCACGATGGTGGCCATGTTGGAGCCGCCGCCAGAGATCAGAATGACGATGTTCTTCATAAATTGCCACGGATTATCTAGGAGGCTGTCGAGCATGGGGTTGGCTCTGCGCCACCGCCTGGGGGTGCCAGGCAAGGCGCGGGTGAGGCCGTGTGGCCCAGCCACACAACGAACCCGCAACGCAGCATGGCGGCCCCAGGCGGTGGCCCGAAGGGTTGTGCGACATAGCACGCAGGCGGCGTTGCCCATGCTCGCTGCACAGCCAGTGCAGCTTGCGCTGGGCGCCTAGCCTGCATACTCTGTCGCACAACGCAGCGCCAACCCCAAGCCCGACAGCCTCCTCATGCCCTTCGATCCCGCCACCCGCCCCCTCACCCCCCACGAAGCCCGCGTGCTCGCCACCCTGATGGAGAAGGCCCGCACCGTGCCCGACAGCTACCCCATGTCGCTCAATGGCCTGGTTACCGGCTGCAACCAGAAAACCAGCCGCGACCCGGTGATGAACCTGAGTGACGCCGAGGCGCAGGAAGCGCTGGATTCGCTCAAGCTGCTGACGCTGGCGTTTGAGAGCAGCGGCAACCGCACCACACGCTGGGAACACAACTTTCAGCGCGGCGTGGGCGTGCCCGAGCAGTCGGCCGTGCTGCTGGGCCTGCTCATGCTGCGCGGCCCGCAGACGGCGGGTGAACTGCGCATCAACGCCGAGCGCTGGTACCGCTTTGCCGACATTTCGTCGGTCGAAGCTTTTCTGGACGAGCTGCAGGAGCGCAGCGCCGAAAAGGGCGGCCCGCTGGTCGTGCAGTTGCTCCGCGCGCCGGGTGCCCGCGAGCAGCGTTGGGCGCATCTGATGTGTGGGCCTGTAGACACCAGCGCCGGTGTGTCAGCCCCCAGCAGTGGCGGCGGTGGCAGCACCGGCACGTCTGCCGCACTGCAAGCGCGGGTGGACGCACTGGAGACCGAGGTGGCCAACCTGCGCAGCACGGTGCAGCGGCTGTGTACAGAACTGGGCATTTCCCCAGACTCCGCGCCGATGTCGCCACCCGGACAGGACTAAAACGAACGACCGTGCTACAAATGCGGATCACTTGGAGACAAACCGATGGATCTCGCATTCACCCCCGAAGAACAGGCGTTCCGCGAAGAAATTCGCGCCTGGGTTCAAGCTAATCTACCGAAAGAAATTTCGCACAAGGTCCACAACGCCCTGCGCCTGACCCGCGACGATCTGCAGGGCTGGGCCAAGATCCTGGGCAAGAAAGGCTGGCTGGGCTTCGGCTGGCCCACAGAGTTTGGCGGCCCCGGCTGGACGGCCGTGCAAAAGCACCTGTTTGAAGAAGAATGCGCCCTCGCCGGCGCGCCCCGCATCGTGCCGTTTGGCCCGGTGATGGTGGCCCCGGTGATCATGGCCTTTGGCAATGCCGAACAACAAAAGCGCTTTTTGCCCGGCATCGCCAGCGGCGAAGTGTGGTGGAGCCAGGGCTACAGCGAACCCGGCTCGGGCTCGGACCTGGCCAGCGTCAAGACCCGCGCCGAGCGCGTGGGCGACAAATACATCGTCAACGGCCAAAAAACCTGGACCACGCTGGGCCAGCATGGCGACTGGATGTTCAACCTAGTGCGCACCAGCACCGAGGGCAAGCCCCAGACCGGCATCTCCTTCCTGCTGCTCGACATGAAGTCCAAGGGCGTCACGGTACGTCCGATCAAGCTGCTCGATGGCGAGTGCGAAGTCAACGAAGTGTTCTTCGACAACGTCGAAGTGCCTGCCGAGAACTTGATCGGCGAAGAAAACAAGGGCTGGACCTACGCCAAGCACCTGCTCAGCCACGAGCGCACCAACATCGCCGACGTGAACCGCAGCAAGCGCGAACTGGAGCGCTTGAAGCGCATCGCCAAGACCGAAGGTGTATGGGATGACCAGCGCTTCCGCGACCAGATCGCGCTCCTGGAAGTGGACATCGTGGCGCTGGAAATGCTGGTGCTGCGCGTGCTGTCGGCCGAAAAATCGGGCAAGAACTCGCTCGACATCGCGGGTCTGCTCAAGATCAAGGGCAGCGAGATCCAGCAGCGCTACGCCGAGCTGATGATGCTGGCCGCAGGCCCCTTTGCCATGCCCTTCATCGAAGAGGCCATGGAAGCTGGCTGGCAGGGCAACTTCCCCGGCGGCGTCACTGCCAACGCGCCGCTGGCGTCCACCTACTTCAACCTGCGCAAAACCACCATCTACGGTGGCAGCAATGAAGTTCAACGCAACATCGTCGCGCAGACGGTTCTGGGCTAAGGAGACAAGAACATGGATTTCGATTTTTCTGACGACCAGGAACAATTGCGCGACGCCGTGCGCAAGTGGGTGGACAAGGGCTACACGTTCGAGCGCCGCCGCGCCGCCGTGGCCGCCGGTGGTTTTGACCGCGCCGCCTGGAACGAACTGGCCGAGCTCGGCCTGACGGCCCTCACCGTGCCCGAAGCCCACGACGGCATGGGCCAGGGCGCGATCGACGCCATGGTTGTGGCCGAGGAACTGGGCCGTGGCATCGTTCTGGAGCCCATCGCCCAGGCCTTCATGGCCAGCAGCGTGCTGTCGCACTACGCACCGGCCAACGTGCAATCGGCCTGGCTGCCCCGCGTGGCCAGTGGTGAAGCCCTGGTGGTACTGGCCCAGCAGGAGCGCAAGGCGCGATACCGCCTGGATGTTTGCGAGGCAAAAGCGGCCCCAGCGCGAGATGGATATGCGCTGACAGCTACTAAAAGCGTAGTAGCTGCCGGCGACAAGGCCGATGCGTTCATCGTGCCCGCACAGCTGGACGGCAAGATCGCCCTCTTCCTGGTCGAGCGCACCGCCACTGGCGTGACCACCCAAGGCTACGTCACGCAAGATGGCAGCCGCGCCGCCGAGGTGAAGTTCACCAACGCCCCCGCCACGCTCATCACCACCGATGGCCTGGCCGCGCTGGAACTGGCGGTGGACACCGGCATTGCCGCCGCCTGCGCTGAAGCGGTCGGCGTGATGGACAAGACCGTGGCCATCACCGTCGAATACATGAACCAGCGCAAGCAGTTTGGCGTGTTCATTGCCAGCTTCCAGGCGCTGCGCCATCGCGTGGCCGACATGAAGATGCAGCTGGAACTGGCCCGCTCGATGAGCTACTACGCCAGCCTCAAGCTGGGCGCCCCCGCCGATGAACGCCGCCGAGCCATCGCACGCGCCAAGGTGCAGCTGGGCCAGTCCATGCGCTTCGTGGGCCAGCAGGCCGTGCAACTGCATGGCGGCATCGGCGTCACGGACGAGTACATCGTGAGCCACTATTTCAAGAAGCTCACCCAGCTGGAAGTGGCCTTTGGCGACACGCTGCACCATCTGGGCGAAGTGTCCGCCCGCATGCAAGACACCGCAGGCGTGTTTGCCTGATGTGAACTGACGCAGCCATGTAACGCTCGCATGCCATGCTCGTGGATTCACCGATCCACGGGCATTTTTTCTTGTCGGAGACACCTTCATGAACAACAAATTCTGGCTGCAACGCCGATCTCTTCTGCTGGCAACCGCTGCAGCAGCTACCCTGGCCCTGGCCGGTTGCGCCACCAAGAGTCCCAGCCTGGCCGAAGCGCCGCCCATCGTCTTTGTGCACGGCAACGGCGACACCGCCGCACTGTGGCAAACCACCGTGTGGCGGTTTGAATCGAACGGCTGGCCGCGCGAACGCCTGCACGCCATTGACGTGCCCTACCCCCTGTCGCGTGATGAGGACGCCAAACCCCAGGCGGGCCGCACCTCGGCCGCAGAGCACATGGCCTACCTCAAGGCCGAAGTGGACAAGGTGCTCAAGGCCACGGGCGCCAGCCGGGTGGTGCTGGTGGGCAACTCGCGCGGCGGCAACGCCATTCGCAACTACATCTACAACGGCGGCGGCGACAAGACCGTAAGCCACGCCATCCTGGGTGGCACGCCGAACCACGGCGTGTGGGCGATTCCCGGTTTCCGCGAAGGCAACGAGTTTTCGGGCACCGGCCCGTTCCTCAAAGGGCTGAATGCCCCAAAGAATGCGGCGGGCGACGAGGTGAGCGGCCCGGTGAAATGGATGACGATCCGCTCGGACAACAACGACAAGTTCGCCCAGCCTGATGGCCTGTGGATCGGCCAGAAAGGCACGCCAACCAACGTGACGGCCGCCGGGCCCGAGCTCAAGGGCGCCGTCAACGTGGTGATCCCGCGCATCGACCACCGCGAGACCTCCTTCTCTCCGGCAGCCTTTGAGGCCACCCATCGCTTCATCACCGGCAAGGCACCGCAGGTCACCACCATCGCCCCAGAAAAGCAGGTGGTGCTGAACGGCAAGGTCACCGGCCTGGGCGTGGACCCGGCCGATGCAAAGACCGGCAATTTCAGCAACAACCTGCCCCTGACAGGTGCCCAGCTGGAGGTGTACGCCACCGATGCCGCCACGGGCGCCCGCGCGGGCAATGCCTTGCTGCGCAAGACTGTGGGGGCGGATGGCCAATGGGGACCGCTGACGGTGCCCAACGGCGCGCCCGTCGAGTTCGTGATCAGCGCACCCGGCTATGCCACCACCCACATCTACCGCAGCGGCTTTCCGCGCAGCAGCAACCTCATCCACCTGCGCGCAGAGCGCATGGCCGATGCGGACAAAGGCGCCGAAAGCGTTGTGACGCTGAGCCGCCCGCGCGGCTACCTCGACCCGGCACGCGACAAGATGCTGCTGGATGGCACCCCACCTGCCGGTGTGCCCGCCGGTGCTGGCGTGGCATCGACCAAAGTCAAGCCTGCGGGCGGGGTGCGCAGCATTGCGGGTGAGTTCAACGGCGAGCGCGTGGTGGGACAGACTTGGCCTGCTGCCAGCGGCCACCTGGTGTTCCTGGAACTGACTTACTAAAGGAATAGGCGCTGCACCGTGTCTTTGCACCGTGTAGCACGCCCCCAAGAGCGGTCAAGACGGCCCCGATGGCTAGGCGCTCCGTCGCAGACAGTACGAAGGGCCTGTCAACCCTCTTTTCGGGGTCGCGAAGGCCCTTGCGAGCGTGCCAATCTAGGCGCGCGACGCCGCGTGCGCTCTTGCACACGTAAGGAGCGGAACGACGAGTGGCGCGCCCGCAGGGGCCTTCCCTTCGGGTTGCCCGGCCTGGGGGCCGTCTGCGGCGTTGCCCGCGCTTGCAAGGTGCCTACCTTGCTGCGCACCGGCGCCTTGCATCCCACCCCCAGGTCGGGCAACGCGATCCCCGAAAAGAGGGTTGGCAGGCCCTCACGGCAAGACGGAGCAACGACGCCAGCGGGGTCGTATTGGCCGCTCTACGCCAAAAGACGCGAGGACTTGGGGACGTGGGCCATCAGGAACTCCATCTGATCGGCCAGGATGCGCCGGTTACGCAGGATGAAGTCCTCCCACAGACTCGGCACATAGGGCGCATACAGCAGTGGCATGTGCGCCTGCTCCGGGGTGCGCGGGCCCTTGCGGTGGTTGCAAGGGCGGCAAGCGGTAACCACGTTCATCCAGTGGTCCTGCCCGTTGCGGGCAAACGGCACGATGTGTTCGCGCGTCAGGTCTTCCTCATGAAAATGCCCGCCGCAGTAGGCGCACACATTGCGGTCGCGGGCAAAGAGCTTGCTGTTGGTCAGGCTGGGCTTGAGCTCGAACGGGTTAATGCTGGGCACGCCCTTGGTGCCGATGATGCTGTTGATGGCGATCACCGATTGCTCACCTGATATGGCGTTGTGCCCGCCCCGGAAGCGGGCAATCTGTGCACCAGACTCCCAGCGCACTTCCCCGGCGGCGTAATGAATCACCGCCTGCTCCAGCGAAATCCACGATTGGGGCAGCCCTTGGGCTGACAGCTTCAAGACCTTCAAAACACGCCTCCTGGAACACAAAGTACACAAGGATCGGAACGCAGATGTCTCGCGGGCAGCCCTGCGCGGGGCCAGCCGTGGGTCACAATATACTCCGTTTTCATGACAAATTGGCGTCCTGCGCTTGATGGACTTGCGCATGCTGCTATCAAAAAGATAACAAACCGATGAAGATCTTTCGCGGCTTCCACCACCCTGGCATTGCCAATGCCTGTGCGCTGACCATCGGCAATTTCGATGGTGTGCACCGGGGCCACCAGGCCATGTTGGCCTTGCTGAACAGCGAGGCTGCACACAGGGGCGTGGAAAGCTGCGTGCTGACGTTCGAGCCCCACCCCCGCGACTACTTCGCGGGCGCCCACCACAAGCCCGAGCTGGCGCCCGCACGCATCGGCACCCTGCGCGACAAGCTCACCGAACTGGCCCGCTGCGGTGTGCAGCAGACCGTGGTGCTGCCGTTTGACGCGCGGCTGGCCGCCCAGTCGCCCGACGCTTTCATCGACGAGGTGCTGGTGCGTGGTCTGGGGGCCCGGTACGTGCTGGTGGGCGACGATTTCCGCTTTGGCCGCCAGCGAGCGGGCGACTACGCCATGCTGGACGCGGCCGGGCAAGCCAAGGGCTTCGACGTAGCGCGCATGAACAGCTACGAGGTGCATGGGCTGCGCGTGTCCAGTTCCGCCGTGCGCCAGGCGCTGGCCGCAGGCGACATGGAAGCTGCGGCACGCCTGCTGGGACGGCCCTACACCATCAGCGGCCATGTGGTGCATGGCCGCAAGCTCGGGCGCGAATTGGGTGCTACCGCCGCCGGTGCAGGCGACGGCTTTCGCACTCTGAACCTGCGGTTTGCGCACTGGAAGCCTGCCGCCAGCGGCATCTTTGCCGTGCTGGTGCATGGCCTTGCCGCCGAGCCTTTATCAGGGGTGGCCAACCTGGGCGTGCGCCCCTCGCTGGACCCGAACGACGTCAACGGCGGGCGCGTGCTGCTGGAAACCCATTGCCTCCAGTGGCCCGCCGATCTGGGGCCCGAGGGGGCGTACGGTAAAATCGTGCGCGTGGAACTGCTACACAAACTGCACGACGAGCTGAAATACGACGGTCTGGATGCCTTGACGAAGGGCATCGCCAAAGACTGCGCCGACGCGCGTGCCTACTTTGCCTCGGCCCAGGCACCCAACCACACCGAAACCCGGCGCCAGACCACCCGCGACCGAATTTGAGGGAGCTGCTTCTCGCAGCGCCCGCCTGACGGGCCCGCCATCCTTCGCGCTCCAACCCCGTTCTTGCTCCGGGCCTTGCCCCGGAATGCCCCGTTTTTAAGGCTCCCTCATGTCCGACGACAACGCCAGCACTCCTTCCACGGATTACCGCAGCACCCTCAACCTGCCCGACACCTCCTTCCCCATGCGTGGCGACCTGCCCAAGCGCGAGCCGGGCTGGGTCAAGGACTGGGAAGACCAAGGCATCTACAAGCGCCTGCGGGATGCCCGCCGGGGCGCGCCCAAGTTCATCCTGCACGACGGCCCGCCCTACGCCAACGGCCAGATCCACATGGGCCACGCGGTCAACAAGATCCTGAAGGACATGATCACCAAGGCGCGCCAGCTCGAAGGCTTTGACGCGCTGTACGTGCCTGGCTGGGACTGCCATGGCCTGCCGATCGAGAACGCCATCGAGAAGAAACACGGCCGCAACCTGAGCCGCGACGACATGCAGGCCAAGAGCCGCGCGTTCGCCACGGAGCAGATCGCGCAGCAGATGGTGGACTTCAAACGCCTGGGCGTGCTGGGCGAATGGGACAACCCTTACAAGACCATGAACCCCGCCAACGAAGCGGGCGAGATCCGCGCCTTCAAGCGCGTGATGGAGCGCGGCTTTGTGTACCGGGGCCTCAAGCCCGTGTACTGGTGTTTTGACTGCGGCTCGTCGCTGGCCGAATTCGAGATCGAATACCAGGACAAGAAGAGCACCACGCTGGATGTGGCCTTCAAGTCGCATGAGCCTGCCAAGCTCGCCGCCGCCTTCGGGCTGCAAGGACAGGAAGGCCCCTCCGGTAGCCTGTCCAAAGACGCCTTCGTCGTCATCTGGACCACCACTGCCTGGACCATCCCTGCCAACCAGGCGCTGAACCTGAACCCCGAGATCAGCTACGCGCTGGTGGACACGGGCGAGCGCATCCTGCTCGTGGCCGAGCCGCTGGTGGCATCGTGCCTGGAGCGCTACGGCCTCACCGGCAGCGTGCTGGCCACCACCCTGGGCAAGAACCTGGGCGGGCTGGAATTCGAACACCCGCTGTACGACGTGGCCAGCGAGGACGGCAGCTTTGGCTACCGCCGCCTTTCGCCCGTGTACCTGGCCGACTACGCCACAGCCGACGACGGCACGGGTATCGTGCACTCCTCCCCTGCCTACGGCCTGGAAGACTTCAACTCCTGCCGCGCGCATGGCATGGCACTGGACGACATCCTGAACCCCGTGCAGGGCAATGGCACCTACGCGGCGGACTTCCCGCTGTTTGGCGGCCAGCACATCTGGAAGGCCGTGCCCGTGATCATCGAAGCCCTGCGCAACGCAGGCCGCCTGATGACCACCAAGGACATCACGCACAGCTACCCCCACTGCTGGCGCCACAAGACACCGGTGATCTACCGCGCGGCCGCCCAGTGGTTTGTGCGCATGGACGAGGGCGAAGGCGTGTTCACCCAGCCCGGCATGAAGCCCGCCAAGACGCTGCGCCAGATCGCGCTGGATGCCATCGAGCACACCAGTTTCTACCCCGAAAACGGCAAGGCCCGCCTGCACGACATGATCGCCGGGCGGCCCGACTGGTGCATCTCGCGCCAGCGCAGCTGGGGCGTGCCCATCCCTTTCTTTCTGCACAAGGATTCGGGCGAACTGCACCCGCGCACCATGGAAATCATGGACCAGGCCGCCGACATCGTGGAAAAGGGCGGTATCGAGGCCTGGAGCCGCGTGACGACCGAAGAAATCCTGGGTGCGGCCGACGCGCCCCACTACACCAAGAGCACCGACATCCTCGAAGTGTGGTTCGACTCCGGCTCCACCTTCAGCCATGTGCTGCGCGGCACGCACCCCGAGGTGCACCACGACACCGGCCCCGAGGCCGACCTGTACCTGGAAGGCCACGACCAGCACCGGGGCTGGTTCCACAGCTCGCTGCTGCTGGCATCGGCGCTGGAAGGCCGCGCGCCCTATCGCGGCCTGCTGACCCATGGCTTCACCGTGGACAGCCAGGGCCGCAAGATGAGCAAGTCGCTGGGCAATGGCATCGACCCGCAGGAGATCAACAAGAAGCTGGGCGCCGAGATCATCCGCCTGTGGGTGGCCGCCAGCGACTACTCGGGCGACATCGCAGGCGACGAGAAGATCCTGGCGCGCGTAGTGGACGCCTACCGCCGCATCCGCAACACGCTGCGCTTCCTGCTGGCCAACGTGAGCGACTTCGACCCGACCAAGGACGCCGTGCCGTTTGAGCAGATGCTGGAGATCGACCGCTACGCGCTCACCCGCGCATCCGAGTTCCAGGCCGAGGTGCTGGCGCACTACAAGGTGTACGAGTTCCACCCCGTGGTGGCCAAGCTGCAGCTGTACTGCTCGGAAGACCTGGGCGGCTTTTACCTCGACGTACTCAAGGACCGCCTTTACACCACAGCACCCAAGAGCCTGGCCCGCCGCAGTGCGCAGACCGCGCTCTACAACATCACGCACGCCATGCTGCGCTGGATGGCGCCGTTCCTGTCGTTCACGGCCGAAGAGGCGTGGAAGGTGTTCGGTACTTCCGACTCCATCTTCCTGGAGACTTACGGCAACGTGGCAGGCGTGGGTGCCGGTGCCGATGAAGGCCTGCTGGCCAAGTGGTCGCGCATCCGCGAGATCCGCGATGCGGTGAACAAGGAGATCGAAGCACTGCGCGCCGATGGCAAAGTGGGCTCGTCCCTGCAGGCCACCGTTACCCTCACGGCGGCGCCTGAAGACCATGCGCTGCTGGCCAGCCTGGGCGATGACCTCAAGTTCGTGTTCATCACATCTGCTATCGAATTGATAGCTGGTAGCGCATTACAGATAAGCGTCAAGCCCAGTTCTGATGCCAAATGCGAGCGCTGCTGGCACTACCGCAGCGATGTAGGGCAGGACGCCGCCCACCCGACAATCTGCGGCCGCTGCACCAGCAACCTCTACGGCGACGGCGAGAGCCGGGAGCACGCCTGATGGACCGCACATCGCAGGCCGGGCGTTCCGGCGCGAGCATGTGGCCCTGGCTGGCCTGGGCTGTGGTGCTTGTGGTGGTCGACCAGATCACAAAGACCCTGATCCTCAACCACTACCAGTTGGGCGATTCCACGTTCATCACCAGCTTCTTCAACATCGTGCGGGCGCACAACACGGGTGCTGCGTTTTCGTTCCTGTCGAACGCGGGGGGCTGGCAACGGTGGCTGTTCACCGGCATCGGCGTGGCAGCCACGATCTTCATCGTTTGGCAGCTGCGTGCCCACCCGGGGCAAAAGCTCTTCGGCTTTGCGCTGTCGAGCATTCTGGGCGGCGCGGTGGGCAATGTGGTGGACCGGCTGATGCACGGCTATGTCGTGGACTTTCTGGACTTCCATGTGAGCGGCTGGCACTTTCCGGCGTTCAACGTGGCGGATTCGGCCATCACGCTGGGGGCAGCGTGTCTCATTCTGGATGAGCTGCTTCGCGTGCGGCGCGAGCGCTGACGCCACCGGCATCCCCCCTGCAAGCCTTGCAACAGCCCGCCTCGTGCGGGCTGTTTGCTTTGTAGCGCCAGTTGCTCTTATCGCATGCCGTGTCATGCGCATGTCACGGTCAGCGGTTGCAATGTAAACGTTTACATCCAACGTATTGCACCAAACTGCCATGAGCATTCTGGAAGTCGCCCGCGAGGCCGGTGTGTCGGTTGCCACCGTGTCGCGTGTTTTCAACGTGCCTGACAAAGTGGCCCCGGCCACGCGCGAGCATGTGGAGAACATCGCCCGCACCCTGGGCTATCTGCCCAACGCCAGCGCGCGCACCTTGCGCACCCAGCGCAGCCGCGTGCTGGGCGTGGTGTTGCCTACACTCACCAACCCCGTGTTTGCCGAATGCCTGGAAGGCATTGCCCAGGCCGCCGTAGCGGGTGGCTACGCCATCTCGCCGTTCACCACCGACTACCGTCTGGACCAGGAAGACCGCGCCGTGAACCTGCTGCTGGCGGGCAACGTAGACGGGATGATCCTGGTGGTTTCGAACCCCGCCACCTCCACCGCACTGCAGCGGCTGGCCGAGGTGGGTCTGCCCTATGTGCTGGCCTACAACCACCACCCCGATCACCCCTGCGTGTCGGTGAACAGCGAGCTGGCTGTGGCCGACGTGGTGACCCATCTGGCCACGCTGGGGCACCGCCGCATCGCCATGGTCAGCGGGCTGCTCAGCGCCTCTGACCGCGCGCAACAACGCTGCCGGGGCTACGCGCGCGGCATGGAGCAGGCAGGCCTGCGGGCCCAGCCTGTGTTGCAGGTGCCCTTCGTGGCCGCTGCGCCAGAGGTATTGGGCGAAGCCCTGAACAGCCAAGACCGCCCCACGGCCCTGGTGTGTTCCAACGACCTGCTGGCCATCCGCAGCATCCGCGCCGCGCACCTGGCGGGCCTGGCGGTGCCGCGCGACCTGAGCGTGGTGGGCTTCGACGGCATTGCGCTGGGGCAAGACCTCACTCCGCAGCTGAGCACCGTGGTGCAACCCAATGCCGACATCGGCCGCCACAGCGTGGAGCTGCTGGCCCAGGCCGTGGCCAGCGGCAACCCGCTGGGGCCCGACATGGGTCTGACGCTGGCGCACCAGTTCCGTGCTGGCGAGTCCTGCGCACCGCCCGCCTCTTCCCTTGTTCCTCCCCTCACCTGAACCCAAGGAGCTGATCCATGAAAACCACCCTGAAAAACTTCACCCGCGCCACGCTGCTGGCCTGGGGCCTGGCCGCCGGTGCCACGGCCATGGCGCAAAACGCCATCTGCTACAACTGCCCGCCCGAATGGGCCGACTGGGGCAGCCAGATCAAGGCCATCAAGGCAAAGACCGGCATCACCGTGCCACCAGACAACAAGAACTCCGGCCAATCGCTGGCCCAGCTGGTGGCAGAAAAAGCCAGCCCCGTGGCGGATGTAACCTACCTGGGCGTGACCTTCGCCATCCAGGCGCAAAAGGACAGCGTGGTGGCCGCCTACAAGCCCGCTGCATGGGCCGAGATTCCCGATGGCCTGAAGGACCCTGCAGGCCACTGGTTCACAATCCACTCGGGCACCCTGGGCTTCATGGTCAATGTGGATGCACTCAAGGGCAAGCCCGTGCCGCAGTCCTGGGCCGACCTGCTCAAGCCCGACTACAAGGGCCTCATCGGCTACCTGGACCCGGCATCGGCCTTCGTGGGCTATGTGGGCGCTGTGGCAGTGAACCAGGCGCGCGGCGGCACGCTGGACAACTTCGGCCCTGGCATCGACTACTTCAAGGCGCTGCAGAAGAACGAGCCCATCGTTCCCAAGCAAACGTCTTACGCCCGTGTACTGTCGGGCGAGATCGCGATCCTGCTGGACTACGACTTCAACGCCTACCGCGCCAAGTACAAGGACAAGGCCAATGTGCAGTTTGTGATCCCCACTGAAGGCACGGTGGTGGTGCCCTACGTGATGAGCCTGGTGGCCAACGCGCCGCACGCCGACAACGGCAAGAAGGTGCTGGACTTTGTGCTGTCGGACGAAGGCCAGGCGCTGTGGGCCAATGCCTACCTGCGCCCCGTGCGCGCCAGCGCCATGTCCAAGGAGGTGCAGGCCCGCTTCCTGCCTGCCAGCGAATACGCACGTGCCAAAACGGTGGACTACAGCAAGATGGCCGCAGTGCAGAAGGCCTTCTCGGACCGCTACCTGAAAGAAGCCCAGTAAGCCGGGGCGAACTGGAGAGATGCACATGCGCCACAACAGCTTTGCTCCATCCCGCGCGCTGCTGCTGGCGTGTACCGCACCGGCCGTGGCGTTCTTTGCTGCGTTCTGGCTGCTGCCCATCGTGCAGCTGATTGCGCTGCCCGCCAGCAAGGGCTGGGAGACCTACTTTGTGGTGCTCACCCACCCGCGCTACCTGCAAAGCCTGCTGCAGACACTGGGGCTGTCCCTGGCGGTGACGCTGGCCACCCTGGTGCTGGGCGCGGCCGTGGGCATCACGCTGGCGCGGCACCGTTTTACAGGGCGGCAGCTGCTGCTGTCGCTGCTGACGTTGCCGCTGTCGTTTCCAGGCGTGATCATTGGTTTTTTCATGATCTTGCTCGGTGGCCGCCAAGGCCTGGTGGCCGACCTGACGGACGCGCTGGGCCTGGGCCGCATCACGTTTGCCTACGGCCTGGCCGGGCTGTTCCTGGCCTATCTGTACTTCTCGCTGCCACGGGCCGTTGCGACCTACACAGCGGCGGCCGGGGCCATGGATGCGGCACTGGAAGAAGCCGCCCGCTCGCTGGGCGCGCCGCGCTGGCGGGTGGTGCGTGACGTGTGGGTGCCCGAACTCGCGCCCACCACGCTGTCGTGCGGGGCCATTGTGTTCGCCACGGCCATGGGCGCGTTTGGCACCGCGTTCACGCTGTCCAGCAAGTTCGAGGTGCTGCCCATCACCATCTACAACGAGTTCACCAACTACGCCAACTTTGCACTGGCCGCCAGCCTGTCGATCACCCTGGGGCTCATCACCTGGGTGGTGCTGTGGCTGTCCCGCCGTGTTGCGGGCCCGGCACCGGCTGCCGGGGCGTAACCACCACCATGCGCACGACCCAACAAGCCTCCTTCCCCCTGCTGGCGCTCACGGCGCTGGTGGCGGCGTTCATGCTCGCCCCCATCGCGCTGTCGGTGATGGCGGGGCTCGTCAACAACTACAGCACTGGCATTTCCAGCGGGCTCACCACACGCTGGCTGCACGAGGTGTGGGACCTGTACGGCGGCACCGTGGGCTGGTCGCTGGGCCTTGCGCTGCTGTGTGTGCTGGGCAACCTGCTGATCGGGGTGCCCTGTGCCTATGCGCTGGCGCGCAGCCGCTCGCGCGCCGCACGCCTGTTTGAAGAACTGCTGACCTTGCCGGTGGCCGTGCCCGGCCTGGCCAGCGCGCTGGCCTTGATCCTGGCCTACGGCACGCTGCACGGCTTTCGCACCAGCTTTGCGTTCATCCTGGTGGGGCACATGGTGTTCACCTTGCCGTTCATGGTGCGCACCGTGGGTGCTGCGTTCCAGCGCAAGGAACTGCTCTCGCTGGAAGAGGCGGCACGCTCGCTGGGCGCCAGCTTTGGGCAGCGATTTCTGGGGGTGCTGGTGCCCGCCGTGTTGCCCGCCATTGTGGCGGGCAGCCTGATGGTGTTCACGCTGTCGGTGGGCGAATTCAACCTTACCTGGATGCTACACACCCCGCTCACCCGCACCCTGCCCGTGGGCCTGGCCGACAGCTATGCCTCCATGCGCATCGAGATCGGCTCTGCCTACACGCTGATCTTCCTTATCGTCATCCTGCCCGTGCTGTGGGGCCTGCAGGCCGTCGGCACCCTGATCGAAAAACACCATGGAACTTGAACGCACGCGCGTGGAGATAACCCAATGCGCCAAAACCTACCCTGACGGCACGCGGGGCCTGCGGCCGACCGACCTCACTGTGGAGCCTGGCGAGGTCGTCGCCCTGCTGGGGCCCTCGGGCTGCGGCAAGACCACACTGCTGCGCCTGATTGCCGGGCTGGAGGCGCCCGATGAAGGCAGTCGCATTGCCTTTGGTGGCACCGATGTGACGCGCCTGCCCATCGAGCAGCGTGGCATCGGCATGGTGTTCCAGCACTACGCCTTGTTCCCGCAAATGACGGTGGCAGCCAACATCGGCTACGGCCTCAAGATCCGCGGCGTGCCCGAGGCCGAGCGCCGCCGCACCGTGGGCGAGCTGGTGGATCTGGTGCGCCTGCAAGGGTTGGAGCACAAGCGCCCAGCCGAACTCTCCGGCGGCCAGCGCCAGCGTGTGGCCCTGGCCCGTGCCGTGGCGGTGCGCCCCCGCGTGCTGCTGCTGGACGAGCCCCTGACCGCGCTGGATGCCAAGCTCAAGGAGTCTCTGCGCGACGAACTGGCCGACCTGCTGCGGCGCCTGCACATCACCGCCATCCACGTCACGCACGACCAGCAAGAAGCCCTGGCCATTGCCGACCGCCTGGCGGTGATGCACGCGGGCCAGATCGTGCAGGTGGGCGATGGCGAGACGCTGTACCGCGCGCCCACCCACCCCTTTGTGGCGCAGTTTCTGGGCCGCGTGAACCGGCTCCAGCGGGACGCCGCCGCAAGCGCCCAGGCCGTGTTGATGCTGGGTGGGCTGCCTCTGCCCTGCCCTGCCGCCGTGCAGGCCCACACGGCCTTGCTCGTGCGGCCTGAAGACATCGAGGTGTCGGCCCTTCAATCTGGCTGGGGCCAGGCCGAAGTCACGCGCCGCAGCTTTCTGGGCGACCGCGTGCAACTGGTGCTGGCCCTGCCCGACCAGCCCCCGCTGATGGCCGATGTGCCGCGCGACCACCCCGCCAGCAAGGGCGACACCGTGGGCGTGCGCATTGCCCCCGAGCGCCTCATGCCCTGCCACGAAACCAGCGACTGACCCCAACCAGCCCTAAGGATGTCCTGCATAACCCTCGCGAGGCGGTGGTAGTGCGGATCGGGATGGGGCGCAAGGCGTCTTTTGGCAGCCAATAGCCGGGCTATTGGCAAGAAAAGCAACGCAGCGAACCGCCCGAGGCCGCGCTATCACAGACCGCAGGGAGTTATGCAGGTCATCCCTAAACCACCTGCACCGCCTTTTTAGCCATGACCACCACACTGCTGCTCCAACTGTCTGACCCCCACATCCGCGAGCCCGGCCGCCTGGCCTATGGCCGCATCAATACCGCGCCCTATCTGGCCGAGGCCGTGGCCAGCGTGAACCGGCTGCCGCAGGCGCCCCATGCCGCCGTCATCACTGGCGACCTGACAGACTTTGGCCGCGCCGCCGAATACGAGCACCTGCGCGCCCTGCTGGCGCCGCTGAACATGCCGGTGTACCTGCTGCCCGGCAACCACGACAGCCGCGAGCAGATGCGCGCGAGCTTTCCGCAGCACCACTACCTGGGGTCCGAGGGCTTCATCCAGTACAGCGTGCCGGTAGGCGGCATGCAGCTCATCGCGCTCGATACCGTGGTGCCCGGCGCCAGCGAGGGCAGCCTGTGCGCAGAGCGCCTGCAATGGCTGGAGGCAGAGCTGGCACGCCACACCAGCCGCCCGGTGGTGATCGCCATGCACCACCCACCGTTTCGCACGCTGATTGGCCACATGGACGACATCGGCCTGCGCGAAGGCGCCGATGCGCTCGAAGCCATCGTGGCCCGCCACCCGCAGGTGGAGCGTGTGATCTGCGGGCACCTGCACCGGGCCATCCAGGTGCGGTTTGGCGGCACCATCGCGGCCACCGTGCCATCGCCCGCGCACCAGGTGCGGCTGGACTTGGCGCCCGACGCCGCATCGGCCTGGATGCTAGAGCCGCCCGGTTTTGCGCTGCACGCCCTGCCCGCAGGCGGGCGGCTGGTCAGCCACACGGTGGCCAGCGGCCAGTACGCGGGGCCCTACCCGTTTCATGACGGCGGGCAGCTGATCGACTGAAAAAAAAGCGGGCCCTGGCGACGCGACCACCACCGCCGAGCACCCAGCCGCGACAGGGTCATCGCTGCACAACTCCTCAATCAGGAGTATGCTTATATGTCAGTTTTGTGACAAATGATCCGGGTGCCGCAGTATTTTCTGCGCGCTCTTCATCCCGGAAGCCGAGCAGCCAGGCGCATGCCTCCCCGCCTGCCGCCGCCTACGGGCACAGAAATGAATGAAACCGCTTCCCTGCACGGGCGCCAGCTTTAACGCTTGCGTCGGTGCAGTGCATGGCGCATGCTCGTTTGGGTGGACACAAGAAGAAGAAACAACGGTTTTTCATGAAGCATCTCTTGAATCTGTTGGCAGCGGTGTCGCTGCTGATCTGGGGCACCCACTTGGTGCGCACCGGCATCCTGCGTGTCTTTGGCGCCAATTTGCGCCAGTTGATCGCGCACAGCGTCAGCAACCGGTTCACGGCCGTGCTGTCGGGCATCGGGGTGACCGCCGTGGTGCAGTCGAGCACGGCCACGGCGCTCATCGTGTCCTCCTTCGTGGGCCAGGGCCTGGTGGGCCTGCCCGCCGCGTTGGCCGTGATGCTGGGCGCCGACGTGGGCACCAGCGTGATGGCGGTGGTGTTCTCGATGGATTTGTCCTGGCTGTCGCCCCTGTTCATCTTCGCGGGTGTGGTTCTGTTCATCTCGCGCAAGGACACGGCCGTGGGTCGGGTGGGCAGGGTGCTGATCGGCCTGGGGCTGATGCTGCTGGCGCTGCGCCTCATCACCGAATCGACCACGGTGCTCACCCAGTCACCCACGGTGCGTACGCTGCTCGGGGCGCTGACCAGCGACCTGCTGCTGGAGATCTTCACCGGCGCCATCCTGGCCATCGTGGCCTATTCGAGCCTCGCCACCGTGCTGCTCACCGCCGCGCTGGCAGGCTCCGGCGGCATCCCGCCCGACGTGGCGCTGGGCCTGGTGCTGGGTGCCAACCTCGGCAGCGGCGTACTGGCGGTGCTGACCACCATGAAGGCCAACGTGCAAACGCGCCAGGTGCCACTGGGCAACCTGTTCTTCAAGATCATTGGCGTCATCATCATGACGCCGCTCACCGGGCTGTGGCTGCAGCATGTGCGCCCCTACGTGCCCGAAACCGCAGCGCTGGTGGTGCTGTTCCACCTGGCCTTCAACGTGGTGGTGGGCATCATCTGCATCGGCCTGACAGGCACGGTGGCGCGCGTGGTGCAACGCCTGCTGCCGCAGGAAAAGGCGCAGGCTGCGGGCACCCGCCCCCAGCACCTGGACCCCTCCGCCCTGGCCACGCCCTCGCTGGCCATCTCGTGCGCCGCGCGCGAGGCCCTGCACCAGGCTGACGTGGTCGAATCCATGCTGCTGGGCCTGCACAAGGTGATCCGCACCGACGACCTGCAGCTGGCGCAGGACCTGCGCAAACTGGACGACGAGGTGGACGGCCTGTACTCGGCCATCAAGTACTACATGACCAAGATCTCGCGCGAGGCGCTGGACGAGCGCGAGGGCCGGCGCTGGGCCGACATCATCAGCTTCACGATCAACATGGAGCAGATCGGCGACATCATCGAGCGCGTGCTGATCGACATCGAAGACAAGAAGATCAAGAAGGGCCGCCAGTTCTCCGAGGCCGGCATGGAAGAAATCAACGAACTGCACGCCCGCCTGATCGACAACCTGCGCCTGGCGATGAGCGTGTTCCTCAACGGCAGCGTGCGCGATGCGCAAAAGCTGCTCGAAGAAAAAGCCCGCTTTCGCGACCTGGAACACGCGTATTCCGCCACCCACCTGGCGCGCCTGTCGGACAACACGGTGCAGAGCATCGAGACCAGTTCGCTGCACATTGATCTGATCAGCGAACTCAAGCGCATCAACTCGCTGCTGTGCTCGGTGGCGTATCCCATCCTGGAGTCGGCCGGCGCGCTGGCGCCCAGCCGGCTGCGGGCGATGGCGGACCAGGCTTGAGAAGCGCCTTCAGCAGAAATTCAAGCCTTTTCTGGTCTCTAGCGCTTTATCCATAAGCGCTAAAAGCTATTATTTTTATAGCAACACCTCACCCCCGCCGCTGTGCGGCGTTGTCTCGCCGTCACTCCACGTCCGCCACGTAGCGCTGCAGCCCCGTCCACAACGCATCCAGCGTGACCTTGCAGCGCGGGCTGGCGCGCAGGTCTTCGTGCATCACCACCCAGGTTTCCAGCCCGTACACAAACTGCTGTGGCAACACATGCACCAGCGCCGGGGTGCTACGGCGCGCCAGTGCCACCTGGCAAACGCCAATGCCGCCCCCGGCGCGCATGAAAGCCAGTTGCGCCACATCGCTGTCGCTGCGCACTGCAAACTGGTCGCGCCGCCACGCGGGCACCGCCTTTTGCGCGGCGCGCAAAAAGGGCGTTTCTGCGTCAAAACCAATTAGGCGGTGGTGGGCGAGGTCGGCCTGCGTCTCGGGCACGCCGTGCACCTGCAAGTAGCTGGGGTGGGCGTGCAGTCCCAAGGGAATGCTACCGACGCGGCGGGCAATCAACGCCTCCTGGCGGGGCTCGGTCATGCGAATGGCGATGTCGGCCTCGTGCTGCAGCAGGTCCTGCACGCGGTTACTGAGCACCAGTTCCACCGTCAGCGCCGGGTGTTCAGCCTGGAGTTGCGCCAGGATCGGCGGCAGCACCTCCACGCCGATCACCTCGCTGGCCGTCACCCGCACTGTGCCCCGCACGCCGTCGCCATGGCTGTCGGCTGCGCGCACCAGGGCAGCGGCGGTGTGGCCCATGGCTTGCGCGTAGGGGCGCAGCGCCAGCGCCGCCTCGGTCGGCAGCAGGCCCTGCTGCGAGCGGGTGAACAGCACCAGTCCCAGCGCCTGCTCCAGCGCCGCAATGTGGCGCCCCACCGTGGGTTGTGTCACCCCGAGCGCGCGGGCTGCGCCCGAGAGCGATCCCTCTTGCACCACGCCCAGGTACGAGCGGTACAGCTCCCAGCCAATGTCTTTGTGTGCAGGTGGTGTCATACATAAATGTATAGCCATGCACTGATTTTCGACAATTCCATTTCACAACGCCCGCGACCACACTGCATCCATCACCACTTTTTTTGGAGCAAAACATGGCAAACGCAGGCAATACGGTTCTGGTTCTCGGCGCGACCGGGGGCATCGGTGGCGAAGTGGCGCGGCAGCTGCGCGACCGGGGATGGCAGGTGCGCGCACTGCACCGGGGCGTGGCGCAGGCCGGGGAGCAACGCGACGGCATGGCCTGGATTCGCGGCGACGCGATGCGGCGCGAGGACGTGGTGGCCGCTGCCGCAGGCTGCGACGTGATCGTGCACGCGGTCAACCCGCCCGGCTACCGGCGCTGGAGCGAGCTGGTGCTGCCCATGATCGACAACACCATTGCGGCGGCCACCGCAGTGGGTGCCACCGTGGTGCTGCCCGGCACGATCTACAACTACGGGCCCGACGCGTTTCCGGTGCTGCGCGAGGACTCACCGCAGCACCCCCACACCCGCAAGGGCGCTGTGCGCGTGGAGCTGGAGCGGCGCCTGCAGCAGGCGACCCAGCCCCACCCGCTGAGTGCGGGCACCTGCCGCGTGCTCATCGTGCGGGCGGGGGACTACTTTGGGCCCCAGGTGGGCAACAGCTGGTTCTCGCAAGGCCTCGTCAAGCCCGGCCAGCCCGTGAAGGCGGTGAACCTGCCCGGTGCACCCGGCGTGGGCCACCAATGGTCATACCTGCCCGACGTGGCGCGCACCATGGTGCAGTTGCTGGAGCGCCGCGCCACGCTGCCCGCGTTTGCACGCTTTCACATGGCCGGGCACTGGGACGCTGACGGCACGCAGATGGCCGCCGCGATTGGCCGCGCCGTGGTGGCACACGGTGGTGCGGCCCCGCACGTGCGGGCCTTTCCGTGGTGGCTGGTCACACTCGCCTCGCCGTTTGTGGCCACGCTGCGTGAACTGCGGGAGATGCGCTACCTGTGGAGGCAACCGGTGCGCATGGCCAACGACCCGCTGCGTGCCGTGCTGGGCGAAGAGCCCCACACGCCGCTGGACGCGGCCGCACAGGCCACGCTGTTGGGTCTGGGCTGCCTGACAGCACCCAACGCGCCTGTCACAGCCCCAGGAAGCCCGCAATCACCAAACCAGCTTCCAGCGTGAACAGCCCCTGGGCAACCTGCGCGCGCACCTCTTCCAAGGACAGCAGCGCAAACTCGTCGACCTCGCCGTCCTGGTTGTCGGGCGCCATGCCCTCGGGCACCACGGCGCGGAACCAGTCGATGCGCTCGACCATGTACCCCGCGCCGCCCCCCTCGCTGCTGGGGCGGCTGAACAGCACATGGCCAACGTGCGCCACGTCGGCAAGGGTGTGCACATGCAGCCCGGCTTCCTCCCAGGTCTCGCGCACCAGGGCTTGGGGCAAGGAGTCGGCGGCCGAGATCATGCCGCCCATCAGCGTGTCCCACAGGCCCGGGTCGTTGGGTTTGTTCAGCGAACGCTTTTGCACCCACATGCGCCCATCGGGCGCCAGGCCCACCAGGTGCACGGCGCAGGTGGTGATGCCCAGCACACGCACGGCACCCCGCTCCACGGTGCCCACGGCTTCGCCGCTGGGGTTGGTCACCGCCAGTTGCTCGTTGCGCCACGGGCCACACAGGCCTGCGTCGCGCAACGCTTCGGCCAGGGTGTTCAGGGCGTCGGTGGTGGTGTTGACGTTGGTATCAGAGGCCGCTTCGGGCGGCAGGTGCAGGCTCCATATGGCGCCGCCGCCATGCTCACCAATTGATAACTGGTAGCGCTTATCCAATAAGCGCTGGAGGCTTATTTTGCTTAAAAAACCTTCCTCCACCGACCCTACCACCTGCCCCGCCACCCGCAGGGGTTGGCGTGGCTGGCGGGCGGGCTGGTGCGCCAGTTGCCGCGCGCCCGCCAGCCACTGGTCGAACGATGCGCCGGGGGAGGAGGCTGTCACAGCGTGAGGATGGTGCAGCCCGTGGTCTTGCGTGCTTCCAGGTCGCGGTGCGCCTGCTGCACGTCGGCCAGTGGGTAGCGCTGGTCGATATGGATCTTCACCTGCCCACTGGCCACCACGGCAAACAGGTCGTCGGCCATGGCCTGCGTGCTTTCGCGCGTGGCGATGTGGGTGAACAGCGTCTGGCGCGTGACGTAGAGCGAGCCCTTGGCGCCCAGCGAACCCGGCGCAAACGGTGCCACGGGGCCCGAGGCGTTGCCGAAGCTGGCCATGAGGCCAAAGGGACGCAGACATTCGAGTGACTTGTCCCAGGTGTCCTTGCCCACCGAGTCGTACACCACCTTCACGCCCTTGCCGCCGGTGATCTCTTTGACCCGGGCTGCGAAATCTTCTTTTTGATAGTTGATGGCATGCGCTGCGCCGTTGGCCAGGGCCAGCTGGCACTTGGCATCGGTGCCTGCCGTGCCGATGAGCTGCAGGCCCAGCGCCTTGGCCCACTGGCTGGCGATCAGGCCTACCCCACCCGCAGCAGCGTGGAACAGCACATGGTCGCCGGGCTGCAGGCCTTCCACGGGCAGCGTCTTCTTGAGCAGGTACTGCGCCGTCAGGCCCTTGAGCATCATGGCCGCGCCCGTCTCAAAGCTGATGGCATCGGGCAGCTTGCACACACACTTGGCGGGCATCACCCGCACTTCGCAATAAGCGCCGGGGGGCTGGCTGGCGTAGGCAGCGCGGTCGCCCACCTTCAGGTGCGCAACGCCCTCGCCCACGGCTTCGACCACGCCCGCGCCTTCCATGCCGATGGTGGCGGGCATGTTCAGGGGGTACAACCCCGTGCGGTGGTACACGTCGATGAAGTTCAGGCCGATGGCGTGGTGGCGGATGCGGATCTCGCCGGGGCCGGGCTCGCCCACGGTGACGTCAACGATGTGAAGTTCTTCGGGACCACCGTGCTGGCGGATCTGGACGGCAAGGCTCATGGCAAAACGCTCCTGGATAACGGGTGTTGAACGGGTCCCCAACGGGCATGGATGGGGCCTGTAACGGGCGAGACAAACGGCGGCCATCCTGCCATGAATCTGAAAGCCTTGTCCTGCCCTGCACCGTTACAGTGCAGCCCATGACTCAAAGACTCACGCCCGGTACGGCGGCGCTGCTGGTGATACCACCGCTGCTGTGGGCTGGCAACGCCGTCACAGGCCGGCTGGTGCACGACCTGATCCCGCCCATCACGCTCAATTTCATCCGCTGGGTGCTGGCTTTCTTCATCCTGCTGCCGCTCGCGTACAACGTGCTGCGCAAGGACAGCCCGCTGTGGCCCCACTGGCGCCGCTATGCACTGCTGGGGCTGCTCGGCATTGGCCTGTACAACGCGCTGCAGTACATGGCGCTGCAGACTTCCACGCCCATCAACGTGACGCTGGTGGGCTCCAGCATGCCGGTGTGGATGCTGGCCGTGGGGGCGCTGTTCTTTGGCGCGACGGTCACGCGGCGGCAACTGCTGGGCGCGCTGCTGTCGATGTGTGGCGTGCTGCTGGTGCTCAGCCGGGGCGAATGGTCGCAGCTGCTGGCTTTTCGCCTCGTGCCAGGCGATGTGTTCATGCTGCTGGCCACCATCTCGTGGGCGTTCTACAGCTGGCTGCTGTCGCGCACCAGCGAGCCCGCCCGCATCCGGAGCGACTGGGCCGCTTTTTTGATGGCGCAGATGGTGTTTGGCCTGGCATGGTCGGGCAGCTTCGCGGGCGTGGAATGGGCGATGGGCCACACCCACATCGCATGGGGCTGGCCGCTGATCGCAGCGCTGGCTTTCATCGCCGTGGGCCCCGCCGTGCTGGCCTATCGCTGCTGGGGCGTGGGGGTGGAGCGCGCCGGGCCTGCGGTGGCGGGCTTCTTCGTGAACCTCACCCCGCTGTTTGCGGGCATCCTGTCGGCCGCCTTTTTAGGGGAAACGCCACAGCTTTTCCACGGTGTGGCATTCGCACTGATCGTGGGCGGGATCGTGGTGTCGTCGCGGCGATAGAGACAGGCGGGGTCAGCCTGCTGCGCCTTCGGCCGAGGCTTGTGTTGCGGCCTGCTGCAACAGGACTTCAAGCTCCGATACCGGCCCGGGCATACCCAGCAAATAACCCTGAAAGAGCTGGCAACCATAGTCTGCCAGCAGGGCTTTCTGCTGTGCGGTTTCCACACCTTCGGCAATCACATCCAGCTCCAGGTTGCGCGCCATGCCGATGATGGTCTGCACGATCACGTCGTCGGTGTGCCGCACACCCAGGTTGCGCACAAAGGACTGGTCGATCTTGAGCTGGTCCAGCGGCAGCCGCGTTAGGTAGGCCAGCGACGAGTAGCCCGTGCCGAAGTCGTCCACCGAAAAGCGCACACCCTTGGTCTTGAGCAGGCCCATCTTGGCAATGGTGTCGTCCACGTTGTCCAGCACCAGCGACTCGGTCAGCTCCAGCTTGAGCAGGTGGGGCCGCGCGCCGGTCTCGCGCAGCACCTCCACCACGCGGGCCACGAAGTCGCGCTGGCGGAACTGCCGGGCGCTCACGTTGACCGACAGCGGCACATGCCGGTAGCGGGCATCGTTCTCCCAAGCCGCCAGTTGCTCGCACGCGGTGCGCAGCACCCAGTGGCCCATGGGCACGATGAGTTCGCTTTCTTCCGCCACGCCGATGAAGGCGCTCGGCGCAATAAGGCCGCGCTCGGGATGGATCCAGCGGATCAGCGCCTCGGCGCCCACGATGCGCCCGTCCAGATGGAACTGGGGCTGGTAGTGCAGCGCGAACTGCCGCGCGGCCAGCGCGGCCTGCAGGTCCCCCTCCAGCTGCGCGCGCACGCTGATGGCAATCTGCATCTGCGGGTCGAAAAAACACAGCCCATTGCGGCCCTGCGACTTGACCTGGTACATGGCGATGTCGGCCTGTTTGAGCAAATCGACCGAGGGCTGCAGCGCCCCGCCCATGAGCGTGGCCCCGATGCTGGGCGTGCTGTGGTGGCTGAGCCCGGCCAGCGAGTACGGCATGTTGAGCGTGCGCAGGATTTTTTCGCCCACGCGGCGCGCATAGGCAGCCGCCTCTTCGCTGTGCAGCGACAGCTCGTGCAGCATGACCACGAACTCGTCCCCCCCAAGGCGCGCCACGGTGTCTTCGCGGCGCACGCAGGTCTTCAGGCGCTCTGCCACCTGGCGCAGCAGCATGTCGCCCACCTCATGGCCCATGGTGTCGTTCAGCGTCTTGAAGTGGTCCAGATCCAGGAACAGCAAGGCCCCGTACTGCCCGCTGCGCACACTGGCCGCGATCACCTGCTGCATGCGGTCCATCAGCAGCCGGCGGTTGGGCAGATTGGTCAGAGGGTCGTAGAAGGCCAGGCTCTCAATCTCGGCGCTGGCGCGGCGCAGGGCCGTCACGTCGTGGTAGGTGATGACCAGACCGCCCTCGGGCGTGGGCCGTTCGGTGATCTGGATCGTGCGGCCATTGGGCAGCACCTGCTCATGGGGCTCATGGTGCTGGTTCTGCTTGAGCAGCCGCAGCTCCACCCAGCGCATGCGTTCTTCCTCGCTGGCGCGCGGCAGATGGTGCCGGGCGGTTTCCTCCATCACGCGCCGAAACGGCACCATGGGCGCCATCACGGCACGCAGCCACGGGAAAATTTCCTCAAACCGGCTGTTCCACTGCACCACGCGCTGCTCGACGTCGAGCAGAACAAAACCACTCACCATCGACTCCAGCGCCTGGTCGAGTGTGGCCTTGGACTGCGCAATGGCAAGCCGCGCCTGGGACATGCGGTCCAGGTAGCGCAGCGCGAGGTTGCCCGCTGCCACGATCATGGCCACAAACAACAGCCCCGTCAGTGCAATGGCGTTGCGCTGGTCGCGCCAGCCTGCCAGCGCATCGCGCAGCGGAATGCTCGCCGAGATGCGCAGGTCCTGGTACAGGATGGGCCGGTAGACCACCAGCGCCGGCTCGCCACTCAAGCGGGCGGGGGCCTTCCACGCCTGTCCCAGGGCGGCCACCTCCTGCAGTGGCGGGGACAGCACGGGCGTGATCGCCTCTTCGCGGTTGGGCGCACTCAGCAGCAGCAGCCCTCCGGCGCGCTCCAGCGTCACTTGCAGGCCTGTGATGTCCACACCCTGGACCAGCACCGAGCTGAGCGCCCCCACCGGCAATTCGGCAATGGCAACCACAAGGGAGCTGTCGGCCATGCGCAGGTGGCGCGCAAAATACAGCACGCGCTCGGCGGTGGCAAAGCTCACCACCGGCGGACTGATCATCAGGGTAGAAACGGGCTGCTCCAGCACAGACGCCAGAAAACCGGGAGGCAGCTGCAGCGGCAGCGCGCTGCCGGCCGCATCGGAAGAGGCGATGGTCTTGCCGTTCGCGTCCAGCAGCGCCACATAGCGCACCATCAGGTTCTGCCGGGCGGAGCTGCGCAGGCGCTGGCTTGCAAGGTCAGGGTCCACCCATTCGCTCATCGAACCCGACAGGCCCAGCAGTTCGTCCATGCTGGCCAGCAGCACGTCCACCGCCAGCAGGGAACGATTGAGCGCCGCTTCGGCACCCGCCACAAAACGGGTGGCCTGGGCTTCGTAATCGTCCAGCGCCACCTTGCGGGCGTTCCATACCAGCGCGGCAGACACCAGCACCACCGCCGCAATGAACACCGCCGCCCCGGCCCATACAAAGGCCCTGATGCGCAGTGGGGTCGTGGTATCCCTCATTTCGCCGGGGCCGCAGCCAGGCCACGGACGGGACCGATCGTCTGGTTCCACACCTGGGCGCAACGCGGCCCGCAGCGCTGCACCCAGCGCGGCAGCACGGTGGAGGCAAGGATCTCCTGGCGGCTGCGTTCATCCTGCGCAGACACCGGCACCACCACCATGCTGCCCTTGCGTCCCCCCACACAGGCGGGGATGCCACGGTTGCAGGCCATGCCGTCGGAGGTTTCGCGCTCGGACTCCTCCCAGATGGCGGCCTCCAGCCGGGGCAGCTCGCGCCGCAGCAGGGCACGCAGATCGGGCGGCAGTGCCTCCCAGGCGGCCTTGTTGGCACTGAACACCGCCAGTCCCCAGGTCACTGGCAGCGCATGCACATGGGAGGTCATGGTATGCAGCCCCAGCGTGTTGCCCGACATGGTGCCGGTGATGGCGCACTCGGTATTGCCCGCCGTAAGGCTGGGCACGATCTGCGCGAAGCCGGTCAACACCGGAATGCCGCCGAGCGCCCCGACAAAATCCGCCTGGGTGGATGACGACACGCGCGTGCGGCGCCCGGCCAGATCGGCCAGCCCGCGCAGGGGCTTCCTGCAAAACACCACCTGGGCCGGATACACATACACCGCCAGCGCTTCCACGCCGTGCTGGTCACGCAGACTCTTCTCCAGGTAAGGGCGAAACGCCGCCAGCGTGGTTTTGAGCGTGGCAATGTCGGGGTTCAGCCCCGCCAGGTCGGGTGCGGTGTACTCCGGGTACTGGGCCGTGAACGAGCTCATGAGCGTGGTGCCAAAAGGCACCACACCCAGCTGCAGCAGGCGCAGCATTTCGGTACCAGGCACACCGGCGCGGTCAAAGGGCACGATTTCAGCGTCGAACCGGCCGCCGCTCAAGCGGAGCAGCTCCTTGCTCCAGAAGGGCTCTTCCTGCCGGATGTACTGGTTGATACCTGCCAGGCCACCCACGATGCGCAGCTTGTAGGGCGCAGTGGCCGCTGCCGGAGTGGCCGCAGGCTGGCCCACAGCCTGTGGCAAACAACCCAGCGCGGCCCATGCCACGCACAGTGCAGCGATGCGGTGCAGAAGGCGGGAAGTCACAGCGGGTGTGGGCTGCATGGCAACTTCTGGCTCGTCAACCGGGGGGCAGTGGACGGCCACCGCCGCGCACCCTTCATGCCCAGGGCCATGCCAGCGCCCCAGCGGCATCCATGGATCGCATAGAGGTCTGGAAGGCCGCCCTGGGGAGGGATGCGCGGTGTCATGTTCCGGTACTTTCGGGTTGGAATGCTGGGGCACCATTCTTCACCAAGTTTTCCCCCTCGGCGGGCAAAGCTGTCTGCAAAACGCCACGCCCTGCCGCCAGGGAATCTCCTTCGCCCGCCAGTGACCACAGACGACGGGTTGACCTTCTGTCTCAACCCGGGTCAGAAGGTCCCAGGATAAGCGCCGCCGTCCGCCAGCACGTTCTGCCCGGTCATATAACCTGCCTGCTGGCTGCACAAGAAAGCGCAGATGGCACCGAACTCCTGCGCCGTGCCATACCGCCCTGCCGGAATCTGGGCCTGCTGTTGCGCGCGAACATCGTCCACGCTCTTGCCTGCCTTACCGGCAGCAGCGGTCACGGTGGCAGCCAGTCGATCAGTGTCGAACTTGCCGGGCAAGAGGTTGTTGATGGTGACGCCCCGTGCAGCGATCTTGCTGCGTGAGACCCCCGCCACAAAGCCCGTGAGCCCGCTGCGCGCGCCGTTGGACAGGCCCAGGATGTCAATGGGCGCCTTCACCGCGCTGGAGGTGATGTTGACGATGCGGCCAAAGCCCCGCGCAGCCATGCCGTCCACTGTGGCCTTGATCAGTTCGATGGGGGTGAGCATGTTGGCGTCCACGGCCTTGATCCATGCATCGCGGTCCCAGTCGCGGAAGTCGCCCGTGGGCGGGCCGCCGGCATTCGTCACCACGATGTCAAAGTCGCGGCCCGGGCCACCGGCCACGGAGAACACGGCGGCACGCCCTTCGGGGGTTGTGATGTCGGCCGCCACGGCCAGCACCGTGGGTTTTGAGCCTTTTTGGCCGCTAGCGCTTTCCTGTATTGCGCTATCAGCTATCAACTGCGTAGCAGCTTGTTCCAACGCCTGCGCATTGCGGGCGTTGATGACCACATTGACGCCCTCACGCACCAGGGCCAGCGCACAGCCATAGCCCAAACCCTTGCTCGCGCCACACACCAGCGCCCATTTGCCTGCGATACCCAAATCCATAACAATCTCCGGTTCTGCTGCAAGCCGCAGCATTCACAGATCATCATAAGTGGAGAGCTGCAACATGAATTGGCTGCACCGCGGAGCCCTGGCTACCTGGCTGGCATGGGCCGCATTTGCACCCCTGGCAGGTAGCGTGCATGCGCAGGAGGCGGCCGTGGTCAAGCGTGCCACCCAGTTGCGCGACACCCCCGCCGACAGCGGTGCGAGCGTGGCCCCGCTGGAGGCCAACACTGTGGTCACGCGCAGCAACGAGCGCAAGGGCCCCTGGACCAAGGTGAGCACACAGCAAGGTGCAACCGGCTGGGTGCACATGTTCGACCTGGGACCGCAGTCGGGGTCGGCCACGCCCACCAACAATGCCGCCACCAGCGGCCTGCGAGGCTTGGGCGGGCTGTTTGGCGGCAACAGCGGCTCCACCACCACGGCCACGTCCACGGTGGGCATTCGTGGCCTGGATGCTGAAGACATCGCCAATGCGCAGCCCAATCCTGCTGCCGTCGGCCGGGCAGAAAGCATGCGGGTGAATGCCGACCAGGCGCGCCAGTTCGCCAGCTCGGCGTCCCTGCAATCCCGGGATGTGCCCGCCCTGGCGCAGCCCGCACTGCCCACATCCAGTCGGGGCTCCGGCAGCGGGTCCAGCAACCCCTCCGACCCCAACTACAGCCCTAACTGAGGAAATGGCCATGAACCGGAATTCCACCTGGAAACGCCGCGCGCAGACGGCAGCCTTGTGCGCGCTGCTCGCCGCAGCGCCCCTGGCCGCCCACAGCCAGAACGTGATGAACATCCTCAACTCCCTGGGGGGCGGGCTGGGCTCGGCCATCACAGGTGGCAAAGCCGCTCCGGCGGCGCAGGGTGACGATCTGATCAGCCTGCTCACGCAGTCGATGGAGAACATCGACGAGGCCAAGGAAATCGAGATCGGCCGCCAGCTGGCCGCCCTGCTGCTGGGCGCCAAGCCCGCCCACCCGGACATGGCACTGCAGCGCTATGTGAACCGCCTGGGCCGGTGGGTGAGCCTGCAGTCGTCGCGCCCTGGCCTGCCGTGGACCTTTGTGGTGCTGGATGACGCGGGCTACAACGCCTTTGCCGCGCCGGGCGGCTATGTGTTCGTGACCAAGGGGCTCATTGACCGCTGCGCCGACGAGTCCGAACTGGCGGGCATCCTGGCGCACGAGATCACGCACGTGACCTCCAAACACCACCTCCAGGCCATCCGGCAAAGCGCCATGGCGGGGGTCGGCACGCAACTGCTGGCTTCGCAGATCCGCACCAGCAACATCGCCGGGCAGCTCGTCAAGGACCAGCTGCTGTCGCTGTTCCGCACCGTCTACACCAAGGGGCTGAGCCAGTCCGACGAATTCGAGGCGGACCGCACCGGGGTGTCGCTGGCGGCCAAAGCCGGTTTTGACCCCTACGGTCTGGTCTCGGTGCTGCAGCAGCTGCGCACCGTCACGCCGGACAACCCCATGTTCACGCTGACGATGTCCACCCACCCCGCCGCACAGGCCCGTCTGGATTACCTGGAGCAATCCATGGGCCGCCAGCTCGATGGGCTGGGCGGGTCGCGCGCGTCGATTGCACAGCGCCTGGGCGGCAGCGCCCCAGCGCCATCCAACCGACCTGCAGCGGCGAAAAAGGCGGGATAAGCCCCCCCACGGAGAGCGCACCGCCCGCTCTCCGCAGAAAGTCAGGGCGCTTGTCGGCGCGCCAATTGGGTGAACACAAAAATACCTGTGATCACCAGCGCCGTGCCCGCAGCCACCCACACCGTGAACGGCTCACCCAGAATCCACACCCCCATGAGGATGGTGGACAGCGGCCCCACCATGCCGGTCTGCGCGGTCATTCCAGCGCCCACGCGCTCAATGGCCATCATCACCATGAGCACGGGCGCAGCCGTGCAGAGCGTGGCGTTGAGGATAGACAGCCAGATCACCTCGGGCGCCACCACGGCAGCACTGAAGGGCCGCAGCACCACAAACTGCAGCAGGCACAGCAGGCACGCCACGGTGGTGGCCAGCCCCACCAGCCGCAGCGAACCCAGGCGCCGCACCATCTCGCCGCTGTAGACCAGGTAGATGGCGTAGCTCACCGCGCTCAGGAACACCAGCAGCGTGCCCCAGGCAGCATTGGTGCCCTGCAGGTTGGCTTCGTGGCCGAACACCAGCACCACGCCGCAGTAGCTGATCAGCATGCCCGCGGCCTGGCCCCAGGTGATGCTGCGCCGGTACAGCACCCAGCCCAGCATCACCACCAGCGTGGGATTGAGGTACAGGATCAGCCGCTCCAGGCTGGCACTGATGTAGGCCAGCCCTGCAAAGTCCAGAAAACTCGCCAGGTAGTAGCCCGTGAGCCCCAGCCCCAGCACGCCCAGCCAGTCCTTGCGGGTCAGGGGGGGCTTGCCCCGGCTGGCCCACCAGGCCATCACGGCGAAGATGGGCAGCGCAAACAGCATGCGGTACATGATGAGCGTGACCGCATCAACACCATGGCGGTACGCCAGCTTGACGATGATGGCCTTGCCGCTGAAGGCGATGGAGCCCAGCAGGGCCAGGGCAAGACCGGTTGCTACGTTTTTTGTAGCTGCTTGCGCTTGTTCAGATTGCGGTGGAGCCACTTTTTCTTCAAATCCTGATCTGGCGGAAGCCGGTCAATACCCCGCCACCTGGCCGTCGCGACGCGGATCGCTGGCGGCCACATAGCCCTGCACTTTGGGATCGCCCATGCGCCAGATGAACTGGCCGGCGCCAAAGTCCTGGTAGGAATCCTGGATCACCTCCATGCGGTGCCCCAGGCCCAGCAGGCCCTGCACCGTCGCGGCGGGCATGGCGGCCTCGACGTTGATCGACAGCCCTTCATTGAAGCGCCAGCGTGGTGCGTCGCAAGCCACCTGCGGGTTCTGGCCGTAGTCCAGCATGCGCACCAGGGTTTGCATGTGGCCCTGGGGCTGCATGTTGGCGCCCATTACGCCGTAGCTCATCACGGGCTGGCCGTTTTGCGTGAGGAAGGCGGGGATGATGGTGTGAAACGGTCGCTTGCCGGGTGCCACCAGGTTGGCTGGGTTGGGGCCCGCCGGGGCGGTACTGAAAGCCTGGCCCCGGTTCTGCAGGCTGATGCCAAAGGTGGGCTCCACACAACCCGAGCCGAAGCCCATGTAGTTGCTCTGGATGAAGCTCACCATCATGCCATTTTCGTCGGCCGCAGTGAGGTAGATCGTGCCACCCTTGACCGGATTGCCAGCCCCGAAATCCTGCGCCTTGTTCATGTCGATGAGTTTGGCACGGGAGGCCAGGTACGCGTCATCGAGCATTTGCGCGGGTGTCACCTCCATGGACGATGGCTCGGCCACATAGCGGTACACATCGGCAAATGCGAGCTTCATGGCCTCGATCTGCAAATGCTGGGACGCTGCGCCATCCACCGGATGGCTCGCCAGATCAAACTGGTCCAGGATGCCCAGCGCAATCAACGCCGCGATGCCCTGGCCGTTGGGCGGGATCTCGTGCAGGGTATAGCCCCGGTAGTTGCGGGCAATGGGCGTAACCCATTCAGGGCGGTGTGCTGCCAGATCCGCCAGCGTCAGGCTGCCGCCCTGGGCCTGCGAGAAGGCGACCAGCGCCTGGGCAATTTCGCCCGTGTAGAACGCCTGGCCCTGTGTGGCCCCGATGGCGCGCAGTGCACGGGCTGCGGCGGCAAACTGGAACAACTCACCCACCTGCGGCGCGCGGCCCCAGGGCATAAAGCTTTGCGAAAAACCCGGCTGCGTGTGCAGCTCGGGCACGGCCGCCGCCCATTTTTGCTGCACCACCACCGGCACCAGATAGCCGCGCTCGGCAATCTCGGCGGCGGGCTCCATCAGCGCGGCAAAGGGCAGCTTGCCGAAACGCTCGGACAGGGCGACCCACGCGCTGACGGCACCCGGCACGGTGACGGAATCGATCCCGCGTTTGGGAGGGCTGGCCTGGCCCTTGCCGTAGCGGCTGTGAAAGTACCCGGGTGTCCAGGCCGCAGGGGCGCGGCCCGAGGCATTGAGTCCGTGCAGGGCCTGACCGTCCCACAAGATGCAAAACGCATCGCTGCCCAGCCCGTTGCTCACGGGCTCGCAGATCGTCATGGCGGCCGCTGCCGCCACAGCGGCGTCGACAGCATTGCCGCCCTGCTGCAGCATGCGCAGGCCCGCCTGGGCAGCCAAAGGATGCGAGGTGGAAACGACATTGCGCGCAAACACCGGCAGGCGGGTGCTGGCATAGGGGTGGGGGTGGGTGTAGCTGAAGTGCATCGAGCCATTATGGGTCGCGTGCCATGTCCGCACACCGGGCGTACGGCAAGGGCCTGCCTGCCCGTCGGGCTTGGCCCCACCCCCAGCATCCCTGCTCAGCACTCAGCACGCCGCGGTGCGCTGAGCTGTCCTCTTGTGGATTCCAGCTAGCCGTGCTTGCGGAACACCCGGTGGTGCAGCCGCCTCAGCGACCACCACACGCCCCCCGCAACCACCGGAATGGCGATGGCCGCCGTGGTTTCCGGCGACAGGGGCCAGCCCAGCTTCTGCGCCCCCTTGGCCAGGTAGCTCACCAGGCCCACGATGTAGTACGTGATGGCAGCCACCGACAGCCCTTCCACCGTGGACTGCATCTGCAGCTGCAAATCTTGCCGGTGGTTCATGGTGGTCAGCAGCGCCTGGCTGCTTTGCTGCTGCTCAATCTCCACGCGGGTGCGCAGCAGGTTGCTCATGCGCGAGACACGTTGCGACAGCGCATCCTGGCGCCGCGCCGCCCATTCACAGGTGCTGCGTGCAGGCGTGAGACGCCGGTCCATGAATTCCCGAATCGTCTGCATCCCGGCCAGGCGCGATTCGGCAATGTCCTGAATGCGCTTGTCCAGCAGTTCGAAGTACGCGCTGCTGGCCGAAAAACGCGAGTGGGTGGCCGCATACTGGCTCTCCACCTGCCCGGCCAGACGGGTCAGGCGGTCCAGCAGCGCAGGCTCTGCGTCGCGGTTGGCGGTGCGGATGGCGTCGGCCAGTTCGGCCAGTTCGCGTTCGGCAAAAGCCAGCACACTGGCGGCCTCGCGCGCAGCGGGCAGGCCCAGCAAGGCAGCCATGCGGTAGGTCTCGATTTCGAGCAGGCGCTGCACGAGGCGGCCCAGGCGGCGCTGCGTCATGCCGCCCGCGAGCAGCACCATGCGCGAGAACCCATCGGCGTGGATCGCAAAATCGGTGTAGACCTCGCCATGCCCGTCGGCCACCGTGGAGGCCACCAGCGTGTCCTCATGCAGCACATGCTTGACCAGCGACCCCGAACCAAAGGTGTGGGTGGGCAGTACCCACAGGTTCAGGCTGCACAGACAATGCCCGGGCAAAGCCGCCAGCCACCCGCGGGGCACCGCGTCTGCGGCGCTGGCCGGCTCCCGCTCGCCAAAGGCGTCGGCCGCCATGGGCACCATGAAGGTCCAGGACACAAACTCGGTGTGCAGCTCCCAGCGCATGCGGTAAGCCCCCAGGTCCATGCGCAGGTGCGTGGTGTCCGCATCGGGCAATGCCAGGTGGTGGTCGCGCAAAAGAGCCGCCACATGGGCCCGGCTCGCTTCACGCCCTGCGGCATCGGCCAGCATCACGATGTGTGCAATGGCCAGCGGGGCCGTCATGGCCTCGGGCGGACGGGCGTGGATTTCGTTGTGCAGCATCGCCCGGTGGGGGTGCTGTGGCAGATGGAATGGAGTGGACATACGGGCCTCTTGCCCGCCATTGTGTACTGGCGCTACGGGCGTGCCGCGGCTGCAGATCGCCAAAAAACAACGGCACCCGAAGGTGCCGTTGTTCTGGAGTCGGATGGAAAATGCCGTGCCGTCAGTCTTCGACGAAGGCTTCCTCGCGCTTGCTCTTCACCGAAGGCAGCAGCACGATGATGAGCAGCAGTGCCGCAGCAGCCAGCAGGCCGGCCGACAGCGGACGCGTGACGAACACGCTCCAGTCGCCACGCGACAGCAGCAGTGCGCGGCGCAGGTTCTCTTCCATCATCGGGCCCAGGATGAAGCCCAGCAGCAGAGGTGCGGGTTCGGTGCCCAGCTTGTGGAAGATGTAGCCCACCAGACCAAACGCACCCACCATCCAGATGTCCCAGGTGTTGTTGTTGGTCGAATACACACCCACGGCGCAGAACAGCACGATGGACGGGAACAGCCAGCGGTAGGGCACCGTGAGCAGCTTGATCCAGATGCCGATCAGCGGCAGGTTCAAGATGATCAGCATGGCATTGCCCAGCCACATCGAGGCGATCAAGCCCCAGAACAGCTCGGGATTGCTCGTCATCACCTGGGGACCAGGCTGGATGTTGTGGATCGTCATGGCACCCACCATCAGCGCCATCACGGCGTTGGGGGGGATACCCAGCGTCAGCAGCGGGATGAAGGAAGTCTGCGAACCGGCATTGTTGGCAGACTCGGGCGCTGCCACACCACGGATGTTGCCCTGGCCAAAAGGCACTTCACCGGGCTGGAGCTTGGTCTTCTTCTCCACGGTATAGGCCGCAAATGCAGCCAGCAATGCCCCACCACCGGGCAGGATACCGAGGGCGGCACCCAGCGCCGTGCCCCGCAGCACTGCAGGAATCATGCGCTTGAAGTCGTCCTTGGTGGGGAACAGGCCTTCCACCTTGGCAGTGAACACTTCGCGCTCATCGTCAGGGCGCGAGAGGTTGGCAATGATCTCGCCGTAGCCGAAAACACCCATGGCGATGGTCACAAAGCCGATGCCGTCGGTCAGTTCAGGAATGTCGAAGCTGAAACGGGCCACACCCGAGTTCACGTCGGTACCCACCAGGCCCATCAGCAGGCCCAGCACGATCATGGCCACGGCCTTGAGCAGCGAGCCCGAAGCCAGCACCACGGCACCAATCAGGCCCAGCACCATCAGCGAGAAGTACTCGGCAGGGCCGAACTTGAACGCCACTTCGGTCAACGGAGGTGCGAAGGCCGCCAGGATCAGCGTACCCACACAGCCGGCAAAGAACGAGCCCAGGCCCGCCGCCGCCAACGCAGGGCCCGCACGGCCCTTGCGCGCCATCTGGTAGCCGTCAATCACGGTCACCACCGACGAGGACTCGCCCGGCAGGTTCACCAGAATGGCAGTGGTCGAGCCACCGTACTGCGCACCGTAATAGATACCGGCCAGCATGATCAGCGCAGCCACGGGTGGCAGCGCGTAGGTGGCGGGGAGCAGCATGGCGATGGTTGCCACCGGGCCGATGCCGGGCAACACACCAATGAGCGTGCCCAGCAAGCAGCCCACAAAGCAGTAAATGAGGTTTTGGAACGTGAACGCGACGCCAAAACCCATCGCGAGGTTGTCAAATAATTCCATGGTCGGTGCTCCTGCTCAACCCGTGATGAAACTCGGCCACACAGGGAACTGCAGCTTGAGCGCCCAGACGAATGCCACGTAACTGCCAATGGCCAACACGGTGGCCAGGACGAACACGGACTTCGCGTGGAACTCCTGGCCCGCCAGGCTTGCAATGAAGGTCAGCGCATAGATGCCCACGATGAGGCCCATCGCCGGGATACCTATGCTGGGCAAGCCGCCCAGCAGGATACCGAACGCAAAGTTGGCAGCCAGGATGAAGAACAGCGGCTTCCAGGCCCACTTTCCAATCTTGTCACCGTCCTGGGTCTCGACCGTGGTGGCCTTGAAGGTGATCGCGCCGCCGATGATGGCCAGCAAGATACCCAGCAGCAGCGGGAAGTAACCCGGGCCCATGCGGGCCCCGTTTCCGACGTTGTATGTGGTGGCTCCCCACGCAAACGCAACACCAACCCCCATGAACATGAGGCCGGCAAAGAAGTCTTTTTGACTTTTGATTTTCACGAATTGTCTCCTTGGCGGGAAATCTCGACTGCGCGATTGTGCGTGCAACCAAGGCCCGCGCGGATGTGGATTCCACCTACATCCGGTAACGCTTGGGATGTCCTGCATAACCCTCGCGCGTCGGTGGTAGTGCGGATCGGGAAAGGCCGCAAGGCGTCTTTTTGCGGCCAATAGCATGGCTATTGGCAAGAAAAGCAACGCAGCGGACTGCCCGAGGCCGCGCTATCACAGACCGCAGGGAGTTATGCAGGACATCCCTTGCTCCTGCGGAGCTGGTTCAAAGTCTTACTCCAGCGGCGGTGTCGCAGCAATCACCTCGTCCAGAGTGGTCAGGCCCTCTGCCACCCGCAGCGCGCCTGCCAGACGCAAAGGCCGCATGCCATCCTGCACGGCCTGGCGGCGCAACTGGTCGATCGAGGGCGCCTGGTTGATCTTCTCCTTGAGCGCCTCGGTCACGGTGAGCAATTCATACAGGCCCATGCGCCCCCGAAATCCACCCATGCGGCAGTCCACGCAGCCCACAGGCTTGTAGGGGTGGTAGCCGCCACTGAGCTTCCAGGGCTTGACCACCTCCACCAGCGTTTCGCGCTGCGCCGTTTCGTCCTTTTGTTTGCACTGCTTGCACAGCGTGCGCACCAGCCGCTGGGCCAGCACCCCCAGCAGCGTGGCATTGAGCAGATAGGGGGGCACGCCCAGTTCCATCATGCGGGTGATGGCCGACGGGGCGTCGTTGGTGTGCAGTGTGGAGAACACCAGATGCCCGGTCAGCGCAGCCTGGATGGCCATCTCGGCCGTCTCCAGGTCGCGGATTTCGCCCACCATGATGATGTCCGGGTCCTGGCGCATGAGGGCACGCAGGCCCTCGGCAAAGTTGAAGTCGAGCTGGGGCTGCACCTGGGTCTGGTTGAAACTGGGCTCGATCATTTCGATCGGGTCTTCCACCGTGCTCACGTTCACCTCTTCGGTCGCCACGCGCTTCAAGGTGGAATACAGCGTGGTGGTCTTGCCCGAGCCCGTCGGCCCCGTCACGAGAATGATGCCGTGCGGGCGCTTGACCAGCGCCTCCCAGCGCTCGGCATCGTGCTGGGCAAAGCCCAGGGCGTCCAGATCCTTGACGGCATTGTCCGGGTCAAAGATCCGCATGACCATCTTCTCGCCAAACGCCGTGGGCAGAGTGGACAGGCGCATTTCCACCTCGTCCCCACGCTGGTTGCGCGTCTTGATGCGGCCATCCTGCGGACGGCGCTTTTCCACCACGTCAATGCGGCCCAGGAGCTTGATGCGCGAGACCATGGCGTTGTGCACGCCCATCGGCATCTGGTAGACCGGGTGCAGCACGCCGTCGATGCGAAAACGGATCACGCCCTGGTCGCGCCGGGGTTCCAGGTGGATGTCGCTCGCGCGCTGGTCAAAGGCATATTGCCAGAGCCAGTCCACCACCTTGACCACGCCCTGGTCGTTGGCGTCGAGCTGCTTGTTGCTCTTGCCCAGCTCCACCAGCTGCTCGAAGCTGCTGCCCCCGGAGTTGCCCCCTGCCTTCTGCGCGGCGCGCACGGACTTGGCCAGGGCAAAAAACTCTGCAGTAAACCGGTGAATGTCCAGCGGGCTGGCCACCACGCGGCGCACCGTGCGCCGGGACTGACGCTCCACCTCCGCCACCCAATCCTCGATGAAGGGCTCGGCCGTAGCCACCACCACTTCCTTGGGGGTGACCTGCACGGGCAGCACCTTGTGGCGCTCTGCATAGGTGGCGCTCATGGTTTCGGCCACGCGCCCCACGTCCACCTTGAGCGGATCGATCCGCAAATAAGGCAGGCCTGCCCGCTTGGCCAGGTATTCAGACAACGCCTCGATGTCCAGCGGCTTGCCATCGCTGGCACGTTCCATGGCCACGTTGGCCAGACGCACCAGCGCATGCTGAGAGCTTTCCGCCTGCGAGCAGCGGGCGATGGTGCGTTGAGCCTCTTCCTGGGAGATGACTTCGTCATCGCTGAGCCACTGCACCATACGTCGCCAGTCCACCGGACCGACGTAGGGTCGCGCCGCAGTGCTGGCCAGGGAAGCGGAGATTGTTTTCATCAGATACCTTTCCGAAACGGGGCTGTGGGCGGCCCGGGGGCTCAGGCCACGACGGGCTTGAATGCCCGCAGCCATTTGGTGGTCGGCAGGTCCCAGCGCGCCTGGATGGCCTGCGCCTGCACGTCGAGTTCCGCCCGCTTGGGGCGCGTTGGCGTCTTCTGGGCCAGCACCACGGTGTTGCCTTCTCGCGTGGGCTTGAAGGCCCAGAGTGCCTTGTCACCAAAGGCCGCCGCCATGCTCTGCAGGCTGCGCTCAAAGCTGGACGCCCGCCCGAACAGGTTGACCGTCATGCACCCCGTGTCGGTCAGCAAGGCGCGGCAGTCGGCGTAGAAGTCTGCGCTGTCGAGCACCGGCGCTGCGGCCTCATGGTCGTACAGGTCCACCGCCAGCGCATCCACGGTGCCCTGCCACATGGGGTTCTTGATCTCTTGCGCCGCATCGGCCAGCACCACCCGCAGCTTGGGGCCATCGGGCGGCAACTTGAACCATTGCCGACATACCGCCAAGACCTGTGGGTTGAGCTCGATGGCCGTGGTGCAGATGCGCAGCTTCTTGTGGCAGAACTTGGTGATGGCACCGGCCCCCAGCCCGAGCTGCATGGCATGCCCCTTGGACACCTGGGGCAAGTCGGCAAACAACAGCCACGCCATCATGCGCTGCACGTACTCCAGTTCCAGTTCAAAAGGCTCTGCAACGCGCATGGACCCCTGAATCCACGGGGTGCCCAGGTGCAGGTGGCGCACTTCGCCGTCATCAGAGACGCTGACTTCGGGCAGTTCTTGTGATTTTTCTTTTTTGCGGGTCATTCACAACAATCAAAGCAGGCGGTGGGCCGCCATCAGGTCCGCCCAGGCAGCCAATTTACGTTCAAAACTCCAGGAGGCATTGGCCGGGCTGGTCGAGGGCAGACGGTGCGATGCGATAGAGCGGGCGGAACCAGGCCCGGAACCCGTGCCCACGCGCTGATCGGAAAGCACATCATCATGCGCCGCAGCGCGGGGGGGCCGGAAGCTGCCGAGCACCGCCGGGGCATGCTTGAAGCTCTCACCCCCATTGTGGGCGACGGCGGCGAGCTGCGGACACACCGCCTGCAGGCGCGCAAAGTCGTTGACCTGCGCATTGCGGATGCTGGTGTCCAGGCTGCCCTCCCGCTCGCAGCTCTCATACACATCCCACAGGCCAAGCCCCCTTGCCAGCAACCAGTCGCAACGTGCGGCATACCCTTCGGCCCCTGCGGGCGGCAAGGGATGCTGCGGCCACAGCGCTTGCAAGATCTTCCAGAAATGGTTTTGCGGGTGTGCGTAATACTGGCGCAGCCGCAAGGAGGCAGCCCCCGGAAAACTTCCGAGGACCAGCACCACCGTGCTCGCGGATACCACCGGCGGCAGCCCCTTGAGGCGCACCGGCGGGGCTGGCGCCGGGGCATCAGGGAGCGGTGGGGGCTGCGTCAGAGCGGCGTCGGGCATCCGCCGATTCTGAACCGAAACCCGTCAGCAACCCCGCGACATCCTCAAAAAAAACGATAGCTGTAAACCCTTTACCACAAAGCGCTGGCCTCCTAAAAACCTACCAATTGGTGGATCAGACGGAGACCAAAGCCTGCAACCGGGGCAGCGCCACCAGCGCATTGGCACAGGTGATACCCGCCAAATCCTCCAGCGGCTGACGGCGCAGCTCGGCCAATGTGTTTGCAATGCGCGGGAGTTCGCCGGGTGCATTGCGCCCTTGAGGCTGGCCTTCGGCCCGCTGGGCGGCGGTGGCATACAACCAGTGAGGAGGGATGTCAGGCGCATCCGTCTCCACCACCAGCGCCTCCGCGGGCAGTTCTGCCGCCAGGCGGCGCAGTTGCAGCGCCCGGTCGTAGGTCATCGCGCCGCCAAACCCCAGCTTGAAGCCCAGGGCGATGAACGCCTGCGCCTGCTGCAGGCTGCCATTGAAGGCATGGGCGATACCGCCCTGCACCGGCAGCTCCCGCAAGCCCTTGAGCAATTTGTCGGACGAGCGGCGCACATGCAGGATCACCGGCAGGTCGAACCGGCGCGCCAGCTGCAGCTGCGTGCGATAGAACTGCTCCTGCCGGGCTGGGTCCAGGCCGGGCACGAAGTAATCCAGGCCAATCTCTCCGATGGCCACCAGACGCTCGTCAGCCCGGTGTTGCTCCAGTTCCTGCGCCAGCAGCTCCAGATCTGCGTCGTGCGCGCGCCCTGTGTAAAGGGGGTGAATGCCCAGCGCATAGCTATCGCCATGCCGATGGGCCATGGCGCGCACCGTGGCCCAGTTGCTGCGCTCCACCGCCGGAATCACACAATGGGCTACGCCCTGGGCCCGCGCCTGGGCACGCACGGAATCGCGGTCGGGGTCAAACTCGGGCGCATCCAGGTGGCAATGGGTATCGATCCAGACAGTCATGGAGTGATGATGCCCCATCAGCCCCGACCGCTCCCTCGGCGTGAAACCTTGCAAGTGCACTCTGCAGCGATCCGTGCTAACGTGAAAACCGTGCGCCGTCTCGCGGCGTCTTCCGTAGAAAAGGTGACAGGATGCCCCGGCCCGCCCTCTACAGCAGCTCCCGCCACACCCGCCGCGCCCCACCCGAGCCGGTTGAAAAAGTGCCTGCGCCCACCGAACAACCAGCGGCCAGTGTGATGGAGCCCTCTCCAAACCCTGCCACCAAGCCTGTGGCGGGCACGGCTCTGTCGCGGCGCCATCTGTACGCCCTGTGGGCATTGGTCGCGTTGCTGGCCACACTGCTGCTCTACAGTCTGTGGCTGCACCAGCGCCCCGCCGCCCAGCGGATCACCCAGGAAGACATTGACGCCGCCGTGCTGCGCACGCTGGAGACGACCACCCCGCCCTCCGCCGCCGCCCGCGCTGTGGAAGCGATCTCTCCCTCGATCGTGCGCGTGGTGGGCTACGGCCGCAGCAAAAACGGCAAGGAAGAGGTGGAACGCGGCATTGGCACGGGCGTGGTGATTGTGGACAAAGGCATCATCCTGACCAACCTGCACGTGGTGGCGGGCGCGGACCGCATTGCAATCACCTTCCACGATGGCCTGGAAACCACCGCCAGCATCACGGGCGCCCAGCCCGAAAACGACCTGGCCGTGCTGCAAGCCCACAAAGTACCCGATGACCTCTTCGCAGCCCCGCTGCGCTCCACCCAGGACCTGCGCCCCGGCGACCACGTGGTGGCCGTGGGCTTCCCGTTCGGCATCGGGCCTTCGGCCTCAGCGGGCGTGGTCTCTGGCCTCCAGCGCGAATTCACCTCGCCCGAAGGCAAGCGCCAGCTCAGCAACCTGATCCAGTTCGATGCTGCGGCCAACCCCGGCAACTCCGGTGGCCCACTGGTCACGCTCGATGGCGAGGTGGTGGGCATCGTCACCGCCATCCTGAACCCCACGTCGGCACGCACCTTCATCGGCATCGGGTTTGCGGTGCCCATCGAGAACGCGGCTTCTGCCGTTGGCATGCCCCCATTCTGATCCCGACCCTTCACAAGGAGCACCATGGAAACCACCCCATCGCCCTCTGCCATGAACAACGCCGCCACCGCCACCCTGATGGAGCAGGTGCTCTACGAAGTCAAGCGCGTGGTGGTGGGCCAGGACCGCTTTCTGGAGCGGGTCATGGTGGCCATGCTCGCACAGGGCCATCTGCTGGTCGAAGGTGTGCCGGGCCTGGCCAAGACGCTGACGGTGAAGACGCTGGCCAGCACCATCCAGGGCAGCTTCAAGCGCATCCAGTTCACGCCCGACCTGGTGCCCGCCGACCTGGTGGGCACGCGCATGTACAACCAGAAAACCGGCGAGTTCAGCACCACGCTGGGCCCGGTCTTTACCCACCTGCTGCTGGCCGACGAAATCAACCGCGCGCCCGCCAAGGTGCAAAGCGCCCTGCTGGAGGTGATGCAGGAACGCCAGGTGACGATTGCGGGCGAGACCCACAAGGTGCCCGAGCCCTTCCTGGTCATGGCCACGCAGAACCCCATCGAGACCGAAGGCACCTACGCGCTGCCCGAAGCCCAGGTGGATCGCTTCATGATGAAAGTGCTGCTGGGCTACCCCACCGAGGAGGAAGAGTTCGTGATCGCCCAGCGCGCGCTCGATGTGCCCGTGCAGGTGCTGCCCGTGGCCACCACCGCGCAGCTGGCGGCGCTGCAGGCCGAATGCCGCACCGTGTATGTAGACCCGTCGATGCTGCAATACGCCGTGAAGCTGGTGGCCGCCACCCGCGAGCCCACGCGGCATGGCCTCAAGGACCTGGCGGGCTACATCAGCTGCGGCGCCAGCCCGCGCGCCACCATTGCCTTCGCAGAGGGCGCCCAGGCCCTGGCCATGCTGCGCGGGCGCAACTACGTGCTGCCCGAAGACATGGCCGACCTGGCGGCCGACGTGCTGCGCCACCGCATCGCGCTGTCGTACGAAGCGCTGTCCGAAGGGCTGGATGCCGATGCCCTCGTCAAACGCATCATGGCCAAGATACCGGCGCCTGCTCGGCCTCTGCATCATGAGCAAAAAGTTGCCTGACACCACTTCAGCCACGGTCCACACGCTGCCCACCCTGCCGGGGCAGGCCGACCGGCTGCTGCGCGAGCTGGAGTGGAAGGTGATCCGCCGCCTGGACGGCCTGCTGCAGGGCGACTACCGCACGCTGATGCGCGGCAGCGGCCTGGACCTGGCCGACCTGCGCGAGTACCAGCCGCATGACGACGTGCGCCACATCGACTGGAACGTGACCGCGCGGCTGAACATCCCCCACGTGCGCGTGTTCACCGAAGACCGCGAGATGTCCGCCTGGTTTTTGCTGGACCTGAGCCCGTCCATCAACTTCGGCCCGCAGGGCAACGCCAAGCGCGACAACCTGACCGGCTTTGTGGCCGTGCTGTCGCGCCTGCTGACGCGCCACGGCAACCGCGTGGGCGCCATGCTCTACGGCGCAGGCAATGCACCCGCCCGCGCTGTGGATGCGGTGTTACCGCCCCGCAACAGCCGCGCCCATGTGCTGCATCTGGTGCACAGGCTGTTGACACCGCCCGCCCCTGCCACCGGCACATCCAAACCCGGCGGAGGCGCCACAGAACTGCACCGTTTGCTGCAAACGGGCCTGGCCAACCTGCGCCGCCGCTCCACGGTGTTTGTGGTGTCCGACTTCATCAGCGCACCCGGCTGGGAAAAGCCCCTGGCCCAACTCGCCCAGCGGCACGACGTGGTGGCCGTGCGCCTGCTCGACCCGCTGGAGCTGGAACTGCCCGATGTGGGCCTCATCACGCTGCGCGATGCCGAAAGCGGCGAGCAGCTGCAGGTGGACACCCACGACGCGGGCTTTCGCCGCCGCTTCGCCCGTCTGGCGGCCGAGCGCGAGGCCGTGCTGCGCGAAGGCCTGACCCGCGCGGGCGCCGACACGCTGGAGCTGTGCACCGACGACGATCTGGTCGATGCCCTGCTGCGTTTCATGGACCTGCGCCAGCGCCGGGTGCGCACGTCCCGAGCCGCGCCCTCCCGCGCTGCAGACCCGGCACAGCACGCCGCCTGAACGAACCACGCCCCCGCCCGAAGGAACACACCATGGTTTTTCTCTGGCCCACCCTGCTCTGGCTGTTGCTGGTCGTGCCACTGCTGGTGCTGATGTACTGGTGGCTGCTGCACCGGCGCAAGAAAACGGCGCTGAGCTATTCCAGCCTGTCGCTGGTGCGCGAGGCCATGGGCCCCGGCCAGAACCTGCGCCGCCACATTCCGCCCGCACTCTTTCTGCTGGCGCTGGTGGCGCTGCTGCTGGCCACCGCACGCCCGCTGGCCGTCATCACCCTGCCCTCGCAGGACCAGACCATCATGCTGGCCATGGATGTCTCGGGCAGCATGCGCGCCGCCGATGTGGAACCCGACCGCCTCACCGCTGCGCAGAACGCCGCCAAGGCCTTCATTGCCGAGCTGCCTCGCCATGTGCGTGTGGGCATCGTGGCGTTTGCTGGCAGCGCCCAGCTGGCCCAGCTGCCCACCCAAAGCCGCGAAGACCTCGTCAAAGCCATCGACAGTTTTCAGCTGCAACGCGGCACGGCCACGGGCAACGGCATCATGCTGTCGCTGGCCACCATCTTCCCCGACGCGCGCATCGACATCTCCGCCCTGGGCGGCCGCCAGGCCATGCGCCCCAAGCCCATTGACGAAATTGGCAAACAAGACCCGGCCAAGGCGTTCACGCCCGTGGCGCCCGGCTCCTACACCTCGGCGGCCATCATCATGCTGACCGACGGCCAGCGCACCACCGGCGTGGACCCGCTGGAGGCCGCCAAATGGGCGGCCGACCGGGGGGTGCGGGTGTACACCGTGGGCGTGGGTACGGTGGCGGGGGAGACCATCGGCTTTGAAGGCTGGTCCATGCGGGTGCGGCTGGACGAAGAAACCCTGAAGGCCGTGGCCACGCGCACCAACGCCGAGTACTTCCACGCGGCCACCGCCGCAGATTTGAAGAAGGTGTACGAGACGCTCAGCTCACGGCTGACGGTGGAGAAGCGGGAAACCGAAATCTCGTCATTGCTGGCGTTGCTGGGGGCGACGTTGGCGTTGCTGGCAGCCGGGCTGTCGGTATGGTGGTACGGGCGGATTTTGTGATATTTTTGGCTCTATCGCTTACCAGACAATCGTTAACAGCTACCATTTTTATGGCATATAGCCTGTAGTGCATGTCTCGGGCGTGCTTGGGATGCGAGTAAGCGCCACCGTGCACTCCTCAGCATTCTCCAAACCATAGACTTCAAAAAAGATAGCTGTCAGCGCAATACCAGAAAGCGCTACACCCCGAAATCTCTTGGGATCTGCTCACGCCGCTCCCAGCGCCATCCGCCCCGACGCCGTCGCCTGGCTCGCATGGCGCGTCTCCACCCGGTTGCGCCCCGCGCGCTTGGCGTCGTAGCACGCCATGTCGGCCGCATACAGCACCGACGGCACATCCTGCAGACTCGCATCCAGCACCACCAACCCGATGCTCACCCCCAGCGTGAAGCTGCGCCCCTGGTACGAAGGCTCCCACGCCTGTACCGAGGCGCGCAGCTGCTCCGCCACCGCCTGGCCCCGTGCCAGCGCGCAGCCGGGCAGCACCACCGCAAACTCGTCGCCGCCCAGCCGCGCGGCCCAGCCGATCTGGCGCACCTGTGATTCAAGCAAGCGGGCCACATGGCGCAGCACGTCGTCGCCCGCGTCATGCCCGGCAATGTCATTGACCACGGTGAAGTGGTCCAGGTCCAGAAACAGCACCACGCCGTCCCCGGCTGCCTCGCTGCTGTCTGCATCCGGTGCGCGCGGGCGCATCGAGCGTTCGGCCAGCAGCAGGCCCAGGCGCTCGTCAAACGCATTGCGGTTGTAAAGCTGGGTCAGGGCATCGTGCGTGCGCTCCCACGCCTGCTGCATCTGTGCCTCGCGTGCAGCGGTGATGTCCTCCAGAATCCAGACGGTGCCGCCCGCCATCTCGTCGGGCCGCACACCACGGCCCTGCACGCGGGCCCACACGGGGGTGCCATCCTTGCGCATGAAGCAGACATCGCCGTCGAAGGCACCATGTGCGGCGAACTCGGCCTGCACACGCTCGCCAATGCGGCCGTATTCGGCATCGTTGGCATACAGGGTGCGCGCCGGATGGCCCTGCAGTTCGCCCTCGGTGTAGCCCAGCATCAGGCAGGCCTGCCGGCTCACCACCTCCAGGATGCCGTGGCGCGAGATAACAATCCCCACGGAGGCACTGTCCAGCACGGCCTGGAACTGCCCGTCCAGCGTGGCCTTGTGCTGCTGCTGCAGGCTGCCCTGCTGCACCATGCCCTGGAACACTTGCACCAGCTCGCCCACTTCACCCCCCGCACGTGGCCAGGCGACGGTGGCCTGCGGCGGTCCAGCGCGCGTGCTGCGCCGCAGCAGCTGGCGGGCACTGTGCGTGAGCTGCGCCAGCGGCTGCGCCATCCAGGCCATCAGCCCGGCCACGAGCAGCATGCAAAGCGCCATGCTGGCGGCGGCCAGCCACCAGGCTTCGCGCTGCGCGCCCTGCAGTGGCGCCAGCAGCGCCTGCGAGGGGCTGACCCGCGCCACGATCCATTGCGGCAGCGGCATGCCCGCCATGCTGACGATGTGCTGGTCTTCAAGGTGGGTCGTGCCCCGCCCTACCACTGGCTGGGCCTGCTCCAGCCAGCGACTGTAGACGGGCGCCAGGCCCATCTCGTCGCTCACCTTGCCCATGATGCGGGTGGGGTCCGAGTGCGAGAGGATGGTGCCGTCGCGCGTAAACACCAGCAGCCGAGAATCATCGCGCGCGGGCAGCGTCATGGACGGCGGCAGCAGGCCCTGCGATTGCAGGCGCAACGCACCCGCCACCACACCCAGCACGGTGCCGTCTTCGCGGTGCAACGGCATGGTGAACATCACACGCGCGTCGCTGGTGCGCCCGGCAATCAGCTCGGACACCAGCGGCTTGCCGTCGATGAGCGTGCGGCGCAGCGCATCGCGCTCGGCAGGGTCCAGGTTGGAGGCCTTGTCCAGCCGCCCCCCACGCAGGTTCAACCGCAGTTCGCCGTTGTCGCGGGCGACCTGCATCGCATCAAAGAACTGAACGGCGGGCAGACCCTGCTGGAGCAGCCATTCGAGGGCCGAGGGTGATTCGAGCATGGCGGGCGTAATACCAGCGGCCACCGTGCGCAACACCTTCTGGCTTTGCTCGATCTTGCTGGCCAGCAGGCGGGCCACCACCTCGACCTCATCGGTCTGCTGGCTCACCACCCGCCGCATGGCCTCTTGCCCGGAGGCCCGCGTGACCAGCCACGCCGACACCGCCCCCGACAGCCCCACGGCCAGCACCGCCACCAGCACCAGCCGCAACACCAGCGGACCGGGCATTGACCAGCCCGGCGCGTCCTGTGGCGGCGCAGGGTGGGTCGGGGGCGTCATGGACACTCCGCGCAGGGAGCGCCCGATGGGCGCAAAGGGGTGGCGTTGGGCATGGGGACAGGTCAAACCGGACAGGTCCCAACAAATATACGCAGCCCCTGCAGCCCAGGGCTTGGGTAGAACCCTCAGTGAAACCCAAGGACAAACCCTGACGAGGAAGCCCCCCTGAGCCGCTGCGCGGCTTCCCCCGGAGGGGGACGCACCCAGTGGCCTGGCAAAGCCAGTTCCACGGGTGCGCTGGCGGGCGGCGCGCCAGTAGCAGAGGCGGTGCGCGCTATTTTTCGCGCGGCGCCAAAGCCATCCACACTGGGTTCAGTTCAGCAACCGGCCATCGACTGCAGCGCCCGGGGCTGAGGCAGGTTCAGCACATTGCCCGTGCCATGTATAAGGCCCAGTTCCCGCAGATGGCGCAGCACGCGCGAGAAGGTTTCGGGGGCGATGCCCAACTGCGCCGCAATCAGGCGCTTGCGCTGGTGCAGCGTGACCTGCATGGTGCCGCTGTGGTCGGGCTCGGCGTGGTTGAGCAACCACTGCGCGCAGCGCGACTCGGCATCCTGCGCGAGGCGGCTCACGGCCAGCTCGGACTGCTGGCGGTAGCCCTGCGCCATGTCGAGCAACAGGCCCCGTGCACCCGCCGGCATTTCTGCAAGGCTGCGGCGAAACTCCTCGATGGGAAGGCGGCGTACCTGCACACGGGTGTCGGCCACCATGTCCACCGGCAGCGGCATGCCCATCAGGGCCGACGCGGCGTCCAGCCAGAACGGCCCTTCCACGGCCCCCAGCTGGTGACGCAGGTAGCCATCGTCGAGCACACCGCGCAGCACGCGGCCACTTTCGAGGTGCAGCACAGACGTCAGCACCTCGTTGCGCCTGCGCAGTACTTCACCGGCGGCAATCACCTCGGTTTCGGCGGGCAGTGAGAAATAGGTAGAGGGCAGCATGGGACGGACTGTGCCGCGCCCCGGACCGCCGGTCATTGAGCAAGATCAAACCGAACCCTCGCGGCGGCCCTGCCGCTGCACCAGGGTTGAGCCAACGCATGAACAGCTTGCAGGCTCTCCCGAACGACTACCCCAGGGAATAGCCTGTCACCTCACAGAAACAGTGTGTAACAAGGTTGTCACACCCTGCCGATATCGTGGGCACCTTGCTCAGAGCCCCCCATCTACCGTGACGCACAACCCCCTTTGGAGCCGACTGGAGGCGATGATGGCCTTGCTGTCCCCGGCTGCGCGCCATGGCAAGGGCCCTCTGGCACAACTCATGCGCGAAGGGGGCCTGCACTGCGTGTTCCAGCCCCTGGCCGACCTGCGCGAGGGCAGCGTGTATGCCCACGAAGCCCTGATCCGGGGCCCCGAGGGCACCCCTCTGCACACGCCCGATGCCTTGCTGGAGCTGGCGCGGCGCGAGCTCATCCTGCAAGACTTCGAGCTGCTGTGCGTGTTCACCGCCTTGCAGCAGTGGGGCGTTCAAAAGGCTCCGGGCCGCCTGTTTGTAAACATCAGCGCCGACGCGCTGGTGCACGGGGTGGCCCTGGTGGGCGCGCCGATGCTGGGCGAGGCCGTGCGCAGCTTTGGCGTGAGCGCCCGCCTTCTGGTGCTGGAAATCACCGAGCACGAGCGCGTGACCGACATGCCCCAGCTGCGCCAGGCCATCAAGGCGGTGCACGCCTGCGGCGCGCGGCTGGCGCTGGACGACTTTGGCGACGGCCGCTCCAGCCTGCGGCTGTGGTCCGAGGTGAAGCCCGACTTCGTGAAGATCGACAAGTACTTCATCCGCGACATCAGCAACCAGCCCGAGAACCTGCAGATGCTGCAGGCCATCAAGGGCATAGCCCATATGTTTGGCACCAAGCTGATTGCCGAAGGCATCGAGACACGCGACGACCTGCGCGCGCTGCGCGACCTGGACGTCCCTTACGGACAAGGCTGGCTGCTGGGCCGCCCCGCCAAGGCCCCGCGCGAGGCAGTGGAGAGCCCGGCACAGGAAGTGATGCAGGACCGCCGCGTGGCCGTGCTGCCACACCTGGGCCAGACGGCGCGCCCCGGCATCCTGCGCAGCCTGCTGGTGGTGCAGGCGCCCACCGCCGCGCCCGCCACCAGCAACGATGCAGTGGCCGCCATGTTCCATGAGCGCACCGACCTGCATGCGCTGGCCGTGGTGGACGGCACCCGCCCCGTGGCGCTCATCAACCGCCAGCAGTTCATGAACCACTACGCCACGCTGTACTTTCGCGAGGTGCATGGCCGCAAATCGTGCCTGGCGTTTGCCAACCAGGCACCGCGTGTGGTCGAGCTGGACTGTGACGTGGACCAGCTCGTGGGCATCCTCACCTCGCAGGACCAGCGGTATCTGAACGACGGCTACATCGTCACCGACAACGGCCGCTACCTGGGCCTGGGCACGGGCGACCAACTGGTGCGCGCCGTGACAGAAACCCGCATCGAAGCCGCGCGCCACGCCAACCCGCTCACCTTTTTGCCCGGCAACATCCCCATCAGCCTGCACATGCAGCGCCTGCTGGACCACCACACCGAGTTCGTGGCGTGTTATGCCGACCTGAACAACTTCAAGCCCTTCAACGACCACTACGGCTACTGGCGCGGCGACCAGATGATCCGCCTCGTCGCCCGCCTGGCCACGGCGCACTGCGACGCGAGGCGCGACTTTGTGGGCCACGTGGGTGGGGACGATTTCATGCTGATCTTTCAAAGCAGCAACTGGCTGCAGCGCTGCAAGAACATCGTGGACGCCTTTGCCCGCGAAGCGCTCACGCTGTTTGACGACGAGGCCCGGCGCGCCGGTGGCATCCAGGCCGAAGACCGGCATGGTGTGCAGCGGTTCTTTCCGTGCACCACGCTGGCCGTTGGTGCGGTGCGCATCACGCCCGGGCGGTTTCGGCATGCCGAGGAAGTGGCCAACCTGGCGGCGGTGGCCAAACATGAGGCCAAGCAGGCTGCGACCGGGGTGGTGCTGCATGGTGGGTTTACCGAGTCGAGCCTGGGCGCACTGGCTGCTACGCGGGCGCTGCAGGATGTGCTGGCGGCGTAGGGAGTAGAAGGGCCGCAGCGCGAGCGTTGGGCCTGTAGCGCGACTACACCGCAATGAGCATTCGCACGGCGCAGAGGCCAGTGCCCCCAGCGCAGCTTCCGTCGGCTACTGCCACTGCACGATCAAGAGGTAGGCTTGTCCGCTTGGAGCCCAGGCGCGCCTGTGAGCGCCACTCCCACACCCGATCATTGACCCTGTTCGCGGCTGAAATCTGAGTCTCGGTCACCCAGCCTTGCTGCGATGTCGCAGGCTATAGTTTGCTCGGCTGAGGCGTGCCGGGTTTCGCGGAATTTTTACACCTGGATATTTGCACAGCACAGCGACCGCAATCCCAGGCTGTAAGCCAATTTCAGGAGGAATCCGTGTCCAGAATATTTCGCAAGGTTTGCGGGATACATCACGTTCGGTTCGCAAGTCATGCCTTGTCCCACGCCTGAAGAGATCAACATCCATGACTCTCTTGATGAGCGAGTCGCGCTAGAGATTTTCCAGGGAAAATCCCAAAGCGAGGCATTTGCGTTGTTCCATGAGAACGCGATGCTGTGCGCAGAGGCGCTGGTCCACATGGGGCCGCGCGCCCGACTCTACTATCTCGACGCATACTTACAGTACCTTGCGTCAGACGCATCGAGAGGCAATGAGTGGGCTGCATCAAGTCTGCCGCCCGTTGCACAAGCTGTCTTCGAGTCCGGCCTCGCTAGTGCCCAGACTCAAGAGAAGCTTCTCGTAGCTCTTGAGCGGGTTCACTCCCAGTTTGCTAGCTATGTACCCGACAGAATGACTCAGCGCATCTACCATCAAGTTCCGGGTGAGGTTCGCAGAGTGATTGCCCTATTGCGTCCAGGAGAGCAAACCTAACTATGCGTTCAAGCGGACCGCGGGGAGAGACTTTCGTGTTTCCTGATGTTGTATCGGCCCGCGGCCGCTTAACGCGGCGTTAAGCGTCAGGACAATGGATAGTTCGATGAGCGCCACTTTGAGCAGCCTCGCCACCGAGCTGATCCAGCGCAAGCGCGTCTCGTTTTCCTTCTGCCTTCCGGGAGGAAGCAATCAACGTGCGGCAGTTACCGTCCGTGAGTGCGAGGACTACGACTTTGCCGAGTATGGAGAACAGTACAAGGAAGGGGAAATGTTCGAAGTTAGTCCGGCCGCACCCGCGCATAAGCCCACAGCTACTAAACTTGAATTTGAATCGGTCCATGCGGCTGGTCGAGCAGTCCTCATAGAACGCGCGTCTATTCAAGGCGAGCCGTGGCATGACGCTTAACCATTCATTGCAGCCGACCTGGGCCAGCATCGCTGGCTGGTCGGCTGAATTCAAACGTTAGGCCTCACAGGGCGCGCTTGCTGGACCTTCGTTCTTACATAGCTACTTCTGCAAAGAATCATTGCAGTCACTCCGAATAGTCATGTCCTCAACGCTCACCTCGCCGGAGGCCAAGTTCTTGGAACAGTTGGCCAAGAACAGCCAGTCGTGGCTAGAGTCCGCAACGGACGCCCTGGAAGGACGCGGCAATGTAGAAGAGTGGAGCGATTGCCCAGAGGCATGGAAGTCCTTGGTCGCAGCACTCCCCTCAGGTGAGGCGAGAGCCGCATTCAAGCTTGTCCTGCAAGAGCTTCTGAGTGGCGTATCCCACTCATTCCTCGCAACACTGGACGGAACAACAAGCCTGGCTGAGTCCGTGCAACTTGAGGTCTGCGCCCAAGACTCCATCCCCTTCAAGCGCTTCCTGCATGAGTTCTGGCCGCAACAACAATGAGGCCTAACCCTTCGCTCGAGCGGACCTCCACCGGCTTGGCGCTTGGCCCGCGAGCCGGCCACTGTCATCATCCGCTTCGCGGGCCAAGCGCCAACCCGGCGGGGTCCGCTCAGCTCAAACGTTAGGCCGCACGAAATGGACCTCAGCCTTACCTTCCACGACAACAAAACGGGGCACCGAGACATAGTGCTTCGATTTGCTGGGCAAGAATGGATTTGCGATTCGTACTACTTAGCTATCGATACCGAGCTTCTTCCAGAAGTAGAGGACGAAGGAAAGATTCGCGCAGTCCTCCGGCGACTGCACGAGCAATGGCTTGAGGCAATAGAAGGGCTGAAAGTCGGCGAGGTTGCATACCTGCCATTTGATTTTTCAGACCAATGCACTGGCTGGTTGCGCTGTACCGCCAAGTCGACTGGCTATTCGATTTTCAGACCAATGCACTGGCTGGTTGCGCTGTACCGCCAAGTCGACTGGCTATTCGATCGATCAAGGTTGGTCGAGCGTAGAAGGCTGGTCTTTCTCTCCGTCGGCAATCGGAGTTCTTCTGCACAATCTCGAGGGCTTTCGCGCTGATGGCCCTACGTTGGAAGTAGCGCGCACTGAATTTCAGGCCGCCATTCGAGAGTCTGCGTCGCGTGCGGCCTAACCCCTCCATCGAGCGGACGTCTTCCGGCAGGCTTTGCCAGCCTCCAGCCGCCGTTCATGTCGAAAGTTATCTGGCAGGAGACACGCGCGCATGAATCTCGCCGAGATCAAGCAAATTGAGAGCGCCCTGGGCATTGGCCTGCCTCCCCACTACGTTGAACTCGTGACCAACTACCCTTCGGAGCTTCTGGCTACCGATGCACCGAACTTCGCGCTGCTCGATGACCCTGCGGCTGTCATCGACGAGAACCTGGCGGTTCGGGGCAAGCCTTTTTATGGTGGTGTCTGGCCGGTCAATTTGATTGTCATTGGCACAAACGGGTGCGGCGACTTGTATGTGACAAGGCTCGACGAAAAAGGATTTTCAGTAGGCTTCTTCGATCATGAGAAGCCCGCATTTTTTCCACATTCGAACTCCAAGGCGCAATTGATTGAGAAGCTCTTGGCGGAGTCGAATGCATGCTGACAGATAACGTGTCAATGGACACGGACCCGCAACAGCAGGAAGCGGCTTCGCCGTAGGTTGTTGTTGTCCGGTCATCTTCACGTTAGGTTTCAGCGCAACCAATGAAATTGCTTTCCAATCACAAACTGGTTGCTCTTCTAGTCTTCGGGCTTCTTTATTCCTCAGCGTACTGGGGTGCCCGTAGTAATCATTGGCTCGTCCACCGCACCGGCTACTATTCCGTCGCGGGGCATGGTCAAAAACTTGATGGTCATTACATTTCTCAAGGCAACTTCGGCTCGCCAATGCTTTCGCCCATCTCGTCCACCTTGCAGGCCGTCTCTGCTTTCGTACTATGGCCAGCGGCTCAACTTGAGCTTGTTTATTGGCACTTTGCCACCCCTCCCGGCTCTCCTTGGAATGGTCAACCTAACCCATCCATCAAGCGGGACGCTGCGCTGACGCGCACCGCCCCTTATGTCAAACGTTTGACATGGCAAACACCTTCAGCGCGCGCACGCCAGCAGCTCATCCCAACCCAAATTTGCACCGTTACGCCATGAATGAAGCCGAAGTAGCAGCTGGCCTTGCAAGCACACCGATGTACCGATACGCGCAACAGGTAGGCGATCAGCTCTTCGTCGCAGGCCAAGTGCCTCTGAACTCTTGCGGCGAACTGGTGGCACCCGATGACGCGGCTGCCCAAGCGACGCAGTGCCTACGGAATCTGGAGCTACTCCTGTCGGTGCATGGCTTCTCGATCACGGACATTCGGCAACTCGTGGTTTACGTCGTCGGAGATCGAATCCAACTCGAAAGCGCTTGGGCCGCCGTCGCTGCATGGTTCGCTGAGGATGTTCCGCCAGCTACCCTGCTGGGTGTTGCCTGCCTTGGCTACGAAGGTCAACTCGTTGAAATCGATGCACGAGTCATCAAGGCCTAACCACCCTACGCTCTGGGCGACGCATGGCCCTCACATCGGTTGGACTCGCTCCGGCAGGCCGCTCATGTCAATCCTTGAGTGTCAGCCTCCGTTAGCCGCGACCGCAGTTCCTGACCGAATCCTGCCGCCGCACGCTGCGCTTCGCAACCACCCAATTCTTACGCCCCAAACCTCATGCCCTGGCCTCCAGAATACCAACGAGCATCCGTCGATTTCGAGAAGTTCATGGTGGCAGCCCGCGATCACGCCGGCCTGGCGACGACGAACATGGCCTGGAACATGGTCGAAGGCGTGCTTCATGTTTTCCGTCGCAGGCTTACTCTCGAGCAAGCGCTTCGCTTTGCAGATCAGTTGCCGCCTGCTGTAAGAGGTCTCTTCGTCGAAGGCTGGAGACCTGGCGATCACGTCGCCAGCGTCGGCACCCGGGCCGATTTGCTGGGAGAAGTCCGCTCGCTGCGCCGCGAACACAACTTCTCCCCCGACAACGCCATTGAGTCCGTTGGATTCGCGTTATTCGCTGTAATCCCGTCGGACGCCTTCGCTCGTGCGTTGGAGGCACTGCCACCCGAACTGCGCGAGCTTTGGAGTGGAGTTGGCAAGCCCGCCTGACCCCTGCCAGGTTCGGCGAGCGAGGCCTCGCCTCTGCATTGGTCGGACCAATCCCGGCGAAACCTCAAGGCCCCGTAGGCGCCCCCGCCTCAAACCACCGCCCAATCAGCGCCCGCTCCGCATCGGTAATCTGCGTGGCATTGTTCATGGGCATGAGTTTTTGCACCACCACTTGCTGGTAAATCGCCTGGGCGTGCTGCTTGACGCTGTCCGACGAGTCGAGCCGCAGGTTCTTCATCTGCACCGCCTCGCCGTGGCACAGGTAGCAGCGTTGCTCCAGCACCGCTTGCACCGACTTGTAGTCATTTTGGCCGCTAGCGCTTGCTGGAATTGCGCCAGCAGCTCCTGAAATAGGAGCACCACTGACAGCAGCCAGGGGCGCGGGGCGCATCCACACGATGGCGCCGACGATGACCGCCACGCCCACCAGAGCATACGGCAGCGGGTTGCCGTTGCGTCCCAGCTTGTAACCGTGGCGCATCACAAAGAACTGGCGGATGGCCGCGCCCGCAAACATCATCAGGATGAGCACCAGCCAGTTTTGCGGGTGGCTCCAGGTAAAGCTGTAGTGGTTGCTGAGCATGGCAAACAGCACGGGCAGCGTGAAGTAGGTGTTGTGCACGCTGCGCTGCTTGCCGCGTTTGCCGTGGATCGGGTCCACCGGTTCGCCCGCCTTGATCTGTGCGATCACGGTGCGCTGGCCGGGGATGATCCAGAAGAACACGTTGGCGCTCATGGCCGTGGCGATCATGGCACCCACCAGCAGGAAGGCGGCGCGTCCGGCGAACCAGTGGCAGGCCAGCCACGAGGCGATGCACACCAGCACGAAGACGAGCGCACCCACGATGGCGTCGCCGTTCTTCCTCTGGCCAAAGATGCGGCAAATCGCGTCGTACAGCAGCCAGAACACGACGAAGAACGCGAGCGCCACCACGATGGCCGTGGCAGGCGCCCAGTCCATGCGCGACTTGTCGATGAGGTAGGTGCTGGCGCTGTAGAGGTACGACACGGTGAACAGCGCAAAGCCGCTGATCCAGGTGCTGTAGCTTTCCCAGAAGAACCAGTGCAGGTGGCCGGGCAGCTTGGGCGGCGACACGGCGAACTTGACCGGGTGGTAGAACCCGCCGCCGTGCACGGCCCAGAGTTCGCCGCTGACGCCCTGTTTTTTGAGGTCTTCGTCTTCGGGCGGCGTGAGGCTGCTGTCGAGGAAGACAAAGTAGAACGACGAGCCAATCCAGGCGATGGCGGTGATGACGTGGACCCAGCGCAACAGCAGGTTGGCCCAGTCGAGAAAGTAGCTTTCCATATCTCAACCTTGGCAGCGCGGATGCGCTGCAATTAGCAAACCTGCTCACCACTGCGGGCGCTCTGAGCAGAAATTTTGGTCGCGCACCTTGGCGGGCAAACCCGCCGGGGCACCGCTGCGACCCGTAAACCGTCTACAAATCCGTTGAAAAGTGTATGCAGGAATTGTTCCCGACTCCAGCCCCAATCCGAGGCATGGAGGCCCGGAATTACCCTCAGCCCGCCCCCTTCAGCGTCTGCAGCAGCTGCGCAGCCACCGCCACGGCGATCACTTCAGGCTCCTTGCCCTCAATGCCGGGGATACCAATGGGGCAGGTGACCTGGGCCAGTTCGTCCTGTGCAAAGCCGCGCCCGTTCAGGCGATTGCGAAACGTCGCCCACTTGGTCTTGCTGCCGATGAGGCCGATGAAAGGCAGGTCGCCCTGTTCACGCTGGCGGCGCAGGCAGGCGGCCACCACGTCCAGGTCTTCGGCATGGCTGAAGCTCATGATCAGCACGCGGCTGCCCGGCGCCAGGCGGGGCACAGCCAGTTGCACGGGCTCGGAGTGTTCGCAGACCACGCCCTCGGGCGTGGGGCTAGGGAAGATGCCGTCGCGGCTGTCGATCCAGGTCAGCGCAAACGGCAGCGGCGCCAGCACCCGCGCCAGCGCGTGGCCCACATGGCCGCCACCGAACAGTGCCACGGGGTGCTGGTGCGGCGACAGGCGCGCGCGCAGACCCGCAGCGGGGGCCAGGTCGGCAGCGGTCAGCACCTCAAAACCCAGGTACACCACGCCCCCGCAGCATTGCCCCAGCGCCGGGCCCAGTGCAAAACGCATGGGTGGCTGCCCCGGGGCCTGGCCGGGCACACCGCCCAGGCGGCGGCGCGCTTCGGCAATCGCCTGCAGCTCCAGATGGCCGCCGCCGATGGTGCCCACGATACGGTCTGCGAACACGGCCATCCACGCGCCGGGTTCACGCGGGGCCGAGCCTTCGGTAGACTCCACCCTTACCAGACAGGCGGGGGCGGCTGCAAGGCCGTCCAGCAACAAAAGTACATCAGTCAATCCAGATCCTTCACGCTACCAAGGGTCGCCCGCCCCACGGGGCATCGTTCAGTTCACAAAAGCCATCATGCCGCCCACCCCCACCGAGCGCTCCTCCAGCCACCGCAGCCCCTGGCTGCTTGCCGGACTCATGGCCGCCGTTGCATCGCTGGTGGCGGCCTGCAAGTCGGCCCCCGAGCCACCAGCCCCGGCGCAGGACAGCACCATGCCCAGCCCGGACACCGCCAGCGTCAAGGGGCCTGTGCCCGCTGCCGCAGGCTCGGCCCGCGCGTCTGCCGCCAGCACGGCACGCGCTTACCGCGAAGACGCCGCCACCCACCTTTATGGCCTGAACGCACAGCGTGTGTACAAGGGCAAGCTGCCGCCCATGCTGTATGCCATCGGCGTGCTGGAGGTGGATATCGACCGCGCCGGCAAGGTCACGCGCCTGCGCTGGATGCGTGCTCCCAAACACGCCCCCGAGGTGGTGGCCGAAATCGAACGCACCGTGCGCGCCGCAGCCCCCTTCCCTGCGCCCACGCGCATGGGCAAGGTCACCTACACCGACACCTGGTTGTGGGACAAAAGCGGGCATTTCCAGCTCGATACGCTCACCGAAGGGCAGCTGTAGGTACATCCCCCTGAGGCGCTGCGGCGCGGCCCTTGCTTGGCGTCCCTGGCCTGGGCCGCGCCATCTTCATCGGCCGCGCTCCTTACGATCCACGGTAGGTCGAATAGCTCCACGGGCTGACCAGCAAGGGCACGTGGTAGTGCTGGTCGGCGTGCGCAATGCCAAAGTCCAGGCTCACCTGGTTCAGAAAATTGGGTTCGGGCAACTCCACACCCCGGGCCTTGAAGTACCCCGCCACATCAAACCGCAGCCGGTAGGTGCCGGTGCGCAGGCTGGCGTTGTCAAACAGCGGGGCATCGGTGCGACCATCGTGGTTCAGCACCAGGCGCTTGATGAGGGTGGCGTTGTCGCCGTCGGTGGAGTACAGGGCCACCTCCATGCCAGCGGCGGGGCAGCCGTTCATGGTGTCCAGAACGTGGGTGCTCAATCCCATAGGGAATCTCCTGAAGTGGGGACCACGGCCAATCGGCGAGGATTGCCGGACCGCAGTGTGTAGACCAAAAGTGTATACACTTTTCGCCATCCACCGTATCATGCCGCCATGGAATCCTCATCCACCAGCGCCATTGTTGACGCACTGACCCGCGCCATCGTAGAGCACCGCCTGCAGCCGGGCACCAAACTGGCCGAGCAGAAACTGGCCGACCACTTTGGCGTGTCGCGCACGCTGGTGCGCCAGGCGCTGTTTCAGCTCGCACAGAACCGCCTCGTCACGCTGGAGCCCGCGCGCGGTGCGTTCGTGTCCACCCCTTCGGTGGAAGAAGCGCGTCAGGTGTTCGCCGTGCGCCGCATGCTGGAGACCGAGATGACCCGCGCCTTCGTGCAAACCGTAACCCCCGCAAAGATCAAGGCGCTGCGCACCCATGTGGCCAGCGAGAAGGCGGCCATGGACACCGCCGACGCCAGCAGCCGCACCGAGCTGCTGGGCGACTTCCATGTACGCATGGCCGAGCTGATGGGCAACGAGGTGCTGGCGCAGATGCTGGGCGACCTGATCTCCCGCTGCGCGCTCATCACGCTGATGTACCAGTCGGCCAGCGCCGCAGAACACTCGCACGAGGAGCACGCCGACATCGTGACGGCCCTGGCCGCGCGCGACGAAGAACGCGCCGTCGCCCTGATGCAAAGCCACCTCGAACATGTCGAAGCCAGCCTGACCTTTGACCGCAAGCGCCCGGCTAGCGACCTGGCCGCCGCTCTGGCCCCCATCACTGCCTGACCCTCCGACGTTTTCCGCATTTCCATGATCTACGACTCCACCCAAGCCTACCCCCGCGACCTCATCGGCTACGGCAAGACCCCGCCCCACGCGCAGTGGCCGGGCGGTGCGCGCATTGCCGTGCAGTTTGTGCTGAACTACGAGGAAGGCGGCGAGAACGCCGTGCTGCATGGCGATGCGGGCAGCGAGCAGTTCCTCTCCGAAATGTTCAACCCAGCGAGCTACCCCGAGCGGCACATGAGCATGGAAGGCATCTACGAATACGGCTCGCGCGCCGGCGTGTGGCGCATCCTGCGCGAGTTTGAAAAGCGCAATCTGCCGCTCACGGTGTTTGGCGTGTCCACGGCTCTGCAGCGCCACCCCGAGCTCACAGCCGCCTTTGTGGAGCTGGGCCACGAGATCGCCTGCCACGGCCTCAAGTGGATCCACTACCAGCACATCCCTGAAGAGGTGGAACGCGCCCACATGCAAGAGGCCATGGACATCCTCCAACGCATGACGGGCGCGCGCCCCTGGGCTGGTACACCGGCCGCGACAGCCCCAACACCCGCCGCCTGGTGGCCGACTTTGGCGGCTTTGAATACGACAGCGACTACTACGGCGATGACCTGCCCTTCTGGATGAAGGTGCGCAAAACCGATGGCAGCACGGCACCCCAGCTCATCGTGCCCTACACGCTGGACTGCAACGACATGCGCTTTGCCCTGCCACAGGGTTACTCGCACGCCGACCCGTTCTTTCAGTACATGAAGGACACCTTCGACGCACTGTATGCCGAGGGTGACCCCGACGGTGACAACGCCCCCAAGATGATGAGCATCGGCATGCATTGCCGCCTGTTGGGCCGCCCCGGCCGCATCACGGCATTGCAGCGTTTTCTGGACCACATCGCACAGCATGACAAGGTGTGGGTGGCGCGGCGCATCGACATTGCGCGCCACTGGGCGCAGCATCATCCCGCGCCAACCGTGTGAGCCACATTGATGAACCAAATTGGCCTCCAGCGCTTATCCAACAAGCGCTAGCAGCTCACTTTTTTGAAGCACCCACCATGCCACTGACCCTGGAACAACTCAACGCCGCCAGCCCCGCCGAGGCCTTGGCGCTGCTGGACGGGCTGTACGAACACTCGCCCTGGATTGCCGAGCAGGCCCTGGCGCAGCGGCCCTTCCGAACGCTGGCGCACCTGAAGCACGCGCTGGCGCAGGTGGTGCGCACTGCCGAGCTGGACGCCCAGCTGGGCCTGATCCGCGCCCACCCCGAGCTGGCGGGCAAAGCCATGGTGGCGAAACACCTCACGGCCGAATCCACCAACGAGCAAAGCACGGCGGGCCTGACCCACTGCACGCCCGAGGAGTTCGAGCGCATCCAGCAGCTCAACGCGGCCTACAACGAGCGCTTCGGCTTCCCGTTCATCCTGGCCGTGCGCGGGCCGCGCGGCACAGGCCTGCCCAAGCGGGAGATCATCGACACCTTTGCGCGGCGCCTGGACAACCACCCTGAGTTCGAACTGGCCGAGGCCCTGCGCAACATCCACCGCATTGCCGAGATTCGCCTGAACGACAAGTTCGCCGCCGAGCCCGTGCTGGGCAACGACGTGTGGGACTGGCAGGAAAAACTGGCAGAACACTCCGACCCCGGCTTTGCCGAAAAAGGCCAGCTCACCGTCACCTACCTCACCGACGCACACCGCGCCTGCGCACAGCGCATCAGCCACTGGATGCGCGACTGCGGCTTTGACGAGGTGGAGATCGACGCCGTGGGCAACGTGGTGGGCCGCTACCACCCGGCGGGCCCAGGCGCACGCTACCTCATGACCGGCAGCCACTACGACACCGTGCGCAACGGCGGCAAATACGACGGCCGCCTGGGCATCTTCGTGCCCATGGCCTGCGTGCGCGAGCTGCACCGCACCGGCCAGCGCCTGCCCTTCGGCATCGAGGTGGTGGGCTTTGCCGAAGAGGAAGGCCAGCGCTACAAGGCCACCTTCCTGGGCTCGGGCGCGCTCATTGGCGACTTCAACCCCGCCTGGCTCGACCAGAAGGACGTGGACGGCATAACCATGCGCGCGGCCATGCAGCACGCGGGCCTGTGCATCGACGACATTCCCAAGCTGCAGCGCGACCCTGCGCAGTACCTGGGTTTCATCGAGGTGCACATCGAGCAGGGCCCGGTGCTCAACGAGCTGGACCTGCCCCTGGGTGTGGTCACCTCCATCAACGGCAGTGTGCGTTTTCTGTGCGAGATGATCGGCACCGCCAGCCACGCTGGCACCACCCCGATGGACCGCCGCCGCGACGCGGCCGTGGCCGTGGCGGAGCTGGCGCTGTATGTGGAGCAGCGCGCCGCGCAAGATGGCGACTCGGTGGGCACCATCGGCCAGCTGCAGGTGCCCGCTGGCTCCATCAACGTGGTGCCGGGGCGTTGCCTGTTTTCACTGGATCTGCGCGCCCCCACCGATGCCCAGCGCGATGCGCTGGTGAGCGATGTGAAAGAGCAGCTCGCCCACATCGCGGCCCGGCGTGGCCTGCGCTACACCCTGGAAGAATCCATGCGCGCCGCCGCCGCGCCCAGTGCGCCCGCCTGGCAGCACCAGTGGGAGCGCGCCGTGGACACCCTGGGCGTGCCCGTGTTCCGCATGCCCAGCGGCGCGGGGCACGACGCGATGAAGCTGCACGAAATCATGCCCCAGGCCATGCTCTTTGTGCGCGGCCAGAACTCCGGCATCAGCCACAACCCGCTCGAATCCACCACCAACAACGACATGCAGCTGGCCGTGGACGCCTTCACCCAGGTGCTGCGCCAACTTGCCGAGGAACCACAACCATGACAACGAATAACAACTACGCCGCGCTGGACGCCTGGATCGACCAGCACTTCGACGAGGAAGTGCGCTTTCTGCAGGCCCTGGTGCGCGTACCCACCGACACACCACCCGGCAACAACGCACCCCACGCCGAACGCACGGCCGAGCTGCTCAAGGAGTTTGGCTACGAGGCCGAAGAACACGCGGTGCCCGCTTCCGATGTGCTGGCCTACGGCATGGAGTCCATCACCAACCTCATCGTGCGCCGCAAGTACGGTGCGCAGGGCGACGGCGGCAAAACCATTGCCCTGAACGCCCACGGCGACGTGGTGCCCCCCGGCGAAGGCTGGACGCACGACCCCTATGGCGCCGAGATCGTGGATGGCGCCATGTATGGCCGCGCCACTGCCGTGAGCAAGAGCGACTTTGCATCGTTCACCTTTGCCGTGCGCGCCCTGGAAGCCGTGGCCAAGCCCACGAAAGGCGCGGTCGAGCTGCACTTCACCTACGACGAAGAATTTGGCGGCGAGCTGGGCCCCGGATGGCTGCTTCAAAAGGGGCTGACGAAGCCCGATCTGATGATTGCCGCAGGCTTCAGCTACGAAGTGGTCACCGCCCACAACGGCTGCCTGCAAATGGAAGTGACCGTGCACGGCAAGATGGCCCACGCCGCCGTGCCGCACACCGGCGTGGACGCGCTGCAGGGCGCGGTGCACATCCTGAACGCGCTGTACGCGCAGAACGACGAATACAAGAAGGTCACGTCCAACGTCACCGGCATCAAGCACCCCTACCTGAACGTGGGCCGCATCGAAGGCGGCACCAACACCAACGTCGTGCCCGGCAAGGTGATGTTCAAGCTCGACCGCCGCATGATCCCTGAAGAGAACCCGGTGGAAGTCGAAGCCGCCATCCGCCGCATCATCGAGCAGGCGGCGGGCGAACGCGCTGGCATCAGCGTGGAGATCAAGCGCCTGCTGCTGGCCAACGCCATGACCCCGCTGGCGGGCAATGCACCGCTGGTCGAGGCGATCCAGAAACACGCCCAGGCCGTGCTGGGCGAGCCCGTGCCCGCCGTGGGCACGCCGCTGTACACCGACGTGCGCCTGTATGTGGAGCGCGGCATCCCCGGCGTGATCTACGGTGCCGGGCCACGCACCGTACTCGAATCCCACGCCAAGCGCGCCGACGAGCGCCTGCAGCTGGAAGACCTGCGCCGTGCGACCAAGGTGATTGCGCGGGCGCTGTGCGATCTCCTGGCGTGACCTGCCGGGCAGAATTTGAGCAAAATTAGCCTCTAGCGCTTATCCATCAAGCGCTGGAAGCTACAAAATTAATAGCGCACGGAAATCGTTTACGTTGGTGTGGGTAGGCCCCGTCACCACCAGATCCCCCAGGGGCTCAAAGAAGCCATAGGCGTCGTTGCGGTCCAGGTGGGCTGCGATGCGCAGGCCCGCCGCCTCGGCCCGCGCCAGCGTGTCGGGCGCCACGCGGGCACCCGCGTTGTCCTCCACGCCGTCGATGCCGTCGGTGTCTGCGGCCAGCGCCCACACACCCGGCTGCCCCTGCAGCGCCTGCACCAGGCCCAGGCAGAACTCGCCCGCGCGGCCACCCCGCCCCCGGGGTGTGCTTGGCGGCTGTGGGCGTACCGTCACAGTCGTCTCACCGCCCGACAAGATCACGCACGGCCTTGTGAAGGGCTGACCACGCCGCGCCACTGCCCGCGCCAGTGCGGCGTGCACCTTGCCCACCTCGCGCGATTCGCCTTCGATTTCGTCCGACAGGATGTGCGCCTGCACACCCGCCGCCCGCGCGGCCTCGGCCGCAGCTTCCAGCGACTGCTGGGGAGTGGCGGTCATGTGCACCACATGGTGGGCAAACACGGCGTCGCCGGGCTTCGGGGTTTCCGGCGTGCCCGCTTCGAGGGCTGAGCGCACTGCAGTGGGCACCTCGATGCGGTAGCGGTCCAGGATCGCCAGCGCATCAGCGCAGGTGGTGGCGTCAGGCACCGTGGGGCCGCTGGCAATGACCGAAGGGTCGTCCCCCGGCACATCGCTGATGGTGAGCGTGACCACCCGCGCAGGTGCGCAGGCCGCCGCCAGCCGCCCGCCCTTGATGCGCGAGAGGTGCTTGCGCACACAGTTCATTTCGTCGATGGCAGCGCCGCTTTCGAGCAGCGCCTTGTTGATGCGCTGCTTGTCCTCCAGCGTGAGGCCGTCGCCCGGGAGCGTGAGCAGGGCGGAGCCCCCGCCCGAGATGAGGCACAGCACCAGGTCGTTTTCAGTCAGCCCCTGCGTCAGCGCCAGGATGCGCTGCGCAGCAGCCAGGCCCGCCGCATCGGGCACGGGGTGGGCGGCTTCAACCACTTCGATGCGCTGCGCCAGGCCTTGCGGCCGGGGCGGTGTGTGGTGGTAGCGCGTGACCACCAGCCCCGACAAGGGTGCATCCGCAGGCCACAGTGCTTCGACGGCCTGCGCCATGGCGCCGCCCGCCTTGCCAGCACCCAGCACCAGCGTGCGGCCTCCGCTTTCGCGGCTGGGCGGCGGGGGCAAAAAGGCTGCAGTGTTGTGCAGCGGCAGCGCGCGGCGCACGGCAACACCGTAGAGATATTCGAGGAATTCGCCGCTCTGGCGAATGGGGTTTGGCACGGTGGGGGGGGTGGTCATGAATGGTCGTCTCCGCGAGCGATTGTGCGGGCACGGCCAGGGCATGACCGTGCGCAGAAGTCAAAACTACTTCAACCCAGCCCACGGCGGCATGACGCGGTGGCGACGCGGTTGCCACGCGCAGCGCGGGATAACCCCATGTTCTGGCTCGCAACTGTTGTCTACAGTTCTTGTATGCAAGATTGATCAACAGTATCGCCTTCCTATCCAAAGGGTTTCCATGCTCCGCTTCCTCAACTCCTTGTTTGGCCGGGTGGTCCTGGCCTTGATTGCTGGCGTGGCCATCGGGCTGCTCTGGCCCGACACGGCCGTGCAGCTCAAGCCGCTGGGCGACGGTTTCATCAAGCTCATCAAGATGCTGATCCCGCTCATCGTCTTTTGTGTGGTGGTGCACGGCATCGCGGGCACGGGCGACCTGAAGCGTGTGGGCCGCGTGGGCATCAAGTCGCTGATCTACTTCGAGGTGGTCACCACCATCGCGCTGGTGCTGGGCCTGGCGCTCGCGTTCTGGTTTGAACCCGGTGTGGGCATGAATGTGGACCCGAAAGCGCTCGACCCCAAGGCGATGGGCGCCTATGCAGACAACGCCAGCAAGCTCACGGGTGGCGGCTTCAGCGACTTTTTGCTCAAGCTCATCCCCACCACTGCCGTGAGCGCCTTCGCCAATGGCGATGTGCTGCAGGTGCTGCTGTTCTCCATCGTCTTTGGCTGCGCGCTGGCGTTGATGGGAGAGCGCGGCGCGCGCGTCACCAGCCTCATCGAAGACCTGTCGCACGTGCTGTTCAAGACCATGGGCCTGATCATCAAGCTGGCGCCGCTGGGTGTGCTGGGGGCGATTGCCTTCACGGTGGGCAAGTACGGCATTGGCTCGCTCAAGCAGCTGGGGATGCTGGTGGTGCTGTTCTATGCGGCAGTGGCCATCTTCGTGGTGGTGGTGCTGGGCCTCATCATGCGGTTTTCGGGCTTCAGCCTGTTCAAGCTGCTGCGCTACCTGCGCGAGGAGCTGGCCGTGGTGTTTGCCACCACGTCGTCCGACAGCGTGCTGCCGCAGATCATGGCCAAGCTCAAGCACATGGGCATCCGCGACTCGACCGTGGGTCTGGTGATCCCCACGGGCTACTCGTTCAACCTGGACGCTTTCTCGATCTACATCACGCTGGCAGCCGTGTTCATCGCCCAGGCCACGAACACGCCCATCTCGATGGCCGACCTGCTGACCATCCTGGCGATCTCGCTGGTCACGTCCAAGGGCGCTCACGGTGTGCCGGGCTCGGCCATTGTGGTGCTGGCGGCCACGCTGCACGCGATCCCGGCCATCCCCGCCATCGGCCTGGTGCTGGTGCTGTCGGTGGACTGGTTCATGGGCATTGCCCGCGCCCTGGGCAACCTGATTGGCAACTGCGTCGCTACCGTGGCGATTGCAGCCTGGGAGGGCGACATCGACCGCGAACGCGCACATGCCGTGCTGGACGGCCGCAGCACGCCGCCGCTGGCCCCCGAGGTCTCGCCAGAGATGGCACCCCCGGTAGCGCCACAATCGGCCGCATGAGCATCAACCAGACCCAGATCGCCCAGCAGGTGGTGGAATCCATCCTTGCGCAAAAGCTCTCACCCGGCGAGCGCCTGGGCGAGCAGGAACTGGCCGACCTCTTCGGTGTGAGCCGTACCCTGGTGCGCGAGGCGCTCATGCAGCTGCAGGCCCGTGGTTTTGTCGAAGTGCGGCCACGCCGAGGCTGGTATGTGGTGGAGCCTACGGTGGAAGACGCACGCGATGCGTTCTCGGCCCGGCGCATCATCGAGTCGGGCATCCTGGCCGATGCGGGCCGCCCGCTGCAGAGCGTGACCCGCCGCCTGCGGGCGCACATCGCCGAAGAACAGCAGGCCATCGAAGGTGCAGATGCCGCCACACGCGCCTTTCTGCTCGCAGACTTCCACGTCTGCCTGGCCGAGGCGATGGGACACCGCAGCCTGAGCGACATCCTGCGCGACCTCACGGCGCGCACCACTTTGGCAGCCTCGCTGTACCAGTCGCAGCACGCGGCCAGCCAGTCGTGCGCCGAACACGCCGCCATCGTCGAAGCGCTGGAAGCAGGCAACACCACGCTGGCCCGCGAACGCATGCTGGCCCACATCGGGCATGTGGAAGGCGCCCTCAATCCCGGCCAGCCGCTGGTGCGGGACCGGCTGCGTGAATCCCTCGCACCGCTGACCAGCCAACGCACCAAGGCGGCATCGACAGCCCTGAGCTAGCCCAAGCCGGTCGCGCCCCGGCCACAAACCTTCCAATCGCCTGCATCCACAGCAGGCGGGTATTTTGCTGCGCCCCTCTAAGGGTTTACCGGGATAAGCGCGTCCGGTCATTTTGTATACGATTTTTGTATGGACAATTGTGCACCATCCGACACAGGTGTCCCTGCCGTATTCATACCCCCCCAACCCCCGAAAGACTCGCATGAACCCGCCAGTACACCCCGTGGACGAACACCTACCTTTGGGGCGACTCACGGCGCTAGGCCTGCAGCATGTGCTGGTGATGTATGCGGGCGCTGTGGCGGTGCCGCTCATCGTGGGCCGCGCCCTCAACCTCACGCCCGATCAGGTTGCCAAGCTGATTTCGGCCGACCTGTTTGTGTGCGGGCTGGTCACGCTGATCCAGGCGCTGGGCGCCTCGCGCTGGTTCGGCATTCAGCTGCCCGTGATGATGGGGGTGACCTTCGCATCGGTGGCGCCCATGGTCTCGATGGCGCAGACCACGGGCGGCACGGCCGGAGCCGGGCTGATCTTTGGCTCGGTGATTGGCGCGGGCGTGATCTCCATCCTGATCGCGCCGCTGGTCAGCCGCATGCTCCGGTTCTTCCCGCCCGTGGTGACCGGCACCATCATCGCGGTGATCGGCATCAGCCTGATGCGCGTGGGGATCAACTGGATCTTTGGCAACCCCGTGGGCCCCACGGCGCCCAGCGTGCCCAACCCCGAGCACCTCAAGTGGCTGGCCGATGCCCAAGCCGCCGCCGGAGCCCCCGGCTCGTCGCTGCCGCCGGTGCCCAAGGGCTTTGCGGTGGTGCCCACGGTGCCCAACCCCAAGTACGCGGACCTGACCGGCGTGGGCATCTCGGCCCTGGTGCTGCTGTCCATCCTGCTGATTGCCAAGTTCGCCAAGGGCTTCATTGCCAACATCTCGGTGCTGCTGGGCATCGTGATTGGTGCGGTGGTGGCCGTGGGCATGGGACTGATGAACTTCGACAAGGTGGCCAAGGCACAGTGGTTTGACCTGGTGCTGCCGTTTGAGATTGCCAGCCCCGTCTTCGACCCCATCCTGATCCTGACCATGACCCTGGTGATGATCGTGGTCATGATCGAATCCACCGGCATGTTCCTGGCCCTGGGGGAGATGACCGACCGCAAGGTGGACCAGGCTGCCCTCACGCGCGGCCTGCGCACCGACGGCCTGGGCACGCTGCTGGGTGGCATCTTCAACACCTTTCCGTACACCAGCTTCTCGCAGAACGTGGGGCTGGTGGCCGTCACCGGCGTCAAGAGCCGTTTCGTGTGCGTGGCGGGCGGCGTCATCCTGATCGTGCTGGGCGTGCTGCCCAAGATGGCCGCGCTGGTCGAGTCGCTGCCCACCATGGTGCTGGGCGGCGCGGGCCTGGTGATGTTCGGCATGGTGGCGGCCACAGGCATCCGCATCCTGGGCGGGGTGGACTTCAAGACCAACCGCTTCAACTCCATGATCGTGGCCGTATCCATCGGCGTGGGCATGGTGCCGCTGATCGCGCCCAACTTCCGCCAGTGGATGCCGCATGCCATCCACCCGCTGATCGAATCCGGTATCCTCCTGGCCTCGATCACGGCGGTGGCCCTGAACGTTTTCTTCAATGGCGCCAGCCGCGACACCTCCGCCGCTGTCAACGCCGCACGCCAGGCCGACGCCCACTAGGCCTGACGCCTGCACGCTGCTGAAAACCTGCCACCGCCCGCGTGGCACCGCCCCCTGTCCGCCATGGCCGCCAGGGGGTTTTGGCTTCATGCTGCATACGCATAAACCTGCATGCCAGCCGCCCACGCCATCGGGTACCCTTGTTTTGCATTCCGCCGAGGACTTCCAGGATTTCCGTATGACACAGAACATTTCCGCCGCCGAACAGGCCCTGCGCGACGCTGCGCGCGAATACCACCGCAACCCCACCCGGGGCAAGATTTCGGTCACCCCCACCAAGCCTTTGTCCAACCAGCGCGACCTGTCGCTGGCCTACTCGCCTGGCGTGGCCTATCCGTGCCTGGACATCGCGGCCGACCCCTCCAAGGCGTTTGACTACACGTCGCGGGGCAACCTGGTCGCGGTGATCACCAACGGCACGGCGGTGCTGGGACTGGGCGACATCGGGCCGCTGGCGAGCAAGCCCGTGATGGAAGGCAAGGGTTGCCTGTTCAAGAAGTTCGCGGGCGTCGATGTGTTCGACATCGAACTGGCCGAGCGCGACCCCGACAAGCTCATCGAGATCATTGCGGCGCTGGAGCCCACGCTGGGCGGCATCAACCTCGAAGACATCAAAGCGCCCGAGTGCTTCTACATTGAGCGCGAACTCAGCAAGCGCATGAACATCCCGGTGTTCCATGACGACCAGCACGGCACGGCCATCATCAGCAGCGCCGCGCTGCTCAATGGCCTGGAGCTGGTGGGCAAACAGATCGGCGAGGTGAAGATCGCCGTGTCGGGCGCGGGCGCTGCCGCCATTGCCTGCCTGAATGTGATGGTGGGCCTGGGCGTGAAGATCGAGAACGTCTTTGTCTGCGACTCCAAGGGCGTGATCTACGAAGGCCGCCCTGGTGGCTATGACGAATCGAAGGCGCGATACGCGCAAAAGACCGACGCCCGCACGCTGGCCGATGCGGTCAACGGCGCCGACGTGTTCCTGGGCTGCTCGGCCCCCGGCGTGCTCACGGCCGAAATGGTCAAGACCATGGGCCCCAAGCCCATCATCCTGGCGCTGGCCAACCCCGAGCCCGAGATCCGCCCCGAGCTGGCCAAGGCCGTGCGCCCCGACTGCATCATTGCCACGGGCCGCTCGGACTACCCCAACCAGGTCAACAACGTCCTGTGTTTCCCGTACATCTTCCGGGGCGCGCTGGACTGCGGCGCGACCAAGATCACCGAAGCCATGAAGCTGGCCTGCGTGCGCCAGATCGCCGACCTGGCCAAGGCCGACATCAGCGAAGAAGTGGCCAGCGCCTATGCAGGCAAAGAGCTGACCTTCGGCCCCGACTACCTGATCCCCACGCCGTTCGACTCGCGCCTGATCCTCAAGATTGCCCCCGCCGTGGCCAAGGCCGCAGCCGAATCGGGCGTGGCCACGCGCCCCATCGAAGACATGGAGGCCTACAAGGAAACGCTGTCGCGCTTCGTCTACCAGACCGGCATGCTGATGCGCCCCGTGATCATGGCTGCCAAGGCCCTGCCCGACGCGCAAAAGCGCGTGGCCTACGCCGACGGTGAAGACGAACGCGCCCTGCGTGCCGCGCAGATGGCCATCGACGACAAGATCGCCACGCCCATCCTCATCGGCCGCCCCGCCGTGATTGCCGCGCGCATCGCCAAGGCCGGTCTGCGCATGCAGCTGGGCAAGGATGTAGAGGTATGCAACCCCGAGGACGACCCGCGCTTTCGCCAGTACTGGGAGCACTACCACCAGCTCATGAAGCGCAACGGCGCCTCGCCCGAAGTCGCCAAGGCCGCCGTGCGTCGCTCCAACACCATCATTGCCTCGCTGATGGTGAAGCTGGGAGACGCCGACGCGATGATCTGCGGCCTGGTGGGCACGTATGAAACGCACCTGGAACGCATCCACAGCATCATCGGCCGCCAGGAAGGTGCCCACAACTACGCTGCCCTGAACGCGCTGATGACCAACCGGGGCACGCTGTTCATTGCCGACACCTATGTGAACGAAGACCCCACGGCCCAGCAGCTGGCCGACATCGCCTGGATGTCGGTGCAGGAGGTGCAACGCTTTGGCATCCCACCCAAGGTCGCGTTCCTGTCGCACTCCAGCTATGGCTCGTCCAAGCGCGCATCGGCCCGCAAGATGCGCGAGGCGCGCGACCTGTTCGTGGCCGCCCACCCCGAGATCGAGTGTGATGGCGAGTTGCACGGCGATGCCGCGCTGGAACCGAACATCCGCAACGCCTACATGGCGGACTCGACCCTGACGGACTCGGCCAACCTACTGATCTGCCCCAACCTGGATGCAGCCAACATCCTCTACAACGTGCTCAAGACGACCACCAGCGGTGGCGTCACGGTGGGCCCCATCCTGATGGGTGCCGCTGCCACGGCCTACATCCTGACCCCGGCCGCCACCGTGCGCCGGGTGCTCAACATGACGGCCCTGGCCGTGGCCAGCGCTGCCGCCCGGCCACGCTGAGCGCGCTGTGCCGTGCTGACCGTGCGCAGTCCATGATCAGGCCTGCCCACACACCGTTGCAACGGGGCCCACGGGCCCCGTTTTTCATGGGCAAGCCAACCCCTCAACCGGCGCATGCACCATTTCGGGAAACCCAGCATGCTGACGTGCACCACTTCGGTGAACAATGGGGCACAGCGAAACACCCGCGTACACAAACCGGGCATCGTTTTTGCTGACTGCAGGTGTATGGCCCCAGGCATGGGGCCCATGCCTTCCCTCACCGCATTTCCCCTCGCCCGACAGGAGCCCCCGATGAAAAAGAGACTGTTCATGCAAACCGCTGCCGCCCTGGCCCTGATCGGCAGCACCTCGCTGGCCCAGGCGCAGGCCACCACGCCCATCAAGTTCCAGCTCGACTGGCGCTTTGAAGGCCCCGCCGCGCTGTTCCTGCAGCCCGTGGCCAAGGGTTACTTCAAGGCCGCAGGCCTGGATGTGGCGGTGGATGCAGGCAACGGCTCGGGCGGTGCGGTGCAGCGCGTGGCCTCGGGCACGTACGACATGGGCTTTGCCGACCTGGCCGCCGTGATGGAGTTCCACGCCAACAACCCCGACGCGCAGAACAAACCCGTGGCGGTGATGATGGTCTACAACAACACGCCTGCCTCGGTCATGGCGCTCAAGAAGAGCGGCATCACCAAGCCCGCCGACCTGGCCGGCAAGAAGCTGGGCGCCCCCGTGTTTGACGCGGGCCGCCGCGCGTTCCCCATCTTCCAGAAGGCCAACGGCATTGGCGCTGTGACCTGGACGGCCATGGACCCGCCCCTGCGCGAAACCATGCTGGTGCGCGGCGATGTGGACGCCATCACCGGCTTCACCTTCACCTCGCTGCTGAACCTGGAAGCCCGTGGCGCCAAGGCCGCCGACGTGGTGGTGCTGCCCTATGCCGATTTCGGCGTGAAGCTCTATGGCAACGTGATCATTGCGTCTCCGAAGCTCATCAAGGAGAACCCAGCCGCCATCAAAGCGTTCCTGTCGGCCTTTGCCAAGGGTGCCAAGGAAGTGATCGCCAACCCTGCCGCCGCTATCGAGCATGTGAAGGCGCGCGACGGCATCGTGAACGTGCCGCTCGAAACCCGCCGCCTGCAACTGGCCATCGACACTGTCATCAACAGCCCCGACGCCCGCGCCGAAGGTTTTGGCCAAGCCAAGCCCGGCCGCCTGTCGCTGATGGCCTCGCAGGTGTCGGACGCGTTCAACACCAAGACCCGCGTGAACGCCGACGATGTGTGGAACCCCAGCTTCCTGCCCAGCACGGCCGAGTTGAATATCCTGCCGAAGAAGTGACACCCCCTGAGTCGCTTCGCGCCTTCCCCCTCTCTCGATTCGCTGCGCGAGTCGGGAGGGGGACGCCCCCGGTGCACGCCAGCGAAGCGCCGCCTCCGCGGCATGGCGGCCCTTGCACGGGGGCGCTGGCCTGGGCCGCGCCCAGCATCAACCTCGGTGCACAAACACTACTCACTACGGACCTCTGATGCAGGCTGCTGATTCCTACTTTGTGGACTTCCGCGATGTCTGGCTCGCGTACAACGACGAGCTGCGCGCCAAGAACCAGTTTGCGGTCGAAGCCATCGACCTGCAGGTACGCCAGGGCGAATTCATCGCCATCGTGGGCCCCTCGGGCTGCGGCAAGTCCACCTTCATGAAGCTGGCCACAGGGCTGAAGATGCCGTCGATGGGCAAGATTCTCATCGACGGCCAGCCAGTGACCGGGCCGCTCAAGGTCTCGGGCATGGCGTTCCAGGCGCCTTCGCTGCTGCCCTGGCGCACCACGGTGGACAACGTGCTGCTGCCACTCGAAATCGTCGAGCCCTACCGCAGCAACTTCAAGCAAAAACGCAAGGAATACGAAGAACGCGCCCGCAAGCTGCTGCAGAAGGTGGGCCTCGCGGGCTATGAGGACAAGTTCCCCTGGCAGCTGTCGGGCGGCATGCAGCAGCGCGCCAGCATCTGCCGCGCGCTGATCCACGAGCCCAAGATGCTGCTGCTGGACGAGCCCTTCGGCGCGCTGGATGCCTTCACGCGCGAAGAGCTGTGGTGCATCCTGCGCGACCTGTGGACCGAGCAGCAGTTCAACGTGATCCTGGTCACGCACGACCTGCGCGAGTCGGTCTTTCTGGCCGACACGGTGTATGTGATGAGCAAGAGCCCGGGCCGGTTTGTGGTGCGCAAGGAGATCGAGCTGCCCCGCCCGCGCGACCTGGAGGTGACCTACACCAAGGAATTCACAGACATCGTTCACGAACTGCGCGGCCACATCGGTGCCCTGCGAAAAGCCGGCGCGCCCATCCAGCAGTAACCCGAAGACCTTCCCACCATGCACAAGAAAACCGTAGAGCGCTGGTCCCCCTGGCTGCTGCTGACCGCCACCATTCTGCTGTGGCAAATCATCTGTTCGGCCTTCAGCGTCCCCGAATTTCTCTTCCCCAGCCCCTGGGTCATTGCCACGCAGCTGGTCGAGTTCAGCGGCGTGATCGCCGCCCACGCTTGGCGCACCTACTGGGTCACGATGGCGGGTTTTGGCATTGCCATCGTGGTCGGCGTGCTGCTGGGTTTTGTGATCGGCAGTTCTCGCCTGGCCTATGCCGCCGTGTACCCGCTGATGACAGCCTTCAACGCACTGCCCAAGGCGGCCTTTGTGCCCATCCTTGTGGTGTGGTTCGGCATTGGCGTGGGGCCTGCCATCCTCACGGCGTTTCTCATCAGCTTCTTCCCCATCATGGTCAACATCGCCACCGGCCTGGCCACCCTGGAGCCCGAGCTGGAAGACGTGCTGCGCGTGCTCGGCGCCAAGCGCTGGGATGTGCTGACCAAGGTGGGCCTGCCGCGATCCATGCCGTACTTCTACGGCTCGCTCAAGGTGGCCATCACGCTCGCGTTTGTGGGCACCACGGTGTCGGAGATGACTGCCGCCAACGAAGGCATCGGCTACCTGCTCATCAGCGCGGGCTCGTCCATGCAGATGGGCCTGGCCTTTGCGGGCCTGATGGTGGTGGGTGCGATGGCCATGGTCATGTACGAGCTGTTCAGCTGGATTGAAAAGCGCACCACGGGGTGGGCGCACCGGGGCTCGCAAGGCGAGTAGGTAGGGTACATCCCCCTGAGTCGCCTTCGGCGCCTTCCCCCTTCTCTCGAATCGCTGGCGCGATTCGGGAATGGGGACACCGCCAGCGCGGCGGGGCGGCCCTTGCGCGGCGGTTCTCGACCAGGCCGCGCCGGTTTCGACGATTGCGCTCCTTGCCAGTGCAAAGGATGCGCCGGCACTTCCTCTTCAGAAGCAATGGGCCGTCTTTCCCGCACTGCCAAAACGCCGCCGATATACTGCCCGCCCGTTGACCGCAGGACTCCCGGCATGCACCTGACCGCCCTTTTCCACCCCATCGCGGCGTTTGCAGCGCCCCCCGCCATCCGGATCGTCATCATCACGGCGGCGACCCTCTGTCTGGCGGCATGCGGCAGCACGAGCACCAGCACCGCACCCGCGCGCGCCGACGATTCCACCAGCGCGCCGCTGGCGACATCTACCCCCGCCCCCATCCGCATCGGCATCGCCCTGGGCGGCGGCGCCGCCAAGGGTTTTGCGCACATCGGCGTGATCAAGATGCTGGAAGCCAACGGCTTCGCGCCCGCTGTGGTCTCTGGCACCAGCGCAGGCAGCGTGGTCGGTGCGCTGTATGCCAGCGGCATGAATGCGTTCGAAATGCAGGAAAAGGCTGTGGCGCTGGACGAAGCCAAGATCCGCGACCTGCAACTCTCGTCCGGCGGCCTGGTGCTGGGCCAGAAGCTCGAAGACTATGTGAACGAGCAGGTGCGCCGCAAGCCGCTGGAGCAGATGGCCAAACCGTTTGTGGTGGTGGCAACGCGCCTCGAAGATGGCGAGCGCACGGTGTTTGCACGCGGCAACACGGGCCAAGCGGTACGTGCATCGAGCAGCGTGCCCGGCGTGTTCCAGCCGGTCACCATCGGTAAATTCCACTTTGTGGACGGCGGCATCGTGAGCCCGGTGCCGGTGGACGCCGCGCGCCAGCTGGGTGCGGACATCGTGATCGCGGTGGACATCTCCAACAAGGCCCGGGGTCAGACGCCGGGCAACATGCTGGGTGCACTGAACCAGTCGATTGCCATCATGGGCCAGAAGCTGGGCCAGGCAGAACTGGCGCGGGCCGACGTGATCGTGCGCCCGCAGGTGCTGGACATCGGCGCCGCCGACTTCAGCCAGCGCGCCAATGCCATTGTGGAAGGCGAAAAGGCCGCCCTGGCCGTGATGCCGCAAATCCGCGAGCGTGTGGCCCAGCTGCAGGCCGAGCGCGCGAATGCCGAGCGCGTCGCCCAACAAAAGGCGGCCGAGGCACAGCACCAAGCCTGCCTGGACAACCGCAGTCGCCTTCAGAAGCTGGCGGGCCTGGCCAAACTGGACGACTCCTGCCCGGCGCCCAAGTAGCGCAGCAGACAAACGATTCAGGCGCAGTGTCCTTCAGGTAAAGTCAACTGCGCCCCCGGCCTGCCAGCACATCCCGGCACCGACTTCACGCCCCCACTGTCCGCCCCACCCATGTCTTCGCCGTTCTCCGCCGTCAAACCCAGCGCCAAGCTCTCCGACCAGGTGGCCAGCGCGCTGGAGGCGGAGATCCGCGCGGGCCGCATCCAGGCGGCCCAAAAACTGCCCACCGAGGCCGTGCTGGCGCAGCAGTTCCAGGTCAGCCGCACGGTGGTGCGCGAGGCCATCTCGCGCCTGAAGTCGCTGGGCCTGGTGGACTCGCGGCAAGGCAGCGGCGTGTATGTGCTGGCGCCCGGCATCGAGCCGCTTCAGTTTGATGTGCCCCTCGCAGCATCGCGCGAGGCGGTGATGCAGATTGTGGAAGTGCGCCGTGCGCTCGAGGCCGAGGTTGCCGAGCTGGCGGCCCTGCGGCGCAGCGATGAAGACATTGCCGCCATTCGCGCCGCCATGCAGCACATTGCCGACGCCGTGCGCGCGGGTCGCGACGGGGTGGAGGAAGACGTGCTGTTCCACCGCGCTATTGCCCAGGCGGCGGGCAACCCTTTCATGATCAGCACGCTGGACTATCTGGCCCAGTTTCTCAAAGGCGCCACGCGTGTGACCCGCGCCAACGAGGCGCGGCGTGCCGACTTTGCCGACGCCGTGACCCATGAGCACACGCAGATCGTGCTGGCCATCGAGGCAGGCGATGCAGTAGCTGCCCGCGCTGCGGCGGCGCAGCACATGAAGAACGCGCTGGCCCGCATCGAACAGGCCGACCTGGCCTTCTGGGCCCAGGACGGCGCGCGGCTGGCACAGCCGCTGGTGACGGCATCCGGTCCACTGGTCTGCTGACCTTCGTGGCCGCCCAGCGGCGCGGGGACCTTGAGGGGGAAAAGGTCTCTTCCGAACCGCTATTAAATCAATAGCTATTAGCGCTTACCAGATAAGCGCTAGATGGCAAAAAACCTTGTAAACACGAGCGTAGCGCCCGCCGCAGATGGCTACCGATACGGGTTAACCCGAACCGGAATAGAACGCGATAATTTGTATGATAACCATATAAACACACCAACCAAAGTGTCGACAGGAGCTGCAAATCGGCCGCTTGCACTGACCCGTTGCTCCGTCTGCCACCCTTCCATCCCGGAGATATCCCGTTCATGTCCACCCTCGCACTTCTCGGCATCGGCGCCGGCAGCATTGGCCTGCTCCTGTTGCTCATCATCCGCTGGCAGGTCCACGCCTTCGTGGCCATGATGCTGGTGAGCTTTCTGGTGGCGTTTGCCACCGGCATGCCCATTGGCGACATCATCAGCACGCTGATTGCGGGCATGGGCGGCACGCTGGGCTCGGTGGCCATCCTGGTGGCGCTGGGCTCCATGCTGGGGCGCATGATCGAGGTCTCGGGTGGCGCGGCCAGCCTGGCCAACCGCTTCACGCAGCTGCTGGGCCCCACACGGGTGCCCATGGCCCTCACAGCCGCAGCGCTGGTGCTGGCCATCCCGGTGTTTTTTGACGTGGGCTTCATCATCCTGGTGCCCATCGTCTACGGCTTTTGCAAGGCAGCCGGCGTCAACCCCATCAAGTTCGGCCTGCCCGTGGCGGGCATCATGCTGGCCGCGCACGTGGTGGTGCCGCCGCACCCCGGCATCGTGGGCGGTGCGGCCATCGTCAAGGGCGATATTGGCTGGATCACCATCATTGGCCTGGCCATCTGCATCCCGCTGGCGGCGCTGTCGCAGGTCGTGTCGGGCTGGCTCAACCGCAAGGGCTACCCCCTGCTGCCCACCACAGCAGAGCAGTTTGCGGCCTTTGGCAGCAGCCAAGAAGGCGCGGACTCCAAGGCCCCCAAGGCTGCCGCTGCCCCCGGCGTGGGCACCATCATGGCGCTCATCCTGATCCCCCTGGCCCTCATCATGGCGGGCACCACCGGTGCCACGCTGCTGCCCAAGGGCGACAGCCTGCGCAACGTGCTGGGCTTCATCGGCTCGCCCATCTTTGCGCTGATGGTGGCCGTGGGCCTTGCCATGTTCCTGCTGGGCCGCAGCCAGGGCTGGAACCGTGAGCGCACCAACGCCATCATGGAATCCGCCCTGCCCCCTGCCGCCACCGTGATTCTGGTGACCGGTGCGGGTGGCGTGTTTGCCAAGGTGCTCACCGCCAGCGGCATTGGCGCGGCGCTGTCGCAAAGCCTCACGGCCACGCACCTGCCGCTCATCCTGCTGGCGTTCATCATCTCGCTGGCCCTGCGCGCTGCCCAGGGCTCGGCCACCGTGGCCATCATCACCACCTGCGGCCTGCTGGCCGATGCGATGGCGGGTGGCGGGTATTCCCCCTTGCAAATCGCACTGCTCACGGTTGCCATTGGCTTTGGCAGCCTGGGCCTGTCGCACGTCAACGATTCGGGCTTCTGGATCGTGACCCGCTACCTGGGCCTGAGCGTGGGCGATGGCCTGCGCACCTGGACCGTGCTGACCACCGTGCTGGGCCTGGCGGGCTTCGCCCTCACGGCCTTGCTGTGGGCACTGGTGGCCTGAGCCCCCCTTTTGAATTTCATTGAAGGACTGACAACATGACACAACCCACCGTCGGCATCATCGGCCTGGGCGCCATGGGCGCTGGCATTGCCAAGACCCTGCGCAACAACGGTTTCACCATCCACGTCTGCGACGTGCGCCCCGGCGTGGCCGATGCCTTTGTGGCAGACGGTGGCACGGCCCATGCCACCACTGCTGCGCTGGCGGCGGTGAGTGATGTGGTGGTGTCGGTGGTGGTCAACGCCGCGCAGACCGAGAGCGTGCTGTTTGGCGACGATGGTAAAAGCGGCGCGGCCAGCACGATGCGCCCCGGCAGCACCTTTGTGATGTGCTCCACCGTGGACCCCAACTGGTCCGTGGCGCTGGAAGCGCGCCTGAACGCCCTGGGCCTGCACTATGTGGACGCGCCCATCTCCGGCGGCGCCGCCAAGGCCGCATCGGGCCAGATGACCATGATGACCTCGGCCAAGCCCGAGGCCTATACCGCTGCGGGTGCCGTGCTCGACGGCATGGCAGGCAAGGTGTACCGCCTGGGCGACAAGGCTGGCGCTGGCAGCAAGGTCAAGATCATCAACCAGCTGCTGGCCGGTGTGCACATTGCCGTGGCCGCTGAAGCCATGGCGCTGGGACTGCGTGAAGGCGTGGATGCCAGCGCCTTGTATGAAGTGATCACGAACAGTGCGGGCAACAGCTGGATGTTTGAAAACCGCATGGCCCATGTGCTGGCGGGCGACTACACACCGCTTTCAGCCGTCGATATTTTTGTGAAGGACCTGGGCCTGGTGCTGGACACCGCACGCGCCAGCAAATTCCCCCTGCCGCTGGCCGCCACCGCGCACCAGATGTTCATGCAGGCATCCACCGCAGGTTTTGCCAAGGAAGATGACAGCGCCGTGATCAAGATTTTCCCCGGCATCACCCTGCCCGAAGCCAAGGAGAAAAAGGCATGACCCGCGCACGTGCCCTGCTGGGCTGCATTGCCGACGACTTCACGGGCGCGACCGACCTGGCCAACAACCTGGTGCGCGCAGGCATGCGCGTGGTGCAGGCCATGGGCGTGCCCACGGCGCCTTTGGACACCGAGGCTGATGCCATCGTGGTGGCCCTGAAGTCGCGAACCATTCCCAAAGACGAAGCCATTGCCCAGTCGCTGGCCGCGCTGCGGTGGCTGCAGGCGCAGGGTGCCGAGCAGATCTACTTCAAATACTGCTCCACCTTTGACAGCACGGCCGAAGGCAACATCGGCCCTGTGACCGATGCGCTGATGCAGGCCTTGGGCACCGACTTCACCATCGCCACGCCCGCCTTCCCCGACAACAAGCGCACCGTGTTCAAGGGCTACCTGTTTGTGGGCGATGTGCTGCTGAACGAAAGCGGCATGCAGAACCACCCACTCACGCCCATGACCGACCCCAACCTGGTGCGCGTTCTGCAGGCGCAGACGCCAAGCCGTGTGGGCCTGATCGACCACACCGTGGTCGCACAGGGCGAGGCTGCCATCCGCGCACGCATATCCCAGCTCAAGGCCGAGGGCGTGCGCATGGCCGTGGTGGATGCGGTGTCGAACGCCGACCTGCTGCGCCTGGGCCCGGCCCTCAAGGGCATGCCCCTGGTCACAGCGGGCTCGGGCGTGGCCATTGGCCTGCCGGGCAACTTTGGCGTGGCCCCCAGCAACGAGGCCGCCCGCCTGCCCGCAGCGCAAGGGTTGCAGGCCATCGTGTCGGGCAGTTGCTCGGTAGCCACCAACCAGCAGGTCATGGGTTTCATCAAGGCAGGCAAGCCCGCCCTGGCCATCGACCCGCTGCGCATTGCCGCAGGCGTGGACGTGGCCGCCGAAGCGCTGGCCTGGGCCGAAGGCCACATTGGCCAAGGCCCGGTGCTGGTGTATTCCACCGCCGAGCCCTCGGCCGTGCGTGCCATCCAGGGCAAGCTAGGTTCTGAGAAAGCCGGTGCCATGGTGGAGGAAACCATTGCCGCCATTGCACGCGGCCTGGTGCAGCGCGGTGTGCGCCAGCTCATCGTGGCGGGCGGCGAAACATCTGGGGCCTGCGTGCAGGCACTGGGCATCACGCAAATGCGCATTGGCGCGCAGATCGACCCCGGTGTGCCGTGGTGCCATGCGGTGGCACCCGACGCGAAGGACGGGCTGCACATCACGCTGAAGTCGGGCAACTTTGGCAGCACCGACTTTTTCACCAAGGCTTTTGCACAATTGTTGGCATGACCTCTACCCCCGCGTTCATGGATGAAGCCCTAGCCCGCAACGAAATCTGCCGCGTGGGCCGCAGCCTGTTTGAGCGGGGCTATGTGCACGCCACCGCAGGCAACATCAGCGTGCGCCTGGCCGATGGCTACCTCATCACCCCCACCGATGCCTGCCTGGGCACGCTGCAGCCCGAGCGGCTGGCGCGCCTGGACGCCCAAGGCCAGCAGGTGGCGGGCGACCGGGCCAGCAAGACCATTGCGCTGCACCGGCAGATTTATGAGGCCTCGGCATCTACGGCAGCCCCAGCGCGCTGCGTGATCCACACCCACAGCACCTACCTGGTGGCGTGCTCGCTGCAAGCCGACACTGCTGCAGGTGACCAGCTGACGCCCGATGCGCAATTGCTCCCCCCCATCACGCCCTACTTTGTGATGAAGGTGGGGCGCGTGCCGCACATCGCGTACCACCGCCCCGGTGATGCTGCCGCGGCAGCGCTGGTGGCGCAGATCATCACCCGCTATGCCGCACAGGGCAGCCCCGTGCGTGCCGTGATGCTGGCACGCCTGGGGCCCAACGTGTGGCATGACACGCCTGCCGCCGCCATGGTCGTGCTGGAAGAGCTGGAAGAAACCGCACGCCTGTGGATGCTGTGCCAGCCCCGCCCCACGCCGCTGACCGAGCCCCAGATTGAAGAGCTGCGCCAGAGCTTTGGCGCCCACTGGTAACTGGTAACGGGCGGGCTGCACTCAAGGCGCGGGGACGAAAGAACACACACAAGGAGACAAACCATGGCCCTTTCTTTCTGGCGCAAAGCCTTTGCCCCCGTGTTGCTGGGCGTGCTGGCCACGGGCGGTGCAACGGCTGCTGACTATCCCGCCCCCCAGCACGGCGAATGGGTCGTCAAGGATTTCCGCTTCCACACCGGCCAGACCTTGCCCGAACTCAAGCTGGCCTACTCCACCGTGGGCGAACCCACCGGCGAACCGGTGCTGGTGCTGCATGGCACCAATGGCTCGGCAGAGAGAATGCTCACGCCCGGCTTTGCAGACACTCTGTTTGGCCCCGGCCAGCCGCTGGATGCACGCAAGTATTTCATCATCCTGCCGGATGCCATCGGCACCGGCCGCTCCAGCAAGCCGTCTGACGGCCTGCGCGCCACATTTCCAGCCTACAACTATGACGACATGGTGCAGGCCCAGTACCGCCTGCTGACCGAGCACCTGGGCGTGCGCCATGTGCGCGCCATCATTGGCAACTCCATGGGCGGCATGCACACCTGGGTGTGGGCACAGCGCTACCCTGATTTCATGGACATTGCTGTGCCCATGGCTTCGCTGCCCGCTGCCATGTCGGGCCGCAACTGGATGATGCGCCGCCTGCTGGTCGATTCCATCCGCAACGACCCCGAATGGCAGGGCGGCAACTACACCCGCCAGCCCCGCAGCCTGCAGTTTGCGTCGGTGTTCTTTGGCACGGGCACCAACGGTGGCAATCAAGGCTTACAAAAGCTGGCCCCCAACCGCGCTGCGGCCGATGCGCTGGTGGAGCAACGCCTCAAAGCGCCTTTCCGTGGCGATGCCAACGACCACATCTACCAGTGGGAGGCATCGCGCGACTACGACCCCGAGCCCGGGCTGGAACGCATCACCGCGCGCGTGCTGGCCATCAACTCGGCAGACGATGAGCGCAACCCACCCGAGCTGGGTGTGCTGGACAAAGCCATCGCCCGAATCCCACACGCCCAGGCCTACGTGATCCCCGCCAGCGCCGACACCATCGGCCACAGCACGGTGGGCCTGGCGCGCTATTACCAAGACCGGCTGACGCAGGTGCTCACCAACGCACCGCGCCGCTGACCCGTATTTTTCAGGAACCCTCTGCATGCCCCGCTTTGCCGCCAACCTGTCCATGCTCTACAACGACGTGGACTTTCTCGACCGTTTCGCCGCCGCTGCCCGCGATGGCTTCAAGGCGGTGGAGTACCTCTTTCCCTACGCCTACCCGGCACAAGAACTGGTCACGCGGCTGCAAGCCAACGGCCTGCAGCAGGTGCTGTTCAATGCCCCCCCTGGCAACTGGGATGCAGGCGAGCGCGGGCTGGCCTGCCTGCCCGGGCGCGAGGCCGAGTTCCGCGAAGGCATTGCCAAGGCGGTTGAATACGCCCAGGCACTGCAATGCCCCCGCATCCACGTGATGGCCGGGCTGGTGCCCCAGGGCGCAGACGCAGCCACGGTGCGCGCCACCTACATCGCCAATGTGCGCCACGCCGCCGAGCAGGCTGCACCGCACGGCATCCAGATCCTGCTGGAGCCCATCAATGGCCGCGACATGCCCGGCTTCTTCCTGAGCCGCCAGGACCAGGCCCACACGCTGATCGCCGAGATCGGTGCCGCCAACGTCAAGGTGCAGATGGACCTGTACCACTGCCAGATCGTGGAAGGCGACCTGGCCATGAAGGTGCGCAAGTACCTGCCCACAGGCAACGTCGGCCACTTCCAGATCGCCGGTGTGCCCGAGCGCCACGAACCCGATGTGGGCGAGCTGAACTACACCTACCTGTTCAAGCTGCTGGACAGCCTGGGCTATGACGGCTGGATTGGCTGCGAGTACCGTCCCGCGCGCGGCGCGGCCACCCACGCCACCAGCGACGGGCTGGGCTGGCTCAAGCCCTGGCTGTGAGCAGGGGCGAGCAAACGCAGAGCTTTGTCTCCGGCTCGGTCAGTACGCCTTGAAGTTCGCCGCCACCCGCTGGTTCAGGTAGTCGCCCGCGGCAATCGCGGGGTACTTCTTGCCCGGCCCTTCGATGATGGCGTCGCGGTTGGCCTGGGCAAAGAAGGCGATGCTGTAGCGAGGCCCCATGTACTCACCCGGCAACGGGTTCTTCACACGGTGGAAGTTGCTGGGCAGCTGGTCGTCGCTCCAGCGCATGAGCATGTCGCCGATATTGCAGGTGATGGCCTGCTCATCGGGCTCCACCGAGGTCCAGGCCTGGGTGTCCATTTCCTTGCCCGGGCACACCTGCAGGCCGCCCTGGCCCTGGCGCTGAAAGAGCAGGGTCAGGCAATCAAAGTCGGTATGCGCCCCGGCGCGCCACAGGCCCAAGCTGGCTTGTTGCTCGGGCGGAGTCGCAAAGTAGTGCAGCAGGCGCAAGGTGCTTTGGTAGCTGGCCTGTGCAGGGTCGTGCGCACGGGCAAAGAAGGCCTCTTCAAACCCCAGCTTCCACGCAAAACACGACAGCACCTGCATGGCCACCTGCCAGCACTGGCCCTCAAACGCGAGCATGGTGGCCTGGAAGCCTGCCAGCTCCTCGTCGGTGGGCCACAGGCCTGCCATGTGCGGGCGGGTGATCTGGTACGACTCCTTCTGGTCCGGTGTGCCGGTGGAGGGGCGCACCTGCGCGCGGCTCTCCCAGCCCACGTTGAGCGCCTTCTTGAGCGGGTACTGCGCCTTCACGGCATCCGGCAGCGCAAAGAAGCGCTCGGTCATCGCAAAGGCTTTATGCACCTCGGCCAGGTCAATGCCGTGGTTCACGATCTGGAAAAAGCCGACATCGACGGCGGCGTCCCATAGCTGATCGGCAATCTCGGTCTTGCGCTGAGCAAAGTGGCTGAGGTCGATGCGGCGGATCTCGCGGCTCGCGGTTTCCGAGCCCATCGCGCCCATGCGCATTTCTTTTTGCAGCTCGGCGAGGTCGTAGGTGGCGGTGGTGGTGGTCATGGAGTTCTCCTGAAGACAAGTGGAAGGAAGAAAGGCCCTCCCGCTGGGTGCTTCAAGAGCGTTTGGCACCGCCTGCTGCGGCCGGCCATTCAACCCTTGAAGCCACGGTGTGCCAACGCACACCGCTGTGCGCATAGCGGGCTTCAAGAGCAATTTCCGACTGGCATCGCCTCGTGCAGGGTGGCACAGGGATAACGCAGTGAACGCTTCTACTCTTGCCAATGGCGATGCAAGAAGAATGCCCACAACGCCTTGCGTTTGTGCCCGCGCAGAGTCAGAGCGCTTGTGTACAGCGCGCCGAAAGCCATGCATACATGTCACTGATTGTGATTGGCATGCCAAATGCATAGCGCCCTGCACCACAACGGCGGGCGTGCAGACAGTCCGGCGTTGCACAACGACAGCAACCCACCCACCATCGACGGAGACACACCATGCACGCGCTCATGTCTGCACGCCCAGCCAGTTTTGACGACCCCACGCCCATCAACGACACCGACGGCACCTACCTGCGCCAGGCCATCGTCTGGTCCTGCACGGCACGCGCGCGCGGCAATCGTCCATTTGGCGCCGTGGTGGTGGGCGCAGGCGGCGAACTGCTTGCCGAGGCGTACTGCAACACCACCGAAACTGGTGACTGCACGGGCCATGCCGAAACCAATGCCGTGCGCCAGCTCAGCCCCCGCGTGGGCCGCGACGCACTGGCCAAGGCCACGCTGTACTCGTCAGCCGAGCCCTGCGTGATGTGCGCAGGCGCAATTTTCTGGTCTGGCATCGGCCGCGTGGTGTTTGGCATTGACGCCGTTCGCCTGCGGGTTTATCGCGGCGAGCGAGCAGAACAACGCGATGCAGAGCTGTCCTGCCGCGATGTGTTCGCAGCATCGCCCCATTCCATCGAGTGTATTGGCCCCGCGCTGATCGAGGAGGCCAGCGTTCCCCACATCGGCTTCTGGAAAGCGTGAAGCGGGCAGTAGCGCGCAAAATCGCTATCTTCTACCTGTTGTCTCTTGCAAGCCGCGTTTCCCGCACCCCGCCCATCCATGACTGAAACCGAAACCGATGTCGCCTCAGGCGCACTCCTGGGCCGCGCCAAACAAGGGCGCGAGCGCATCCTCACCGCCATCCGCGAGGCGGCCATTGCCGAGTTCAGCCGCCATGGTTTCAAGGGGGCATCCACCAAGGCCATTGCCGAGCGTGCGGGCCTCACCAAGCCGCAGCTGCACTACTACATCAGCAGCAAGGAAGAGTTGTATGAAGAGCTGCTGTACTCGGTGCTCAACGGCTGGTCGGGCGCCTTCATTTTCGACAGCAACAGCGACGACCCCAAGAAGGTGTTGAGCAGCTACGTGCGCAAGAAGCTCGACTACGCGCTGGACAACCCCGGCCTGTCGCGCATCTTCACCACCGAGGTGCTGGGCGGTGGGCGCAACCTGGGTAAATACTGGCCGGTGGCAGTCAAGTCCACCCAGCAGAAGGTGGACCTGATCAACCGCTGGATTGCCGAAGGCCGCATGCGCGCCGTGAACCCCACGCTGCTGCTCATGCAGATCTGGGGCATGACGCAGCACTACGCCGACTACGGCGTGCAGGTGCACATCATGCTGGGCCTGGCGCCCGATGAACCCATCGACCGCGAGCCCATCGTGCGCGAACTCACCAGCTTTGTGCTGCTGGGCTGCGGCCTCGCACCAGACTAAAGCCCCCGCCCCATTCTGGGCATCCCTCGGGCGCCCAAGGGGCGAATTCCGGGCAATTTGCACCAGTACGCGGCGTCAAAAGCCCCTTTCAGGCCGCGTTGATCCACCGCAAAGACGTTTGACCGCTTTTTGTGGCTGGCACAGCCTTTGCAATAGTTTGACCAATCGATCAAATCACATGGTCAAACAATGCAGACAGCCTCTGACACCGCCAGCGCCACCCGCACAGAACACACGTTCGAGCTGATCCTGCAGCGCAGCCAGATGCGCTTGCCCGTTGGCCCCGGCGAGAGCATGGCCGACGTGCTGCAGCTCGCTGGCGTGCCGCTGGAAACCCTGTGCGAGCAGGGCGTGTGCGGCACCTGCGTGACCCGCTGGCTGGACGGCGAACCCGACCACCGCGACAGCTGCCTGAGCGCCACAGAGCAAGCCACCCACGTCGCTGTGTGCTGCGCACGCAGCCACGGGCCCACGCTCACGCTCGACCTCTGAACTTCAACAACCAGGAAGCTCCGCCATGCGCATCCTCGTGATCTATTGCCACCCGGTAGAAACCAGCTACAACGCAGCCCTGCACACCGAGGTGGTGCAGCAGCTGCGCGGCGCGGGCCATGAGGTGGACGACTGCGACCTGTACGCCGAGGGCTTCAACCCCGTGATGACACGCGAAGAGCGCCTGGGCTACCACGAGGTGCCCAGCAACCAGTTGCCTGTGCAGGGCTATGTGGACCGCCTGCTCTGGGCCGAAGCCGTGGTGTTCTGCTTTCCCACCTGGTGCTTTGGCATGCCGGCGATGCTCAAGGGATTTTTCGACCGCGTGCTCATGCCCGGCGTGGCCTTTGACATCAGCGACCCGCACAACGTCAAGCCCTCGCTCACGCACATCAAGCGCATCTCGGCCGTGGTCACCTACGGCCGCCCGCGCTGGACGGCCCTGTTCATGGGCGACCCGCCGCGCAAGTCCATCACCCGCTACATGCGCCTGCTCACCGGCGGCAAGGCGCGGGTGGACTACCACGCCTACTACCACATGAACGTGGCCACACCACCCCGGCTGGCGGCCTTCAAGGCACGCGTGGGTCAGGCCATGGCGCGGTTTGCATAAGACCCATTTCTAAAGGCCACGGCATGCATGCATCCAGCACTCCCGACCACATCCTGCGCGCAAGGTTGCCGCGCTGGCTGCTGCCCGCCACATGGCCGCAGCAGGGCCACCAGCCCGCACTGGCCGACCTGCACCTGACCCAGGGTCGTATCGTGCAGGTGCTGCCCCATGGCACCCAGCCAGCGCCCCACGGCACGGTGTGGGACGTAGCAGGCGCGCTGGTGCTGCCCGGCCTGGTGGATGCGCACACCCACCTGGACAAAGCCTTCACCCTGCCCCGCATGGGTGTGGTCAAACCCGGTCTGCTGGGCGCCATCGAGGCCATGATGGTGGACCGCCAGGGCTGGACCGAGGCCGACATCCACGCCCGCGCCAGCCGCGCGCTGCAATGGGCCTATGAGGCTGGCACCGTGCACCTGCGCACCCACTGCGACTGGTGGGAGCCCGACGCGCAGCCGCTGGCCTGGAACGTGTTGCGCGCACTGGCCCACGACTGGGCCGACCGCATCACGCTGGAGCGCGTGAGCCTGATCCCCCTGCACCTGTACGCAGACCGCAGCGCCGCCATGCAGCTAGCCGCCACCGTGGCTGCGAGCGGCCCCGGCGCCTTGCTCGGCGGCTTTGTGCATTCCACCAACTGGGACCCGCAGGCGCTGCGCCACCTGTTTGAGGCCGCACAACACCACGGCCTGAACGTGGACCTGCATGTGGACGAAGAACTGCACCCCGGCGCACAGGGCTTGGCGACCACGGCCGCACTGCTCAAGGAACTGCGCTTCGAAGGCCATGTGGTCTGCGGCCACACCTGCGCCCTGGCCGCACAGGACGAAGCCACGGCCCTCGCCACGCTCGACGCGGTGGCGCAAAGCCCCATCACCCTGGTCACGTTGCCCATCACCAACCTGCTGCTGCAGGACGCCACCACCGGCCGCACGCCGCGCCAGCGTGGCCTGACGCTGGTGAAGGAAGCCCGCGCACGCGGCATCCCGGTGCTGGTGGCCAGCGACAACGTGCAAGACCCGTTCTGCCCCGTGGGCAGCTTCGACCCGCTGGAGGCCCTGTCCACGGGCGTGCTGGCGGCGCAGTTGGATGCACCTTTCGACCAATGGAGCGAGTCGCTGTGCCGCAGCGACTGGCTGCGCACCGGCCCCGCCGCGTTGCCCCTGCAGCCCGGTGCGGTGGCTGACCTGCTGGTCTTCACGCAGGCCGACCACTGGGGCTTTCCATCCCGTACACAAGGCGCGCAGGGCCGCGTGGTGCTGCGCCAAGGCCGCGTCGCCAGCGGCCATGCACCGGCCGCCTGGCATGTACCTACCACCCAATCCGCAAGGAGCCTCGCATGAGCCCCACATCTGCAACCATACCTGCGCCGGGCATCGCCCAACCCCTGGCCCGCTACGCCGCCTGGCGCCGCGCAGGCGACTTCATCTACCTGAGCGGGATCATCGCCGTGGACCCTGCCGCCAGCCGCATCGTGCGCGGCTACGACGACATCCCGCATGAGGCCGCCACGCTGATTGGCCGCACGGGCGAGTTCAGCAGCGACATCAAGGAGGGCCCCATCCTCGCGCAGAGCTGGTACGTGCTCGACCGCATCCGCCAGACCATCGAGGCCACAGGCGGCCAGATGTCCGACGTGTTCAAGCTGGTGCAGTACTTCAAGAACCTGGACCACTTCCCGCAGTACAGCCGCGTGCGCAAGCTGTTCTTCCCCGGTGAGCCACCCGCATCCACCGTGGTGGAAGTGAGCGGCATGTTGCCCACCCCCGACATCCTGATTGAGGTCGAAGCCACGGCCTATCTGCCACAGCGCTGATCCACCCCCAACACCTTCACGAAAGTCTTTCATGCTGCACGGCTACAACCCGCCCCACCGCTACCTGCCCTACCTGAGCTGGACCGAGATCGCCGACCTGCCAGACAAGGAGAACACCGTCATCGTGCTGCCCACGGGCGCCACCGAGCAGCACGGCCCGCACCTGCCCTGTGCGGTGGACACGGTGATCAGCGCGGGTGTAGTGGGCCATGCGCTGGCGCGCCTGCCGGCCGATGTGCCTGCGTTTGCGATGGCTCCCATCACCTACGGCAAGTCCGAAGAGCACCTGCACTTCCCCGGCACCGTCACGCTGAGCGGCGAGACCCTGCTGGCCACCATGAACGAGGTGGGCGAGTCGGTATACCGCGCGGGCTTTCGCAAGCTGCTGTTCGTCAACGGCCACGGCGGCCAGCCGCAGGTGATGGAGATGTGTGCGCGCGAGCTGCGCCTGCGCCATGGCGACTTCATCGTCGTGCCCAGCTTCACCTGGCGTGTGCCGCATGTGGCGGGCAAGTACCTGTCCGACACCGAAAAAAAACTGGCCATGCACGCAGGCCACGCCGAGACCGCGTTGATGCTGGCGCTGGCCCCCGACACCGTGCACATGGAGCGTGCGGTAGTCAACTACCCGCCCGTTTTTGACTCGCCCCTGCTCTCACCCGACGGCCGCCCGGCCTGCGCCTGGAGTGCGCGCGACTTCGGCCCCAGCGGAATCATTGGCGACCCGCTGCCCGCCACGGCCGAACAGGGCCACGCCATCCTCGACTCGCTGGCTGTGAGCTGGGCCGCAGCCATTACCGAGCTGCACAAGCTGCAGTGGGCACCGCGCACTGAGCCCACCTGGGGCCGCGCCAATCACACCGGGCACGTGGAGCACTCCAGCGCACTGGCCTGAAACCTGCAAACGCTACGGCAAAACCTTTTCGCCTTCCCCTTCGTTGTCCCTTCGTTCCACCTCCACCACCCTACCGGAGTACCACCATGATGAAGACCGCCTCCCGCCTTTCCAAACTTGGTGCAGCCGCGCTGCTCGCTGTTGGTGCCGTCGGCACCATGCAAGCCCACGCGCAGGAAAAGTTCACCTACATGACCAACTGGTATGCGCAGGCCGAGCATGGCGGCTTCTACCAGGCGGTGGCTACGGGCCTGTACAAGAAGTACGGGCTGGACGTGACCATCAAGATGGGCGGCCCGCAAGTCAACATCGTGCAGATGATGGCCGCCGGCCAGGCCGAATGCGTGATGGGATCGAGCGACCTGCAGATGATCCAGATGCGTGAAGGCGGCGTGCCGGTGGTCAACGTGGCAGCGGTGTTCCAGAAGGACCCTCAGGTGCTCATCGCCCACGAGGACGTGAAGAAGTTCGAAGACCTCAAGGGCAAGACCATCCTGATCGCCTCGTCGGCCCAGCGCGGCTACTGGCCCTGGCTCAAGGCCAAGTACGGCTTCACCGACTCGCAGACGCGCCCCTACACCTTCAACATCCAGCCCTTCGTCGCCGACAAGAACGCCGCCCAGCAGGGCTACCTGACCTCCGAGCCGTTTGCGATCGCCAAAGCGGGCGTCAAGGCCAACACGCTGATGTTCAGCGACCAGGGCTACCCCGCCTACGCCACCACCATCTCGTGCATGGAAAAGACGGTGAAGGACCGCAGCGCCGCCGTGGCCTCGTTCGTGAAGGCATCGATGGAAGGCTGGAAGAGCTACCTGGCCGACCCAGCCCCGGCCAACGCGCTGATCAAGAAGGACAACCCCAACATGACCGACGAGCAGCTCGCCTACAGCGTGGCCAAGCTCAAGGAAATGGGCATGGCCACGGGCGGCGATGCCACCACCATGGGCATCGGCATCATGACCGACGCACGCGCCAAGGCCAGCTACGACTTCCTGGTGGACGCCAAGCTCATCGACCCTGCCAAGGTGAAGCTGGCCGAGACCTACACCACGTCCTTCGTCAAAGACCTCAAGATTCTTCCTTAACACCCCCTGGGTCGCTTCGCGCCTTCCCCCAAGGGGGACAACGCCCTCGCTGCGGGGCGGCCCTTGCTCGGCGTTCGCTGGCTCGGGCCGCGCCAGTTTCCAGCGGCTGGCGCCAAGCCAAGCGCTACGACAGATAAGCCCCATCGCCCTGACACAGCGGCCAGCCTCCCCGGCCACATCCATCGAAAGGCACCACCATGTCCATTCCCGCTGCCTCGCCACCTCTGGCACCCGCGCCGCGCCCCACACCCGCCGTGGAGGTGCTCTCGGCCGAAAAAACCTACCCCAATGGCACCCAGGCCCTGCTGCCCGTGGACCTGACCATTGAGGAAGGCGAATTCGTCACCCTGCTCGGCCCCTCGGGCTGCGGCAAGAGCACGCTGCTGAAAATGGTGGCGGGCCTGCTGGAGCCTACCGATGGCCGCCTGCACCTGTGGCGCAAGCCCGTGGCGCAGCTGGACGAAAGCGGCAAAAAGATGGCCTTCGTATTCCAGTCGCCCACGCTCATGCCTTGGGCCAGTGTGCAAACCAATGTGCGCCTGCCGCTGGACCTGGCGGGCGTGCCGCGTGCCGAGGCCGATGCCCGCGTGACCGAAGCACTGGCGCTGGTGGGGTTGTCAAAGTTTGCCCATGCGCTGCCCCGTGCGCTGTCGGGCGGCATGCAGATGCGCGTGTCGATTGCGCGCGGCCTGGTCACCCAGCCCGACCTGCTGCTGATGGACGAGCCCTTTGGCGCGCTGGATGAAATCACGCGCCACAAGCTCGACGCCGACCTACTCGACTTGTGGCGCAAGAAGAAGCTCACCGTGATCTTTGTGACGCACTCGATCCACGAGGCGGTGTTCCTCTCCAGCCGCGTGGTCATGATGGCCGCGCGCCCCGGCCGCGTGGTCGAAGAGTTCCGCATCGACGCGCCCTACCCCCGCACGGCCGACTTCATGGTGTCGCCCGAATTCAGCCGCTACGCCAAGCTGCTGCAGGACAGCCTGCTGCGCGCCAGCGTGGACACCGAGGAGAGCGTGGCATGAGCACCCCCTTCCCTTCCGCATCCATCGCGTCGCCAGTGCCATCCCCTGGGGTGACATCCAGCCCCGCAGCCCCTCGCTCGGTACCTGCGCAAGCCGCCACTGCCAAGCCGGCCCACAAAGCCGCCCCCAAACGCACCCCGCTCATGGCCCAGCCCCGCGTGCAGCGCGTGGTGTACCCCGTGCTGGTCGGCCTGGTGCTGATCGCGCTGTGGCAAGGCCTGGTCACGGCCATGGAGCTGCCGCCCTACCTGGTGCCCTCGCCCATCCTGATGATGAAGACGCTGTTCACCGACTGGGCCGCGCTGGGCGGCTCGCTGTGGGTCACCGTCAAGATCACGGTGCTGGCCTTTGTGGTGGCCACCGTGGCGGGCGTGCTGATCTCGTTCCTGTTTGTGCAGAGCAAGCGCATCGAGACCGCGCTCTTCCCCTACGCCGTGCTGCTGCAGGTCACGCCCATCGTGGCCGTGGCGCCGCTCATCATCATCTGGGTGAAGGACCCGATGGCCTCCATGGTGATCTGCGCTGCACTCGTCGCCCTGTTCCCCATCATCAGCAACACCACGCTGGGCCTGCGCAGTGTGGAGCCTGACCTGCAAAGCTACTTCCAGCTCAACCGCGCCACGCGGCTGCAGACTCTGCTGCGCCTGCGCATCCCCAGCGCGCTGCCCTACTTCTTTGGCGGGCTGCGCATTTCCAGCGGCCTGGCGCTCATCGGCGCTGTGGTGGCTGAGTTTGTGGCGGGCACCGGGGGCCAGGGTGCGGGGCTGGCGTACCAGATCCTGCAGGCCGGCTTTCAGCTCAACATCCCGCGCATGTTTGCTGCACTGCTGCTGATTTCGCTCACTGGCGTCGCCTTGTTCGTGCTGATGGCCTGGCTCACGCGCGTCGCCCTGGGCGGCTGGCACGCCAGCGAAACGTCGCACGACTAGCCCTATCACCCCATCGCCAACACACCGCGCGCAGTCACTGGCGCACGGCAAGGGCTTCCCTTTGCCTAAAAACGGCCACCAGCGGCCAAGGAGATACCGACATGACCACCACCGCCCATCAACTGCCCGACCTGCTGCCCGGCCTCGACTGGATCGCCGACCCGCTGCGCGTGGGCCGCCTCTCACAGGACTTTGCCTGGTTCAGCCCCGTGCTCAAGCGTGACCTGGCGGGCAAGCGCGGCGACATTGCCGTGCGCCCGCGCACCGAAGCAGAAATCCGCCAGGTGGTGGCCGCCTGCGCCAGCGCGGGCATTCCCCTCACCGTGCGCGGCAGCGGCACTGGCAACTACGGGCAAAGCACGCCGCTGCACGGCGGCGTGATCCTGGACCTGTCGGGCTACAACGCATTTGGCTGGGTGCGCGGCGGTGTGGGCCGCGCGCAGTCGGGCATCCGGCTGGCGGACTTTGATGCGCAGGCCAAGCCCCATGGGCAAGAGCTGCGCTGGCTGCCCAGCACCTACCGCAGCGCCACGCTGGGCGGGCTGTTTGGCGGCGGCTTTGGGGGGGCAGGCTCCATCAACCACGGCCCGCTGGCCGCGCCTGGCAACGTGCTGGCCGTGCGTGCGATGACGGTGGAGCCCGAGCCCCAGGTCATCGAACTGCGCGGCCCCGAGGCCATGCTGCTGCACCACACCTACGGCACCAACGGCATCGTGCTGGAGCTGGAAGTGGCCCTGACCCCTGCCGTGGAGTGGACCGAATGCATCGCCACCTTCGCGCAGTTCGACGCCGCGCTGGACTTTGCCGACCGCTTTGGCAGCGCCCCCGGGCTGGAGAAAAAAGAGGTGTGCTTCGTTGCCGCCCCCATCCCGCAGTACTTCACCAGTCTGGCAGAGCACCTGCCTGCTGACCAGCACGCCGTGCTGCTGCTGGTGGCCCCGCACTCCGAAGCGGGCATGCGAGACATGGTGGCCCAGCACGGCGGCCAAGTCACCTACCGCAAGACGGCCGACGAAGTGGCCAGCAGCCACAAGACGCTGCTCGAATACACCTGGAACCACACCACGCTGCACGCGCTGAAGGTGGACAAGAACCTGACCTACATCCAGAGCGGCTTCAACCCCATGCACCGCCTCAAGCAGGTGAAGGCACTGGAGGCCGCGCTGAAGGGCGAGGTGATGATGCACCTGGAGTTTTTGCGCACCAAGGAAGGCGCCTTCAACTGCAGCGGCCTGCAGATCATCAGGTACACCACCGAGGAGCGCCTGAACCAGATCATGCAGATCTACCGCGACCATGGCGTGCAGATCAACAACCCACATGTGTACATCGTGGAAGACGGCAAACAGAACAATCTGGACCCGGCCGTGGTGGGCATGAAGCGCCGCTTCGACCCGCAGGGCCTGCTCAACCCCGGCAAGCTGCGCAGCTGGTATGCGGCAACACAATTGGCGCCCGAGACAACGCCAGCGCGACAAACCGCCTAAGAGCGCCTCACAAAACTTCCCTGGCGTCGTTGTCCCGCCTTGTCGTACGCCTTGTACTGCCTGCGGCGGAACGCCTAGGGATGGCCGCTTTGCTGAGTTTTTTGAGCCGCTCCAAGTCACCCCGTCCCACCACGGCGCCCTCGTCCACAAGGCGAGAGGAAGGAAGCTCAGGTCAAATCCATCCGCTGCGCGCCAGCCACTGCACCAGCAGCCGAGTCACCGTCTCAGGTTGCTCCATGGTCAGCATGTGGCCGCTGTCCGGCAAGAGGTGGTGCTCTGCAGCGGGCACCAGCGCCGCAATCTCCGCCGAACATTCGGGCGGCGTGAGCTGGTCAGCCTCGCCGCATACCACTAGCACCGGGCAGGCCACCCCGGGCAGGTGCTTGCGGGCATCGGGCCGATGGATGACGGCGCGGTTCTGGCGAACCAGGTGGGAGGCGCCTGCGTCCAGCACAAAGTCGAGATAGGCCTGCACCAGCCCAGGCCGCGTGGCATTGTCAGGATGAAAGGCAAAGGCCACGTTGGGCTCGATCACTTCGCGCAGGCGGCCTTGTTCAAAGAGTTCGATAGCGGCTTCGCGCAGCGCCCGCATATCCGGCGTCTCGGGCCGCGCGGTGGTGCCCAGCAGCGCGAGTCCGGCCACACGCTCCGGCGCCTGGCGCGCGACCTCCATGGCGACCATGCCGCCCATCGATGCGCCCGCCAGCACCAGCGGCCCTGCATGCTGCGCCAGCAGCCGGGCGGCAAAGTCCTCGATGGTGTGCAGGTTCACATCCTGGTGGGCCGTGGCGACAGCGGGGCGCAGCGCGGCGGGCAGCAGCGGCAGCACGCCGCGCCACATGCGTTCGTCGGCGGCCAGGCCAGGCAGGAGCAGAAGTTGGGGGGAATGGGACATGGGTGAATCAGGGCATCACCAAATTGGTGCGCGATCAACAAAAGGGAGACAGCCCCGGCAGCGGGGCACGGACCGCACATTGTGAACAGCCGATGACCGCTTGTCACCGCCCCCGGGAATAGTTGCCCGCGATGGCTCGGGACTTGCTAGCATGGCCTGCATATGCCCATCCACGCCGCGCTCCACCACGTCACGCATTACCAATACGACCGGCTGGTAGGCCTCGGGCCACAGACCATCCGATTGCGGCCTGCGCCCCATTGCCGCAGCAATGTGATTTCGTATTCGCTCAAGGTCGAGCCTGCGCAGCACTTCATCAACTGGCAGCAGGACCCGTTTTCCAACTACCAGGCGCGGCTGGTCTTCCCCGAGAAGACGCGCGAGTTCAAGGTCACGGTGGACCTGGTGGTGGAAATGGCGGTGTACAACCCCTTCGACTTCTTCCTGGAACCCGAGGCCGAGAACATCCCGTTCAAGTACAGCAGCGATGTGCAGCAGGAGCTGGCGCCCTACCTGGCCACCGACCCGATGACACCGCTGGTGCAGGCCTATCTGGACAAGGTGGACCGCAGCAAGCAACGCACCATCGATTTCCTGGTCAAGCTCAACCAGCAGGTATCGCAAGACATCCGCTACCTGATCCGCCTGGAGCCCGGCGTGCAAACGCCCGAGGAAACGCTGCAAAAAGCCAGCGGCTCGTGCCGCGACTCCGGCTGGCTGCTGGTGCAGCTGCTGCGCCACCTGGGCCTGGCGGCGCGGTTTGTGTCGGGCTACCTGATCCAGCTCACACCCGACGTGAAGGCGCTCGATGGCCCCAGCGGCACCGACCACGACTTCACCGACCTGCACGCCTGGTGCGAGGTCTACCTGCCCGGCGCGGGCTGGATTGGCCTGGACGCCACCAGCGGCCTGATGGCGGGCGAGGGCCACATCCCGCTGGCCTGCACGCCCCAGCCCTCAGGGGCCGCGCCGATTGAAGGCGGCGTGGACAAGGCCGAGGTGGAGTTCAGCCATGAGATGCGCGTGACGCGCATCTTCGAATCGCCCCGCGTGACCAAGCCCTACACCGAAGACCAGTGGCAGGCCGTGCTGGCGCTGGGCGATAAGGTGGATGCCGACCTGGTGGCGGGCGATGTGCGCCTGACGATGGGTGGCGAGCCCACCTTTGTGGCCGTGGGCGACCGCGACGCGCCCGAGTGGAACACCGATGCACTGGGCCCCACCAAACGTGGCTTTGCCACCGAACTCACGCACAAGCTGCGCGCCGAATACGGCCAGGGCGGCTTTTTGCACTTTGGCCAGGGCAAGTGGTACCCGGGCGAGCAGCTGCCGCGCTGGGCACTGTCCATCTGCTGGCGCGCCGACGGCCAGCCCGCCTGGCAGAACCCCGCGCTGTTCGCCGACGAGCGCGACCCCTCGCACTACACCAGCGCCGACGCCGAACGTTTTGTGCGCCACCTCACGCGCAAGCTGGGCATCACCGACCGATTCATTCTGCCCGGCTACGAAGACACCTTCTACTACCTGTGGCGCGAACGGCGCCTGCCGGTCAACGTGGACCCGTTCGACGCGCGCCTGGACGACGAGCTGGAGCGCGCACGCCTGCGCCGCGTGTTCGAGCAAAAACTCGACAGCGTGGTGGGCTATGTGCTGCCGCTGCAGGCAGGCGAAGGCGCAGGTACGCTGGCGGGCAGCGTGTGGAGCACGGGGCCGTGGTTCTTCCGCGACGACCGCATGCTGCTCATCCCCGGCGATTCGCCCATGGGCTACCGCCTGCCGCTGGACGCCCTGCCCTGGGTGAAAGCGTCGGACACCGAGCACCTGATCCCACAAGACCCGACCGCGCCCCAGAGCCCGCTGGCCGCTGCCACCACGCTGCGGGCGCGATATTCCGTGCCATCCGGCCCTGTCACCGGCGACCGCGACCTGCCCTACCTGGCGGGCGCCACCGCGCCGGGCGAGGCACGGCGCGTAACGCAGAGTACTGCGGGTGGTGATAACGCGCGCCTGTCCGGTCAGCCCGACCCGCATGCGGGCGTGCAGCCACCCGGCAAGTTCCAGTCGGCCGCAGGCCTGTCGCGCACGGCGCTATGCGTGGAGGTGCGCGACCCGCGCCGCGCCAGCGGCCCCAAGGCCGAGAAGGTGGGCGAGAAATACGGCGTGCTCTATGTCTTCATGCCGCCGCTGTCGCGCCTGGATGACTACCTGGACCTGCTGGCCGCCATCGAAGCCACGGCCGAAGAGCTGGGCATGAAGATCGTGCTGGAAGGCTACCCGCCGCCGCGCGATGCGCGCCTCAAAGTGCTGGCAGTCACGCCCGACCCGGGCGTGATCGAAGTGAACATCCACCCCGCCAGCCATTGGGAGGAGCTGGTGCAGCACACCGAGTTTCTGTACCAGGCCGCGTGGGAGACGCGCCTGTCGGCCGAGAAGTTCATGACCGATGGCCGCCACACCGGCACCGGTGGCGGCAACCACTTTGTGATGGGCGGCGCCACACCGGCCGACTCGCCCTTCTTGCGCAAGCCCGAGCTGCTGGCCAGCCTGTTGCTGTACTGGCACAACCACCCGAGTCTGAGCTATCTGTTCAGCGGCCTGTTCATCGGCCCCACCAGCCAGTCGCCGCGCGTGGACGAGGCGCGCAACGACCAGTTGTACGAACTGGAGATCGCGCTGCGCGAGATCGAAACCAACCGTGCGGTCTACGGCCAGGACATGCCGCCCTGGCTGGTGGACCGCACGCTGCGCAACATCCTGGTGGACGTGACGGGCAACACGCACCGCAGCGAATTCAGCATCGACAAGATGTTCTCGCCCGACAGCAGCACCGGCCGCCTGGGCCTGCTGGAGCTGCGCGCGTTCGAGATGCCGCCCCACGCCCACATGAGCGTGGTGCAGCAGCTGCTGCTGCGCGCTCTGATAGCCCGCTTCTGGAAGACGCCCTACCGCGCGCCCGCCGCCCGCTGGGGCACCGAGCTGCACGACCGCTGGATGCTGCCCACCTTCATCCAGCAGGACATGCACGATGTGGTGGCCGAGATGAACGCCGCAGGCTACGCGTTTGACGCGGCCTGGTTTGCACCGCAGTTCGAGTTCCGCTTCCCCATGGTCGGCACGGTGAAATCGATGGGCGTGGAGCTGACTCTGCGCAATGCGCTGGAACCCTGGCATGTGATGGGCGAGGAAGGCTCGGCCGGGGGCACCGTGCGCTATGTGGACTCGTCGCTGGAGCGCATCGAGGTGCGCGTGACGGGCATGAACGAAAGCCGCCATGTGGTCACCGTCAACGGCCAGCCGCTGCCGCTGCAAAGCACCGGCACCACCGGCGAATTTGTGGCGGGCGTGCGCTACAAGGCATGGAACCCGCCCTCGGCCCTGCACCCCACCATTGGCGCCCATGCGCCGCTCACGTTCGACATCGTGGACACCTGGATGAACCGCTCGCTCGGCGGCTGCCAGTACCACGTGGCGCACCCGGGCGGGCGCAACTACGACACCTTCCCGGTCAACGCGTATGAGGCCGAAAGCCGCCGCCTGGCGCGCTTCTCGCGCATGGGACACACGCCGGGGCGGCTGGCGGTGCCACCTGCGACCATCGAGCTGCCGGGCAGCCGGGAGTTTCCGTTCACGCTGGATCTGCGGCGCAAGATGCGGCCGTAGGAAAGCCACCCCCTGAGTCGCCTGCGGCGCCTTCCCCCTTGAAGGGGGACGACGCCCTTGCTGCGGGGCGGCCCTTGCTTGGCGTCCCTGGTAGGGATCGCGCCGCCGGTTTTGAAGGCTGTGGGTTACCCGCAGAGTGTTGTCGACCAAATGCCCGAAAATCGAGCGCAGTGAACCACCTCAACGACAGCCTCCCCACCCCCGACCCTTCTGACAGCGCAGCCCAATTGGCGGCTGCACTGGCGCCTGCTGCGGCGGCCGGGCATTTTGACGAGCTGCGGGGTGCCAGCGTGGCGGACGCCCCCGGCGCTGCCACTGCATCAACCACTCCCAAATCAATAGCAAACAAGCCAGATATCACTAGCGCCTGGGCCCAATTCTTTGATCAATTGGGGCCCGAGGGCTTCCAGGACCTGGACCGGCGCATGCAAAGCCTGCAGCGCCAGGTGCGCGACAACGGCATCACCTACAACGTCTATGCCGACGCCGACGGCCCGCAGCGGCCCTGGTCGGTGGATCTGTTCCCGCTGATCCTCTCGCAGGGCGACTGGGCACACATCGAGCGCGGCGTGCTGCAACGCGCGCGCCTGCTCAACCGCGTGATGGCCGACGTGTATGGCCCGCAGGAGCTGCTGCGCACGGGGCTGCTGCCCAGCGCGCTGGTACAGGGCCACCCGGGCTACCTGCGCGCCATGCATGGCGTGCAGCCCGTGGGCGGCACCCATTTGCACATCGCGGCGTTCGACATGGCGCGCGACGCGCAGGGCGACTGGTGGGTGGTGACGCAGCGCACGCAGGCGCCCTCAGGCCTGGGATATTTGCTGGAGAACCGGCTGCTCATCTCGCGCCTGTTCCCCGAGGCGTTCAGCCAGATGCATGTGCAGCGCCTGGCCGCCACCTACCGCGCACTGCTCGACGGACTGCGGCAGATGAGCCCGGCGGGGGCGGATGCGCGCATCGTGCTGCTCACGCCCGGCCCGTACAACGAGACCTACTTTGAGCACGCGTACCTGGCGCGCTACCTGGGTCTGACGCTGGTGGAGGGCAACGACCTCACCGTGCGCGACGCGCGCCTGTACCTCAAGACGCTGCATGGCCTGCAGCCGGTGCACGGCATCCTCAAGCGCCTGGACGACGAGTTTCTGGACCCGCTGGAGCTGCGCAGCGACTCGCGCCTGGGCGTGCCCGGCCTGCTGCAGGCCATCCGTGCGGGCAACGTGCTGGTGGCCAATGCGCCGGGCTCGGCGTTCCTCGAATCGTCGGCGCTGCTGGGCTTCATGCCTGCGCTGTCGCGCCACCTGCTGGGCGAAGAGCTGGCCCTGCCGTCGCTGCCCACCTGGTGGTGTGGCGAGCGATCGGCCATGCAGGCGGTGCTGCCGCAGCTCGCGCACAGCGTGATCCGCCCCACCTGGCCCATGGCGCAGCGCGTGCCCGTGCTGGGCGGTGCGCTGTCGGCGCAAGACCTGGCGCAGTGGTCCGCACGCATCGAAGCCCAGGGCGACGAATACACCGTGCAGGCCCACCTGCCGCTGTCGCAAATGCCCACCTGGCGCAGTGAAGCCGCAGAAGGTGCGGGCCAGGGCGGCAGCCCCATCGCCCCCCGCTCGGTGATGCTGCGCGTGTTTGCGGTGTGCGACGGCCCCGGCTCGTGGCGCGTGTTGCCGGGCGGGCTGGCCCGCCTGGCCCAGGGCGACAGCGGCATTACATCCATGCAGCGCGGCGGCAGCAGCGCCGATGTATGGGTGCAGACAGATGGCCCCGTGGACACCACCACGCTGCTGGCCCACAACCAGGCCGCGCCCGCCGTGGTGCACCGCAGCCGCCAGGTGACCAGCCGCGCGGCCGAAAACCTGTTCTGGCTGGGTCGCTACACCGAACGCACCGAGAACGTCACGCGCCTGGCGCGCATCACGCTGCAATGCCTCAATGGGGAGGACCAGACCTCGCAGCCGCTGCTGACCTGGCTAAGCGCCATGGGCGTGAGCCAGGGGCTGGTGCTGCCGACCGTGCCTGCGGCCGGGCAGGCACGGCGCGTGTTCGAGCGCTCGCTGATCGCCGGGCTGACGCAGCCCGCGCAGGTGACCAGCGTGGGCTACAACCTGCGCGGCATCCTGGGTGCGGCCTCGGCCGTACGCGACCGTTTGTCGCAGGAACACTGGAACCTCATCGTGCGCGCCGAGGCGGAGTTTTTTGCGCCCCGCACAGGGGCCGAAGACGACGGCGACTATTCGCCGCTGGACGCGCTGCGCCAGCTGGAAGGCCTGAGCGGCCACACCGCAGCCATGACGGGCCAGCAGACCGACCGCATGACCCGCGACGACGGCTGGCGCCTGCTGTCCATCGGGCGCCACCTGGAGCGCCTGGGCTTTCTGGCCTCGGCGCTGGAAAGTGGCCTGCAGACCGGCGCCGTGCACGATGAGGGCGGCTTCGAGGCCATGGTGGCGCTGTTTGACAGCACCATCACCTTCCACGCGCAGTACCAGCAGCGGCGCGACATGCCCGCCCTGCTGGACCTGCTGGTGATCGACCGCGACAACCCCCGCTCGCTGGCCTGGGTCGCACAGACGCTGCGCGGGCGCATTGCCAAGATCGAAGCGGCCGCCGGTACGCCCTGCGAATCCGCCGCCACGGGCATCCCCGAAGCGTCCGACCTGTCGCTGGTGGCCCTGTGCGCACAGGACGCCGAAGGCCGCCATGCCACTCTGGAGGAATATCTGGGCCGGTGTGTGCGGGGCGTGATGGGCTTGTCGGATGTGCTGGCCACGCGCTACTTCACGCATTCGGCGGATGCACTTCGGCACAGCGTAGGAGCTTGACCATGAAGCTGCGCGTCATCCACGAAACGGTGTACCACTACAGCCCGGCGGTGCAGAACGCCCAGCACATGGCCCATCTGCGTCCGCGCACCGGTGTGGTGCAGCGTGTGCTGACCCACAGCCTGCAGGTGGACCCCGCCCCAACACAGTGCAACATGGTGCAGGACGTGTTTGGCAACACCCGCGCTTTCTTCAGCCTGCCGTTCACCCACGAGCAACTGCGGGTGCGCGCCGAAAGCCTGCTGGAGACCCTGCCCGTGCCCGCCGCACCGCCCGGCGAACCTTGGGAGGCCGTGCGCGAGCGCCTGGGTTATCGGCGCGGCCAGCCCTACCACGCGGCCACCGAGTTCAGCTTTGCGTCGCCCTACATTCCCCGGCATGCCGACTTTGTGGCCTATGCCGCCGAGAGCTTTGCACCCGGCCACCCGCTGATGCAGGCCGCCCGCCACCTGATGTCGCGCATCCATGCCGACTTTGCCTACACCTCCAACGCCACCGACGCGGGCACGCCCGCGCTCGAATCGCTGCGGCTGCGCCGAGGCGTGTGCCAGGACTTTGCCCACGTGATGATCGGCTGCCTGCGCAGCCTGGGTCTGGCGGCGCGGTATGTGAGCGGCTACCTGCTGACCGAGCCCCCGCCCGGGCAGCCCCGGCTGGTGGGGGCCGATGCTTCGCACGCCTGGGTGTCGGTGTGGTCACCGGCAGCCGACGAAAGTGATGGCGCATCAGGCGACAACACCTGGTTTGACCTGGACCCCACCAACGACCGCGCGGCGGGCGAGGACTATGTGACCCTGGCCATCGGCCGCGATTTTTCGGATGTGTCGCCGCTGCGCGGCGTGATCCACGGCGGCGACCACCATGTGCTGCAGGTGGGCGTGACGGTGGAGCCGGTGCCCGGCACAGCAGTGGCTACTGCTGCAGCCGCTGCGCCAGATGCACCAGATACGCCCCTCACACCGCCGCAGGCACCAGAAAATCCCGGCTGATCCTGGCACCCAGGTCGTTCACCCTCTCCAGGAACTGGGTGAGGTAAGCATGCAGTCCATGGGTCAGGATTTCATCGATGCGTGCGAACTTCAGGTGCGCCAGCAGCCGCCCCGCGTGCCGCTGGGTCTCGGCCGACTGGCCGCTGCCCAGCATGTCGAGGTTGCCCAGCACCTCTTTCATGCAAGCGTGCAGTGAGCGGGGCATGTCGGCCCGCAGGATCAGCAGTTCGGCCACACGTTCGGGCGTGATCACGTCGCGGTACACCTTGCGGTAGGTCTCGAAGCCCGACACGCTGAGCAAGATGGCGCTCCAGTGGTAGAAGTCGTAGTCTTGGTCCTGCGCCCTGGCCGCGCCCATGAAGTCGCTCTGCACCGCGTGAAACTTCACATCCAGCAGCCGCGCCGTGTTGTCGGCCCGCTCCAGAAAGGTGCCCAGGCGCATGAAGTGCAGCGCCTCGTCCTGCAGCATGGTGCCCACTGTCACACCCCGCGAGAGGTGCGAGCGGAACTTCACCCATTCGAAGAATCGCGCCGGGTCCTGCTCCAGTGCACCGCTGGCGATCAAGCGGTTCACTTCGAGCCAGGTCTGGTTCTGGATCTCCCAGGCCTCGGTGTTGAGCGCACCGCGTACGGCCCGCGCGTTCTCGCGCGCGGCCTGAAGACAGGCCAGAATGGACGAGGGGTTGGAAGGGTCCTTGACCATGAAGTCCAGCACCTTGGCAGGGGTCACTTCGCCATGCTGGGCGGTGTAGGCGAGCAGCAGCTCGCTGATGGACAGCAACCCTTGCCAGCCCTGCTTGGCGACTTCGGTCGATTGCGGCAGCAGCGCGCTCTGGTAATTCACATCCAGCATGCGCGCCGTATTTTCGGCGCGCTCGGTATAGCGTGCCATCCAGAAAAGATGGTCAGCGGTGCGGCTCAGCATGGTCGCGCCCTCCCTTGGCGTCGTGTGTGGCTCGGTACTGGCTGCTCAAGGGGTTTCAATAGCCCCATGGCAGACACCTAGCAAGTTCCAGGCCGCCACCCTTGTCGCTCTTTGATGCAGGCAAAAAAACCAAGGAAAAAATGGCGCTAGCGCACGTCCTTGCTGGTTGTTTTGCTATTTTTTTTGACGTTTTGTTTGGGACCCGGTGGGGGCTGCGGAGCCGGAGCGGCGACTGGGGCGGGCCGCCGGGCGGCTTCGCGCACCACGTCATGCACAAACCGCAGTTTGGCCAGCACCTCGCCTGCCAACGCAAACGGATAGGCATCTGGCTGCCCCAAGCTGCGGGTGAGGCTGTTGAGCAGCAGTGTCAGCGGCACCAGGTGCTGCACCATCGACTGGAAATCAGGCGCCGGGCTGGCAAACGGGTCGATGGCGCTGCTGCGCTGCGCCCCGTAGATGCCCGGGATCGTGACCTCGGTCGCGTAGCTGGCCGACGTCTCCAGCAGATCGATCATGTGCAGATAATGGGCCCATGTTTCGGCCCAGTCTTCCCAGGGGTGGGCAGTGGCATAGGCGCTGACATGGTGGTCGGCCCAGTCGCCCAGGTCGTTGCCCTTGGCGTAGTGAGCCTCCAGCGCGGCGGCGTAGTCCTGGCGCTCATCGCCAAACATCTGGCGAAAATCTTCCAGGCGGCCGCCGTCGCGCACCAGCTGGTCCCAATAAAAATGGCCGGACTCATGGCGCAGGTGGCCAATCAGCGTGCGGTAGGGCTCACCCAGCGCGATGCGGCGGCGTGCGCGCTCATCGTCATCGGCCTCGGCCACATTCAGCGTAATCGTTCCGCTGTGGTGGCCCGTCAACACCGGCGGACCACCGGGCACCTCGGCCAAAAATTCAAAAACGGGTCCGGTACGCCCGGGGGCGGGCTCCAGGCCCAAGCGGGCCAGGCTGTAAAACAGGCGCCGCTTGGCGGCCTCGATCTGCATCCAGCGGCCCATGTTCGCGGGCTCCGACAGATCAGGCAACACCCGGGTTTGGCGGCACGAGACACACAGTTCTGCATAGTCGTTGGCAGGCACGGCAAAGTTGCAGGCCTGGTGTTCGGTATGGTTGCGGCACATACGGTACAAGCGACCGCTGTAATCCGAGCCACCGCGCCCGCCCCGGCGGCGCCACAGGTCGGCGCCATCCTGCGGCGCAGGCGCCAGGGCCGCGATGGTCAACACATCGGGCAAAAATGCCAGCGCGCTGCCACAGTGCAGACACTGCACGCTGTCGAAAAAAACCAGATGACCGCAATGGTCGCAATTGAATACCCGCATGGTGTGGAGCTTATACCCGGTAGGGTGTGGCAAACGAGCAAGACCCAGGGGTATGCCTGCTGGCGCCCCATGAAAAAAGCAGGCTCCAGGAGGTACCCGGAGCCTGCTCAGCGGTCAGTGCCTATGCGCTACCGGCAGGAAGCCCGCAGCGCAATGTTCAGGCAATCCGGTCAGGGACGAACCACGATGCTGTTGCGCACTTCACGCACATTCTTGGTGTTGCGTGCAATGGCTTCAGCCTGGTTCTTTTCAGCCTGCGACTTGGCAAAGCCCGAGAGCTGCACCGTGCCGTTGAGCGTTTCGACGCTGATCGACGTGGCGGAGACGGATTTGTCTTCAGCCATTTTTGCCTTGACGGCGGTGGTGATGCCGGCGTCATCTACATAGGCGCCAACGGTCTGTTGTTCACGGGCCACCGAGCAGCCCGTGGCCGTGATGATGGTGATGCCAGCGACAGCGGCAAAGGCGAGTGCACGTGCGTATTTCATGGTGTTGTCCTTGTTTGAAAATGGTTGGGAACGCGGGTGCTGGAAGATTGCAATCTGCCGGTCTGTTGCACCCTCCGCGACCGGCGGACTGTAGGGATAGAGACAGGCTTCAGTAGGCGTGCTTGCGGCGCGACATCCAGAGCACCAGGGTTGCGAGTACGGCGCCCGATGCGGCGGCGATCACCATCGATTTGCCGGGTTGCTCCGCCACATACTTGGTGGTGGCGTCTGCTGCATGCTGCATCTGGCGACGGGCACGGGCACTGGTTTCTGCGCAATAGCCGATGCTGCGGGCTGCCAGATCCTGGGCACGCGCTGCCAAGTCGTCAATGACGGGGTCGGTCTGGCTGCGGAGGGCACGTACGCCTTCTTCTGCTTTTTCCAGCGAGGTGTTGGCGGCCGTGCGGGTGGACTGCACGGCGTCTTGGGCGCTTTGCAGCACATCATCTGCGAGATGGCGTGCGCCGTTGGCAACTTTGTCGGTAGCGTTCTGGATACTCATGCGGAAACTCCTTGAAGGGGTGGATGCGGAATGCTTGGTTTCACGGCCGGGGCGTCAGCCCTTTTTGAGCAGACCCAGTACAAAGGTCACAACCGCCATGATGACGAACACGAAGAACAGAATCTTGGCGATGCCCACGGCACCGGCAGCAATACCGCCAAAGCCGAACAGGGCTGCGATCAGCGCGATCACCAGAAAAACAACTGCGTAGTGCAACATTTCTTTCTCCTTTTCCTCTTGAGGGGGCCGGTTGCCGGCGGGTGGGTTGGCACATGAATTTCAGCGCCTGGAATCCACTGTAAGGAGCATGGAGAGTCAAAGATGCCGGTGCCCGGCGCGCAAGCCTGTCGGCGGTGCAGCGGGCCGCCTGTAGGACGGCGCGCTGCGGCTCGCTAGCCCTGGACCAAGGCCGCTAGTTCAAACGGCCAGAGAGGGCGGCTGCGACGACGCCTCGGCGCCATGGCGCTGCAGCGGGAGCACGGCAGAGACCAGGGTGCCATTGCCCGGGCGCGAGGTGATGGACAGCCTGCCGCCCGCAGACTCCACGCGGTGGCGCATTCCCGACAGCCCGTGCGAGGTAGGACGCACCGTGGCGGGATCGAACCCCTCGCCATCGTCGCGCACCTGGACTGCCACATGCGTGGGGTACCCGTGTACAGACACCAGCACCTTGCTGGCCTTGGCGTATTTGCCGATGTTGGTCAACGCCTCCTGCACCATGCGGTACACCGTGAGTTGCGAGGCATCAGGCAACTGCACGGATTCCAGGCTCGTTTCCACTTCGATACCTGCGCGTTCGGCATATTCGCGCGTGAGGATCTCGATCGCGGCCGTCAGTCCGAGGTTGGAGAGCGATGAGGGCCGCAGGTCTTCAATGATGCGGCGCTTGAGCGCAATGCCGCTGTTGAGCGTTTCGGTCAGGTGCTTGAGCCGCTCTGCCACCTCGGGGGCGTTGGCGTCGATCCTGGACTTGAGCCGCGCAACATCCAGCTTGGCCGCAGTGAGCAGTGCACCCAGCTCATCGTGCAGCTCGCGCGCAAGGTGCCCACGCTCATCTTCACGTACTTGCTGCAGATGGTTTGCCAGCTCGGAAAGAGTTGCGGTACGGGCCTTTACAAGGCCTTCGAGGCGGTCCCGTTCGCGCTCCAGCAGGGCCTGTTCGCGCTGGTTGACGACCTGCAGCGCCTGCGCCTGGCGCAGATACATGTAGAACGCCAGCAAGCCAATGACCGTCACCGTGGCAATGCCTATGCGCGACAGCATGAGCGACTGCTCGATCTGGTCCTGGCCTAGTTTCACGTGCATGTCGCTGCGGGCAATCAACTCCAGCGCGTGCTTGCGGATGGCCTCCATGTGCTCCTTGCCCACGTCGGTATGCAGGATGAACTTCCAGGCATCTTCATTGCCCTGCCGGCGCAAACGCAGGCTCAGTTCCATCTCCGCGAGCTTGCGGGATATCTGCCGCGACAGCAGCGCAAATTCCTGCATGTCTTCGGGAGCATCCATGAACAGCCCGCGCAAGCCATCCAGGTTGGTCTGCACGGTAGCCACCGCCTTGTCGTAAGGCTCCAGATAAGTCTCGTTGCCGGTGAGCAGGTAGCCACGCTGCCCGGTCTCTGCGTCCAGCATGCTCTGCAGCAACAGGTTGACGGCCTTGCGCGTGTTCTGACCGTGGCTCATCTGCTCCACCGCATCTTGTGAGCGCATGTGACCCGTTTCGTTGATACCCACCAGCACCATCGCCGCCAGCAACGCCATGGGCAGGCTCAAGGCCATCTTGCGGACCTTGGGCAGCCAGATGCGGGTGTTTTCTTTAAGACTCATACGCGGTATTCTGGATAATGTGTGAAGACCCGGGCACCACCCTGCCAACAGGGATGACGTGCCGGAGAAGCTTTCCAACCAACAAACATCAGGAGCGGCATCACCGCCCTGCGAAAGAAAGATCGATGATCAAGATTGGCATTGTGGATGACCACGCGATAGTTCGTTCCGGGCTGCGGCAGTTCCTGTCCGAGCATGTGGATCTGCGGGTGGAGGGTGAGGCCTCCAACGGCCGTGAAGCCATCGACCTGGTGCGCAACAAGGAAATTGATGTCCTGCTCATGGACCTGTCGATGCCCGGACAGAGCGGGCTGGATGCGCTGGCCATGCTGCGGGCTAAGGCCCCGGACATGGGCATCCTGATTCTGAGCGGCTACCCCGAAGAGCACTATGCGATCAACCTGATCCGCCAGGGCGCGAGCGGCTACCTGAACAAGGAATGCGAACCCTCGGAAATCGTGGAGGCGATCCGCACCATTGCGCTGGGCCGCCGCTACCTGACGCCTGCCGTGGCCGAACTGCTGGCCCAGCAACTCAATCGCAAGGACGACGCACCGCCCCACGAGCAGTTGTCGGAACGCGAGTTCCAGGTGTTCCTCAAGCTGGCCAAGGGAGAGACGGCAGGCGATATCGCCAAGGCCTTGTCGCTCAGCGTCAAGACGGTGAGCACCTACCGCACGCGATTGATGGAAAAGATGAGCCTGTCGTCCAACAGCGATCTGACCTACTACGCGCTCAAGAACCGCTTGATTGACTGACATGGAGCAGTGGCCTCAGTCCGGGGTCATTGGGCCTGACTCAGCCCGCTGGCGAGAAGAGTAGAAAACAAAAAACCCCGCCGCGCGCGCCCGCGCTGCAGGGCGCAGCATCACAGCGAATGGCCAGGCGACGACAGGGACTGGCCAGCTTCCATTCCCGCAGGACTGCTGCTGTGCTGGATGCAGTAGTCCACCAGCGCATCAATTTCGTTGGATTTGTCGAAGACCGCATCCACCCCCAGCTGTGCACAACGCATGCGCACATCGGGTGTCGCGTAGTTGCTCAGCACCACCATCTTCTGGCCAGGGCGGCGCGAGCGGCATGCCGCCAGGACGCCCAGCCCACTGCCTTGGCGCAGAAAAAGATCCACTATTGCCAGATCCCACTGTTCACCATGGGTGGCGAGCCAGTTCTTGCCCTCGTCCTCGGTCTCAGCGACCCCTACCGCCTCTACGGACGCCAACTCTTCGAGCGTCCCGATCAGGTTCTCTCGAATGGTGGCGTTGTCTTCAACGATATAGGTGCGGAGTTTCACAGAAGGGTCCCGTTTCACTACCAACGCACATTTACGCTGGTCGAGCCTCAAATTTAGTGGCTCAGCTGAGCGGATTCTGCCAGCCGCCGCACGCGGACGCTGTAGGAGTAATCCTACCGAGCAACACACACCGTGCAGTGCGGCGCACGCGCCACGTTCATCGTGCTCCACTCCATGGAGCGTCCATCCAGCATCAACAGACGCCCAGCCAGTGACGTTCCGATGCCTGCAAGCAGCTTGAGCGCCTCGGCCGCCTGCATGGCACCCACCACGCCCACCAGCGGGGCAAACACGCCCATGGTGGAGCAACGCACCTCTTCAAAATCAGCCTCGGGCGGAAAAATACAGGCGTAACAGGGCGACGCAGCCTGGCGCGGGTCCACCACCGTGATCTGGGCATCAAAGCGGATGACGGCCCCCGCAACAAGGGGCTTGCGATGGCGCACACAGGCCGCATTGACGGCGTGGCGTGTTGCGTAGTTGTCGCTGCAATCGAGCACCACGCAAGCGTCTTGCACCAAGGTATCGAGCACAGCGGCATCTGCGCGCGCCTGGAGCACGGTCACCCGAACTTCGGGGTTGATGGCTGCCATGGCGCTGGCTGCAGACGCCACCTTGGGCTGGCCGACGCGCGCGGTGGTGTGTGCGATTTGGCGTTGCAGGTTGGTCAGGTCCACCACATCGTCGTCCACCAGGGTGATGTGCCCCACACCGGCAGATGCCAGGTACAGCGCGGCAGGCGAGCCCAGGCCACCCGCACCGATGATGAGGGCATGGGACGCCAGCACCTGCTCCTGCCCCTCGATGCCCATCTCGTCGAGCAGGATGTGGCGGGAGTACCGCAGGAGCTGGTCATCGGTCATGGCGAGAGTCTCAAGAAAAGAAGAGCAAGAAGGACAAGAAAAAAGGCCGGACTTCGCTGGAAATCCGGCCTTCAGCACAGGGAGCGAAAGCTCAATTTTCTTTCTTTTCGTCCTTGCGTTCCGTCAGTGTCTTGCTGACCAGCACGGGGCGGCCCTTGAGCTGGTTGAGCGCCTGCACGAGCTGGAAGTCCTTGTCCGAACCGAACTCTGGAGCCTTGCGTTCTGCTGCAGGCTTTTTGGCTTCTTCTTCCATGCGCTTGAGGGCGCTTTCGCGGGCCTTTTCACGGGCCTCATCCTTCTTTTCCTCGCCTTGACCGCTGCCCAGGTGCTTGTCCAGATCGGCCTCGCGCATGCGCAACGCAGCGAAGATGTTGCCTTCTTCCGATTCGTCGATCATCACGTCGGGCACGATGCCCTTGGCCTGGATCGACTTGCCGCTGGGGGTGTAGTAACGCGCGGTGGTGAGCTTGATGCCGGTATCAGGCCCCAGCGGACGCACGGTCTGCACCGAGCCCTTGCCGAAGGTCTGGCTGCCCATGATGGTGGCGCGCTTGTGGTCCTGCAGGGCGCCCGCCACGATCTCGCTGGCCGACGCAGAGCCTTCATTCACCAGCACCACGAGTGGCACGGACTTGAGGGCTGCGGGCAGGCGGCGCAGCGGGTCGCCCCCGCCACGGCGCTGGTAGAAGTCGGGCGAGGCCTTGTAAGTGGCCTTGCTGTCCGCCAGTTGTCCGTTGGTCGTTACCACCGTGACGTTTTCTGGCAGGAACGCGGCCGACACGGCCACAGCCGCATCCAGCAGGCCGCCGGGATCGTTGCGCAGGTCGAGCACCAGGCCCTTGAGGTTGGGTTCCTGCTTGTAGACCTCTTCCACCTTGCGCACAAAGTCATCGACCGTGCGCTCCTGGAACTGCGACAGGCGGATCCAGGCGTAGCCGGGCTCCACCACCTTGCCCTTGACGGACTGGGTCTTGATCTCTTCGCGCGTGATGGTGACCGGGAAGGTGCGGCTCTCGTCCTTGCGGAAGATGGTGAGCGTGACCTTGGTGTTGGGCTCGCCACGCATGCGCTTGACGGCATCGTTCAGGGACAGGCCCTTGACCGCCGTTTCGTCGATCTTGGTGATCAGGTCATTGGTCTTGAGGCCAGCGCGGAAGGCGGGAGACCCTTCGATGGGCGACACCACCTTGATCAAGCCGTCTTCCTGGGTGATTTCGATGCCAACCCCCACAAAACGGCCCGAAGTGCCTTCGCGAAATTCCTTGAAGGACTTCTTGTCGAAATACTGGGAGTGCGGGTCCAGGCTGGCGACCATGCCGGAGATGGCGTCGGTGATGAGCTTCTTGTCATCCACCGGTTCGACATAGTCGGTCTTTACGAGGCCAAACACCGCCGACAGCTGCTGGATTTCTTCCAGCGGCAGCGGAGTCATCGCACCACGCGCGACCGTCTGCAACGAAACCGTCGTCAGAGCCCCAGCCACGACACCAACCGATACCCATCCCGCAATTTTGAGTTTGTGGCCCATACAACACCTTTACCGCTTCAAAACCAATATACACCTTGGAAGGACCAAACCCGCTGCAGTTCCGCGCAGGCACTCACTTTAGACAGGGTATCGGCGGGTTTTCCCCGTCTTTACCCAGGCTTTACGCCTTGCCTTGCGATGCCACTGCCGCAGCTGCCTTGGCAGCCGCTTCTGCATCGCCCAGATAGTAGTGGCGGATGGGCTTGAGGTCGGCGTCCAGTTCATATACCAACGGGATTCCGTTGGGAATGTTCAGGCCCACGATGTCCGACTCGGAGATGTTGTCCAGGTACTTCACCAGCGCGCGGATGGAATTGCCGTGCGCGGCGACCACCACGCGCTTGCCTGATCGGATGGCCGGTGCCATGGCATCGTTCCAGAACGGCAGCACGCGGGCCACGGTGTCCTTCAGGCATTCCGTGAGCGGCACGCTGCCTTCGGCCAGAGCGGCGTAGCGGCGGTCGCTGCGCTCGCTGCGGGGGTCGGTGGCTTCCAGCGCTGGCGGCGGGGTGTCATAGCTGCGGCGCCACACCAGCACCTGCTCGTCGCCGTACTGCTTGGCCATGTCGGCCTTGTTCAGGCCCTGCAGGGCACCGTAGTGGCGCTCGTTCAGGCGCCAGTCCTTGACCACGGGCAGCCAGGTGCAATCCATTTCGTCCAGCGTGTACCACAGGGTGTGAATGGCGCGCTTGAGCACGCTGGTGAACGCCAGGTCGAACTCGTAGCCCTCGGCCTTGAGCAGCTTGCCGGCCGACATGGCCTGGGAAACACCGGTGGGCGTGAGATCCACGTCGGTCCAGCCGGTAAAGCGGTTTTCAAGGTTCCAGGTGGATTCGCCGTGGCGAATCAGAACGAGCTTGTACATGGTTTCCCCAGGAAAGGCAGGTCAAAAAAATGCGGGCCAAAACCCAGCATTCTAGAATTACGCTGTTCGCCAACCCAAGGAAGCTTCGTGAAATTCATTATTGATAACTGGTATCTGTTCCTCGTTGCACTGGCTTCGGGCAGCATGTTGCTGTGGCCGGTCCTCAAGAACGCCAGTGGCGGCTCGCTGACTCCAGCGCGCGCCGTGCAGCTCATCAACCGCGAAAAAGCGGTGGTCATCGACGTCTGCGAAACCGAGGAATTCGCCGCCGGCCACGTGAACGGAGCCAAGAACGTGCCCCTGGGCCAGCTCGAAGAGCGCCTGCCCACCGTGGTCAAGAACAAGGCCCTGCCCGTGGTGCTGGTGTGTGCCAGTGGCGCCCGCTCCAACCGCGCCGTCGCCATTGCCAAAAAGCTGGGCTACGAAAACGCCCAGTCGCTCGCTGGTGGCCTGAAGGCCTGGCGCGAAGCCAGCTTGCCTGTGGAAAAAGCCTGATCCGCCCCCAGTTATTGGGTCCGCGATAGTCTTGCCACTGATTTTTAGCCCCACAGGAAGAAAGAGGAAGGTCCGCCATGCAACCCGTGAAGATGTACACCACCGCCGTCTGCCCCTACTGCATCCGGGCCAAGCAGATCCTCAAGTCCAAGGGTGTGGAGCAGATCGAGGAGATCCGCATCGACACCGACCCCGCCGCGCGCAGCCACATGATGGAGATCACCGGCCGCCGCACGGTGCCTCAGATTTACATCGGTGACACCCATGTGGGCGGCCACGACGATCTGGTGGCGCTGGACAGCCGTGGCGAGCTCATGCCCTTGTTGGGCGCCTGACCCCCTCCCCGGGCGCTGCATAATGCAGCCCCATGTGCCCGCTGCGGGAGCTGCTCCCCGGCGGGTTTTGTTTTGCTAGCAATTTTGTAAGCTCAAAGAGACTTCACCATGGCCGATCAAGAAAACCCCGTGTTCCAGATCCAACGCGTCTACCTCAAGGACCTGTCGCTGGAGCAACCCAATTCCCCCGGCATCCTGCTCGAACAAGAGCAACCCAGCGTGGACATCCAGCTGGGTGTGGAAGCCACTCCCGTGGCCGAGGGCATCTTTGAAGTGGCCGTGACGGCTACCGTGCAGACCAAGATCAAGGACAAGACCGTGTTCCTGGTCGAAGCCAAGCAGGCCGGCATCTTCGAAATCCGCAACGTGCCCGAAGACCAGATGGGCCCCATCATGGGCATCGCCTGCCCCCAGATCGTGTACCCCTACCTGCGCGGCAACGTGGCCGACGTGATCAACCGCGCTGGCTTCCCGCCCGTCCACCTGGCCGAAATCAACTTCCAGGCCATGTACGAGCAGCAGCAAGCGCAGGCCGCCGGCCAAGCCTCGCCCATCATCACGCAGTGATGTAAAACGCCCCCTGAGTCGCTTCGCGCCTTCCCCCTCTCTCGTCGCGCTGCGCGCTACGGGAGGTGGACGCAGCCAGCGGCCTGGCAAAGCCAGTTCCGCGGCTACCGCGCCTGGGCCACGCCGGTTCCCCGGACGGCCGACGAAGCACAGCGCAGTGGGCCCTTGAAATCAATGCTATTTTTGGCCTCTACCGCCCGATAGATAAGCGCAAGCAGCTATGAAAATCATAGTATTGGGCGCTGGTGCCTGGGGCTCTGCGGTCGCCATGAGCGCAGCCCAGCACCCTGCCGGGCACGCGGTCACACTGTGGGCCCGCGATGCAGCCCAGGCGCAAAGCATGCGCGCCCAGGCACAAAACGCCCGCTACCTGCCGGGCATTGCCCTCCCCCCGTCCCTCTCAGTGGTCGATGGCGACTTCCGCGCACTGTTGCCCGGTGCCGACCTGGTCATCGTGGCCACGCCCATGGCCGCCCTGCGCGGCATGCTCCTGGCGCTGCGCGGGTGCACGGCACCTGTGGCCTGGCTGTGCAAGGGCTTCGAGGCGGTGCCTGCCGGTGCCAACTCAGCATCTTTTGGGCTGCTGGCGCACGAAGTACAAGCGCAAGTAGCTCCTGATTTGATAGCAGGCGTGTTCAGCGGCCCGAGCTTTGCGCAGGAAGTCGCCCTGGGGCAGCCCACAGCCCTGGTGGCCGCCAGCGCCCATGCGGCCGTGCGCGATGCGCTGGTCAACGCCTTTCACAGCCCGAGCGTACGCGTGTATGCCAACGAAGACATCGTGGGCGTGGAAGTGGGCGGCGCGGTGAAGAACGTGCTGGCCATTGCCACCGGCCTGTGCGACGGGTTGGCGCTGGGGCTCAACGCCCGCGCCGCACTCATCACGCGCGGCCTGGCTGAGATGACGCGGCTGGGCCTGGCGCTGGGCGCGCGGCCCGACACCTTCATGGGCCTGTCCGGCCTGGGCGACCTGGTGCTGACCGCCACCGGCGACCTGTCGCGCAACCGGCGCGTGGGCATGCTGCTGGCACAGGGCCAGACCCTGGCGCAGGCGGTGGAATCCCTGGGCCATGTGGCGGAAGGCGTCTACAGCGCCCGCACCGTGGTGCAGCGCGCACAGACCCTGGGTGTGGACATGCCCATCGCCGAGGCCGCCGTGGCCCTGCTCGACGGCCGCCTGCAACCTGCCGAGGCCGTGGCGCAGCTCATGGGGCGCGGCCCCCGGGGCGAGCTCTGACGGTAGAGGCCCCGCGCAAGACCTGACGGCTACCCCACCGACAGGCGCCGCAGCAGACCCTCTTCATCGTCGGGGTGGAAGAAATAGGGGTAAAAGCTGCGCTCCACGCTGGCCAGCTTGGGCTGGCCGCCAAATTGGTCGATGAGGCGGCGCCCCTTGTCAGCGCCGATGTGCAGCAGCACGGCGGGCGCACCCACACGCTCGCACATGCGTTCGGGGCCGATCTGGTCAAAACACAGCATGCGCCGGTAGAACGGGGCGTGGCGCGGGTTCACCTCGATGACGATGTCGGTGGCGCGCCGGGCGCGGAAGGCCACGATCCACGCAATATGGAAGATGGCGCCCAGCACATGCTTGGAACGCACCCCGGGGTCCATTGCAAGCTTGCCCATTTCGCAGATGCGCGCGCCGCGCTGGCGCAGTTCGGCGATGAACTCGGGGTACTGCTCCTCGGCCGCCAGGTGCCCGTCGTCCATGCGCACCGAGATCGTCCCCTGCGACTGCCCATCAATCTGCACCACCAGGCTGCTCAGGTCGCAGTCGTGCGACAAGGTGGCCTGCATGCTGTAGCCCTTGCGGGCATACATGCGGGCCAGCAGCCCCTGGCCCTTGCGGGACAGACGGATCTTGCAGGTCTTGGTTTCGGCACAGCCCAGGCGGCTCAGGTACTCGCCGGGGTAGGCCAGCTCGACAATGGTCTGTTCTTCGGCGTCCATGGCGGCTCCAGGGGTGGGCAAAGTGGCCTCTACCCGCCCGCGCGCCGTGCGTGGCGCGAGGCAGCCGGGGCCTCGTCGCTCCGTTGAAAACAGGGCGAAAGGCCAGCTTAGCGGCTTCTCTCGTCCCCTGGAGCCCGGGTTGGCATGGCAAGCGGACGAACGGACGGACGACCTTGGCGAAAGGCATGCCCAGCAAAAAAGCCGCAGGGCACCATGGATAGGCGCCCTGCGGCTTTTTTGGCAATCCCCTTGCGGGGCAGGATCAGAACACGCCGAACAGCATGAGCAACAGAACAACGGACAGTGGGACGCCGAGCAGCCAGGCAATGATGGGCATAGTGATCTCCTGAAAAGGGTTGAAGGGGATAAGTGATTTCACTGTATGGCCCTCCTTTTCCCGCCCGTGTGCGCCAGCACGGCGCGTGGCCGTAGGCGCGCGCCTACCGGCTGTGGGAGCGGCGCCCGCCCCACAGCACGATCAAAGCCCCAGTTCCAGCGCCAGCAGTTCGTCCACCGTCTGACGGCGGCGGATCAGGCGTGCCTGGCCACCGTCAACGAGCACCTCGGCAATCAGCGGACGCGTGTTGTAGTTGGAGGACATCGATGCGCCATAGGCCCCGGTGTCGTGGATCACCAGCAGATCGCCCACCTGGGCGGCGGGCAGGTCGCGTGGCAGCACCACGCCGCCGTCGCCCTGGGTGAACACGTCGCCCGATTCGCACAACGGGCCTGCCACCACCGTGGGTTGCTCTGCCGCCGTCGAGCCATCGCGACGCAGCAGGCTCATGCCGTGGTAGCTGCCGTACATCGAGGGGCGCATGAGTTCATTGAAGCCGGTATCGACCAGCACAAAGTGGTTGTTGCCCGCGTTCTTGGTGGCGCGCACCTGGCCCAGCAGCACGCCGGATTCGGCCACCAGATAGCGGCCGGGCTCGATCTCCAGGCCCAGCTTGTGGCCCACGATGGCCTCAGCCTGCTGGCGCGCGGCGTCCCACAGGCCGTGGTAATGCTGCGTATCGACCACCGGGTCGCCACCGCGGTAGGGGATGGACAGGCCACCACCGGCCGAGATGGCGTGCAGGTCATGCCCGGCCGCATGCGCCGTGCGCACCAGGTTGACCATCGCACCACACACCTCCTGCAAGTGGCTGTAGTCCACGCCCGAGCCGATGTGCATGTGCAGGCCCACCAGCTTCAGACCGTGCTGCTTGATCGCGGCCAGCGCTGCAGGCAGGTCGGTGTGCCAGATGCCGTGCTTGCTGTGCTCGCCGCCGGTGTTGGTCTTGTTGCTGTGGCCATGGCCAAAGCCGGGGTTGATGCGCAGCCAGACGCCATGGCCGGGCGAGCGTGCGCCCAGCTGGTGCAGCATGTCGATCGAGCCTGCGTTGACGGGCACGCCGTGCTCGACCACGCAGTCGAGCGTGGCGGCGTCGAACAGGTCGGCGGTAAAGACGATCTCCGACGGCCCTTCCCCGTCTTTGCCGGCCGTGTAGCCGGCCGCCAGCGCACGCAGGATCTCGCCGCGCGAGACCGCATCCACCTTCACGCCCTGCTCGCGCATGAGCTTCAGGATGTGGATGTTGGAGCAGGCCTTCTGCGCGAACCGGATGGTCTCGAAATTGGACACCTGCGCAATGCGCTGGCGGATGGTGGCCGCGTCATACACCCACAAGGGGGTGCCGAACTGGTCGGCCAGGGACCACAGCTGGGCGGGCGAGAAGGGGTTGGACATGGGGACTCCGAAGGCACAAAGACTGATAGGACTTACGCAAATCGGGATGCAACAACCGCCTCGCCCTGGGGTGAACCGCTTGCCTGAACCCTGTTTTGCGTAAGTCATGACTGAATGGAAGCGCGGATGATGCCCCTTCCAAGGTATTTGGTCGAATGCTTTGATTTACATCTTCTATTCAATATGGATATGCTTTGCCCATGACCGACCCCGCACTGGCCCACCGCATCACCCACCGGCACATCGAGGTGTTCCGCGCCGTGATGACCGCCGGCAGCGCCACCGGCGCCGCCGACCTGCTGCACAGCTCGCAGCCCACGGTGAGCCGCGAGCTGGCCCGGCTTGAATCGTTATTGGGCTATGCGCTGTTCGAGCGTATACAGGGCCGCCTGCGCGCCAATGCGCGGGCACTGGCCCTGTGGGACGAGGTACAGCGCTCGTGGCAGGGGCTGGAGCGCGTGGTGGACCGCGCCGTGGCGCTGGGCCGGCCCGACGCCGTGCAGCTGGCGGTGCTGTGCCTGCCCGCGCTGGCGCACGCGCTGCTGCCCGGCGCGGCGGCGCGGCTGATGCAGGGGCAGCCCCACGCGCGCCTGTCGGTCACACCGCAGGATTCGCCGCTGCTCGAAGAATGGATGAGCGCCCAGCGTTTTGACCTGGGCCTGTGCGAGCAGACCGCCGCCCCGCCCGGCACCCGCGCCGAGGTGCTGCTCACCCTGGACGAAGTGGCCGTGCTGCCCGCAAGCCACGCCCTGGCCCGGCAACCTGTGCTCCAGCTGGCGGACTTTGCCGACCAGCCCTTTGTGAGCCTGTCGGCCGACGACCCCTATCGCCGCATCATCGACGCGCGCTTTGCCGAAGCCGCCGTGCCTCGCACACTGCGCATGGAAACCCATAGCGCGGCTGCCGTGTGCGCGATGGTGGAGCACGGCCTGGGGCTGGCCGTCGTCAACCCGCTGACGGCCCTGACCGCCGCAGCCAATGGCCGGCTGGTGGTACGGCGGCTCGCGTTGTCGATCCCGTTCAGCGTGGCGGCCGTGCTGCCGCTGTACCGCCCACCGCTGCCCGAGGTGGTGCCCATGTTGGAGGCCCTGCGGGCCGAGGCAGCGGAGGTGGCGCGCCGCCTGGAGGCCGTGGCGTGACCACTGCCGCTGTAGAGAATTCGCTACTATTTATATAGCATCCCGCGCTTACCAGATAAGCGCCAGAGGCTGTTTTTGCCAAAAATCAGGGCGGCGTGAGCGTGCGCACCTTCTCGGCCAGTCGCTGCTCCACCGAGGGCGACACAAACTTGGTCACCTCGCCGCCGAGCACGGCGATCTCGCGCACAAAGGTGCTACTGATGAACTGGTACTTGTCGCTGGGGGTGAGGAACACGGTTTCCACCTGCGGCATCAGGCTGCGGTTCATGCCCGCCAGCTGGAACTCGTAGTCAAAGTCGGTCACGGCGCGCAGGCCACGCACCATGGCCTTGCCGCCCCGCTCCACCACAAAGTCGCGCAGCAGGCCCGAGAAGGCCTCGACCTGCACTTGTGGGTAGTTCTTGACCGCCTCGCGGACCATGTCGATGCGTTCTTCCAAGGTGAACAGGGTCTTCTTGTGGTGGCCTGCAGCCACGGCCACGATCACACGTTCAAACAACTGGGTGGCCCTGCGCACCACGTCTTCATGGCCCAGCGTGATGGGGTCAAAGGTTCCGGGGTAAACGGCGAGCACGTTCTGGGCCATGGCTGGTTGTCTCCTGTCTGGCGGAAGGGTCGTTGGCCCGGCCCCCGAAAGGCGTTCACGCTCTTTCCGGGGCGCCAGGCCGCGTGCGCGCATTATGCGTGCAGTGCAACATGAATCCCTGTTCAGTGAAGTCAGTGCGAATGCCCATGGTGCGCATCGGGCACGTGGGGATGGGTGTGCTCTACCGGAGCATGATGGTGCCAATGGCTGTGCGAGCCAGAGGGCATCACGTCATGGGTGTGCGTGTGGTGACCGTCGTCATGGGTGTGTGCATGCTCGTGCTCCAGGGACTCATGCACATGCGCATGTTCGTGCCGCTCCGCTAGATGCAGCACCACGCCACAGACCATCAACAGACCGCCCACCCCCATCAACCACGATCCTGAGCGGTCGCCGAGCACGAAAGCACCCAAGGCACCAATGAACGGAGCAAAAGCGAAGACAGAACCTGTGCGAGCCGCCCCGAACGCCCGTTGCGCAAGCAGGTAAAAGCGCAAGCTCAGGCCGTAGCCCGTGGCACCCACGGCCAACAAGGCCAGCGCCGGACCCAGACCCGGCACCGGCTCGTTCCATAGCCATCCCATCAGCACCGTCGCGAGCGTGCCCAGCACCGCCTTGACCAGGACCACCTGGCCAGGATCACGGTCCGCAACCCCCTTCGACAGGGTGTTGTCGATACCCCATGCCATGGTGGCCACGGTCACGGCCAACAGCCCGAGCAGTTGAACCTGGCCGACCAGACCTTGTTCCAGCACCAGCACGACGCCACCTACCAGCAAGAGCGCCACGGCAACGATGACGCGCCTGTCCAGCGTTTCACCGTACCAGCGCCAGGCCAGCAGGGCCGTGAACACAGCCTCCAGCGTCAGCATCAGTGACGCGCTGGACCCGCTGGTGCGCTGCAGGCCCCACGCCAGCGCTACCGGCCCCACCACAGCGCCCATGCTGGCCATGGCCACCAGGCGCGGCAGGTCTCCACGGCGCAGCTGCGCCTCGCGCGTGGCGGGTCGGCGCATCACCGCAGCCACCAGTGCAGCGCCACCATAGAGCAGCGCCGCCGTGGTGAACGGCCCCACGCCAGCACCAAAGCCCTGCACCAGTGGCGTGCTCAGGCCGAACAGGGCCGCAGCCAGCAACGCAAGCAATCCGCCCCGCTGCGCAGGGGACGCCAGACCGCGCCACACGGCTTATTGGCCCGTGAAATTAGCGGCAATGAAATTGCCCGGCAGGCTGTAGAACATGTACAGCGTCTGTTTGCTGGGGTCCACCACCGCCGGGTTCTTGAAGGTCAACTTCCACTCCTTGCCCTTTTTTCCCTCGACGGCTTCCACACTCTCCGGCTTGACCGCAGACCACGAGGCGTCCAGCTTGCCCGCCATGACCAGCGCCTGTTTGCGCTGGTCGGCGCAACCCCTCACCACGGACTCGGTCGCAGCCTTGGCCCCGTGGAAGTGGCAACTGCTGCCCTTGTCAGCGTAGGCGGCGGGTGCCCAGCCAGCGGCAGATAAAACGATGGTGGCGATGAGAGACTTTTTCATGATGAGGTCCTTGAAGACTTGGAGGTAAAAACTAAACGGGAAAAAAGAAAAAGGCGCAGATTCACCGAAGGGTGTTGCGGCTGTCATCCTGGGTGTTTTCGATATTCATGTCCTCATGGACATGGCGGTGTTCTTGGGTGGGAAAGCGAAAACTGTCCGGCGCCGTGTCGTGCTGGTAACCGTGTAGCTGCGTGAACAGCAGATAGACACCGGCATAAATCAGCGCCAGATTGGCAGCATGGCTAAAGCGCCGGAAGGAGGGCCTATGCCGCCAGGCGGCCAGCAGCGCCACCATCACAGCCAGCGCCGCGACCTGGCCCAGTTCCACCCCCACGTTGAAGCTCAGGATGCGCCCCAGCATTGCGGTCGGATCGTCACCCAGCGGCAACTGCTGCAACCGGGTGGACAGGCCAAAGCCATGCAGCAATCCGAAAATGAACACAGCGCCCAAAAGGTTCGGCGACTGCATGTCAAACACCCGCTGAAATCCGCCGTTGTTGTCAAAACCCTTGTAGATCACGCTTGCAGCAATGGTGGCATCGACCAGGTAGTAGTTCCAGGTGATCTGGAAGTACGTGGCAAACACCAGTGTGATGCAGTGGCCCACGGTGAAGACCGTCACGAACTTGGCCACCTCCTTGAACGTGGTCAGGAAAAATACCACCCCCAACAGAAACAGCAGGTGGTCGTAGCCCGTCAGCATGTGGCTGGCGCCCAGGCCGACGTACTGCAGGTAGCCGCCATCGAGCATGCGCTGGCGGTCCTCCTCGGAAATACCGTGCGCAAAGCCCAGCAGCGGGACAAAGCCCAGCAGCAGCAATGCCACCAGGCGATGGGAAATCATTCGGGTCATGGTTCAAGAGCCCTGTGTGCGGGTGAAGACAAGCTTGCGTGGTGCGACGCAGTGGCAGACCAGCTCCTTCGGAACTGCATCCAGAGCGCCGCAACGCCGCCTCTGGCGTAGCCAGCAAGCCGGAAAGAAAAAGCAAGGAAACAAAAAGGCAGGGATCGCTGGTGGAACACCAGCACAGCGACGGTCCTCAGCAACCGCCGCGCAGGCCTGTCAGGCCCAAAAAGTGCTGCGCTGCGGAGGACGCAAGGGGCCGTCTAAAAAGACCGATGCGTGCCCCGGAACCGCGTGGGGCACCAACACTGAGGGGACGGGATCGCTGGCAACAAGAGCCATCGCGGGCAGCAAACCAGGCAATTGCACCGCCTGGTGCGCATGCTGATGGGGCGGCTCGCTGCCATCAGCTTCCAGGTGCAGGGTCTGGTCGGCATGGTGGTGGTGGCCCACCTCCTGCGCATGCACCACCATGTGAGCGATGACCTCTTTCTGGTGGTCGACGTGGACAGGCGACAGCCACGCCAGCGCCTGCCAGACCATGGCAATCAGCAGGAAAAGGGCTCGGCGCTTGCTGGTCACGGAAAGATTGTATGGGGCACCTGCCCCGCGCCGTGTAGCCCCTGGCTGCCTATAGGGCGTGGACCGCCCCCACGCCCCCTTTGCGAAGGGCCGTCACACCACCGCAATCCCCTGCAGTGCCAGGTTGCCCGGCGCCAGCAGCATCAGCCGGGCCACCAGCGCCACCAGATCCTGCTGGCGCTGGGTGCGCGTCTTGGCCAGCAGCGCGCTCATCTGCGTGCGCACGGTCGAGATGCGCGAGCCGCGTGCGTCCGCAAAATCCTGCGGGGTCTGGCCGCGCATCAGCGCCAGCAGCAGGTCGGCCTCGGACGGGCTCAGGCGATAGGCCTGGCGGGCCAGAGCCACGGCAGCCTCGCTGCACAGGCTGCGCTCCAGCACCACCCAGGCGACGCCCGGCGCGCGGTGGCACAGGCCCAGCGCAGCCAGATCGCTCAGGGGCAGCGTCACCAGCAGCAAGCCGCCCTCGGTGCCGGGCAGCTCCACACAGCCGCTGCGGCCCTGCAGCGATTGCTGGAACAGCGCGCGCAGCGCGGCATCGGCCGTGCTGGCCAGCACCGGGCTGCGCAGCAGCGTGCGCAGGGCGACGCTTTCGGGCCGGGCGCTCAGCAGCCGGGCGCGTGCATTGGCGTGCAGCAGGCGGCCGGCGGTGTCAAAGAACAGCAGGCCCATGGGCATCTGCTCCATCAACGACTCCAGGCCCTGGGTGCGCGCACGCAGCGCCACCATCTCGCGGTGCAGAAAGGCCGCGCGCTGCACGCCGCCAAACTCTGCGCGAAAACGCGCGACTTCCTCCGGTGTGAAGCCCTCGTCGTCCCCCTGGCGGTACACCGACATGAACAAATTGCCCACCGGGTGCGACGCGCCCTGGCTGCCGCCAAACATGCGGGTGCCGATGCCGTACTCGCGCAGGAAGTCGCTGTAGATCTCGCTGCGGCGAAAGCCGCGCGTGGCGTGCACGGGCGCGTCCGTGGCCACCCAGGTGCCCGACGGGCCCGTGCGCGCTCGCTGCGCCATGGCGTCGTCCCACAGCGGGTCTTGCAGGCGAAAGTGCGTGGCATAGCGCTGCGCCGCCTCGGGCGTCACGCCCATCGCCAGCAGCGCGGGTGCGCCGTCGCTCGATGGCGACTGCAGCCAGTAGTCCACCTCGGGGTGCGCGGCAAATTCCGCGCCCCACTGCGCCAGCTGGTCCAGATCGCTGGCCAGAAAGGCGCCGCCGAGCAGGTCCGCGCGAAAGCTGGCGGCGTAGCGGGCCAGCGCGTCGCCAAACCGGGTGCCGTCCGACACCGATGCCAGCAGATCGCAAAAAGCAGGATGCAAACCCATTCCCTTTATGCAGAGCCTGCGCCCGCCGGAATGCTGCCCCAGCGTTTGCCCCCTACCCGTTACCCTTTGCAAAAGGCAGGCAGGCGGGCCGGACGCAGGCACCCGGCTTCGCACAGGCCATGTGTTTCATAGAAAGCGGCGGATCGTAGGAGCCGCCCCTGGCTGCCGTCATCATCTACCCGAATGAGAACATAGCGAGCGAGGCTCCTCCAGGTAGCGGATGGGCAAGGGCGCCGGGGCTTTCTACAGTCCCTGCGTGTCGCCGCTCGCGCCAGCGGGCGGCATGGTCCATTTTTTTCCAAGCCTCGCACCCATGAAACTCCGCCGCCGCATTTTCCGCGTTGCCCTGTTCCGCTCCGTGTTCATCAGCGCCTGCCTGGCCGCAGGAAGCGCCCAGGCCCAGTGGGCCACCATCAACACCATCAGCAACCCGCCCGGCGCGTTCACCATCACCTGCACCGATTTCCCGGTGCCCGGCCCCCAACAGGTCTGCGCCGTTTCGCCGCCACTCCCAGTGGGCAGCACGGTCCGCGGCAACTGCGGCGGCAACGTCCGCATGGTCGATGACCCGGCCCGCCCCAACACCTGGCTGTACCAGGTGGGCCCCCGGCCCGCCAACCCACCCACGGCCACCTGCGACTTCACGGTGAACGCGCCCAACGTTCCCCCCGTCGGCGCCACCGCCGTGCCCACCCTGGGTGAATGGGCGCTGATCATGCTGTCGCTCGCGGCGGCCACGCTGGGCATGGGGGCACTGCGTCGCAAGAAGTTTTAGGACCTATTGGGCACTAGCGCTTATCCATCAAGCGCCAATAGCCACAAAAAACATAGCAAATCCACGCAGCGCCGTCGCTCATCGTCGTTCATGTGAACGATGGCGGCTGCCGGGCCACAGCCTACGATCCGCAGCCCACCCCAGCCCGGCCTGCGCCGTTCCTTCCTTGTGATTCCCCGTCCGCCCCAGCCCACTCCCACCACCGTCAGCGACGCGCTGTTCGACACCCAGGCCTGCCTGAACTGCGGCGCAGCGCTCTCTGGCCCGTTTTGCGCGCAGTGCGGTCAGAAGAAGGCCGCGCGCATGGGCAGCAGCACCGTGCGCAAGGAAGCGTGGGAGCGTTTTCGCTGGTTTGAATGGAACACCCTCCGCAACGCACTGCGCGTGCTGCCCCAGCCCGGCACCACCGCACGCGAATACGTGCTGGGCCAGCGCAAGGACCACCCCCACCCGCTGACCCTACTGTGCCTGGCCATCGGCTTCCTGCTGATCGTGCTGGGCCACACCGACTACTTGCGGCCCGAGCTGCCCAGCGAAGCGGCGCAGCGGATGTTTGAGCTCGTCACAGGCTACTCCAAGTGGTCGTTTTCGCTGGGCGCGGTGGCGGCCTTTGCCAGCATGTGGCTGGTGTTCCGCCGGTGGGGCTACAACGTGGCCGAGCTGCTGACCCTGGCACTGTACTGCCAGGCGGTGTTCATCGCGCTGCAGATGGTCAACCAGCTGCCGCTGGTGCTGGCGCCGTCGCCCGAGCTGTTCAGGTGGCACAAGGCCTGGTCTCCCTGGTACATGACGGCGCTGCAGACGCTGATGCTCATGGTGGCGCTGCGGCAGTTTTTGGTGCTGGATTGGCGGCGCGATGGCTGGCGGCTGCTGCTGGCCGGTGCGCTGTTCGCGGCGCTCAAGTGGCAGGCCACCCAGCTTTATGCCCGCGCAGTGGTCGAACTCGTGCTGTGGCAAATGGGCGCGTGAAAAGCGTGAACAAGTTCATGAAAACCTGTCGGGCCGCAGCCACATCCTTCACCTGAATGATGTTGCGGCGCAGGCATCAACCCTACCATCCGGCGCAGTTCATTCAACCTGATGAGGAGCACCCATTGAGCGGTGAAGAGCGGGACCCGCAGCCTGTGGGAATACCGGGTTTCGAGACCCTGATGGCCGAAAGCCTGGAGGCCCTGGGCGAGCCCGGCATGGTGGAGCGCCTGCTGCACCGCGTGGGCGAATCCCTGGGCAGCCACAAGGTGGTGCTGTTTTGCCCCCTGCCCGGCTCGGACGACCCGCTGGCCGCCTACCAATGGGGCATGCCCGATGATTTTCTGGCGCGCTATGCGAACCTGATCCAGGGCAGCGATGCGTGGAGCGAGGCGCTCGTGCGCCAGCAGGGTGAGGCGCTGGCACGCGGCGGTTCGCTGAGCCAGCAGCTCGTCAGCACCCCAGCCCTGCGCCGTGGCGCGTTTTATGCCGACTACCTCAAGCCCCTGGGCATCGATGCCATGGTCAACAGCATCGTGGAGGCCTCGCCCGAGGCGGGCATGCACGTGCTGGCGATGTACAACGACCTGGGCCAGAACGAGTTCACGCCCGAACAATTTGCCCGGCTGCGCGCCGTGACGCCCTGGGTGCGCAGCCTCATGCGCGCCCAGCGCCGCCTGCAGCAGGCCCGCCGCCACAGCAGTGCGCTGGAGCGCACGCTGGACCAGCTGCCGCTGGGGCTGATGCATGTGAACCAGCGTGGCGAGGTGCGCTACCTGAACGAACACGCCCGCGCCTGGCTGGGGGTGGAGGACGAATGCCGCATCCTGCTGCGCAACGCCACGGGCTGGCAGGCGCGCCAGCCCTTGCAGCTGGCGCAGATCCACCCCGGGCTGACGCCACTGCTCACCGCCAGCCTGAGCACACGCTCGCCCGTCTCGGCCCGGCTGCAGACCCAGAACGACACCGCGCCGGGGACGCTGGTGGCCCTGGCAGCGCCGCTGCGCAATGGTCCGGGGCCCGCCGCCGAGCCGCTGGCCCAGTTCATCCTGGTGCCCGAGGCGCCGCCCCACGCGGGCGCCACGGTGTCGGTGTGCAGCGCGCTCTATGGCCTGACGCCTGCCGAAGCCGCCCTGCTGCCCCTGCTGCTGCAGGGCATGACCCCGCGCGAAATGGCCGACAACCGGCACGTGAAGATGCCCACCGTGCGCTCCCAGCTGGCCAGCCTGTACGCCAAGACCGGCACACGCGGCCAGGCCGAACTGGCCCAGCGCGTGCTGCGCGTGGCGGCACTGGTGACGGCATGAGACACCCCCCTGAGTCGCCTTCGGTGCATTCCCCCCGCTCTCGCATGGCTGCGCCATGCGGGCAGGGGGACGCGGCCCTCACTGCGGGGCGGCCCTTGCTCGGCCGCCCTGGCTTGGGGCGCGACAGTATCGACGGCTGCGCGCAACACGCAGCGCAACCGGCCACCGCATTCACTGATCCCAACCCAAGGAACCCATCCCCATGAAACACCGCATTGTTCGCCCTGTCGCCTTCGCCTGCGCCACCATGCTGGGCCTGGCCGTGGGCGGCCTGGCCATGGCGCAAAAGACGGCTGCCGTGGCCAAGCCCAGCAAGGCCCAGCTGGCGGCCGAACTGGCCGCTACGCTGCAGGCCTGCTCGTACGACGGCAGCCCGCTGGCCTTCTCGCCACCCGACCTGTCCAAGGGCGGCGGCACCGGCAAACAGGTGGTGGCCGAGATCATGAAATACACCGGCCTGCCCGCCAACTTTGTGGTGGTGGAGGGCAAGGTGCCCAATGCGGCGGCGGTGATCATGCAGGGGCCTGACAAGGTGCCGCGCCGCGTGATTGCCTACAACCCGGCCTTCATGGGCGAAGTCATTCAGGCCACCAAATCCAACAACTGGGCGCCTGTGAGCATCATGGCCCACGAGATCGGGCACCACCTCTCGGGCCACACCATCGTGCCCGGCGGCAGCCAGCCACCCATCGAGCTGGAGTCGGACAAGTTCAGCGGCTTTGTGCTCTACAAGATGGGCGCGCCGCTGGCCGACGCCCAGCGCGCCATTGCCACGCTGATCCCCGAGAAGGACGGCGAAACCCACCCGGGCCGCAAGAAGCGCCTGGCCGCCATTGCCAGCGGCTGGACAGAAGCCTGCGAGCTGCAAGGCGGCGGGCCGCAGTGCTCTGGCGGATTGCCGGTGCGCACCGCAGCGGCTGCCCCCGCTGCACCGGCACCCGCTGCCGCATCACCCGCCCCGGCACCGGCTACCACGGTGGCCAAGGCCCCGGCGCCCACGGCAGCACCGGCGGTCCCCTCGGCCAAGACGCCCGCCCCAGCCCTGGCCGCCGCGGCCGAAACCCTGCCCAAGGCAGACGCGGCCGCCATCCCGTCCAAGGGCACCCAGTTCATCTACGACGAGTTCGGCATCCTGGACCCGGCCATCCGTGCTCAGTTTGAAAAGCAGATGTACGAGCACGCGCAGAAAACGGGCGTGGAGATCGTCACCCTGCTGGTGAAAGACCTGGGCGGCAAGAGCGCCAATGAATATGCCCACGCCATGATGCGCCAGCTGCGCGTAGGCAAGCTCGATGTGGGCAACGGCGCCGTGCTGGTGGTGGCGCCCGAGCAGAACCAGGCCGCCGCCGTGCTGGGCGCGGGCGTGGCGCTGGAGATGGACGGCCACCAGGACAAGGCCGAGCAGCTCAAGCGCTGGATCAGCACCGCCTGGCCGCTGTGCAAAAAGAAGAACGCCTGCGGGGGCTGGACGGAAACCCTGATGCTCGCCGCCGACCACCTGCGCCGCGATACCAGCCACGCGGACTGGACCATCGCCTACCAGTCGCTGGGCGACATTCAGAAGGCCGATGCCGCAGAAAGCGGCAAGGTCACCAACCCGAAGGACAGCAAGGTCTGGCGCAAGATCGTGCGCCTGTCGGGTACCGTGGAGAGCCTGAACCCGCCCACCGGCAACAAGGCGGCCTGGGTGAGCGATATCAAGGTGAAAAACGGCAAGCAGGCCGTGCTGCTTCGCAGCGCCGAAGGGTTCACGGCCATGCTCTACGTAGACCCGCGCACCGCCGCCCTGCAACCTGGCGGCAAGCTGGAACAGGGCAGGGTGTACACGGTGATCGCCCGTGCGGACTGGATCTCGGGCAACCCCCAGCACACGCAGTCGCTGGATGTGCTGAGCTACGCCGTCACGGAGTAAGCAGCAGGCCCACCGCATGCCAGCCACGACCCTCACCATGCTCCTGGCGGGCGCTGCCAATCTGCTGCCCGCGCTGTTTTTCATGTTTACGGCACTGCTCGGCAGCAACGGGATGAATTCCACCCAGGGCGGAAAGCTGCTGGGCGCCCTGGCCGTGCTGCTGGTGCTGGGCTGGCTCGCCGCGCTGGGGCTTGCTCGCCACCTTGCCCACTGGGGCCAGGCGCGCGGCTGGTCCACCGCGGTCAGCGTGGCAGCGGCCAGCGGTGGCGCGGTAGTCGCTTTCACCGTGCTCGCGCTGCTGTCCACCCTGGCAGCGCTCCTGTGGGTGGGCGCATGAGCTTCCTGCACTCCCCCTGAAGAGAGAAGAACGCCAGAAAGAAGGCCTCCCATGCAACATCCCCTGCACCAGCCCTGGTACAACACCACCCTTGCACTGCTGGCCGCACTCACCCTGCTGGCCGCCGGGACACACACAGCCCACGCCGCCGAACACTTCTGCGGCCAGACCTCTGCCCACCCCATCGACAAGGCCCTGGCTGCAGCCGCCGAACGCAGCGGGGGCGTGACGGTGGACCTGCGTGACGCGCAGTCGGCCGCCTACGCCGCGTGGGACAAGGAGCTCAACCGCGTCTACGCCCAGGCCCTCAAGGCCGCTGGCCCCGCACGGCGTGACGCCCTGCGTGCGGCGCAGCGCGCATGGCTGGCGTTCGACACTGCGCAGGGCCAGTGGGACGCCATGCTGCACGCCGACCAGGGCACATCGGCCGCGCTCAACATCGCCGGTGCCGCGCTGGAGCGCCGACGCGCGCGGGTGTGCGACCTGAGCAGGGACCTGCAAAGCCTGAAGGATTCGGAATGATGCGTCGCACACTCCTGCGGCTGCTGCCTGTGCTGGCACCCGGACTGGCCCACGCGCAGGACCACCCCACGGTGTGGCTGCGCGTGCGCAACAACAGCCAGGAGGTGTTCGAGCATGTCTGGCAAGGCCTGCCGCGCACCCGCAGCGATGTGGACCTGGGCCCCTTGCGACCCGGCCAGACCAGCCGATGGCACGCCGTTCCGGCCACGCTGGCGCACTACCGCAAGACGCGCATCCAGCTGGCCCAGCGCCAGCTCACCGACGTGACCGACACCTCCTTCCCACAAGGCCGCGCCACCCTGGAGCCGGGCCGCTACACCTTCGCCTACACGCTGGAGGGAGATGCATTGCGGTTGACGGTGATACCGGAAGCCGAGACCACCGCGCCGGACAGATCACATCAAAAACAATAGCTGCTACCGCTTATCAGATAAGCGCTAGAGCCCAATTTCATTCAAAAAATGGCGTCCATGAACACCTTCAGCACCTTGCACCCCGTCCGCATGGCACGGCTCACGGCCCTGGCGGCCGCCCTGTTTGCGGCGGCCTGTGGCGGCGGGGACGCCAACGAGGCACCTACTCCCACTCCCACGCCAGCCCCAGGCACGGCGCCCGCACCAGGGCCCACGCCGGAACCCCCACCACCGCCCCCGCCGGCCCCCACAGCACCGCCGGTGCAGCCCCCGTCTGCACCACCCCCATCGCCGCCGCCGTCGCAGCCACCCTCGGTACCACCGCCGCCGCCACCTCCTGCGCCCCCGCCGCCCAGCGCGGGATGGAGCGTGGTTTCAGTGAACTCCCTGCTCGCGCCCCTGGCCATCGCCAGCGACCTGACCCCCAACCCCGGCCGGGGCTACTACCAGTGGCGCTCGGACCCGGGTGACGTGCCGCTCGCACAATCGGCACCACCCCAGGCCGCCTACCAGCGCTACCTCTGGAAAGACCTGGAACGCAACACACCCGGCCAATACACCCTCGGCAACCTGGTGGCCGCGCGCGATGCCGCCCGGGCCGCTGGGCGGCAGTTTGCGTTTCGCATCCAGGCCATGCGCGGCTACGGCACCAACACGCTGGACGTGCCCACCTACCTGCACGGTGCGGGCACGGCGCAGCCGCAATGCTCGGCACCCAACCCCGCCTGTGTGTGGGCGGCCCCGATGCCCGCCCCCACCCCGCCCGCGCCCGCATTGCCTCCCACGCTGGTGCCCAACTGGAACCACCCCTATGTGCTGGAGCGCATGCAGGCCCTGCTGCAGGCCGTGGCCGCCGCGCTGGGCGACACGTCGGACCTGGCCTGGATCGACGTGGGCCTGTACGGACAGTACGGCGAGTGGGCCATGAACACCACCAACGTGGTCTACACGCCGGCCCTGGAAACCCAAGGCATCACCCCGGCCTCCAACCCCACCAAGCGCAGCATTGCGCAGATGCATTTCGAGAGGTTCCCGGATGCGCAGCATGCAATGTTCATCCCGCATGCCAACCTGGACACGCTGCAGTACGCGTTCTTCCAGCAGACCACCACCACGCTACCGGTGGGCCTGCGCTGGGACTGCCTGGCGCAGGACGGCTTCATGAAGCAGTGGACCGACCGCCCGAGCGACTGGGCACAGATCTCGGACCGCTGGAAGACCGCCCCCTGGATCGCGGAGTTCTGCCCCTTCGGCCCCGGCGAGTCAAAGACCAACGCCGCCACCGCGCTGCAGCAGGTGCGCGACTTCCATGTCTCCACCGTGGGCAATGGCAACCTGAACGCGCCGTGGTCCAGCTTTACGGGCACCGAACAGGCCCACCTGGCGGCCGTGGGGCGCGAGGCGGGCTACCGCTTTGCGCTGGGGCCGATCACGGTCACGGCCCCCACGCCCAGCACGGTGCAGGTGCAGGTGCGCGTGGACAACACGGGTAACGCACCGCTCTACACCCCTTGGCAACTGCAGGCTCAGCTGCGCGATGGCACCGGCCAGGTGGTGGCCAGCCGGGAACTGCTGAGCACCGCCCAGGCGCGTGCCATTCTTCCGGGTGTGCCCGCGCAGATCAACGCCACCTGGACCTTGCCGAGCCCACCTGCGGGCAGCTACACGGTGCACCTGGCCTGGGTGCGCCAGCCCACGCTGGCGGGGCTGCCGCAGACGCTGCGCTGGAACATGGCGGGCATCGAAGCCGACGGCAGCGCCCGGCTGGCGACGTTGAAAAGGTAGGACGCTGGGGGTCTGCGGCCCTGCGCTTCAGGCGCTGCGCTGAAGCAGGTGCGCGTGCACGGCGCCGGCCTTGAGGTGGCGGTACAGCACCAGGCCACTCGCAGCCAGCTCCTCGTCCGTCCAGGCGCGGGGCGCTTCGAGGTAGACAAAGCCCTGGGCGGCCACAGCCTTGGCGGCGGCCTGCAGGGCGGCGGCGAACAGGTCGCTGTCAAACGGCGGGTCCAGCAGCACCAGGTCGATGCTGGCGGGCGCCGCCTGTTTGAGGGCGGCAATCCCGTCGCCACGCTGCACGCGCACGGCCGTGGCCGAAAGGCGCTGCTGCAGGGTGTGCAGCTGGGCCACCAGGGCGGCATCGCTTTCCACCAGCTGCACGGCGGCCGCTCCACGCGACGCGGCTTCGAGCCCCAACGCGCCCGTGCCCGCAAAGGCATCCAGGCAGCGCCAGCCGGTCAGGTCCTGGCCCAACCAGTTGAACAGCGTTTCGCGCACGCGGTCGGGCGTGGGGCGCAGGCCGGGGCGCTGGGCCACGGGCAGGCGGGTGCGCTTCCACTGCCCGCCAATGATGCGGATTTCGCCCGCGCCCTTGGGCGCTGCTGCGGCAACGGCCTTGTCCTTGGGCGCGCCCTTTTTGCCGGCGGCAATCGGTGGGGTGGCCGCTGCGGCCTGGGCTTTGCGGATCTCGGCATTGATGGCGGTGGTTTTCAGGGTCGAGCGGCTCATGGCTTGCCCCCCACCACCACGGTCACCATGCGCTCGGGTTGCAGCTTCTTGGCCATGGCCGTGCGCACGTCGGCCACGGTAAGGGCTTCGACCTTCTTCGTCCACTGGTCCAGGTAGTCCAGCGGCAGCTCGTTCCAGGCGATGTTGGCCACATTGCCCAGGAGCTTCTTGTTGCTGTCGATGCGCAGCGCAAAGCCGCCGATGAGGTTGTCCTTGGCGGCACGCAACTCGGCCTCAGTGGGGCCTTCGGCCACAAACCGTGCGATCACGTCGCGCGAGACCTTCACGGCCTGGGCCGCCTGGTCAGGGCGCGTCTGCAGGCCCACGGTGAAGGCGCCGGCATGCATGCCAGCGGCAAAGTAGCTGTACACGCTGTAGCTGAGGCCGCGTTTTTCACGCACCTCGTTGGTCAGGCGCGACACAAAACCGCCGCCACCCAGGATGTGGTTGCCCACCAGCAGCGCCACAAAATCCGGGTCGCGCCGCTGGAAGCCCGGCTGGCCAATCAGCACATGGGCCTGGGCCGAGGTGAAGGGGATGTTCTGCTCGGCGGGGGCGGCGAGCGCTGCGATCTCGCCCACGGGCGGCAGCGACGCACAGCCGGTGCTGGCGGGCAGGCGCGACAGCAGCGTGGCCACCAGCGCCTGGGCCTGCGTGCGCGACACGGCGCCCACAATGCTGACCTTGGCGCGGCAGGCGGCGATGTGCTGGGTGTGAAACGCCTGCATGTCGGCCACGTTGATGCGCGCCAGCGTCTCTGCAGTGGTCTGCACGCCGTAGGGGTGGCTGCCGTACACGGCGGCTTCAAACGCGTGGTTGGCCACAGTGGCCGGGCGTGTCAGCGACTCCTTGATGCTGGCGCTCCAGCGGGCGCGGTCGCGTGGCCACACGTCGGCCGGAAAGCTGGGCTCGCCGATCTGGCGCGCGGCCAGACGGGCGGCCTTGTCGAGCAGCGGCGGGTCGGTGAGCGAGCGCAGTGAATACTGCAGCCTGTCGTTGTCGGCGGCCACCTCGAAACTGGCGCCCAGGTCGGCCCAGGCCTCGCCCAGGCCGTTTTCGTCCAGCGCGGGTTCGGTGCTTGTGTCGCGCCCGGCCTTCACGCCCTTGCTGGCCATGGCGGCCACAGCGCTGGCCAGGCCCGACTGGCCCGCCGGGTCGCGGCGGTTGCCAGCGTCAAAGTCGATCTGCACGTCCACCATGGGGATGACCGGGCTTTCAACCAGGTAGACCTTGGCGCCGTTCCCCTCCGTCCAGTGCTGGATGGGCAGCAGCGCCCAGGCAGAATTTGAATAAAAAACGGCTCCAGCGCTTATCAGTAAAGCGCGAGCAGCTATGTTTTTAATAGTAATCATGAAATAGGGCGCAAAGCGGGTTCAGTGGCGGGACGCACCGGATGCGGGCTGTGCGCGGGGGCGGGGGGAATCCAGCGGCTGGGGCAGCAAGGTGGCCACCGTGAGCTGGTCGTCGCCAAAATATTTGGCGGCCACGGCCTGCACCTGGGCGGGCGTCACGGTGCGCAGCAGCTCCAGAAGGCGTTCGTTGGCGTCGAGCGGAAATCCCTGAATCCAGTTGCCCCCCAGCTCCTGCGCCTGGTTCATCACCGAGTCGCGTTCGTACACGGTCGAGGCGATCCACTGCGTCTTCACGCGGGTCAGCTCAGCCTCGCTGACCCCATCGCGGGCGACGCGGGTGACCTCGGCGCGCAGGGCGTCTTCCACCTGCTGGGCCGTCTTGCCTGCAGCGGGCACACCGCTGAGCATGAACAGGCTGGGGCCACGGCCCGTGACCATGGCGCCGCTGCTGGCGCTGTCGGCCACGCGGTTTTCGCCCTGGGTCAGCGCACGGTCGAGCCGCGCGCCGTCGTAGCCGTTGAACACCGCCGACAGCACCATGAGCGCCAGAGCGTCGCGGTCGGTTTCGGTCAGGTTCTCCACACGGTTCAGGCTGGGCGCACGAAACGCCAGCGCCACGTAGGCCTGCTCGGCCGGAGCCTTGACGGCAATGCGGCGCAGGCCCTGCTGCGCGGGCTCGGTGCGGGGCTTGCGCTCGGGCAGCGCGTGGGCGGGCAGGCTGCCGTAATACTTCTCGGCCAGTGCGCGGACCTGGGCCACGTCCACATCGCCTGCCACCACAACGGCGGCGTTGGTGGGCGTGTACCACTGGCGGTAGAAGGCGCGCGCATCATTCGGTGTCATGGCATCCAGGTCGCTCATCCAGCCCACGATCGGGCGGCGGTAGGGCGATGCGGTGAAGGTGGCGGCAAACAGCTGCTCGGCCAGCATGGCGCGTGGCTGGTCTTCGGTGCGCAGGCGGCGCTCTTCCTTGACGACCTCCAGCTCCTTCTTGAACTCGTCATCCGGCCAGCGGTTGTTGGCAAACCGGTCGGATTCGAGCTTCATCACATCTTCAAGCCGGTTGGACGGGATCTGCTGGTAGTAGCCCGTGTAGTCGCGGCTGGTGAATGCGTTTTCGCGCCCGCCCAAAGCCGCCACACGCCGCGAGAACTCGCCCGGCGGCAACGTCTTGGTGCCCTTGAACATCATGTGCTCCAGCACATGGGCCACACCCGTGGTGCCGTCCACCTCGTCCATGGAGCCCACGCGCACCCACACCATGTGCACCGCAGTGGGGGCACGCCGGTCGGGCTGCACGATGAGCTGCATGCCGTTCTTGAGCGTGAACTGCTGCGCGCCAGAGGCCGTGGCGGACGGCGTGGTGGAAGGCGCAGCGGGGGGTTGAGAGGCGGGAGGCGTTGCCGCAAAGGCAGCCCCGGACGAGAGGCAGGCCAGCAGGCCCAGTAGGGTGAAAGCACGTTTCATAGAATGGATGATTCTAAGAACCCTCCAATGTTCAGTTTTTTCAAGAAAAAGCCCGCCGCTCCGCCATCGACGCCTGCACCGTCCGATGCGCCCTCCCCGGCCGTTTCGCACGGTGCTCCGGCGCCTGCCGCCCCCCACACCCCGGTCGTGCCAGCGGCGACAGCTGCGGCGGCGCAGCCGCCGTCTCCGGCCCCTTCGCCCGCCCCAGCGCCCGTGCCCGCGCCACCGCCGGTCGAGGCCCCGGCTGCAGCACCGGCAGCGTTTGGCTGGCTGCGCAACCCGTTTGCCCCCAAGGCGCCCGAGGCTGCTCCGCCTCCCGCGCCCGTAACAGCGCCAGCCCCACCGCCTGCGCCAGTGCCCGCCGCAGCGCCCCCGGCCACACCCGTTCCCACACCTGTGCCGGTGGCAGCCCCGGTTCAGGCAACTCCTGCGGCACCCGTGCCGGTGGCAGCCCCCACCATCGCCGCCCCAGCGCCCGCTTCTGCACCGGCAGCCGCCCCCACGGAACGCAAGGGCTGGCTGGATCGCCTCAAGGCCGGCCTGCGCAAAACCGGCAGCAGCATCACCACGGTGTTCACCGGCACGCAGATCGACGATGCGCTGTATGAAGAGCTGGAAGAGGCCCTGCTGATGGCCGACACCGGTGTCAAGGCCACCACCCACCTGCTGGCCGACCTCAAGCGCCGCGTGAAGGAGGCCAAGGCCACCGACCCCGCCGCTGTCAAGGGTTTGCTGGCCGACGCACTGACAGACCTGCTGCGCCCGCTCGAAAAAGCCCTGGTCATCGGCGAACACACACCCACGGTGATCATGGTGGCGGGCGTCAACGGCGCGGGCAAGACCACGTCGATTGGCAAACTCACCAAACACCTGGCAGGTGAAGGGGCGGCCGTGCTGCTGGCGGCGGCCGACACCTTCCGAGCGGCAGCGCGCGAGCAGCTCGGTGTCTGGGCCGACCGCAACACGGTCGAAATCGTGAGCCAGGAAGGCGGCGACCCCGCCGCCGTGAGCTTTGACGCCGTCACGGCCGGCAAGGCGCGCGGCAAGGATGTGGTGCTGGTGGACACTGCTGGCCGACTGCCCACGCAGCTGCACCTGATGGAAGAGCTGAAGAAGATCCGCCGCGTGGTGACCAAGGCAGACGCCACAGCGCCCCACGAGGTGCTGCTGGTGATCGACGGCAACACTGGCCAGAACGCCCTGGCCCAGGTGCGGGCGTTTGACGATGCGTTGCAGCTCACAGGCCTCATCGTGACCAAGCTCGATGGCACGGCCAAGGGCGGTGTGCTGGCCGCCATCGCGCAGGAGCGCCCGATTCCGGTGTATTTCATCGGCGTGGGCGAAAAGCTCGAAGACCTGGAAACCTTTAACGCGCGCGAGTTCGCGCAGGCACTGCTGACCTGATGCAGCCCGGCGGTCCGGGCCGCCCCCACCCCCCGTCAGCGTGATCCATGGCCCCTTCCGGGGCCATTTTCACGTTTACGAACTGCGGCAATTCCCCCATGATGGGCTTCCCCCTGGAAAGGCACGGAGGCCCATGTTCATTGAGCTGGTCAAAGGTGTTGCCCTGCTGTTGGCGCTGTGCTTTCTGCATGGGTTCAACATCCGCGTCTGGCGCCAGCATCCGCGCACCGGGCAGGTGTTCTCGGGCATTCTTTTTGGCTCCATCTGCGTGGTGGGCATGCTCACACCGGTGGTGCTGATGCCAGGGGTGATCTTTGACGCCCGCTCGGTGGTGCTGAGCATGGCAGGTCTGTTTGGCGGCCCGCTGGTGGCCTGCATCGCCGCCGCCATGGCCGCCACCGGCCGCCTGTGGCTGGGCGGCGCGGGGGCGGAGGTGGGCTTGATGGTGATCGCACTGTGCACCGCACTGGGCCTGGTCTACCGCGAGGGCCGGGCGCGTGGGCGCCTGGGGGTGGAACCCGTGACGCTGGCGCTGTTCGGGCTGCTGTTGCACACCGCCGTGCTGGCGGTGTTCCAGCTGCTGCCGACCGAAGTGGTTCAGCGCGTCAACCAGACCCTGGCCCTGCCCTTTCTGCTGACCTTCACACCCGCCACGGTGGCGCTGGGCCTGCTGCTGCACGACGTGGAAGAGCGCCTGGCCACCGAACGCGCACTGCACGGCACGGCCGCCCGGCTGCGGGCCATTGCGCAGGCCATTCCCGACGTGCTGCTGGTGTTGGATGCCCAGGGGCGCTATGTGGAAGTGCTATCGCCCGACGACGCACCGCTGGCCGCCAACCCAGCCCAACTTTTGGGCAAGCGGATGCATGATGTGCTGCCCGCAGAGCAGGCCGACAGATTTGTGGAACTGATCCGCAGCACCTTGCTGTCGGGCCAGACGCAGAGCGTGGAATACGAGATGCAGACACTCTCGGGCACACGGCAATTTGAAGGGCGCGCGCAGCCCCTGGGTGTGAAAGTGGGGGGCCAGGCGGCCGTGGTCTTCCTGGCACGGGACATCACCCAACGCAAGCGCGCCGAAAGTGCGCTGCGCGAGTCAGAGCTTCGCTTTCGCTCGCTGCTGCGCAATATCCCGTCCATCTCGGTGCAAGGCTATCTGGAAGATGGCACCACGAGCTACTGGAACCAGGCGTCCGAGGAGCTGTATGGCTACACGGCCGAGGAGGCACTGGGCAGCAACCTGCTCGACCTCATCATTCCGCCCCCCATGCGTGGCGCCGTGCGTGAACACGTACGCCACATGTTCGCCACGGCCGAGGCGATTCCCGCCGGCGAGCTGCAGCTGCAGCGCAAGGACGGTACGCCCGTGCATGTCTTCTCCAGCCATGCCTACATCCAGGTGCCGGGCCACCCGCCGGAGATGTTCTGTATCGACATCGACATCTCGGGCCGCAAGGCGGCCGAGGACGAGGCCCGTTACCTGGCCTTCTACGACGCCCTCACCCAGCTGCCCAACCGGCGCCTGCTGGTAGACCGTCTGCAGCAGGTGCTGGCCAGCGGGGCGCGCTCGGGCTTGACCACAGCGGTGCTGTTTGTGGACCTGGACAACTTCAAGACCCTGAACGACACCCGGGGCCACGAGGTGGGCGACCTGCTGCTCAAGGAAGTGGCCCTGCGCCTGCGCGGCTGCGTGCGCGAGCAGGACACGGTGGCCCGGCTGGGGGGCGACGAGTTTGTGGTGGTGCTGCAGAACCTGAGCAGTGACCCGCCGGAAGCCGCCGCCCAGGCGCGCACGCTGGGCGAACTGATCCTGGCCCAGCTGCGCCAGCCCTACGATCTGGCCGGGCATGAACACCACTTCACAGCCAGCATCGGGGTGACGCTGCTGCGCGAGCACCGTGACTCCGTGGACGAGGTGCTCAAACAGGCCGACATGGCCATGTACCGCGCCAAGGACGCGGGCCGCAACACCCTGCGCTTTTTTGACCCTGACATGCAGCAGGCGGTGAACCGCCGCGCACTGCTGGAAACGGAGCTGCACAACGGCCTGCGCCAGTCGCAGTTCCTGCTGCTGTACCAGCCCCAGGTGAACGCGCAGGGGCGGGTTACCGGCGCAGAGGCGTTGGTGCGCTGGCAACACCCCGCGCACGGCATGGTGCCGCCATCGGAGTTCATCCCGCTGGCAGAAGAATCCGGCCTCATCCTGCCCTTGGGCTATTGGGTGATGGAAACCGCTCTGCGCCAACAAGCCCGGTGGCGGCTGGACCCGGCAATGGCCCACCTGAGCCTGGCCATCAACGTCAGCGCGCGGCAGTTTCTGCAGGAAGACTTTGTGGCACAGGTGCTGGCCTTGCTGCAGCGCACTGGCGCCGACCCCGCGCACATCAAGCTGGAGCTGACCGAAAGCCTGCTGCTGGACAACGTGGACAGCGTGATCGCTACCATGCGCGCACTCAAAGCCCAGGGCCTGGGCTTTTCGCTGGATGACTTTGGCACCGGCTATTCGTCCTTGAGCTACCTCAAGCGCCTGCCGCTGGACCAGATCAAGATCGACCAGGGTTTTGTACGCGACGTGCTGCTGGACCCAAGCGACGCAGCCATAGCACGCTCCATCATCGCGCTGGCCGGCAGCCTGGGTCTGGACGTGATCGCCGAGGGGGTCGAAACGGCAGCGCACCACCAGTTTCTGCTGGCGCACGGCTGCAAGGCGTTTCAGGGCTATCTGTTTGGCAGGCCGATGGCGCTGGAAGACTTTGAACGGGTCGCGCGGGAGATGCTGGGCCCGGAAGGCACCTCCGACTGACCTTGGGCCGGTGTCGGGATTGCATTCAAGGTACCGCACAGAAGTGCCGATAACCAGGGGCCACGCCAGCCCGCACCGCGCCGGACCTCCGTGGAAACCATGGAGGTGCCCCATGAGAATCGAGTCGTCCACCCTGCAGATGCAGTCCCAGCATGTCGCCACGCGCATGCACAGCCAGACAAGCCGCCTGGAAATGTGGGTGGGCGACCGCCCCGCCAGCACGCCCCTCGCCCGCCAGGCACCGCCGCTGCAAATCTCCACCGCTGCCCGCCTGGCCCAGGCCGCCCATGCACCCCATGGGGCCACCACCTCGGTCGAGCCTCTGCCAGAGCGCGCCCGCGACGAGGGCCTGACGCCCCAGCTCGCCATGATCCGCGATCTGATCGAACGCATGACCGGGGTGCTGGTCCGCGTCTATGCCGGGCCGCAGTCGACCGACGCGCCCGCCGCTCCCCCGTCCCCCTTGGCCCCAACGAACAGCACGGCCGCAGCCCCGCGCCAGCGCGCGGGCTTTGGCCTGATCTATGAGCAGCGCGAAGTGCTGGAAGAAACCGAGCGCACCCAGTTCGCTGCAGCGGGCACTGTGCGCACCGCCGATGGCCGGGAAATCCGGTTCACGCTGCAGCTGGATATGCAACGCAGCTACCGCGAGGAATCCTCCGTGAGCCTGCGGCTGGGCGACGCCGTGGCGGTGGACCCGCTGGTCATCAACTTCGACGGCACCGCCGCCCAATTGCAGGACCTGCGCTTTGCCTTCGACCTGGACGGCGACGGGCAGACCGAACAAGTGCCCTTGCTCGCTGGCAACCGGGGTTATCTGGCGCTGGACACCAACCAGAACGCGCGCATCGACAGCGGCCTGGAACTCTTCGGCCCGGACACGGGCAACGGCTTTACAGAACTGGCCCGGCATGACAGCGACGGCAATGGCTGGATCGATGAGGCCGACCCGGTCTTCCATCAGCTGCGCGTGTGGACCCCGAATCCAGATGGCAGCGGTAGCCTGCAGACCCTGGAGGAACTGGGCGTGGGCGCGGTGCAACTCACCGCCCAGGCAACGCCCTTCGCCCTGCGCACGGCGGACAACCACAGCCTGGGCGCCGTGCGCTCCACCAGCATCTACCTGCGAGAAAACGGCAGCGCGGGCACGGTGCAGCAGATCGACCTGAGCGTGTGATCGCGATCCAAGAGTTTGAGCGACCCGTACCAGCGGCCGAGACGTCGGCAAACTGGGGAATGCCCAAACTTCAGGCCAGCACCGTAGCGTGGGCCACCTGCGCGTCCACCCAGTCGGCATATTCCGCGGACCCCTGCAGCGCCTGCGTCACCAGCTGCGGCAGCGCATAGGGATGCTGCGCCCGCAGCAGCGCCAGCAGCGGGTGCAGCGCACGCGGGACGGTCTTGCACACCAGCCGGAGCTCGCGGTCCTCCTGCAACGCGCCCTGCCAACGGAAGTAGGCCGTGATGGGCTCCACCTGCACACAGGCCGCCAGCCGCGCCTGCAACACCAGTTGCGCCAGCCGCCGCGCTTCCGCTTCGGTGGCCACCGTGGTAGTGACAACGAGAATGTCGCAAAGTGCGGTCGGCTCAGTCATGCGCGTCTCCCGAAGGCGTTGGGCGGTGCAGTCTGCCATAGCGGGGGATGCAATGCCAGCGGCGCGAAAACCGCTGGATCATGAAAAGACTGTTCTATTTGTCGCAACAATCGCAAAAAACTTGGCTGCAAAGGGCTGGAACCCCGTACCGGGAACACGCTCTGACAACGAGATATTGGATTCGCCGCGGCCTCTGCAACCATCAAATTCCCCTTTGAATCAATGGCTTAGCACAACCATCCAGCCATAGCGCCTTCTGATTCCTGGGCCGATGGCCCAGGCGACTGTCGATGTGCACTGAGCGTTGTACTACCGAATTTGAGAAATCAACCGCTTAGAACGACACGGGGTGCATACCTTTGTACTTTTTATTCCCTCAGTGTTGTACTTTTCCGATCGGTCTTCACTGAGTCTTGTATTTTTCGTGCAGGTCAATTCGTTGCGCCTTCCGCACAGGATTTTTCCACTCTGCACTGTGCTTAAACGCTTGCCGCAAAGGCCTTCGATTTGGCCTTGCGGCGGCTTCAGGCTGATCTGAGTCATCCTCAGGGGCTGGACTGAGCGACCGCTTCGGCCGCAAATGGACGATGGACTAAACCGCTCGCGCGGTAGGCCGCCGCGAAGGCCCTGACGCCAAGTAAACATCGCGCACCTGTCTATGTTGGCGAGCGAGACAATCGGCCTCGTTCTTGGACAGGAGCGCGATCATGACCCCTTCGACCCCCTCCATCTCGCCGCTGCGCAAATACCGGCTGAGAAACACCACCTAGTTGGCCGCAAGGCAGCCGTCCAACTTCTGGGGGTCAGTTCAAAACTGGGGCGATTCAGGACAGCATTTGGCAAGGGAGAACTGCTGGTGTTCGAGCAAGGTCGGCGGTTGCCTCTCTGAGCCCAGGCGGACACTGTGAGTGTCACAGCTCCAAAGAATCTCGTACTCCCAAAGCAAAAAACCCCAGTCAAATATGACTGGGGTTTTTTGGGCTGTAAGAGCCTGACGATGACCTACTTTCACACGGGAACCCGCACTATCATCGGCGCAAAGTCGTTTCACTGTCCTGTTCGGGATGGGAAGGAGTGGTACCAACTTGCTATGGTCATCAGGCATAACTGGGTGCTGAGCTGTTCGAGGAACAGCTCGGCGAATTCATAGAGTTTGGAATCAGATTTTTGTGTCTTTTGACTGCGTCAACTTGGCATAACAATCTTTGAGCTTTTCACACATTCCTTACAGTTTGCATATTGGCTATCAAAGTTATAGGGTCAAGCCGCACGAGCAATTAGTATCAGTTAGCTTAACGCATTACTGCGCTTCCACACCTGACCTATCAACGTCCTGGTCTTGAACGACTCTTTAGGGGGCTCAAGGCCCCGGCAGATCTCATCTTGAAACGAGTTTCCCGCTTAGATGCTTTCAGCGGTTATCTCTTCCACACTTAGCTACTCGGCAATGCCACTGGCGTGACAACCGATACACCAGAGGTGTGTCCACTCCGGTCCTCTCGTACTAGGAGCAGGCTTCCTCAAATCTGCAGCGCCCACGGAAGATAGGGACCAAACTGTCTCACGACGTTTTAAACCCAGCTCACGTACCTCTTTAAATGGCGAACAGCCATACCCTTGGGACCGGCTACAGCCCCAGGATGAGATGAGCCGACATCGAGGTGCCAAACACCGCCGTCGATATGAACTCTTGGGCGGTATCAGCCTGTTATCCCCAGAGTACCTTTTATCCGTTGAGCGATGGCCCTTCCATACAGAACCACCGGATCACTATGTCCTGCTTTCGCATCTGCTCGACTTGTCAGTCTCGCAGTTAAGCACGCTTATGCCATTGCACTATCGTCACGATGTCCGACCGTAACTAGCGTACCTTCGAACTCCTCCGTTACGCTTTGGGAGGAGACCGCCCCAGTCAAACTGCCTACCATGCACTGTCCCCGATCCAGATAATGGACCTAGGTTAGAACCTCAAACACACCAGGGTGGTATTTCAACGTTGGCTCCATGAGATCTAGCGACCTCACTTCAAAGCCTCCCACCTATCCTACACAGATCTGTTCAAAGTCCAATACAAAGCTACAGTAAAGGTTCATGGGGTCTTTCCGTCTTTCCGCGGGGAGATTGCATCATCACAAACATTTCAACTTCGCTGAGTCTCAGGAGGAGACAGTGTGGCCATCGTTACGCCATTCGTGCAGGTCGGAACTTACCCGACAAGGAATTTCGCTACCTTAGGACCGTTATAGTTACGGCCGCCGTTTACTGGGACTTCAATCAAGAGCTTGCACCCCATCATTTAATCTTCCAGCACCGGGCAGGCGTCACACCCTATACGTCCACTTTCGTGTTTGCAGAGTGCTGTGTTTTTATTAAACAGTCGCAGCCACCGATTTTTTGCAACCCCGTTGGGCTCGCCTTGTACAGGTTCACCTACTTGGGGCATACCTTCTCCCGAAGTTACGGTATCAATTTGCCGAGTTCCTTCTCCTGAGTTCTCTCAAGCGCCTTAGAATACTCATCTCGCGCACCAGTGTCGGTTTGCGGTACGGTCGTCAATAGCTGAAGCTTAGTGGCTTTTCCTGGAAGCAGGGTATCACTCACTTCGTCTGCAAGCAGACTCGTTATCACCCCTCATCTAAGCCCGGCGGATTTGCCTACCAGGCACGACTACAGGCTTGAACCAACATATCCAACAGTTGGCTGAGCTAACCTTCTCCGTCCCCACATCGCACTATTGATCGGTACAGGAATATTGACCTGTTTCCCATCAGCTACGCATCTCTGCCTCGCCTTAGGGGCCGACTCACTCTACGCCGATGAACGTTGCGTAGAAAACCTTGCGCTTACGGCGAGGGGGCTTTTCACCCCCTTTAACGCTACTCATGTCAGCATTCGCACTTCTGATACCTCCAGCATCCGTTACCAGACACCTTCACAGGCCTACAGAACGCTCTCCTACCACGTGCAATAAATTGCACATCCGCAGCTTCGGTAACTGGCTTAGCCCCGTTACATCTTCCGCGCAGGACGACTCGATCAGTGAGCTATTACGCTTTCTTTAAATGATGGCTGCTTCTAAGCCAACATCCTGACTGTTTTAGCCTTCCCACTTCGTTTCCCACTTAGCCAATTTTAGGGACCTTAGCTGGCGGTCTGGGTTGTTTCCCTCTTGAGTCCGGACGTTAGCACCCGGTGCTCTGTCTCCCAAGCTGTACTCGTCGGTATTCGGAGTTTGCATAGGTTTGGTAAGTCGCCATGACCCCCTAGCCTAAACAGTGCTCTACCCCCGACGGTAATACTTGAGGCACTACCTAAATAGTTTTCGGAGAGAACCAGCTATTTCCAAGTTTGTTTAGCCTTTCACCCCTATCCACAGCTCATCCGCTAGTTTTGCAACACTAGTCGGTTCGGACCTCCAGTACCTGTTACGGCACCTTCATCCTGGCCATGGATAGATCACTTGGTTTCGGGTCTACACCCAGCGACTGAT